>NZ_MDWE01000001.1 GCF_001715195.1 Rhodohalobacter halophilus
TTATTCAAAACTCCCATCTCATCATTACGTTGAGATTTTGTCCCGGCATGGGGGCGTTCCGGTTTTCTACCCGGCTTAGGTGATCTCGGTATCTCTCATTAAGTAAATTATCCAGGCGCAAGCTGAGCGTTAACCCTTGCCCAAAGCGATACCCTGTATCTGCTCCCAGCAGGATATATCCGTCCGTTGGCTCTTCATTTGGAGCGGTTTTTTCCTGCTTGTTCACAACTCTGATACGCGGACCTGCATAAAACGAGCCATTATCGTACATCACCTCGGCACTGGTTCGAAATGGAGGAATAAAGGTGAGGTTTTCCCGGTTCCCGGAGCGTTCCCGGCCTCTCACATAGTCAAATCCCAGACCGGCAATCCAGTTGTTTGACAGCCGCACATCCGTGGTAAATTCAAAACCGTACATCAACGCCTCTTTTGAGCGGTATTCAAACACCGGAAGCCCACTGGGTTGATGCGTATCTCCTGTCGGCGAAAAGTCTACAAAATGATCAATCCGGTTTGCAAACAGTGAAAGCTGCCCTGATATTCTGTTTGAGAGATACTCCACAAATGCATCCGTGCCCAGGCTGAACTCATTGTTCAGAGAAGCGTTCCCGATATCAAACGAACCCGCCGCTGCATGAGGCGCAAACGAGTAGAGTTCTTCAATTGTTGGGGTTCGGTAGGCTCTCGCAAATTGCAACCCGGCGGTCCAGCTTGATGATGGAGAATAATTCAGGCCCAATGCACCTGAGAAAATCAGATCTGAACGGTCTTCAAAATCATCAGCGTTGGTAAAAAGATCGTTGGTCGTTACAAACGTCTCTTTAAACTCCAGACGGGTACCGGCTTTTAACGTCAAAGTTTGGGTAAGGCTCAGCTCTTCATAAAGGTATCCGGCAATAAAATAGCCGTTGGCGTTGGGAGTGAGGGCTTCCTCTCCGCCCACTTCTATTTCAGAGTAGTTAAAACTGAGTCCAGCTGCTCCCTCCAGCTTTCCAACGGGACGGTGCCTCAATACCAGCGAACTGCTCAATGATTGTTGTGCAAAGGAGATACCGATATCCTCTGTTGTCTCACTACCCATTCGCTCAATTTCAAACTCATCGTGTTGATAATCGCTTAGGTGCAGACGAAACTCGGCATGGTCAAAAAACCGGTCCATCTTCAGGGTCGAAATGCTCTGAATATTTGTGCGATTCATTCGGATTTCAATCGATTCATTCGGATCCTCGATCGCCTCCGGCAATCCGTACGTATAATCCATGCCTGAAATGGACAGGCCGGTTTCAAAATCACCCGCTCGATATCCGGCTCCACCGCCAAAGCTGATATTTTGTATAGCGGTATCCGGCAGCCTGCCATCCGGTGTTCTGAGGTCTCCTCCATCGCGGTAGATCAGGCGGCCTGTAACCGCAAAACGATCCGTACCATACTGAGACCTAAGAAGTCCGGCACCCATCTTATTCATCGTTGAGATGTGAGTAGCAATGGATGATGACGTTCCGCTTTCCCACTCTCTCGGCAAATCGTTGCTGAACATATTCACCACACCACCGATTGCGCTGGAACCGTAGAGTAAACTGGCCGGTCCACGTATTACTTCCACACGATCCATCGCCAGCGGATCAAGAGCCACGGCGTGATCGACCGCCGTCCCGGAGAGATCTCCCATCCGTTCACCGTTTTGCATAACCAAAACACGATCCCCGTCAAATCCGCGTATGACCGGCCTCGCGGGAGCAGAGCCAAATGATCGTGTCGTTACTCCCGGGGTTCCGTCCAGAATCTCACCCAAACTTGGAGCCGCCTTCTGCTGAAGCTTTTCCGCATTAATTGATTGAGCTGGCTGATACTGGATGTTTCGGCCAATCGGTGAGCTGGTTACAATTACGTCATCAGACTGAATCGTCTCAATTTCCATCTCTATCAAAAGATGATTCTCCAAAGGAAAATCAACCTCAAGTGTTACGGTTTTAAAACCGACTGATGAAACAATCAGAGTATAAACTCCTTCCTCAAGTTCCATGAATTCAAATTCACCATTTTCGTCTGTTGAAACTCCCAACCCTTGGTTCTCCAATACGACAGTTGCTCCCGGAATTGGCTCTAAAGCAGATCCTTCCACTATTTTCCCTTTTAATACAGAATCTGCCGGAGTCGCTATTGATCTTTCTATCACGGATAAAAAGATCAAGGTGACAAAAAATATCGTTGCTGAAACAGTAGAACTATTCTTGCCACTCATAATTTTTAGATTAAATAATATTATTTTTAGTCTTGTCTAAAAATAATATTATTTATACGAAAGAACAACATGGAAAAGCGGGAACATCTCTATAGATATTAAAAAGGGTTGAGATGTCTACGTCTAAAACAACGGTGTAACAGACTAGTGATCCCTTGAAATTATGTGATCCAAGATATCGCTGCTCAACAGGGAGGCTGGCTTGTAAATTCTAAACTTCGATCAGACTATAACAATGAATACAGCTTACGATTGACTCTCCACACAGACCGAACACTCCACCCACTCCTCACTCGGAATTTCCCGAATGGCACGGGGACTGGTTCCTCTCTCAAAAACCGGTTTAAACAGAATCTCTCCCTCATGTTTTGAGGTACCGCAGGTGTGGCAATTTACATCATGATCAGCCTTTACAGGTGTGTACCCGCTGATTACCCATCCGTCGTGATTCTGGTGTGTGGCTAAACTTTCCAGTGCGGCACGTACTGTCTGAGACTTATTTCCGCCATAATATTTTTCGGCAAGTTTACTTAGCAGTTCAACGGTAGAATTATCAAGTGTGAAGTTGAGTCGTTTCATAATCAGTCCTGATGAATGTGTTCTTCTGCTACCGGGTGATGTTTATGGGATGCTACTTTACACGTTCGGTGATGCTTGTAGTTTTTCCAATGGCCGGCAATCAGTATTGTACTCCCGATGATTGTTGAGGTCGTTTCAAACCAGTAGCCGATCCAGAAGTGCCCGGCCAGCCAGCCAACCAGAATCAAAACAAACCCGACTCCAAGAAGCCTTACAATGTCACGGTCGTAGTGGCTTCTGCGTGCCGCATAAAATATTGTAGGGGCAATGAGCAAGATAAAAATAGGATGAGCCCAATCATGCAAAATCGGGGATAGTGAGGTTAGCGGTAGAACGGCAACAAGCACAGGTAAAAAAAGGCAATGAATTGCACAGATTACAGAAACGCTAATGCCAAATCGGTCCCACAGAACCGAATTTGTGATACTTTTTTCAGACAAGGAGTGGAAATTTGGGTCTTGTTTTTAGTGTGTACTAATATACACACTTTTATCACACTTTATCAATTCCCACTTTTAGGGCTCCCTTCATCTGAATCATCGGGATTCTTTTCACCGGATAGTTCTTCAGATTCCTCACCATTTTGTTCAGGATCTTCCCCTTCGTGTTCCCCAAATTTATCGAGAAACTCTTCCAGAATTTCATCGGCTTCATCGGTCTCGTCTATCTCCATTTGCCGTTCCATCAGCAGTCGACGATGCTCGGCCATGTCATCATCTTTCAGAATTTCATCTATTTCACGCGGTTTCGGCAGTTCTGTCACCGAGTTTATCCCAAAATGCTTCAGAAAATAGTCGGTGGTTTTATAGAGCAGCGGTTTACCGGGAGAGTCTGCCCTGCCGGATACTTTTACAAGCATTTTTTCCAAAAGCTGACGCAGGATATACCCGGAGTCCACCCCGCGGATCTGGTCTACTTCGGGCTTGGTAATAGGCTGACGGTAAGCAACGATTGCCAGCGTTTCAATGGCCGATTGTGAGAGCTTACGATAGGCATTCTCATGCTGAAAAATACTGAGCCAGGGATGATAACGCGGCTGGGTGACGAATGTATACCCACCGCCTGTTTTTTCAATCCGAAAGCTCAAATCATTCTCTTCATACCGATTATTGAGTTGATCCACGATTCTCTGAATGACTGTTTCATCCGGCTCTATCTCCTCTTCACTTTCGTGAATGATAGATGATAGCTTATCCCATGATATGGGATCAGGACTGGCAAAGATCAATGCCTCAACTACGGATGTGAGCCGGGTACCGTCAACAAATCGAAAATCTAACATTTCTCAGAAGTAAATTGATATGTGTGAATCGAGTGTGCAAAAGATAGTGCGAATCAGTTTAAGGCAAAAGTAAAGATCAAACCTCTCTGACGATAAAAAAGCCATCATCTCCCTGGTCCTGGTAAAGCGGCATCAGCATGTAACCTTCGCAGGGTGAAAAGATTTGCCCCGACTCGTCATTCGCCAGCCACTCACCCTTTCTCACCCGCTGAAAGTTCTCGAACCCCGGACGCATGACAAACTGATCTTCCGGTTCAATAATGTGTTTGTACACAAGTTCAACCTTTTGTGGCAGATGCATTGCCTCTTTCCGAATATGCTTGCGATACGCCCCAAAATCCTTGAGCAGGGCAGGCTGAATCAACCCAAATCGTTCACTCAGCAGAAGCAAAAACGCAACCATGTTCGTCAGCGTACGACTTTCGTGGTGCATCCCTCCCTCAAATGCCATGGCTGTGTGTCCCCGCTCGTGGAAATATCGAAGAGCCGTACCCTGCAGGGCATCATCAATCCCAAAAATCATTGGGGTTGATAACCCAACCAGTTTATCACTCCGTTCTCCACGCGGGGTAATGAGAAATAGCCCACCCGGGGCCGAAAATGAGTGCAGGTCCACAAAGATAACTTCACGTTCCGATTGCAGAATGTAGGGGTCGAGCTCTTTCAGTAGCTCTTTGATCTGTTGCCGTTCGCTGGTCAGCATCTTCCCTGTTGGGGTTCTTCGAATTTTATCAAGGATGCTTGGATACCAGATACGGTTCATATCCTCATCCAGATATCGCACCCGTTTTTGCAGTGCCGGCATATTGGCTGCAATCCCCAAAAATTCACCGGCGGTTAATCCGCCCGACTGCTCCAGCAACTCATTCACTTTTCGAACGGCGGCCACACCGTAATTTTCATTTCCATGCATGCCGGCCAGTGCCACAATCACAGCACCGTCCCGATCCTTTTTGAAATGGGAAAGCAGCCGGTAATTCCGGTCTACTTTTTCTTTTTCAGCTGCCTGACTCATTCCTGCTCGTTTTTCCGTTTATCCAATACCCTGAGCAATCTTTTGGTGATTGTCATGTAATTCTGTTCCGTAATTACTCCTACTAAACGGTTATTCTTCACTACCGGGAGGCAGCCAATCTGCTGTTCATCCATAATTTCGATCGCTTCCAGAATGGATGCCTCCGGGTGAATCGTAATCGGGTTTTTGATCATAATATCGTCTACCGAGGTACTTTCATCCGATTTCCCGTGGATCACATTGTTGTATTCGCGAAAAACCTTCCGCATGGTAATCAGCCCAACCAGATGCTTGCTGTCGTCCTCAACCGGTACGTAACGAATTCGACGCCAGTCGATCAGGTTTGCCACAAGTTCCAGAATGTCATCTTTTTGAACAGTGAAAAGATCGGTCGTCATAAACTCCTCAACCAGCAGTGTATGAGGCTGCCAGTTCTCCATATCGTCCACTTTGGCAAGTCCCCATTTGTGAACCGGTTCACCCTTTTTCTGATTTTTCACCATGGCGTTGGTCACCGCTGTTAACGCCTGTTCACGAGATACCTTTTTCGAAAGCTCATTATACGACTTGACCATCCAGAAACTTCCGGTCTGCCCCGAATCTGCCCGATCTTCAATTATATCGAGATAGCTGGAAATATCGCCGCTGTCTACGCCGGCCTTCTCCAGACCTTCACGGGCGATAGGAAGCAACTCTTCATTGATCAGCTCCACGGCAGAATAGCGCTTATCGTTCATCCACCGGAATTTCGTATCCAGCCCCATCTTGGAGGCTGCAAAAAAGTTCATTCGAACATCATCAAAATCGAGTTTTGTGTGAATATTGGGATAGTGATCCCCCATTCCGTTCAGCAATCCGAGCCAGAATGCGGCATTGGCAATTTCGTCGGATACGGTTGGCCCGGAAGGAAATACCCGATTTTCAATTCGAAGGTGAGGTTTTCCGTCACTAATACCGTAACACGGACGATTCCACCGGTATACGGTGCCATTATGAATTTGCAGAGCCCGAAGCTCCGGGATCTCACCCTTTTCCAGCATCTCCTCTACATTTTCATTTACATCGGAGCTCAAAATTACACGATACCGCGCAATATCTTCGCGATAGATCTCCAGAATACTCTCCTTCACCCAGTCATTCCCAAAGGTTACCCTTGGGCTGGAATCGCGTAGATGATCTCCAACCTGGCGTGTATCCACAGACTGATGAAATAGGGCAATCCGGGTTTCACTCCATAAACGCTTTCCAAACAGTAGCGGAGAGTTGACCGCCGCCGCCAAAACCGGTCCGGCAATAGCCTGTGCCAGATTATACTTTTCTACAAACTCGTCGGGACTCACCTGAAGATGAACCTGAAAACCGGTATTTGAGGCCTCCAGAAGTGGCGTATCAAAACGCATCAGAAGTTCATCAGCTCCCTGAATTCTGAGGTCATACTCCTCACCTCGAAGTTTGTTGATCGCATCACAGAGTGCACGGTAGCGCGGCAAAGGAGTCAGGTTTTTGATATCAAGATCAGACTTACGAATGGTCGGCAAAACTCCGGCCAGGGCTATATCCCCTTTCATCTGCTGAATGGCATTTCGAATCTTCTCAAGCTTTTCAAGAATTTCATCTTCGAGCTTGCTTAGACATTTCCCCTCAAACCGCTGCGGGGTCAGATTGGCTTCCAGGTTGAATCGGGCAAGCTCTGTAGTGAAACCATTCCCGTCCAGCTTATCCATCAGCTCCATGGCAATGGGCGACGGTTTTGCATGTTCATCAATCAGGCATACTTCCTGCTCTGCTCCTATCCGAATATTGTCGATTTCGAACCAACCTTCGTTCAGCATTTTTTCCATTGCACGAACGTCGCGCAGCAGATATTTAAGAAATTGCTGCGACTGCTCTTTCGATTCCGGTAGTTGTACTCGTTCGTCGCCCATAGACAATTATTTTAAGGTTGTTTCAATAATTGAATAAATGCGGCGTAAAGCAAGTCTATTTTTTTGAAGGGGTGTTAATTATTACTTTGTCCTCTACTAAACATTTCGAGATACTACGGAGCCATTTTGATCATTCACTTTGAATGAAATATTGTACGATGTTCCATCTATTGTAGAGAGCTCAACATCTGCCTCCAATTGGCTGATAAATGTATCAATCAACGTATGGCCAAGTGATGAGGGGTCGCGGTTCTCCGAGTCAAACCCTACACCGTTATCCGAAATATTAAGAATTACCCGCTCATCTATTTGTTTTAAATTGATGTACACTTTCCCATTCTCTCTGCCTTTAAAGGCATGTTTCAATGAGTTGATTAAAATTTCGTTGACCAGTAACCCAACCGGCATGGCCTGATTTATACCGATCGATACATCGTCCAAGTCCAGTTGAAGGTCAATGTCTGTAGAGTACTCATCATCAAAAACATCGAAAATACTTTCAGTCTGTTTTAGGATATTCTCTTTCAGGGAGATATCGGAAAAGTTTTCAGACTGGTAGAGCTGTTCATGAATAAGCGCCATCGACTTGATCCGGTTGATGCTTGAGTTTAATATATCTGCAACTGCATCATCTTTGGCTGAATAAATTTGCAGTTGCAGTAAACCGGAGATGACCGCAAGGTTGTTTTTTACCCTATGGTGAATTTCTGATAAGAGTGCCTCCTTCTCCCGGAGTGACTCAATGACTTTTTGTTCTGCTATCTTCCGGTCGGATATGTCACGCCACACTACATACATCTGTTCACGCCCACTCTGTTCCGGCAACATCGTGATTACAACTTCAACATGTACAGGAGTCCCGTCTTTCTTTTTATGAACCCATTCAAATCGTTGAGATTCATTCTGCTCAGTCTTATTGAGAATCTCTTGCTGCCGCACTTCCGATAATGTTCCGTCCGGCTGTTTTTCCGGAGAGATATCAACCGGAGTCTTGCCTACGAGATCATGTTTCTTTTCATAGCCCAGAAATTTAATTGCTGCCCGGTTACAGTCTACAATGGTATTCCCAAAAAAGACTAAACTGGGATCAGATGAACGCTCAAACAGATTCCGGTACTTTTTCTCAGACAGCTGCAGTGCCTTTTCGGCCTTCACTCTCTCGGAAATATCAATATGGGTACCCGAAAGACGGATCGGATTCCCCATTTCATCCCTCTCCACAATTTTGCCCCGATCATTAATCCACACCCAATGCCCCTTTTTGTGCTGCATTCGAATTCGGGTTTCGAAGTAGGGACTTTCATCATCCCGAAGTTCATTAATCAACCTCACCGTTGACTTTAAATCAGTGGGGTGCATCAGATTTTTCCAGGTATCGATATGAAATTCAAGCTCTTTCAGATCATACCCGAGCATTTTTGCCCACCAATCGTTTATAATCAGCTCATCAGTCCGTAAATCCCAATCCCATGTCCCTGCTTTCATCGCCTCCAGCGCCAACTCAAGGCGTTCATGCGTTCGATTGATTTCTTGCCGGAAATTAACTTCTGAGGTGATGTTTCTCGACACTCCAAGAATATCCGTTCTTCCACCATGCTCCAGCAGATTCAGACGGGTGTGATAATACGTTTTAGCCTCTTGATCCTTCTCAACACTCCATTCATAGCTTAAGGGCCGGCGAGTTTGCAGTACCTGCTTTACGGCATCCAGGTGAACTCTGCCCCTCTCCTCACCAAATATTTCAATCGCATCCTTACCGATTAAAAAATCCGTATCAATCTCATCTGACCACGCCCCATAGAGGGCTGTGTGCCGTCCCTCAGAGTCTAATGTAAAGACGATGTCATCAAACGAATGGACCAGTTTTTCAAATTTTTCGACATTCCGGCGTAGCTGTGCCTCGCGCTCAACCTCTTCTGTCACATCCCGCACCGAGCCAATAATCCTGATGACCTCCCCTTCCCGGTTTTTAACCGCCCTGCTTTTGGTTCGAACCCACTTCTTATTTCCTTTCAGATCTATGAATTGAACGGTCAAATCGTAATCTCTGCCATCATTCAAACATGCTCTAAACGCTTCCTAAACTCTCTTTTGTGCTTCAGGCGGGTAACACTTCAAACTCTCCTTATCATGCTCTTTAATATTCCGTTTTTCAAAACCATGGATCCGATAAAGCTCTTCTGACCAGAAAAACTCACCTTCTGCAACATCATACTCCCATCCGCCCGTATTACTGAGCTGCTCAATGCTGTTTAAAATCCTCTCGCGTCTTTCCGAACTCTGCAGACGTTCTTTATCTTCGGTTACATCCTGCTTAACGGCAATATAATTAACTACCTCATCCGCTTCATTCAATACCGGCTTGATGGTAGCTTTCTCCCAGTAAAGTGAGCCATCCTTCTTTTTATTGAGCAGTTCACCTTTCCAGGTTTTTCCGGACTCTATTGTGCTCCATAACTGTTTATAAAGTTCATCAGACTGATAACCGGATTTTAATATCCGAGGATTTTCACCCAGTAACTCATCCATAGAATATCCGGTCAGTTCGGTGAAAAATTTATTCACATAGATAATCTTCCCATCTCTGTCTGTAATCACAATAGAGGCCGGAGTCTGTTCCAGTGCCGAACGGAACAGTGTAGAATTTAACTGTAAATGAGATTTCATTTGAGAACTTGGTTTCCCCTCTTCAAAGAGAGTGATCTTTTATAGTAACTCCCTCATCTCTATTAACCTAATAAAACATTGTTAATATTTTATAAACCAAACTTTCATTGCCTGCCTTTAGGCTCATTCACCTTACCCGTACACCTGTTGTTTGATTAACCCCACTTTTTAATTTGGAACATTTTCGCCTCTCAACGAATAAAATCCCAAACGTAAACCCCAACAAACGATTACTTGATTATGCGACGTTTTAGCTACATAACCACACTTTTTGCAATAGCAGGATCCCTTCTGCTCATGTCGTGCAGCAACACTACCGGTTCGTTCGAAGATCAACCTCCACATTTACCGCCGGCAGAGTCGATGAATATGGATTTCTCCCTATTTGAGGATGAAAATTCTGATACCGGTAAAGAGAATCTGAGCATTAATAACGAATCGTACAGCCATTTTTTGAATGCCGCCGTTCGGGCAGCTGTTTTAAAAACTATTGTTGATGTAAACCTGATCATTCCTAAATCGCTGTACATCGCTGCAGAAAATGCAGACCCTGAATTAAACGAAGACGGTGAATGGACCTGGACCTACTCATCACAGGCAAGTGGTAACACTTTTAATGTTCGTCTGGTCGCTTCAGAATCAAACGGTGCAATATCATGGCAAATGTATCTGACCGGCTCAGCCATGGAGTTAGATAATATTCTTCTTTTTGACGGTGAGGTATCACCGGACGGAACCGAAGGTCGATGGACCTACTATGCCATCTTTTGTGATCATGCAGGAAGTGCCGTATCCCGGGTTGATTGGTCTGTTGATAATGAGGAGAACCTATCCCTAAGACTGGAAGTTCTATCCGATCGAAATGGTAATCTGGGAGACTACATCGAGTACATTTTTGATGCACCTGTTAAAACAGCCACTTATTACAACGCCGGAGAAGATCAACTGACAGAAATTGAGTGGAACAGCGAAACCAAAGCCGGATTCCTGATTGCACCCAATTACAATAACGGAGAACAGGCGTGCTGGGATAGTAATTTTCAGAATGTAGAGTGTGGTTAAGTTTCTAAAGCAAATATAGTTCTACTAAAACCGCCAGATTAATTCCCCTCCTTATGAAGAGCCTGTCCCGAAAACTATCGGGAAGGGGTTCGAGGTGGTTGGGCCGGTATTTTCTTCTTCGGAAATAGATGAAAATTTATTTTTTTCTTGTTTGAACCACCCCTTAATCCCCTCCTTGGAAAGGAGGGGAAATCTTCTTCAACAAAAGAAAATGTGATGTTGACGCTATGAGATCAGAAATAGCTGACTCATATTGCTGCTTTACTTGAATACCGAGCAGCAATTTATCAATCCTGCTTCTCAAACCTGAGATCATACACCCTTCCCGAACTGTAGATAAACTCCATGACTCCATTACTTCCCGGCACAAATCGGATCAGTCCCAATCCCCGGGCCGAGAAGGTGTTCTCATAAAGCGGTTCGAGTTCAAAGGTGTCGGCCGGTCTGCGATGCGCTATCAGTTGATCACCCCGCAGTTCAATTCTGATTTCTGTTTCTGCATCCGAACTCACATAAACACCTTCAAAATTGGACCAGGACTCATCAAATTCTGGCGCAGGTTTTTCAGGATTCAGAATCTCCTCTTCAAATCCTTCCCGAATCACCTGAATGTGCAGATCTCCACTTCCCTGATCAACGAAGCGATATAAGGTGTCTGAATTTCCGACCCGAACTTCACTGCCGGAAATCGGATAAAGTGTTGTATTGCCGTTCAGTTTTAACTCTCCAGCTTCCCAGGTTATCTCCGTAGCCCGGTAGTTTCTCGGGTCGCTCCAGATTCCGGTCCACTCTTTAAGTTGTTCATCACTGCGGCGAACCGTTCCTTTTTCAGGTTGGGATTCATCACCGTCCGGTTCCTCAAGAAAAACATCCGAAACGGCACTGCCCAGGCTTCCCGGACTAGCACCCGTAACGTTACATAGCAGGGCAACCGCAAGGTCAGATTCCGGGTAGATGCTCAGATAAGCTCTGTACCCGCTGGTGGCTCCGGTGTGGGTAATCTGACGATATCCATGATCCTCATCCACGCGAACACCTGAGGCGTAGGCAATGGTTCTTCCGCTTTCGAGCACTCCCTGTGTTACAAGTTCCTCATGAAAATCCTCACCAAAATAGTTTGATTGAATAGCAGACGTCCAGGTTAGTAAGTCACCAATTGTTGTCAGCAATCCCCCATTTCCGTGCACGTGTTCAATGGGGCGGTTGATGGTGTACTCCTCATCACCCGCACGGCCGCTATAGGCTGAACTTCTCCCTTTCACAATCCGGGTATAGTCGTCCCTCCACTGAGTAGACGTCATACCAAGCGGATCAAATATTTTACGATTGGAATAATCCGCAAACGATGTTCCTGTGATTCGTTCAATCGCAATCGCCATCAGGTTGTATCCGGTGTTGCTGTAGGAGTAGCGTTCACCCGGCGGAAAATTGAGCCGAGTCTGCCGGCTCACAATATCCAGCACATGATCGTGGTTATGGGTTCGGTTAGAACGTCCCCAGCCGGAAATGGACGCCACACTCCCCCAGTCTCTCAGTCCCGATGTGTGGTTCAACAGATGACGCCAGGTTATGGTATCTCCGTAGTCGGGAAGTTCGGGGATGATATTCCGCACATCATCCTCCAGCGAAATCTCACCTTCAAGTGACAACAGAATCAACGAGGCAGCCACAAACTGTTTGGATACCGATCCCGCTTCAAAAATGGTAGAGGGTGTGTTGGGAACCGGGTTTTCCAGGTCCGCCATCCCGTAGGCTCTCATAACGAGTGGGCGTCCTTCCTGCGAGATTCCAACCGCGCAACCGGGTGTGGTTTCAGAATTCCAGTCACTGAAAATGGAATCGAGCTGAGCAATAGAAGAACTGTCGGCAAAGGTTTGAGAAAACAGATCCGACGGAGCAAACAGTAAAAACAGACCGATCAGATTTATTAGTAGAATTTTAATAGAGGCCATTGAATTGGAGTATAGATTGAAAGGTAACCGTTAATCGTAAACCAGCCTTAAATCTAACAAACCTTACTGATCAATCAAGGCCCTTTGCAACTTTTGACAGACTTTCGGTTCGATATAAAGTGGGAAATGAGATTTGAGATTTTTCTTTTGGGAACTAACGGTTCGCCAAATCCGGCATCGAGATTCGAAACCTCGCTGCTTGCTTATAGTCATAAATCTACTGTAGAATTATCCCGAAAGCTTATGGGAGCGTTGATTTGCCTTGATATAATGCGATTCCCCCGATTTCATAGTATCATTGAGCTATGAAATACCACACCTAAATCTGAAGATGAGATTCTACCGAATAAGCTCGGATTAAAAATCCCGAGAAAATCGCAGAAGAAGAATATCGTGGATTTTTGCGAGCTGAAATCAAGTTCGAATCGGAACTGGATAATATTAGCCATTTTAACTGGGAGCTTATTTCATCGATTCACAAAACAGCCTTTAATCATCTGTATGAGTTTGCAGGAGAGTTGCGGCAAATTAATTTGTCAAAAGGTGGATTCATGTTTCCCGCTGTAAAATTTCTCCCATCTGTTGTAGAGGAATTTGAAATAGAATTCCTAAATGCATTACCAGACTCATTTGAAGAGTATGAGCAACTAATCAATCATGTTGCACCACTCCATGCGGAACTTCTATTTATTCATCCATTCAGGGATGGAAATGGACGTACAGCATGGTTTTTTGTCGACCTGATTGCTTTAAAAAGTGGATTCGACCACTTTAATTTTGAAAAGATTACCGAGGAAAGAATGCCGGAATATATTGAATCGGTTCAGGCTGCAGCAGATAAGAATTATGAACCAATGACCCGGCTTTTCAGGAGTTTGAAGAAGTAGAACTTTTTTGAAACTCCTGTACCACTTCACGTCGAATTTGTTCAGCTCTCTTCTTTGGGATATTCATCCCTTCAATTTGAAATGAAGCTCTTTGAGACATCATAGCTTCACGGGAAATGGTATCGATATTTTTCTTTTTGGAAGCTGATTTCATAAATACAATACACGAAAATTTGAGCTCAAACTGTAGAAGTTGATGAGCATTATAACGGTATGGTGTTTCTGCGGCGGGGCTAGATATTAACCATCGAGCTAGCAAATGCTTACCGATCGCACGAACCGCTGGTTATGCCTGAACAGTTTTTAGGGATTTAATGTGTCTATTTGGACGATTTGATGACAGATCGTGCATAGACTGTAAATTCAGCCAAAATTCAGGAGAGGTATCGAACGCCTCGGATAGCAGCCAGGCTGTATCCGGAGAGACTCCTCTTTTACCTCTCACAATTTCATTAACCCGCTGGATCGGTATGTCCAGATGATCCGCCAACTCCTTCTGAGTTAGTCCCATTGGCTCAAGATATTCTTTGAGCAGAATGGTTCCGGGATGTGTGGTTACTCTATTTTTTGGAATCATGATGATTCACCCATGTTATTCATTAATGATAATCGACAATAGCAACGTCATAAGCATTGGAATCCTGCCAGCGGAATACGATTCTCCATTGGGCGTTGATACGAATGCTATGATAACCCTTGTAATCAGCCCGCAATGCTTCTAGCCTGTTGCCGGGTGGAGATCTCAAATCGTCAAGAGAAGTAGCTGCATTCAGTATATCCAGTTTATAGGTGGCGGATTCAAGAATTTGGGTCGGGAGCTTCCTGACTTTGCTGCTTGAAATGCCATGAAACAAGTCTGACGTTGCTTTATCTTCGAATGTTTTGATCATTCTTCAATTTAATGGATTAACGGTATCCATGCAACGAAATTGTTTAGTGAGGGCATAACGGTCTGCGGTTTAACCGGCTTGGCCTTATTGACAAGTAATGTAACTAAAACTGGGAATTTTTATCAGCCAACAAATTTTGAACCGGCAAACAGCGGCCAAGTCCGCGTTGAAACCGTTGTTATGCCCACAAGATAGACTGCTTATAATTTAATGGAAGATCAATGCTCGTGTCCACCTTCTCCTTGTTTCATTTCGGCCAGCAGGATAAGTACAACAGCGTGGTGTTTTAAGGTTGTTGACCTTAGAAATTAAAATCAGCTTTTATACCCCAACAACCTCAACGCATTAAACACAACCACCAGCGTAGACCCTTCGTGAGCCATCACGGCCGGGCCAATACTCAATCCCAAAATTGTTGCGGGTATCAGGATCACAACCATGCCCAGGCTTATCCACAGGTTTTGTTTAATAATGGTTTTGGTTTTGCGGCTCAACCCAATGGCAAAAGGAAGTACGGAAAGCTTGTCGGCCATCAATGCTACATCAGCAGTTTCGAGCGCTACATCCGAACCGGCAGCCCCCATCGCAATCCCTACGGTGCTGTTGGCCATGGCGGGAGCATCATTAACACCATCACCTACCATTGCAACTTCACCCTCGCTATTTCTAAGTTCTTTTATAGCTTCCACCTTGTCCTCCGGCAGCAGGTTCCCTTTGGGATCATCTATGCCTATAGTTTTGGCTACGGCATCGGCTACCCGCTGGTTATCGCCGGTTAGCATAATCAGGTGCGAAAGCCCGATAGTTCGTAATTGTTGAATGACCTTTTTGGCGTCTTCCCGCGGAGTATCCATCAGTCCGATGATTCCAAGGTAACGCTCATTGTAGCGTACCACCATGGTTGTCTTTCCTTCCTCTTCAAGCTTTTTTACCTGGTCTTTTAATTCGTTGGGAATTTTTGTGCCTTCGGCTTCTTCAAAAAGCTTTAAATTTCCAATAAAAACCTGAGCACTATGTAGTATGGCTTTAACCCCCTTACCGGTAACAGATTCCAAATCTTCTGCTTCGGGAAGTTCCGTTCCATTCAATTTATCTTTTCCATCTCTGACTACCGCAACCGCAAGGGGATGATCACTAAGGCTTTCTATTGCTACGGCCGTAGAAAGCAGTTCCTTCTCATCGGAATCGTCAAAAGGAATTACATCTGTTACCCTCGGTTTTCCCTCGGTCAGGGTTCCGGTTTTGTCAAAAGCCAGAGCTTTGAGGCCCCCCAGATTTTCCAGCGGGCGTCCTCCTTTGATGAGCACTCCACCTCGCGCCGCACGCGCCACCCCGCTTAGTACCGCACTGGGTGTGGAAATGGCCAATGCGCAGGGACTGGCAGCTACCAGCACGGCCATTGCCCGGTAAAAACTGTCTGCAAAAGGTTCATCAACGATCAGAAAGGCAAAGTGAAGTACGACCACCAATACCAGTACCGAAGGCACGAAATATTTTTCGAATTTATCGGTGAATTGCTGAGTGGGTGATTTTTGTGTTTCGGCTTCGTTCACCAGCGTTATCAATCGGGAGAGCGTTGAGTCTTTTGAAAGTTTGGTGACTTTAACTTCCAGGCTACCGTTCCCATTGATAGTCCCGGCAAAGACCCGATGCTTGTCTTCAATCGAATCCGGTTTTTGTTCGATGGTGTCCATGTCGGCGAACTCCATTTTGTCTGCCGGTACGCTTTCGCCGGTAATGGGAGCTTGGTTTACGCTGCTTTCGCCGTTGATGATGACTCCGTCAGCGGGAATTTTGCTGTTTGGTTTAATGACAATCACATCACCGATATCGAGCTTTTCCACAGGAACTTCCTCGGTATCTCCGTCTGTTTTTCTCAACGCGGTTTTGGGAGCCAGGTCGGCAAGGCCCTTAATGGCATCGCGAGCGCGACCCATGGCATAATGTTCCAGTGAGTGACCGAGGCTGAACAGAAACAGCAGCAATGCACCTTCGGCCCATTCACCAAGAATAGCAGCTCCAATAGCAGCCACAACCATCAGGAAGTCAATTTCAAAATTTCCTTCTTTTACTTCGGTAAACGATTCCTGCACCAGGTAAAAACCGCCAAAGAAATAGGCACCGATATATATAGCCAGGGAAGCCCATTCAGGAAATCCGTCCACAAACGAAAGTCCGAAGCCTACCCCAAGAAGTCCTCCAGATATCAGCGAAAAGATTAACTCCGTTTTCTCTCCAAATATACCGCCATGTTCGTGTTTGTGGTCATGATCATGAACTTCCGCTGTTTCTTCGTGTTCTTTCTCTTTTGAAGAAGGCGTTTTTTTAACGCTCTTTGAGCGAAACCCCATTTCATACAGTTTACCAAGCAACGCATCATCAAAGGTTGAATCGCGGTTGAACTCGATACGAATCCGGCCCGTCGCAGAGGCGTATGCATCCACAACACCGGGTAGTTTGTTCAGGCGTTGGGTGATAGAGCGTGCGTGGCGGGATTGACGAATGCCGGATACTTCTATCATCAAGTGACCAAAAGTATCGTGAAGTTTGGCTCCAGTAGTTTGGGCTATTTCTTTGATGCGTTGAAGGGTAACCACGTTAGGATTGTAGTGGATGCAAAGAATGGTGTCTCCATCCTCATCCGATTTTACATGAGCGTAAGAGATACCGTTCCTGCTTTCAAGGGCGCCGATGAGACGTGGAACGCAGGGATCATCGCTATCGGGGATATCCGGCAGCAAAACCGGCAATTCAATGGTTAATTTTTTCATAATACCGTAAAATTTTGGGATAGTAGGGTAAAAAACCTGTCAGGTTTCAAGGTTTGTTCGCTGATAACGGATTGCCCAGGCAGCAACCTGACAGGTTTCGTGGATCAATGTTCGTGTCCGCCTTCTCCTTTCTTCATTTCGGCCAGCAGGTAATATGCGCCTTTGGTTACAAAGCGGATATCTTCCGGAAGGGGTTCAAAGAACCGGACTTCCGTGTACCCGCCATCGTTTATACCCGGGCGGACCATAATCACTTCAAATTCCATCTCTTCCTCTTCATGGGCGTGGCCATGATCCTCTTCTGTCTGATCGGGTGTATCTGCCTCATGAAGAGCAAAAACCAGATATTCATCCCCATTGCGGACAACAGCATCTTCCGGAAGTACCATTGACTGAGTAGTCCCGGTTACGATTCGGCCTTCCACAAACATGCCCGGTAAAAGGCCATCTTGTCGTTCTTCAATTTCGGCATGTACTCTTACCGCTCTTGGGTTATCCTCAAAAGCTTTGCCCACCGAGAATATTCGCGCCCGGTAAAATTGGTCATTGGGTTGATTAGTGTACTTGAATAGTACTTCCTGATCCACACGTACTCTATGAATATCCTTTTCATACACTAACAGATCGATGTGAATATGCTCATTATCCACGATTTCAAAAAGGTCTATAGTGGGATCGGCATATTGACCAATGCTGGTTTCGATCACACGCACAAATCCTCCGATAGGGGCTTTCAATTGAATACTTTCCGCTATTTCAGCTTCTAATACTTTTTCTGGATCCAGATTCAGCATTCTTAACTTCGATTGCAGTGATTGCATATCTGCCAGTGCTGATTCATACTCGGAACGAGCAAGCTGAAGTTCTCTTTGAGAACCGATTTCATCATTTACAAGGCGTTCTTTTCTTCGAAAATCTGTTTCCAGGTACCCGATTTGTCGAGCCGTTTTGCGGTATTCGGCTTGCATTTCAGAAAATAGGGGATTTACCAAATCAGCCAGCACATCACCTTCATTAACAGAGTCTCCCTCTCGCACGTAAATGTTCTTGACGATTCCACCCAAAACCGCACTTATTTTGGCCTGATTTTGGGGAGGTAGCTCAAGAAAACCGTTGGTTTTAATGGTCCCGCTTAGTGGTAATGATTCCAATGTACCGAATTCGATTCCGGCAGTTTCTATCTGAAGACCGGTCAGGTGCACGGATTCTTCTTCAGCGTGTTCATCTTCACCTCCTGCTTCAGATATCTCGTTAGATTTAGTTTCATTTCCATTGGCGTGATCATTCGAGCAGCTTGAAAATGTAAAGCCGAGGGTAAGTAAAAGTGCAAATAAATAAATTGTTAGTTTCATAGTTTTATAATCTGATGTTAATGAGTTTCCTGGAAATAATTGAGTTCAATAATGGCCTCATTCAGGCTCAATACTACTTTTTGATAGGTTTGTTCGATCCTCACAGCTTGATTTAAATACTGGGTAAACACGGTATAACTGATGCTTCCCTCTTCATACTGCCGTGTTGCGGATCGTTGGATCTCAGCCGCATCGTGCTCTCGCCTGATCTTATAAAGTTCATATTGACGCCACCATTTATCAAGGTTTTGCTGTGCCTCTTCATATCGGCTATCCAGATTTAGTTGAAGCGTCTGAAAATTGGCTTCGGCGATGCCTTCTTCAATGCGGCTTGCTTTAACTCGTTGGCGCTGGGGACCAAACCAAAGGGGAATTCGAATGCCGACTTCCCAGGCGTAAAATCCATCAGAACCATTTACTCGCTGCCGTTTATACCCTCCGTAAATATTTGGCCAGAACCGCGAACGTTCGATGGCGGTTTCTTTTTCTTTGACTTCCACTAAACTTTGCCCGGTTTCCAGTAATGGATGAGAGGCAGCTATCGAATCATCTTGAGCGCCTGTTATATTCAACGGCTCATAATGATCATCCGACGGAGATAATGGGAGATCTGTCATTATCAGGTTTTGAAGCCGTCGTTCAGCAATGGAAACATTAGCTTTTGCTTCCTCCAGTTTGGCCTGCACTTCGTCATATAATGACTGAGCACTAATCCGCTCCAACCGGTCAATGTCACCGGTTTCATATCGGATTTCTGCTGCCCGGGAAAAGTCGCGGTAGGTTTCGGCAAGCCGTTCCTGCACCTCCAGAATCGACAGGCTGTATCGCCATTGCTGCCATGCCAATCGAACCTCTTTTCGTAGTTCTGCGCGTGATAATGAGAATCGATTACGGGCCAGATCTGTGCGTGCACGTCCGGCCTGTTGCTTTCGGACGGATATCAACGGAAATTCCAATTCTTGTTCAATCCCGAAATTTTCAATGCCGCTATTGCCATTTCCTGCTTCTTCCTGAGACATGTACAGCCGGGTGGCAAAAGGTTCAAATGCAGTTCGCGAAAGGGCCGCTTCTCTGTCAATGGTCAATTCACTTGCTCGAAGCTCGGGATAACGCTCAAGAGCCATCTCCACAGCCTGTTCCTGATGAAGTGTAAGCGTAGAGTCGGCATTGGTTTTTTGTGCTAAAATAGGAGTAGCTGTACCAACAAAAAGCAAGACAATTGTAGTAGCAACTACGGGTTTAAAGTTCCAGCTCCACGAACGATTTTCTACCAAACTGTATAATACAGGTAGCACAATCAGGGTAAGCAGTGTGGCCGTAATCAAACCGCCAATCACTACAGTAGCCAATGGACGCTGTACTTCGGCTCCGGCGGCTGCGGAAAGTGCCATTGGTAAAAATCCAAACAAGTCAGTAGCCGCTGTAAGCAGGACAGGCCTTAAACGCTGACGAGTACCCATCAGAATCTGTCGATTCACATCAGAAATACCGGCTTTTTTTAGTTCATTGAAAAAACTGATGAGAATAATTCCGTTGAGTACGGCAATTCCAAAGAGCACGATAAATCCAACTCCCGCAGAGATACTAAAGGGCATACCCCGCAGCCATAAGGCAAATACCCCCCCAATGGTGGCTAGCGGAATGGCTGTAAAAACCAAAAGGGCCTGTTTTATCGACTTCAGGGAGAAGTAGAGCAGGATAAAAATCAAGGCAAGTGATAGCGGTACTGCAAATAACAAGCGTGTCTGGGCACGTTGCAAATTTTCAAACTGTCCTCCGTAGGTAATGTTATATCCCGTCGGTAGATTCAATTCACGCTCCAGATTTTGCTGGATTTCTTGTACCAGCGATTGTACATCCTGGCTACCTGCATTCACACCAATTACAATTCTACGACGCGTATTATCCCTGGAAATTTGTGCGGGGCCGTCTTCATAGCTGAATTCGACCATTTCTTGAAGCGGAATCTGATCTCCGTCATAAGCTATAGCGTAAAGATTTCGGATAGATTCAAGGTCACTTACATGAGGTTCGGCCAAACGAACCACAAGATCAAACCGTCGTTCTCCCTCATAAATAACACCCGCCTTACCTCCCGCATAAGCGCTTTGAATCAGGTCATTAACCGTTTCAATGTCTACGCCGTATCGAGCCATCTGGTTGCGGTTATACTTCACTTTTAGCTGTGGTAGCCCGGTGGTTTGCTCCAGATTGATATCTGATGCACCGGGTAGTTGGCTAATAATCGTACGAGCCTGTTCGCCAAGATCAGCAAGAATTTGTAGGTCTTCCCCATAAATTTTTACAGCGATATCTTCACGGATTCCTGTCATCAGTTCATTAAAACGCATTTCAATGGGTTGTGAAATAGCAATTTCAATTCCAGGTAGCTGAGTGAGAGTAACACGTATTTTATCCAGGAGTTCTTCTTTAGTGTCCGCACTTACCCATTCATCTTTGTCTTTTAAAATGACAAACATATCCGACATCTCCAGTGACATTGGATCGGTAGGAATTTCTCCCGTTCCGGTTCTGGATACTACCTCAGTTATCTCCGGAAATTCATCCAATAGCATTTGCTCCATTTTGGTATTGTTATCGATGACTCTACTCAGAGAGGTTCCGGGTTTTGTAATGGGGTGAATAGCTAAATCTCCTTCGTCAAGCTGGGGTATAAATTCTCCACCCATACGACTGTATATGAATAAGCTTGTGACCAAGAGTAATACAGCACTTCCGACAACCAAACCTTTATTGCGAAGTGCTGAAATTATTAAGGGACGATATATTCGGTAGGTCATAAAGTCCATAAGGTTCTGCGAAAACTTAAGTTCGCCCTGACCTCCGGGTTTAAGAAAAAGCGCCGATGCAGCGGGTACATAGGTAAGACAGAGCAGAATGGCTCCGATCATTGCAAAAGCGAAAGTTAAAGCCATGGGTTGAAACATTTTTCCTTCAACTCCGGTGAGTGTAAGAATGGGTACAAATACGATTAAGATAATTAACTGACCAAAGAAGGCTGAACTCATCATTCGTCCGCCCGATTCTATGGCCAAATCATCGATACGTTTGGATAGGTTTCTCCCTTTCAATTTTTGGAGTTCCGGTTTTTGAGAGCTGATCAAATAAGCGGTAAACTCCACTATAATGACTGCACCATCAATAATAATTCCAAAGTCAATGGCCCCGAGGCTCATAAGGTTAGCGGTAATCCCAAATGTATTCATCATTCCAATAGCAAAAAGCATAGCCAAAGGGATCACTGAAGCTACAATCAGACCAGATCGAATATTTCCCAAGAGAAGTACGAGGAAAAAGATAACAATCAATGCTCCCAAGATGAGATTTTCTGAAACCGTAGAAGTGGTTTTATTAATAAGTTTCGTTCGGTCAATAAACGGTTCTATGGACACTCCCTCAGGCAGAGACTGCTGAATTTCTGTAATGCGTTCTTTTACATTTTTAACAACCTGATCGGAATTCTGACCTTTCAGCATTAATACCTGTCCACCAACAGCTTCCCCTTCACCGTTCCGGGTCATAGCTCCATAGCGTACGGCATGACCAAACTGAACGTCTGCGATATCCCCAATCAAAACCGGAATCTTATTTTGGGTATCCACCACTATTTTTTTAAGATCATCGGTATTTTCGGCCAATCCCTCACCGCGAATGAAGATTGCTTCCGGGCCTTTTTCTACATAGCTGCCCCCAACATTGCGATTATTACGTTCCAGCGCCTCCATAACATCGGAGAACGTCAAGTTCATGCTCCGTAGTTTTTCCGGGTTTACGGCTACCTCGTACTGCTTTACTTTCCCTCCAGTACTGTTGATTTCCACTACACCGGGAACACCTGCAAGCTGGCGTTTGACAATCCAGTCCTGGATCGTGCGAAGGTCTGTAATGTCGTATTCATCTTTAAGAGCATCATCTACCACAAGTGTATACTGGTAAATTTCTCCTAATCCGGTAGTTATAGGCATAAGTTCAGGCGAACCAAAGGCTTCGGGAATATTGGCTCTTGCCGCTTCCAGTTGTTCGCTGACTAACTGGCGAGGATTATAGGTACCCATATCATCTTCAAAGACAATTGTAACAACAGAAAGGCCCATTTTTGAAACGGAACGCATTTCTTTTACGCCAGGCAGATTTGCCATAGCAAGTTCTACAGGGTAGGTAACAAACTGCTCCACCTCCTGTGTGGCCAGGGTTGGGGTAGTGGTAACGACGCGTACCTGGTTATCGGTGATATCCGGTACGGCATCAATGGAAAGTTGGGTTAGAGACCATGCGCCCCAGCCTATCCAGGCCAGCATAAACAAACTGACAATCAATTTATTGCGCACGGAATAGCGGATGATATTCTCAATCATATCTATTCGTTTAAGGTTAAAAAATGTTGGGAGACGGATTAGAGACCGTATGATTCTCGGGGCTGTTCTATCCGGGATAAAAAATGAATGGGCAGTGTTTTATACTGCCTGAAAAGGAAAGGCGGGTATCAAATAAGCAGGCGGGTAACGCGAAGTACTTTAAGCGAAGCCTTTGGAGGAGGTAAAAATCTTTCTAAAAGGGTAACTGAACCTCTTTCTGATTGGAAAGTTGTAGTAAAAAGAAGTTTAGGAATGGGAATATATTCTATTTGATGGTCAACTTCTTTTTTGGTCTTTACCCAAAAATCATCGTAGCAGCAGGAGCTGTGAAAAGAGTGATATTCATGTTCTTCGTCCTTCGTTAGGTGATTTGGGTCAAGATCTTTGTGATGATCCATGACCAGTTCGTAACAACCTTCATCCGCATTGTAGATGAAGAATATCTGGTGTGATTCACCCATAGCGGCAACTTGCATGGGAACCGCTAAAACAAGTAGTGCCCATGAAAAGGAGAATGAGCCAAGTGCCAACTTAAGAATCGGGTTGATATGTGAACGAATGAATTTCATCAGGTGTGAAGATAAGGAAAAACTGTTAAAGTTAAATTGCGCGATTAAGTGGGCATAACGGCTCAGGGCTTAAGCGGCGAGGCAATCAACTTTAAATGAGGCAAAATCGTAAACTCGTCCGCTTGAAGCCCTTGTTAACCTTCTTTATCGCTGATTTCAACGACATTCTCACCGCTTTGAAGCAACTCTATAGCTTTACGTAAGGCAGATGATAAAATTTCTCTCATCCTGGCGTTAGAAGTGTTGCCACATGTAACCCAGATAAGCTTAGGCGGCGTACCCCTTTGTTCAATAAGCTGTATGAAATCGTCGTCTTTACTCATGACAATCACATTTGCTTTCTTTGCCTCTTCAAAAATCTCAGGATCTGTTGCATCACGAAGACCAAGAGAACGAACCGACTCTGCTTCTATATCATCAAAGGTGCGGTTAATCCACGCTGCTATTGCTGGTGAGAGCTGTGCATCAATCCAAAGTTTCATGCCGCAACGATCGGGTGATCAATTTTCCCACGGGCATACTTGATGGAAGCTTCAATATCTTCTTTTTCCAAATCAGACAATTCTTCCAAAATCTGCTCATGACTGAGACCGGCTGCAAGCAGATCCAATACGTCAACGACACGGATTCTCATGCCCCTTATGCATGGCCTTCCACCACATTGATCGGGATTGGTAGTAATGCGTTTTCTCCAGTCTTTCATTTTGGTAAAATTTTGTTGAACTCTATTGAAATCTACTTAAAACACGGCAGATATCATAGATTGAGGAAAAGGAGGTTAACGACCTTGCGCATAAGCTGCACGCGAATGAACGTTGAATTAGCAACTAACGAAAGACGAGACTCAAAACCAAGAGGGGCAAAGAATTGGCGATGCGTGTCCGCTTAATGCGCGGGTTAGGTTGCTGGCTAAACATTGATTTAAGCTATACTACTCCCAGAATAGAGCTGGATAGTTTTCGGTGGTAACCCAAATTTCTGTCCAGTCGAACTCGGTCATATTATCTTCTGCTGAATTCCCAGTCATTTCAGAAGTTGTAAGACCTGTAGTGCCATCTGATACTCCTCTACCTATACCTTCATTTTGGTTAGAGTTTTCTTTATCCCAATAGCTTCCATTAATAGTAGAACCATTAGTGCCAACTAGACCACCAATATCCGTGTTTCCTAAAACTTGACCTATAGAATAAGAATTTGAAATTGTTCCATCATCCATATTTATGCCTGCTAAACCACCAACTTCTTCATCACCTTCAACCTTACCAAGAGCATAAGAGTTTTCAATTGATGAATTAAGGCCATTTTGGCCAACTAAACCACCAATTTTATTCTGCATGCCTATTACATTCCCGCTAGCAAAGGAGCTAATTATATCTCCTCTTTGATTCATTCCAACTAAACCACCAACCCTTTCTTTACCGTGTACACGCCCTGTTGCATACGAATTCTCAATGTTTCCATCATTCCATCCAGCTAATCCACCAACTGAATATCCACCACTTTCATGGTTTTCGCCTATGTTTTCAACATTTCCTTTTGCATATGAATCTATAATGGAACCTGTATTGCTGCCAATTAGACCACCTGTTCGTCCATATCTACCATCAGCTTTTACAGAAACATCAGCTGAAGAATTAAGAATTTCCCCACCAAATTGAGAACCAACTAAGCCACCAGTTTCTGTACCAGAACTGGAAACTGTACCACTGGCATGAGAATTTTCAATACTCCCTCTTGAATAACCAGCTAAAGCACCAACATTTCGATTATTACTGTGAATCGTGCCATTTAAGGAAATATTTGAAATTGAACTAAAATTTCTACCAACTAAACCACCAACAAAACTGTCTCCCATAACATCAATATTAGTAATATTAATATTCTCAATATTACCATCTTCTGTATACCCAAATAAGCCTACGTTTTCTTGATTAAGCCTATTTATATAAAGATTAGAAATATTAAAATCGTCACCGTCATAAGACCCAGTAAATTTAACGACTTCATCACCTATTGGGTTAAAACCTTTGCCGTCATTCCAATTTTCTGTTGCACTAGCATCAATATTATTGATTTGTACGAAATGATCATTTGTATATTCATTAATGGATTGCAACTGTTCAACAGTTGAAACCTGGAATGGATTTGCTTCTGACCCATTCCCCCCTGCAAATATAGAATGTGTAAATAATGCGTCAATATTAATCGTACTGTCAATTGAAACAGTTATAGGATTGTTGGTTGATGTAGTATCACCATCCCAAGATTCAAACTCCCAGTCTGATGAACTTGGCTCAGCCAATAATTCAACTTCAGTTCCATATTCATATTCTTCCTGATCTGGTGTAACAGCAACAGAACCTTCACCTGATACCTCAATTGAAAGGGGATAAGTAGCAACTTCAAATACCGCCGTTACTTCTTTTGGGTTATCAATTGTTATTTGAGATGGATTTTCGGTTCCACTAAGATCTCCTTGCCACTCTACAAACTCATATCCTTCTTGTGGCTCTGCTGTTAATTCTACTACGGTTCCATGGTCATATTCTGTAGATTTCTGTTGAACAATTCTTTCATTTACAGATCCTTCTCCTTCTTTATTAATCGTTAGTTCATAGCTTTTTATTTCAAAATTTGCTGTAATATTATAATCCTGATCAACAGTTAGCGAGTGTGGATTGTCGGTAGATTCAATATCTCCTGACCATTCTGTAAAAACATATCCATCATTTGGATTGGCTTGTAGTTCAATTTCTTCTCCCTCTTCATAATCATCTTCAGCAGAGGGGGATATTGAACCTGCTTCAGATGGTGATATATCAACAGATACTGAATAAGTGGTAGTATCTTCATTATTGGGACCAGTTCCACTGTCGCTGCATGAAATGATTGATATGCTAAACAAAAGAATAAAGGCAAATAGTAGCTGTCTCATCTAAATATTTTCTTTCTTGAAAATTTGCACCCGTTCAGAAGGTAAACCTTGTGTAGTAGTTAAGCAACCTAACGGTTCTCGGTTTGTGCTGCCGGGCGACCAACACTTAAGTAGGATGAGAATCCTGAACCGGTCAGCACGAAACCGTTGTTATGCAATCTTTTAGGGGGTTTTGAGCAAGTTATTTAAACTCGATCTTTTGAAGTTCCGATAAGAACTGTTCGTCTTCATTTCCAACTGCATTCTGAGGTTCAAAAGTCACCATCCAAACATATACATTGCCTTTGTATTCAAAAGCTACAGCATTCCAAGTTGCTTTTCTTGGAGTATCTGCATCTAGCTTTACGTAAGTTCCTGAAACATTCGCTATTTGAACTTCTCTTTCAATAAGAACATTATGCCCGCGAGTAAATCCTCTCAATATTGTTGCTGTCGGGTTTTCAACTTCAGGTAAATTTTCATATACAATTGAAGCATAATTTAAATGTGAATTGTTGGGAGAATAAACATAATTCGCCATTATGATATCCCCTCCCATATTTTGTTTTGTTTCATTTGGAGTTCCTGGAAAAGGTAATATTACATCATAAACTTGGAATCCATCTTCAATAATATTGTACTCATTAAAGTCAGTAGCATTTATTGCAAATATGGAAGCAATTAGAAGTAATGGCAATTTACTTTTTAGTCCTTTACTATTTTCATGAGTATTATCGCTTACATCTGAAGTTTGCTGTTTTTCATCCTCATCTTCTTTTGATTTTTTTGAAAACGCACTCAAAAAAATAAGAGCAGGAATCACCATCCAAGGTCCATCAAGCCCTATAGCAACCATTATAGGGACAAGAAGTAAACCTGTAATTAGTTTTGGGTAGTTTATATTCATGATTTTTAGATTTACAGGTGTTTGTTTAAGAAGCAAGGTTTCCAATAAGGTTCAAAAATCCTATAAGTAACCAAGCTACAAGAAATGTCCATTTAAAGGATGTTTTATCGAATGACCCTCCAAATATTTTGTAAACTCCCCCCACAATGAAGGATAGAATAGCAGGTATGGCTAATAAAGCAAGAAGGTATCCCAAAAGTGAAGCGATTGCCATATCGAATGTTGTTTGTTGAAAATGTTTAAGGTTCACAAAAAATGAGAAGGCCAAACTCAAAAGAATGATTACAATCCAAAATTTATTTGTTTTCATAACTGAATTAATTGTTTTGATTTACTGACAATCAGATGGATGGACTTCAACTGATCCAATTTCATTTCCATCAAGAGAAAAATAAGTGTACTTGAGAGTATGATGAGATCTTAATTCTTTGATCTTATCATCATTGCAAACATTTGAAGAAATGTAATTTCGAGCCATTTCCATATAAAATTCTCTTGAAAACTCGTCAAATGTAAAACCCTCAGTATTTAAATCGGTATGGTACCAAGTAAAAGTACCGAGAGTGCTATTATCACCAGTACTAAAAGAAACGCTGTCCTGACTTATTCCGTCAATAACCTTTGGTAATTCTAAGTTCAGGTTCTTTGCAACATCAAAGTTATTACGAATTGCGGCCTTTTCTCCCAACAGTCCACCCACATATCTCGAAAGCAAGATCAAAAGAATTACAATACCCCAAAATTTAATAGCGTTCTTCATTCCTCTTAATTAATGGAAAACTGCCAACGATTAAAAGTTGCATAACGACTTTGCGCGTAACCTGCGCCACCAAAGGACACAAAACTAAAACACTAATTCGAGTGGCGTCAGAGTTGACGCGCTTGTTATTTGACGAACTAACCAAAAGCAAAGAATAAGATTATGGAAAACTATAAAATAGCTGAAATGCTAAAAGATAAAATTTATAATGTTGAAGAAAGCAGAAAATCAGAAAACCCGAATGACAGAATAAGCACAGTTCATTTATCGCCAGAAGTATTTTTGAAAATGGCTTATCTGTTTGTAGGCATTCACGGCAAATAACGATTTGGCAAATAAGCGGCGCGGCTAAGTAATTGAATGTAAGCAACTAAAAGCAAACGCGTCCGCTTAATTTGCTTTGTTATATGGCGATTTATTTCAGTCTATGTTAATACTATATAGTATTGATCCCATTTTAAGTTTGAGAGGTGAAAATGTACGATTACAAAAACAGAAACACCCAATTAGTTAACAGGTAAGAGCATTCCTTCTTTGTCCGTTACAAATACAGAAGTATAGTCACCATCTTCCTGAAATTTAGCTTTCAGGGTGTCCCTTCGAATAGAAAAGCGAACATAATTGACCTCTCCTTGGCGCCTTGCTAACATTATACCTGGCAGTCCAATTTCTGAAGGTAATTTAGTAATAGGTTCAAGTCTTCTTTCTCGATCGATACGAAAATGCCGATGATTAATTAATACATCATAACAATCTCCACCTTTTTCACAGCCACTCAATTGAAGATATAGGTTGTTTTGATCATCGAAACCAACAAAGTGTCCCGAAAATGATTCCCATGTTGCATCATTCGCTGATAATTCTGCTAACAGCCGGGACACTCGGTCTTTCGCATGCACTTCGTATACTTTTACTTCCTGACTTAAAATTCGGGGTACTCCTCCGTTAGGAAAAGTGTTTAAAAATCCAGTTGGACTGCGAAATACCTTAGACTCCACCAGCACATATGCTGTGTAAGTGTCTCCCGATCTAACAACCTGATCAATCACCACTCGACGTTCCTCGGGGCTGTAGGTACAGGCCGAGATACCAAAGTAGATCACTGTTAAGAGGATTACCCGGACCAACCCTTGTTTAGTTTGATATTCAATTATCATTTAAGAGCCTCCAAAAGTACGCGAAGGTTTAAAATTCCAGTGTTTATTGAATTAGAATTAGGCCATATAACATCTATTTCCCGGCATATTTTAGATAGTGCCTTTGTCCGATAATAATCCAATAATACTATCAAAGCAAATAAACACAAGGTTTTGTCCGAATAATATTTATCGGCAAGATCAGAATGTCCGAATAAAACGCCGATAAAAATCAATGTAGTGTAGATAAAAGATTTCAACCCATAGAAAGGCAAGCGATATGGATTATTAAGGTTAATCTTACATAAACGTTACGACAGGTTGAAAGAGTAACAGCTCCCCAATCTCACCTCTCAAGTCTCAAATCGCATATCTCAAATCTCACATCTAAAATCTCATCTCTGCCTCTACTCCACCGCATCCACATCCACATTAATGCGAACCGCGCCGGCCCCTTTCGGCTTGATGGTATCGTACTTTTTGAAGATGGTATCCAGTAGCTTCTCAATCGCCGCAGCATTGTACTTTCGGTCCAGTTTGATGTTGGCTTCCCACCGATGCTGGCCGTTCATCCACTCAATCACCGAAGGGGATGGGCCCATCACCGGATTTTCACCGACCACCATTCTCATGGCATCACAAAATTTATCGGCTACCTGTTGAACTTTACTCCATGAGGGGCTCTTAAACTGAAAAACAATCATCCGCGAATAGGGTGGAAACATCAGCATCTCACGCTGATGGAGCTCATGGCGGGCAAACGTCCTAAAGTCGTGCGTTCTAGCATATCGAATGGCCGGATGCTCCGGTTTCCAGGTCTGAACATACACCACTCCCGGTTTTTCCGCACGGCCGGCACGGCCTGCCACCTGGCTCAGCAACTGATACATCCGTTCGCCTGCCCGGAAGGATGGGAACGCCAGCTCGGTATCGGCATTGATGACACCAACAACCGTTACATTTGGGAAATCGAGGCCTTTCGCCACAATCTGCGTCCCGATCAGAATATCCGCCTCACCCGATAGAAACTGATCATAAATCTTCTGATGGCCGTCTCTGCCTGACGTGGTATCCATGTCCATCCGTAGCAGCCGGGCCTGAGGAAACAGCTCCTGAACCTGCTCTTCGACCTGCTGGGTTCCGCTTCCTTTGGTTTTCAAATTGGTGGAACCGCACATCTCACAGCGGCTGTCGGCACGGCGGGAATAGCCGCTGTAATGATCCAATAAAATATTCTTTCTCTTGTGATAGGTCAGGCTGGTTGAACTCTCCGGGCTTTCGGGGATATGCCCGCAATCTTCGCACTGCATAAATGAGGCAAATCCGCGCCGGTTGTAAAGAAATATCACCTGCTCTTTTCGGTCAAGTGCTTTTTGAGTCTCTTCATACAGCTCCACGGTCAGAGGTCCGCGCATGGCCGACTTATACTCTTTCATATTTAAAATGATCACTTCCGGCATGGTGCCGGTGGGGCGCATCGGAAGATGAAGCAGTGTGTGTTTCTCCTCTTTCACGGCCTGAACCGAAACCATTCCCGGTGTGGCCGATCCCAGAATGGTTACCGCTCCTTCCATATGAGCCCGCATGATGGCCACATCCCGGGCGTGATAGCGCGGCGCCGGATCGTGCTGTTTGTAGGAGTTGTCGTGCTCCTCGTCCACCACAATCAGCCCAAGATTTTCGACCGGTGCAAAAACCGCCGAGCGGGGACCGATGGCAATTCGTTTCTCACCCGATTTCAAACTCTGCCACGCCTCATACTTCTCCCGCTCATTCAAACGGCTGTGGAGAACCGCAATCTGATCTCCGAATATCTGGTAAAATCGTTTCACGGTTTGAGGAGTGAGCGCAATTTCCGGAACCAACACCAGTCCGCCCCGCCCCTGCTCCAGTGTGTGCTTCAGCGCGTGGATATAGACTTCCGTTTTGCCCGATCCGGTTACGCCAAATAGTAAAAAGCTCTTGAACTCTTTCGAGTCGAGCGCGTCACGGATCTGATCAAACGCATCCTCCTGTTCTCCCATCAGCCGGTTCAGCTTATCAGGCTCAAATTCACCTTTATAAATCTCCTCACCCTTCACCGGCAGATCCACCGATTCAATCCACCCCTCCTTTTCGATTCGGTTGAGGGAGTAATTTGTAAACAGCTCATCCATCTCCTTCAGATCGATGTTTGGAATCGGCAGATCCAGAGTCGTTAACTTCTCAAAAGCTTGAACCCATTTGGTCTCTCGTTCTTTCTCGGACAATTCTTCCAAAATAGAGTTTGGCTCAATTCCATCTTTGATCTGCCAATGCTTCACTTTCCTGAAATCCACTTTCTGCCGGGGTTCTTCCCAAATGGAGATCCAGCCGTGTTGCAGGGCTTTTTTAAAAAATGTTTTACCCTTGCCGTCCCGCCACCGCTTTTCGGCATCTTTCAGGGTGATGGATTTCTCCTCTATCTCCTTTAATATCGCGAGTTCTTCCTCCGTAATTTCACCTTTAAATCCTTTTTTGACCCTGAGTCTTTTTTCGGATGAAAAGTTGAGCCCAACCGGAAGCGCGGCCTGAATCGCCTCACCCCAACTACAGTAATAAAACTTGTGAATCCACCCGGTAAGTTTGAGCATCGTCTCGTTCATGATCGGCTCCGAATCCAGAATCCGCTCGATCGGTCGCGTTTCAAACTCCGGTTTTTGATCGTGCACCCGAACCACCATACCGATGGCAAATTCATTTCGGAGTGGTACCCAAACCCTCATTCCCGGCTTGATGGAGTCATCCCGGGTTTGGTAGGTAAAAACCTGCCGTACGGCGGTAGGAAAAGCTATGTCTGCAAACTGTTTTTTCATCCGGTTCACAAACTATTGATTTCAGCTGTAAAGATTGAGAGAAATTTACAATCATGATGCACCTGCCGCTGCATGGGGCATCTGTCAAATATCAGGGCGGTCTAATCTGCACTACGTACATCATATAGTAGTACCTATCTGACCGCGGGTAGCGGTCTGATGGGGAATTGGACTTTCTTGTTTGTACTTCACCTCCCAAATGAGCCGGACATGCACTTCTGCCGCAATTCATACCCGCTCCGGATGGAGCGGCAAATTTGTACAAAACCTCCGATATAACCATCCACAGCGCGCCGGAGGTGCGCTACCCTGTCTTCCGTTCTAACTGATTCGTAAAACGTACTGCTCTATCCGGAGCAGAATAAGCGCTCGACATCTGTGTACTTCACCTAACCGCTCAGAGGAAACGGAAGGAAGAGATACAATCCTTTGATGCACTAAATTCTGATCTACATCAGATCAATTATCCTGAGGCAAACGGTAGCTCCGGTCCAGACTTCTCAGAACCGATCTGTTTTGATCTAAAAACTCTCGAATTGATCTCGTAGAGATGGCTTGTGTGAGTCCATAGTCGAGACTGGCAATCTCTTTTGCCATGATCGAGCCATCATAAAATTGATAGCTAAGATCAGGATCCAGCTGCTGCTCATCAGGAACAAGATAAAATTCGCGGGTGGCAATGCCTGCATTTGACATTCCAACCCAGTCGAACGTTTTAAAATTATCCTTTGATGCTACAATAATTCCACCGCTGATTCCGCGATTGTAGAGTGCATCGGTCAGAAAATCGGCACGATCATTACGGTTTGCCTGCGTCACAATTCCGCGGGTTACCGTTTCAAATCCCTTCGGATATCCCATCACATAAATAACACTGCCCGATCGTAGATTTTCTGAATACCCCATTGGCACCTTGAGCGGATTCAGATCCTCCCCGATCTGTTCGAAGTCTCTCAGATTAATTTGAATGAGAGCCAGATCGCGAATTCTATCTTCCTGAACCAGCGAATATGGAGCCAGTGTCCGGTCTGTTAGAGCCATGTTTACATGATTTTGCTTTACGGCGATGGTTCTTACATAGGTATTTTCGGGAATTCCCGGTCCGGCTTTAAAACTGAATACCCTCTCCGGAAATTCAACGGTGTGGGCACATGTCAAAAGCATGGCTCGATCGGCTGTTTTTCCCATCACAATGGCGCTGCCTGCAGAGCTCTCCTCAACAGTCGTTTGATCCATAGCAAATTCTGCAGGATTGATGGTATCAGCTTCGGCTGAGGTCATATTTATGCCATCCTCAATCAAATATACCCTGTATCGAGCTGTAGATGTAATTCGAATAATCGATTGCTGAATACTCTCGATTTGATCAGACACATCTGCTATCGGGTAACCGGATGTGTAGAACGGATCGGTTTCAGGTAAATCATCGACGGTAACTTCATAGGTTTGGGTGCAACCGGCACCCAAACCTATAAACAGAGCAATAAGCAACCACCACACAGATCTCTTCATAAAATTAAGGGTTGAGTGAACATTCATTGTTTTGTCTACGTCGTAAATGATTAAATGTTTTTGCACGTGCAATATCAAAACAATAATTGAACCGCCGGAATTTCAATATCGGTTAAATTTGACCTTCATATGAATTGCTTATACAAGATTCACATTGCTTTCTTATTATGGGTTGAAGTAAAAAAATTATCGATTAAAGAGATCCACATTCTATGCGATTCAACTACATATCCCTTTTCATAATTATTACCGGACTGTTTTTAAGCTCTTGTACTACACCGGAACCTGCCGTTGAAATTACAACTGAGGTTAAAATTGATGGAGCCTCAGCTCACTGGGTCTCCTCCGATCTGTTGATTTGGGATCCGGTCATCAAGGACGCCGCACGATACGAAATTCTCTTTAGTGAGGATGCGGACATTACCCTGCGAACTTTCGACATTCCTTCAGGCGAATCAATCTCCATTCGGCCTGATGGAATGCTTACGGCTTACCTTGCTGACAAATTTCGACACATTTCTGATCGACCGGTTTTTAGCGTAGATGCCGACCACCAAACCGTCCGGGATGCTCTGAAGGGACAAATCATAGCGGTGGCTTTCGACTCGAATGGCATTCCGGTTTCCGCAACGCGTGTTCAAACTCATGGAGTTCTTGACGACCTTTACACCTACGACGAACAACTCGGCCCCATTTATTCCGGTGATGATCTCTCACTTAAACTCTGGGCTCCGACCGCTCAAAATGTTACTCTTTCTATTTTTGATAAAGAGAAAAACATCATAACCGAAATAGATCCTACACAGGCTCAACCCGAAAATGGCGTCTGGGAATTTGAAAACCTGATTGAATGGGACAGATATTTCTACCGCTTTAATGTTACCGTCTTTCACCCGGAGAATAACCAAATCAACACCTTTGAAGTGACCGACCCCTATTCGGTCAGTCTGTCCACCGATAGCCGATACAGCCAGTTTGTGAATCTGACAGATGATGATATCAAACCTAACGGATGGGACGAGCTAAAGAAAGAACTCCCTTTTCCTACCGACATCACACTATACGAAGCTCATATGCGTGATTTCAGCATTGCTGATCAATCCGTTCCGCAAGATCACCGCGGAACTTACATGGCATTCACACATAATGGTGAAAACGGACGGAATCTGTCTGACGCAATGGCTCATTTGAAAAGATTGAGTGATTCGGGTTTGACCCATCTTCACCTGCTTCCCATTAACGATATCGCATCCATCAAAGAGGATAAAAGTGATCGTGTTGATCTGAACGATCCATTTACCCGAATTTGTGAAGTGATCGGTACAAATGAGCAATTGACCCGGGATTGTGAAAAATATGGTAATACTCCAATTCGGGAGGTTTTTGAAGATTTAGCCGCAGATGATCCAACCACACTCGAAATTCAGAGAATTTACCGAAGCCCGGAACACAGTAATAAGTTAGCTGACTACGACGCATTCAACTGGGGATACGATCCGTTTCACTTTAACGTACCGGAAGGCAGTTACTCCACAAATCCGGAGGGTGTTCAGCGTATTCTGGAAACCCGAAACATGGTGCAGGCTCTTGATGAAATCGATCTGAACATCGTGGTGGATGTGGTGTATAACCACACGCACGCCACAGGATCCTCCCGCTTTTCCGTTCTTGATAAGGTGGTACCCGATTACTACCACAGGCTAAATCCGGATTCCGGGGATGTTGAAATGTCCACCTGCTGCCCGAACACCGCGGCAGAGTTTAATATGATGGAGAATCTGATCATCGACTCTGTACTGCTTTGGGCAAAGGAGTACAAAATCGACTCTTTCCGCTTTGACCTGATGGGACACCATCCCCGATACGTGATGGAACGCCTGACCGAAGAACTGGCTAAACTCACGCTTGAGGAAGACGGCGTGGATGGGGAGAATATCTACATCTATGGCGAGGGATGGAATTTCGGTGAAGTGGCCGACAATCGCATTTTTGACCAAGCTACTCAATTTATGATGGGCGGAACCGGAATCGGGAATTTCAACGACCGCAGCCGGGATGGTATCCGGGGCGGCAACTACACCAACAATCGCCGTGAACAGGGATTTACCAACGGGCGATATCTCTTCCCAAATGAAGATGCCGGAGATGCTGATAAGGAGCTCGCCGTTCTTCTGGATCATGCAGACCGCATTCGTGTTGGCATGACCGGAAATCTTGCCAAATATCCATATATCAACAGAAACGGAGAAAATGTGACCGGCGGCAATGAAATGATCGGTTATGCGGAACTGCCTCAGGAGTCGGTCAACTACATCGACAAGCACGACAACGAAACACTTTGGGATAATACGCAATCCAAATTGCCACACGATCTGGAAATGAGCCAACGAATCCGGGTTCATCTGCTCAGCCAGGCGATGATCAATTTCGGACAGGGAGTTCCATTCCATCAGATGGGTACAGACATCCTTAGATCAAAATCGATGGACCGGAACAGTTACGATTCCGGCGACTGGTATAATGCTATTGATTTCACCCTGGAAACAAACAACTGGGGAATTGGCCTTCCTCCCGGCTGGGACAACTCTGACCTTTGGGATGGCCAGCGGGAGTTTCTCTCCAATCCGAATATTGAGATTCAAAAAGAGCACATGGAGCTGGCTCATCAGCTATTCCGTGAGCAGCTGGAGGTCCGGTACAGCTCTCCGCTATTTAGATTGCAATCCGGTGAAGAAATAAACACACGGGTTGCCTTTCACAACACGGGCCCCGATCAGAAACCCGGCATCATTGCCATGAGTTATTCCGATGGGGTTTGTACCGGTAATGATCTCGATCCAAATCTGGACGGAATTCTCATCATCTTTAACAGCAGTTTGGATGAGCAATCGATTGAGCTAAACCTCTCCGGAATATCACTTCATCCGGTTCTGGAATCCGGCTCAGATGAAGTTGTAAAAGAGAGCCGGGTTGAAAATGGGTCATTCACTGTTCCAGGTCTTACCGCTGCTGTTTTTGTGAAAGAGCAAAATGGCGGGCAGGGAGAATTTGTGTGTAACCCGGCAGAATAGCTGGTATTCAGTCCAGACCTGTCAGGTTTCCAAAACCTGACAGGTCTTTAGGTTGAAATATTTCCTCTGCGAAAATCAGCGCTACAATCTGCCCGGAATGTTCGGGGCGAGAAAAAAATTCATACCTAAAAATCCTGACGCTTACAGGTACCGATAGCAATCGGCACGCTGTCAGGTCTTTTTCATCAATACTACCCACTGACCGAAGAAGCTACGGTCTGACAGGGGATGAGTTATAGAACGATCTCATTTTCAAACAGGTTTTTATAGTTGAACGTATCAACTAAAAATCAAAAACAAGGAGAACTATGGGAGCAAAAAAAATATTGATGATCGTCGGGGATTACGGCGAAGACCTGGAGATTATGGTGCCATTTCAGGCACTGCAAATGGTTGGCCACACGGTTCACGCCGTTTGCCCGAATAAAAAGAAAGGAGAAACCTGCCCAACTGCCGTTCACGATTTTGTGGGCGATCAAACCTATAAAGAATTAACCGGACACAATTTCACCCTCAACTACTCATTTGATGACGTAAAAGTTGAAAAGTATGACGCCTTGGTTCTGCCCGGCGGGCGTGGACCCGAATATTTGAGACTCGACAACAACGTGATTGAAATGGTCCGTCATTTTGTGGAGGAAGACAAACCGATTGCGGCCATCTGTCACGGATTGCAAATACTGGCGGCTGTAGGTGGAATTGAGGGTAGAACGCTGACTGCCTACCCGGCTTGCGGACCCGAGATGAAGCTGGCCGGTGCGAATTACAAAGATGTGGAACCTACTGAAGCCGTTCGGGATGGAAATCTGGTGACTTCACCTGCCTGGCCAGGACATCAAAAATGGCTTGCAGAATTCCTGGATGTTCTGGGAACGAAAATATCACACAATTAATAATCAATACTCCTCGTGGCACGTTTCCAAGCGGTGCCACGAGTGTTTTTAAACCACTCCAACTCCACACAGGAGGCTCCGATGGAGCCGGTTAACTACTCAGTCCGGTTGGCTAAACTAAGGCAACTCCTGACGGAGTTGAATAGTGATTGTGGTCAATAAATAAATTGAACTCTTAATTCAATTTATTTCACTTTCAAAAAGCCTTTCTGCACTAGAAGTTCAGCATTTAAAATCGCTCCGCCGGCAGCACCCCGAACCGTATTGTGAGCCATCGCAATATAGCTCACATCCATCACATGAGCCTGGCGTATTCTACCTACAGCCGTCTGCATCCCGCCGTCGCTATCCGCATGAATTCTGGGCTGTGGATGTCGGGGATCATCATGAACCTTAAGCGGAAATTTGGGTGCCGACGGAAGATTCAGATCGTGAATCGGACTTTTCCAGTTCTCCATCATCTCCCGTACTTTTGTCAATCCTGCTTTTTGTTTCAGGCTCACAGTCACAGACAAAAGATGACCGTTAATAACCGGAACGCGGGTCGCTGTTGCCTGAACCGGAAAGTCTGCATATCGAACTGCCCCATTGTGCAGTTTTCCCAAAAGCTTGAGTGGCTCCTGGCGAATCTTAGACTCTTCCCCGCCAATGAACGGAATTACATTTCCCATGATATCCAGGCTTGGAACTCCCGGATATCCGGCACCGGAAATTGCCTGCATGGACGTCACTACTACGGATTCAATTCCAAAAGCGTCGTGCAGCGGCTTTAGTGATGTGGTAAGAGGCACAGCTACACAGTTTGGGTTGGTTACAATCCAGCCTGAACCGTCATCGGTAAATCTCTGCTCATTAATCAACTCGATATGATCCGGATTGACTTCCGGAATTAACAGTGGAACGGAGGGATCTGTTCTGTAATTTTTGGCATTGCTAATCACCGGAATGCCGGCTTTAGCAAAATCTGCCTCAATATCTGTGGCCACGGACGAATCGAGCCCGGAAAAGACAAAATCGACCTCCTGAAACTTTTCTGATCTACACTCCAGAACTGTAATATTTTTAACTCGTTCCGGCATTGGAGTATTTTCAATCCAATTTGAGGCCTCTTTATACTGCTTTCCTGCAGAACGGGTTGAAGCACCTAAGGCCGTAATGGTAAACCAAGGGTGTTGATCAAGTAATCGAATAAACTTCTGACCTACGGCGCCGGTTGCGCCTAATATTCCTACTTTAAATGAATTCATGTCTGTTTTTACACTATCAATTTTCAGAAGTTCCTGAATTAGCTTCACTTAAACAAAGTAAAATTGAACAGTTAAACGATCTGAAATAGAATTACACACCAATTATCGAATAGAGCGTCTCTCACTCCAAATGCAAAGGGACTCAAAAATAAGAAATCCTGAATACAATCGATTCACGAAGGGCAAGATTTTTCATATCTTTGATACTTCGATCTGAACCAGAATTTCAAATTGAATTAACAGACTAACCATCAGAATTTTATGCCTGAAAAGAATTTAGATTCACTGGACAAAATTGTATCCCTGTCGAAAGCAAGAGGGTTTATATTTCAATCATCTGATATTTACGGCGGCCTCGCCGCGGTTTACGATTACGGGCCGCTGGGTGTTGAATTGAAACGAAATATTCAGGAAAACTGGTGGAAGTCAATGACCCAGCATCATGATAATATCGTGGGTGTGGATGCGGCCATTTTCATGCACCCGAAAGTGTGGGAGGCCAGCGGTCATGTGGAGGGATTCAACGATCCGATGATCGATGATAAGCAGTCGAAAAAAAGGTATCGGGCCGATATGCTGATCGAGCAGCACATCCACAAACTTCGGGAGAAAGGGAAAGATGACAAGGCTGATGAACTCCAGGAGCAGCTCGACACTACCGGAACCCGTAAAGGTTTGTGCGAAGACCTTTACGATATCATCATGCAGGAAGAGATTAAAGCTCCCGATTCCGGTGCCTTTGACTGGACCGAAGTACGTCAGTTCAACCTGATGTTTAAAACCCATTATGGAGCCACTTCTTCAGGCGATGAGGATGCAATTTACCTCCGTCCTGAAACGGCCCAGGGTATTTTTGTGAACTATAAAAATGTTCTCGACACCGCACGGGTTCAGATTCCATTCGGAATTGCGCAGGTCGGAAAAGCTTTCCGGAACGAAGTGGTTGCCCGGCAGTTTGTGTTTCGTATGCGCGAATTTGAGCAGATGGAGATGCAATATTTTGTAGAACCCGGAACAGATGAAGAGAATTATGATAAATGGCTCAGCAATCGAATTGAGTGGCACAAGAGCTTGGGAATTCGTGAGGAGAATCTGAGAACCGCTCCGCATCCGGAGGATAAACTTGCGCACTATGCACGTGCAGCGGCCGATATTCAGTTTAAATTCCCCATTGGCTGGCAGGAAGTTGAGGGCATCCACAACCGAACCGATTTTGACCTCTCCCGCCACCAGGAGTACTCCGGTAAAAAGATGGAGTATTACGATCAGAAACAGCAGAAGCGCTACACACCTTATGTGATCGAAACGTCCATCGGGCTGGACCGCTGCACGCTGATGGTGCTTTGTGACGCCTACCGCGAAGAAGAAGTGGATGGCGACACACGAACCGTCCTGAAACTACATCCAAAACTGGCTCCAACCAAAGTCGGAATCTTCCCGCTCATCAAAAAGCCTGAACTGCAGGAGCTGGCCAAAAAGATTGAGCACGAACTGCGGGACGAGTTTACCGTGCTGTATGACGAATCTGGATCGATCGGTAAGCGTTACCGCCGTCAGGATGAAGCCGGAACACCATTCTGTGTGACCGTCGATTTTGATGGACTGGAAGACAACACCGTAACCATCCGCTACCGCGACAACATGGAACAGGAACGGGTTTCCGTTGATAAACTGGCCGATGTTATTCACGACGGAATGAAGAGCTGGAAGCCTGAGTAATCATTTTACCGCGGAGGCGCTGAGATTCACACGCCGTCAGACCGCTTCCCGCGGTCAGACGGTTTTTTTAGTCAGTCTGAATATGTAATGCCACTGCTAAGTAGAATCTAAGAGAGTAGCGCACCTCCGGCGCCCAGGTATTTATTAGCCGGTATGTTTTTTACAGACATACCGCTCCGTCCGGAGCGGTTTTAAGTCTTGCCGTCTGACCGCAGGAAGCGGTCTGACGGTGATATGCTTTTCCGCGTTCACAGCGTCATTGAGGTGAATTCAAATCGAATTAAGCCATTCGATAATAGCTTCTGCAAAACCGGGAGCAAACTCTTTTTCGAGCATCCCGTACTCGCTGGGCAGGCCGCTATTGGCTCGTTGAAACAGATGGTTGGCCGATTCAATTTCCACGATTTGCATCATAAGTTCAGCCTCATCCCGTAACTCTTCCGCTTTTTCACGATTTGGGCCAAAAATCACTTGCGTATCTTTCTCTCCAAAAAGCACCAGAAGAGGAATGTTCAACTCTCGAACATCCTGTGCCGGATCATATTCTATAAATGATTTAAACCAATCCGTTTTTGCGGCGGAGAGCTGTCGATTAATCTGGCTTCGAATGAACGAGTTCATATCTCCCAGGGCTTCACGCTGTTGTTCAGGCAGTTCATTGATTTGTGATTCGAGCCTGTCATATAGATCCTGCTCTATCTCGTCCCAGTTATCCGCATTCCGGATCACATCATAAATTCTCTCCTGAAACTCCAGATTTTGTTCTACGATATCATCAGCAATACCCTGTGCCTCAGAAATGGTCCTGATCTGGCTGTTAATAATTTCATCACCCCGCAAAAATGGTGCACCCATGAATATGATACCATCCACCTCTTTCCGTACTGCAGATATTACAGATACCAAGCCACCCTGGCTGTGGCCGAGCAGAATCGTATGTGTAACCTGATCAGCATATTCATTTTCCAGGTGAGCCAAAACATCCAATAAATCATCTGAAAGGTCATTCAGTGTAGCATCTTGTTCTCCTGTTGATCTGCCCACACCCCGGTCATCATACCGAAAAGAGGAAAACCCGTTTTGATAAAGCAGGTTGGCCATCTCTCCAAAAACTTTAAAACCGGCCACAGTTTCATCCCGATCCTGAGCTCCTGAACCTGTCAGCAAGACGATAAGCGGAGCAGGCTTCTCTGCCAGTCGTAAAGTTCCGCTAATCTCCCCTGCCCGGGTCTCAATTAACAGCTCTTCTCCACCCTGCCCTGAACGTTGATCTGCAGACTCACCATCATTTTTACGAATTGAAAACGGATAAGTCATATTCATCTGATGAAAGGTGCCTGAGATTGTCATACGTTCAGAGTCCAATTCCCCTCTGAATACAGCGGCACCGGTTCCCGTTTGAAACTGAAAAACCAGGGAATCCCCCTCAATCCGGGTAAACTCAACAGGCAGGTTAAACGCCATCTGTTGTGGAATATCAACGGTTCCATCCAGATCATTGTCATGGTAGCTGAATGTAAATTCAGTAATCAGGTTCTGTCCGGTAATCTCTATTGATCCGGCCCAGTTACCTGCAACAGATTCAAGATTCTGACCTGTAACCGTTTGAGCGAAAAGTATAATGGAGGCAATGAGTAGATTTTTCATGCCCGAAATGTAATAAAAACAGATGTACCTTTGTAACAAAAAAACCCCGCTTATTTGCGGGGTTTTAAAGATTTTCAATATTGATCAGTCTAAAATCAAATGTCCATATTTGCAACACCGATTACTCCACACGAGAGTCGCCCGCCGGCATCGCCGGTTGGCTGTGATACCAAATCATCCTCACCTGCATGAATGATCACTCCGCGGCCAAGAATTGAGGTCATACCGGAGAGCTGTAGCTGTGGATCTACAAACTCTGCAGTGGCATTGCCGTCCGCATCAGATTGCAGATTCCCAAGATCGCCTACGTGCCTCATATCATCATCAGGTCCGCCATGTTCTGCTTCTTCAGGATTGAAATGTCCACCGGCAGATGTACCGTCAGATGCCCGGCAATCGCCATACTCATGAATATGAAATCCATGCATCGAATCCGCATCAAGTCCGGAAATATTCGCTTCAACACGAACACCCTGTTCTGTTTGAGTAAACAGTACAGTTCCTTCAACACTGTTGCCATCGGTAGCATGCATTACTGCAACTGCCTGATCAATCGTCTGTGTTTGATATTCCATTTCGGTCTGCTCATGCTCAACTTCTGTGCAGGATGCAAAAAACATCATTGCAGTAAAAATTATAGCTGTGTACTTAATCATAATATGTGAGATAGTTTTGGTTGATTTTTCGATTCGATTGTAGAACTCTTTGAAAACCCGTCCAACCAGAACAGAAGGTTTTCAAAAACTCTAATCAAAGAAAGTAACAAACTTTAAAGATAAATGGATGACCACTCTGCTATGATGCTGCCGGCATACCGGCTGTAGGTTTCATCCAGGAGCAGATGGTCTGCCTCATGCAGAGATATAAAACTCTTCGGATGTTTGGCAGTTTTATAAATATGTGCAGCATTATCCAGTCCAACCGTATCATCCAGCGGAGAGTGCATCACCATCAATGCACGATCCAGGTTTCTGATATACTCATCCATTTTCGACGCTTCAAGGTCATCCAGAAACTGTTTTTTGATTCGAAACGGTCGTCCTGCAAGATTAACAATTGCGGCGCCCTCTTTTTCAATTTCCTCTTTTTTCGATTCAAAATGCTTGGCAACATGCTCCGGGCTCGAGGGCGCGCCGATGGTAGCTACAGCCTTTACAGAGTCTATTTTATGAGCAGCCTGAATAACTGCCGCACCTCCCAGTGAGTGCCCAATCAGAATTGACGGCGCCCCCATTTCTTTTTTCATATACTCTGATGCTGCAACCAAGTCATCAACATTGGAACTGAAATTGGTATCTTCAAAACTGCCTTCACTGTCTCCCAGGCCTGTAAAATCAAACCTGAATACAGCCACACCTTTCTCGTTCAGAGCTTTTGCAATATTACCTACGGCTTTTAAATTTTTTGAACAGGTAAAACAGTGAGCAAACAGTGCACAAGCTTTGTGATCCCCGTCCGGCATATCCACTTTTGCGGACAACATTTCCCCGAGTGCTCCTTTAAATTCAATCTTGTTTGATGGCATAATTTCTTAATTCGTTGTTGCTTAGTTTCTTAATCTAATGATAATCCGATGATATCCGTTCGGATAAAATTTCTGCGGAAACCTCATTATTATCATCATTTTACATTCGTGTTGGATATTTTCATTAAATAAATATATTCCAACTTAACATAAACCAATAAAACCGTTCTACATGATTCAATTCATACAAAAGCTCTCTCTTTTGATGCTTGCTGTGGTTTTGGTTGCCGGCTGTGCCAGCACCGATAACGTACAGGATTCTCAGGCACCGAGCGAGAGACCTTCACGAACCGCACCTTCATCTGACAACGGCCCCAAGCCTTTCTCTGAGGTCATCAAAGACAGCTTTGATAAAGATGAGGGTTTATTCAACGTTTATAAAGACAACTCTACATACTATTACGAAATTCCGGATGAAATGCTTGGCCGGGAGATGCTGATGGTATCCCGTATTGCCCGAACGGCAGACGGTATTGCCTACGGCGGAATGAAAAACAATACCCAGGTTCTACGCTGGGAGAAGCGTGATAACAAGATCCTGCTTCGCCGTGTATCTTTCAGCAATACCGCAAGTGATACACTCCCCGTTTACGAAGCGGTTCGAAATTCAAACTTTGAACCAATTCTGGCATCATTTGATATCGCAGCGATCAATGAGGATTCCACTGGGTCTGTTATTGATGTAACCAGTCTTTTTACAACCGATGTGCCCGCTTTAGGTCTGCAACAAAGTTACAGATCTCGATTTCAGGTACGCAGAGTTGATGGAAACCGAACATTCATAGAAAGTATCCGCAGTTTCCCTGAAAATGTGGAAGCGCGTCATCTTCTGACATATGATGCTCAGAATCCTCCATCCAACTCAGACGCAAACACAATTTCGCTTGAGATAAATCATAGCATGCACCTGCTCCCTGAAGAGCCCATGCAGCGCCGTGAGCCTGATGCACGTGTAGGATATTTTACAGCCAGCCAGACCGATTACGGCTCAGAAGAGCACCGTGCCAAACCGGTCAGCCATGTAACCCGGTGGAAACTGGTACCAAAAGATAAAGAAGCCTACATGAGAGGAGAGCTGGTTGAACCTGAAGAACCAATCATTTTCTACATCGACCCGGCAACTCCGGAAGAGTGGAGAGAGTGGCTGATTCAGGGTGTGGACGACTGGCAGGTTGCGTTTGAAGAAGCCGGGTTTAAAAATGCGATCTATGGCAAAATGGCACCAACCGATGACCCGGACTTTAGCCTGGAAGATGCACGCTATCCAACCATCCGCTACTTTGCATCACCGATTCAGAATGCATTCGGACCGCACGTTCATGATCCGCGATCGGGTCAAATTATGACCTCTGCTATTGGGTGGTATCACAATGTGATGCGCCTGCTCAGAAACTGGTACTTTATCCAGACAGCGGCTGCCAACCCGGAAGCACGTGCTACTCAGTTTGATGATGACGTAATGGGTGAGCTGATTCGATTTGTATCTGCTCACGAGGTAGGACACACACTTGGTCTTCCTCATAACTTTGGTTCCAGCTACGCCGTACCCGTCGATTCACTCCGGTCTCCAACATATACCGACAATCACGGTACCGCTCCATCCATCATGGATTATGCCCGATTCAATTATATCGCGCAGCCGGGCGACGGAGTCACAAACTTCTTCCCGCGAGTTGGCGAATATGATAAATGGGCTGTAAAATGGGGTTATACATGGTTTGGAGATACTCCACTCGAAGAGCAGAAAGAGATTCTTCACGAGTGGACGAAAGAACGTGCTGACGATCCGGTTTACTTCTATGGGCGTCAGACCAGCTCTAAAATTGACCCAAGATCTCAAAATGAAGATCTGGGCGACAACAGCATGAAGGCAAGCACCTACGGCATTGCTAACCTTCAGGTAATTACTGAAAACCTGATCGACTGGATTGGCCGGGACGGAGAAGATTTTTCGGAACTGGATGAACTCTATGGTCAAATTCTGGGTCAGTGGAGCCGATATATGGGCCACGTTACGCAAAATGTTGGCGGTGTTTACGAAACCGATAAAACCTTCGATCAGGAAGGCGGTGTGTATGAACCAACGCCTAAAGAGCTCCAGAAAGAAGCGATGGACTTCCTCAGAACGCATGCATTTGCTGATCCATCCTGGGTACTGAATCAGGATATCCTGAGCCGTGTAAACCAGGCCGATTTTGTAGATAACTTCCGCGGCCGGCAGGTTTCTGTTCTGAACAACCTGATCGATCCCCAGCGAATAGCACGATTAATCGAGTATGAAAACCGTCTTGGCGGAGATGTTTACTCACCATACGAATTCATGGACGACGTTCGCGGTACCATCTGGACCGAACTCGACAGAAATCGTACAATTTCCGTTTACAGACGAAATCTTCAGCGTGCTTATATCGAGCGAATGGAGTATTTGATGACGGAAGAGCTTCCAAATGTACCGGCTGCATTTCGTGCATTTGCTGGTTTCACATCCATTAACGTGAGTCAGTCAGATATTCGCCCGATGGTTCGTGAACAGCTTGAAATTTTGCAGCGCGACATCAACAATACGGTAAACCGTGTGAGCGACCGTGCTACAAAACTTCACCTCGCTGACGCAGAGCGACGAATCGACAACATTCTGAACCCGAACTAATCCGGATCAGAACAGTTTAAAGTATACAGCCCCGAATTGGCATCAGCCGGTTCGGGGTTTTTTATTGTTCAGAGCATATCTAGTACTTACAACCTCGTGAGGCATTATAAATAAAATACAATCAATTGCATACACTCACATCTTTATGCTATTTATTATTGAACTCATTCCATTTTAATTATAGGGGTACCAATTCTTTACAAACTAAATCACTTTTATGATGGACATAATCTACAAAATCACCATCGCTACTGTTCTAATATCAACTTTCACAATATCGAATGGACTGGCTCAGGAACCTGAACAATCCTCTCCATTTCATGAGGGTGCAAAAGCACTTCAGTTTCAAATTTCCGAGAACTTTAATCTCGAATCATTTTCCGGAACACTCTTTGCTTACAAGCGTTATCTATCGGAAGACAGAGCTAACAAGATTGGTTTAAGTTTAAACTCTCAATATATAACCAGTGATTTTCCCGACAATGAAAACGACCGTGAGGATTCACTCACAGATTTAAATCTGGGAGTGGAGTACACCCGGATGCACTATACAAATCCAGACTCAGAGATTAAGTTTTACTATGGATATGGTCCCGGAATCAATTTTGGATACGACAGAACGGTTATTGACGAAACCAATTCAAAATTAACCAATCAGTCCACTTTATATGGTATTTCGGGAATTGGTTATGCCGGGGTGGAGTTGTTTTTTCACTCTTCAATGAGTTTACATGCCGAATATCAAAGTTAAGTTCGGTTAAGCCACAGGCGTATCAAACAGACGAATGAGCAGAATACAACAGAAAATACTTCGAGAACCAACACCACAATATTCAGTTTAGGGGGAGATGGAGTGAAATTTGGTTTGTCTGTATACTTTTAGATTGAAAGGTTATTTGAAGCTCAAACCACTTTTTGTTTTTCGCAAATTATCGCAGAGTTAAACGCAGAAATACGCAGATTTTCTGCGAGACTCAGCGAAGTATTTCTGCGTTGATCAGCGAGAATGAACACAGATTTCATTTTGAGCCTTATATTTTTTAGTTGTGGAAGATATCCACCTTAATCGTTGAGTATTTAATGAATTCTCAAAAGATCACAATACACCTGATGGTGTTCACAGTCCTTCTCTCCTTTCTTTTTATGATGAGTTGTGATGAATCCATTCAACAGGTAGACCATCCCGTGCTTCCCCGTCACAGTTTACACATTGATGGAGACGTTCAGCTTCATGCAGAAATCCAGTGGGACGAATCAAGCCAATCATTGGAAACCAATATTCGGGCTGAAAATATCTCTGCGGATACAACGGAGATTGAAACCGGACCCTGCGCGTTTCAGATTCTGGCGTATTCTTCAGCCGATACCGGGAAATTGCTGATCTGGCACAGTCAAATGCCTGAGGATTTTGTTTGTTTTGATGAGCTGTTGGTGTATCAAATCCCGCCTGATGAAACTCTTTCCCTTGACAGACAGCAGTACATCAGCGGAGATAGATGGAAGCGGCCCATTCCAAAAGGTGAATGGGAGTTTGAGCTTCGTGCAAAATCGGAGAACGACGAGGTGATACGAATACCCGCAAACCGGTTGACGATCAAAGATCTTCTCGCTCTTTGATCGTCTCAATCAAATCCCCATCTTCGTAGCTCTTCTGCTCAATAATAGCACCATCCTCATCATAAACGGTGGTCAGGCCATGCCTTTCTCCGCCAGGAACCATCATCTGGAACTCCCAGGCCAACTGCCCATTAGGGTGCCATGCTTTAGTGGTTATTAACGAATCCGTATCAATTTTTTCCATATTCAGTACCAGACTATCGGTATGCTGGTCGCTGTAATACGAAGAGACTGTATTACCGTCTTCATCCAGGGAAGGAATAACTACGGATCTGTATTGATAAGCTCCGGTGCTGTCATACCTGGGAAACTCAGACCGCGTTACTTTTCCATCAACGATGGTTTCTGCGTAGATGACTGAATCTGTATCGACACTATACGTATTTCGTTCTCTGGAATAAGGCTCTCCATCAGGACCGATCAATATACCGGTGCGCTCATCAAGTGGATGATATAAACCAGTAGGTCCCTCGGATTCCAATTCAACATCGTAATAGGTTGTGGGTGGCAAGGAGTCCCAGATCTCCTGCATGCTGATGGTTTGAGGGTAACTTTCTGATTGCGCTGAAAAAAAGATGATCAAGGCTACAGATACCGGAAGAATGAAAAGCCAAATAGCACCAACTTTTATCTTAGAAATGCTTTTGCCCATCATTTTGATCCGTTTTTTGGTCAGGGAGAAATTTATGTTACTGGTGGTCTTCAACGAGGAATTCCCAGAACTCACGCGGATCAGTAATTCCTGATAATCGCTTATGGCTGAGCCGCTGCGGACCACCGCTTCATCGGCCATGAACTCGTGGTTGAGCTGGATCGCATGTTTGTACAGATACATCAGTGGGTTGAACCAAAAGATGACTTTCAGGAATTCGATCAGTAGCACATCAAATGAATGGAACTGGCGAACATGAGTGAATTCGTGATCCAGAATCTCAGGTTCAATGTTCCCCAACTCGAACTGTTTCTTTTCCAGGAAAATGTAATCAAGAAATGATTGTGGAGTGATCGGTTCATCCAATAAAACCAGTGTGGCATGATCTGTCTTTTTATGGGTTCCGGCTTTAACTTTATTTCTAATTTCGATCAACCCGGTCACAAATCGGATCAAAAGTAAAAGAGTGATGGCTCCATACATCAATAGCAAAACATCTAAGGTACTTATCGACCAGCTTGGCTCTTCGGTAACAACCGGGGTGCTTTCAGCTTTGGGTAAAGCTTCCTGTGTTTGTTGAGGTACGATCAACGGTTCAACAGATCTGCTTACCGCTTCAGCCGGTGCGTTGACAACGCGTTCCATCTGCTGCATATTTACACCGACGATGGATGTTTCCGGGCTCAGGTCAAAAGAGATCAACGGAGCCGTAAGTCCAAATACCAATGCGAACAACAAAAAGAACCGGTTGAAGCGGTGCATCTTTTCATTTTCAAGAAACAGCTTATAAACCCCGTAAAGTAATCCAAGCAGTAAGATTGATTTAACTAAATAGATAATCATGACCTCTTACTCTTAATTTTTTACCAAAATGAATAAATCAGTTTTTAGATACCATTAATTTTTCTCCGGAGGTACAATCGATAGCTTCATTGGATAGGTCTCCCGGATAGTCTCTCTATCGGAACTGTTCTCTTCCAGATTTGAAAATGACGTGCCAAACTGAGCTTGTGCAGCCTCATTTCTTAGTTCACCGTATGCCGCCCTGATTTCATCCAATAGTTCATTGTACTGATCATATGGTGTATAGGGATCTGTCTTAATTCCTATTACCGCCTGGGATGGAGTTGAGGCACTTGTTTCCACAAACTTTTTAATATTCTGTCTCACGTCATTCAGTTCAGCCGGCTCTTCGTTCATCAAGAGCATTCCCTGACGGTTCATCAAAATCTGCATCAGGTCTCCTTCTTTCACAGGGGCAGGTGGTGCAGGAGGAGCTGGAGGTAATGTAAGATCCCCGCTGATTTCCAGATTCCCGCTGATATCCAAACGCTTTTCAGGTGATGGTACCAGCGGTGGCGGCGGAGGTGAATTCGGATCATCAGTTTCTAAAGACTGAATTGCCTCATAGAGCTCCAAAACTTCGTTATATTTTTGAATCAGCTCTTCTGCATTTGACGGATCCGCCTCAATCTCCATATACCGATTGGCTGCTTCCAAAAATTCGTTGGTAACTCTTTCCAATTCATTGCTTCCCTCAACTCCGGTTGTCGAGTAGTTTATCCTCAATGCTTCGTATTTGCGAAGGACGGTTTGCACGTCTGTAACCGTTCCAAAAGCAGCGTCCGGATCAACTTTCATCCGAACCAAGTCGGGGCTTTCGGGCAGATCTGACAAATAGCTCTCCAGCTCAGTTAACGTCATTTGATTGCCGTTTACCAGCAATCCTTCATCATTTAAGATTTCAATACTGACCTCATCTACGACTTCAACTTCATCAGAAGCCTCGGTGGTTGTGGAATCGCAACCCGGCAGCAGGGTGATGGCTGCAAGCAGCGGCATGAGTGCCAGGACTTTCAATACGGATCGGAAGGCAGATTTTGATTGTGTCATCATTTGGAGTCGTTTTTTGGTGAGGGAGTAGTTCAGCGTACTCGTCAGACTATGGGCCGGACGAATCAGCATCGTTTTTAGCAAAATATTTTGATACGCTTTCACGCTTTTCCCATGTGAAAGGACGGCCTCATCTGCCAGAAACTCGTGATTTAGCAGAATGGCTTTTTTATAGAGATAGAGCAGCGGGTTAAACCAGAAGAGAATCTTCAAAGACTCAATCAATAACACATCCAATGTATGTTTCTGCTTTGCGTGGGTCATCTCATGAATAATCACCTCTTCCGGAATCTCTCCATTCAGATAGCTCTTTTTATTCAAGAAAATTTGATTAAAAAAAGTGTAAGGAACGTCATTCTCATTCAGAAGAATAATTTCACAACCATGCAGCAGTCTTTTCTCATTCCGATCGGCTTTTAGCTGAATTCTGTCAATGATTCGAATCAGACGAATAAACAGCCCTGCAGAAACAATCAGATAAACCAGTAATACGGTCATCCAATAAGAATAGGCTTGCGGGCCGGGCACTTCTTCATTTGCCGCCAAAGATTCTGCATCAGCATTCACCCAATCACCGTCAAGCATTACGAAACTACCGGATTCCTGAACTGTTGTTTGACTAAAGAAATTCAATTGATCAGTTGGCAGATCAATTAATCCAATCGGTATCAGAGGAATTGTAAAGGAAAAAAGCAGACTGAAGATCAGAAATCCCCGGTTCACCTTGTGCATCCTCTCTTTTTCCAAAAACAGATGATAAAAAAGCAGGAGCACTCCCAGACTTATCATTGAATAGATCAGGTAAATAATCATTTTTTCCTCCTCTCCAGTTCTTGCTCAACAATATCCTGCAGCTCTTTAAGCTGATCCTCCGTCAGGTCAGTTTCCCGAGTAAAAAAGGAAGCAAATGTGGAAGGCGAATCGTCAAAGTATTTTCTGATCAGTCCTTTTAAATGGCGCGAAAAGTAGTCCGATTTATTTACCGTGGGATAGTATTGTCGTGATCGCCCCATCTGCTCATAATCGATGTAGCCTTTGTCTTTCATCCTTTTTAATAGGGTGGCTACTGTAGTGTTTGCAGGTTTCGGCTCAGGATACATCTCCAGCAGTTCATTCATAAACGCCTTTTTGCGTTTCCAGATGTACTGCATCAGTTGTTCTTCAGATTTTGATAGTTTCATAACTCTACATTGTTAGAACTGTTTCTACAAGTGTAGAATATAAATTCCGTAAAAGCAACTGAAAATTATTTCGCACAAAAAAACCCGACTCTGCAAAGAGTCGGGCTCGGTCAATCAAAATAAAAGGATAGTGATTAATAGCCTGAATTGTCTTCCGGTGGGAGAATTACTGCGTCAATCACATGAACCACGCCATTTGATGCTTCTATATCAGCTGAAGCAATATTGGCGTCATTTACTTTTGCTCCGTAATCACTCAAAGAGATGGTTACTTCTGAACCCTCCACAGTTTCGGCCATCATGCCGTCACTCAAATCGCCGGACATCACTTCTGCAGGAATCACATGGTAGGTAAGAATTTCAACGAGTTGATCGCGGTTTTCCGGCATCAATAGACTTTCTAACGTTCCATCCGGGAGTGCATCAAACGCTTCGTTTGTTGGGGCAAATACTGTAAATGGTCCGTCACCTTTCAGTACATCCACCAATCCGGCTGCTTCGATCGCAGCGACCAGTGTGGAAAGATTATCTGTATCCTGAGCAAGGCTCACAATATCGTGATGATCGTGATCTGAGGTTGAAATAGTATACGGTGCCATGGCCATAAAGCAAACTGCCAGAGCAAGCATACTCGTCATTTTAAATCATTTCATAACTGTTTCTTTTATTTGGGGTTAAGGATCTGATTTAAATTCGTTTTGTATCAGATTGCACACATAACCCCCTTTCATAAATTGAGCGTTCCCAAGCAGAATCAAACAATTTTTGGGAGGTTCAGGCTAAACAGTTGACGCATAAGTAGGTAGTTGATTACGCCAATTTTTTAACAAAGATTAGATTTGAACGGGTTTTCTGCTTCTGTAATTCATAAACGACTCTTTTGTAAGATTTTTGCCGACCGAATCAATTTTTTATGGGAACGAATTCGCAATGTCAAGATCGTTGCTAATCCCAGCCTTTCTCTCCAATAAGCGGTACAAATTTAAAATGATTCAGTCTCTCTTCTTTAAACTCATCCTCACCGGTACGGGTAATCCGGATCATCACCTGGCTTTTCTGATCTCCGACCGGAACCACCAAACGTCCGCCAATTTTTAGTTGGTGCATCAAATCTTCGGGAACCACAGGAGCACCGGCGGTCACCACTATGCCATCATACGGTGCATATGCACTCCAGCCGAGGGTTCCGTCACCCAGCTTCAAATGAGGCCGATAACCCAATTCCTGCAAGATCTCTTTGGCACTTCGGTAAAGCTTATCGTGCCGTTCCACACTATATACATCAGCTCCCAGTTCGCATAGTACAGCAGACTGATACCCCGACCCGGTACCAATCTCAAGAATTTTATCTCCCTCTTGCACTTCCAGCAGCTCTGTCTGAGCTGCAACTGTGTAGGGTTGCGAGATCGTTTGCCCGTTCCCAATCGGAAGAGCGGAATCCTCATACGCCCTGTTCTCAAAAGCGGTGTCAACAAAAAGATGGCGAGGGATGGAGTGAATTGCCTGCAATACCTGCTGATTCTTAATCCCCTTCTCCTCAATGGTTTTAACCAATGCAGCACGTCTTCTGCTAAATCGCTTTTTGGATCTGTTGCCTTTTGTCAATGATTTATTTCAATTTTGTACCCGATTAAGGCGCTACTATTGCATCGCCAATGTCTTCTAAACATATCAAAATTCGGAATGACTATCGACCGGTGATCGGCCAATACCGCAAAAGAGTCAGATATTCACTAAAAAATGTAACTGAACTCTTTTTGGGGATTGTATTTAATGACAATCCTTCTATTTTCAGAGCAGAAAAAATGTTTACCCATAACGCTCAGTGATGAAAAAATTTGGCTTTTTAATCGGCTTTATCCTCCTCTCCACCTTGTTGTTCGGTTGGTTCGATGTACACGCAATGATGCAGGCAGAACCAACCGAAAATGGATATTACGGAACATGGATCAGTTTAATCCCACCCATCGTGGCAATCGGGCTGGCCTTGATTACCCGCGAAGTGGTATTATCACTCTTTGCGGGGATATGGATCGGCGCCCTCTTTCTTGTCAGTCTCAACCCGTTTGCCGGAACGGCCGAATCACTCGACCTTTTAGTTAATGCCCTGGTAGACGCGGATCACATTGCCATTATCGTTTTCAGTTTACTTCTCGGCGGAATGGTTGGGGTAATGTCTCGCGGTGGAGGTACTCAGGGTGCCGTTGATGTTCTTGGAAAATTTGCCACCAGCCGGAAAAAAGGCCAGCTTCTCTCCTGGGCATCCGCACTGTTTATCTTTTTTGATGATTACGCCAACACGCTGATTCGGGGAAATGCACTGAGACCCATGACCGACCGGCTTAAAATCTCCCGAGAGAAACTGGCCTATATTGTTGACTCCACCGCTGCACCCTTGGCAGTAAGTGCTGTGATAACCACATGGATTGGTTTTAAAATCACACAGATTCAAAACTCACTGTCCGGTATTGCTGACCAGACAGCTGACCCGGAGTTATCTGCTCAACTGATGGCCGGTGCTGAAAACGCTTTTACGATCTTTCTTCACTCCGTTCCCTACCTGTTCTATCCTATTCTTGCCCTCGCCTTTGTGCTGATGACGATTATTATGAGAAGAGAATTCGGCCCGATGTACGATGCTGAAAAAAGAGCCGCATCAGGTGGCGGTGTGATTCGTCCGGGCTCTATGCCGGCAACCGATACCAGTCTTTCGAGCCTTCAGCCCAAAGAAGACAAACCCAAGCGGTGGTACAATGCGGGGCTTCCGGTAATCTCTGTAATTTTAGTAGCCCTCTACGGACTTTACTCCACAGGCAGCGCCGGTCTTGCGCCGAGCGAAGGCGGACTGACAAACATTATCGGAAATGCCGATCCGTTTGCAGCCCTGCTTTGGGCCTCATTTACCGGGTGTGCTGTAGCGATAGGATTGGTTGTATTTCAAAAAATTCTGACACTCAACCAGGCACTCGAGTCTTGGGTTGGCGGTATGCAATCAATGTTAATGGCCGTCATCATTCTGATATTAGCCTGGGGACTTGGAGGTGTTACGCAGGAGATCGGAACCGGAACTTATCTTGCCGGACTTCTGGAAGACTCACTGCCGCTGGCACTTTTACCCGGTCTTGTCTTTTTTATAGCTGCCGTTACCGCATTCTCAACCGGAACATCATGGGGAACCATGGCTATTCTTTTCCCGGTCGTTGTGCCATTGGCTGTTGCAATGGGCGCCGGAGTTGGGTTCGCAGGTGGCGAACACTACGGAATTCTGCTTGGATCAGTCAGTTCTGTGATGGCAGGTGCTGTATTTGGTGATCACTGTTCCCCAATTTCAGACACCACGGTTCTCAGTTCGATGTCTTCTGCCTGTGATCTGATTGACCACGTAAGAACTCAGCTACCCTATGCGCTGGTTGTGGCTTTTGTAGCCCTCATTGTCGGTGAACTACCGGCGGCATTCGACTGGATTCATCCGTTTTGGGGACTGCTGGCAGGATTGGTTATCCTCTACTTCATTCTGAAGTTTTTTGGGAAAGATCCAGAGGCCGCAGCCCCACAAGCGTAGCAGTTAGTTAATGTATAGGAGGCTCTTTTTGAGCCGCACCTACGGCGCTAACTTGGTATACGGGGTTCCTGCTGTTACAAGTATACTGCTCCATCCGGAGCAGTTTTAGTTTCGTTCAAAAATTTGACGAATTACGCTAGATTAGCTCGACCCATCGGGACGAAACATGGGTAGAATAAGATCTGATCTCAAATTTCTGAAAAAGCTCCGCAGGAGCGACACCTACTCACACTGTTTGAAAACCGAGCCGGAGATCGGATTTGAACCGACGACCTATTCTTTACGAGAGAATTGCTCTACCCCTGAGCTACTCCGGCATAAAAAAGTGATGTAAATATAAAGAGATTTCTAAATGCAGATCAATATGAGCAATAAATTACGGTAAAGTCACACTCCTTAATCAACCATCAATCCTGAAATTTATTACCTTTTTCATCTATCGAATAGAATAGAAATGACTCCGTAGTTCAACAGGATAGAACGAAAGCCTCCTAAGCTTTAAATCTGGGTTCGAGTCCCGGCGGGGTCACTTAGAGTTTTTCCGCACCCATAATTTTGATTAAACCACTATCGCCAACATACTTCAGATTCAGGGACGAGAAGCCTGTCCCGATGTAGTTAATCGGTAAGTACCGGCAATGATACTCGATCTTTTCCTACTTCTATAAAGAATTAAGTTTTCTCTTTCTTACCCCAACCGAATGGTTTTCCTGCCAGTTTAAGCGGTGCAGTTCCGATATATTTCACAACAAGTTTGGTTCCATCTAACACGATTCCACCGAGCAGCCTGGCCGCCTCTGCCGTTGCCGAATTCCGAATTGACTGACGGCGTTTTTTAACAAGCGTGCCGCAATATTGTTGAGCAACCTTGCCTACTCTCAATGTTAAGAATGCGTTCGAACTCCCGGCCAATACCGAGCTGACTACCATCTGTGTTCCCGGTACCAGGGAAAATGCAGCCCCTACACCCTGACTCATCGACGACTCCACAATTTCATAATACTCCGCCTCATCTATACTGCTGGCGATAAAGGCTGTCACCATCACATTGGTGTAGAGATAACCTAAATCCTTTATGGTAGGCCGCTGGGCATAGATGTGGGCAATATCCCAAATCAAACGGACTTGAAGACCCAGTATAAAAAGCGCATCAAGTGCGCCGTTTTGTGAGATGGCAGTTGTGATAAAAGCTCGTTTAGCTGTGCGTTTGATTGACTTGTCAGACTCTTGATTTAATTGATGGATCGCCTGTTGAACATGATCCACGCCCTCAATCTGATCCAATTTCACAATGGGGTTCTGCCTCAGCCGAATGGTCAGTTTTTCTATGTAGCGATCAAATTCAGGTCCCTCATCGGAGTCGGGAGGAATCAACCTGCCGGGAAGTTTGATGTAAAGCCAAACCGGGGCCAATACCGCTACAGTGGCAATCAGCAAAAATACTACAAGTGAAACCTGTCCCAGCACCGGGTGAAGGTCTCCCAAATAGTTTGCAAACTGAATAATCTGGTTGATTATAACAATCAGTATCAATGTAGAAAAGGCAAACGCCGTGATGGTTAAAACTCGTCGGATCTCTCTTTTCATATCACTCTTCAGTATAATGTGGATTTACGCATTTAATCACTTCAAGATAAAGTATACTTATTGTTAAATCTTTCATTACTTCAAATTGGAAAATATTTCTGATTCATCAGCCGTTCCTGTCTTAACCTATCTACTACAACCGTGGGTGTAATGAAGTGTCTAATCTTTATTTCGATCACTTTTATGCTGTATTCCATCACAGCACAATCCATCAACGCCCAATCAGACATTCTTAAACCGGGATCAACTGTTCGGGTGAGCTCGTTACTGACTGATGAAGGCCCCATTATTGGGACAATTGAAGAATTAACTGAATTTGATATAGCCGTTAATTACCGAAATCGAATCATTTATATTCCATATCATACTATTGAACAACTTGAAGTTCATACGGGAATCAGGAGAAGAACCGGTCGCGGTGCATTAATCGGTTTGGGAAGCGGAGCTGTACTCGGCGGACTGATTGGAGCGATAACATACACAGAGTGTGTATCAGAGGGTTGGTTTGATTGTATGTTCACGTATGATAGCAGAGCTGAATCTGCCGGTTTAAATGCCTTACTTTTGGGTGCAGTTGGTGGGTTGACAGGGGCCATTATCGGAGCAACGAAAAAAAACTGAACATTGGCTTTTTATCTCGAATCCGCGTTATTTATCTTCCGGGAGTAGCTTCAGCTCCTTCCTATCCGATCAAAAGAATCCCTATCCATATATTACCGTAAGGCTCAAATTTTGATAAAACAACTATACCATCACTTTTGCTGATTATCAATCATCCTCAATACGCTGCCTGTAAAACCAATATACATAACCGCAGTTGTCACATATCTTATTTAGAGCATCACGGTTCAGCCAGTCGAAACTGAAAAAGCTGGCACCCCGTGTATTCATCAGCGTACGGCGCGTCCAGAATTGATCGTGATCGCAAACCGGACAGGTTATCTTCTTTCCATCTACTGTAAATTCTTTCACTTCTTTTTTGGGCATAATATCATTTTTTGATGGCTGTTGATCTGGTTTTCAATGTATGTTAATTAAAGAAATTGTTTGGTTGAATTCACATCAAAGGGGGGCTTTTCTAGTAAGAGAACGCAGAGAGATCTCTTTATTCTAACCCCGTGCATTTCAATAGGAGATCTCTCCACTCTCTCACTCCGTTCGTTCGGTTAAGATGACAGCAGCCAATCGTAAGAAAGTGGTGAGCAAAGCGAATGCATCGAGAGATCTTTGTCTACTCAGTCTCGTTTTTTAACCTCCTCATAGCTCTTCTCAAGATCAATCATAGGTTTTGGAGAGTCCTTACCCAAAATGCACTCATTCAGCTTTTGCTGATCTTCACTCATCTTCCACGGCTCGTGCACAAACTCATCCGGCACATATTTCAGCTCCGGCAGCCAGTGACGCACATACTCTCCGTCGGAGTCATATTTTTGTGCCTGCCCAACAATGTTGAAGTAACGGTTCCGGGGATCGTGTCCCACGGTTGAATTATACGCCCAGTTTCCCCAGTTGCTGCATACATCGTAGTCGAGCAGCAGTGATTCAAACCATGCGGCGCCCCAGCGCCAGTCAAAGTTGAGATTTTGTGCAAGGAAGCTGGCTACATTTTGCCTTCCCCGATTGCTCATGTATCCGGTCCGTTTCAACTCACGCATATTTGCATCTATAAACGGGATTCCCGTTTCTCCTTCCTTCCACTTCTCAAACCTGGTTTGATCTGTTCGTTTTTCCAGGTTTTTCTCCTGAATGCCACCCAGCTTAAAAATTTTATCGCCGTGCTTGCGGGCTGAGTATCGAAAGTAGTCGCGCCAGATCAATTCAAACTTCATCCAATATGTAGATACATTTTTATGAACCTCGTTCTCATACTTCTCAATCTGATTGTGAATAGATCTTGCAGAAATACAGCCATGAGCCAGCCAGGGAGAAAACTTAGACGAGAAATCAGCACCCAGCAGACCATTTCGCTTAAATTTATAGTTTCTGAGCTCATCACTTTTAAAGAAGTAGTGATTCAACCTTTCCCACGCCTCATCCTCTCCGCCTTTAAATTTTAGCACGGCTCGACCATCCGGTTCAACGCTCTGAAGGCCCAGATCATCTAAAGCGGGCAACTCACCCGGATCGTCTATTTCGATAAACTCTATATTCTCAGGAACCGGCAGAGGTTTCCGAACTTCACCTTTTTTCTCCACTTTCTTTCGAAACTGCGTAAAAACATCCGGAATCTTGACAGGAGCAAAAGGCAGATCATCGGGTTGATACATCTCATGTCCCCAAAATTTTCTTATACGTATATCTACGTAGTTTTCAATACGTTTTTCTACCTGCTTTTCCTCAGATGTAACCTCAGCATGGTAGTAGAGCTGATCGATATGATAGGTTTCTATCAGTCGGGGAATTACATCTTCTGGCTTACCCATCTGAACAACCAAATTTCCACCGGCTTTTTTCAGGCTCTCCCGCAAACTGATCAGGGATTCAATCAAAAATTGTGACCTGAATGAGCCCGTTTTGGGCCAACCGTGCTCCGTTTTTACATAGTGCCTTGGATCAAAACAGTACAATGCGACTATCTTTCCCTCTTCTGCTCCTCTAAAGAGCGGTTCGTGGTCTTTAATTCTTATATCGTTTCGATACCAGATCAGTGTATTCATTTGCTCATTCTGCATTTAATTAATCTTCACAGGCAACATGGAAACGCTTTGAAAGCATTCCTTTTTTATTGGAATGATTCCGGCTCTATTCCCCTTATATGTTTCTGAAGCCGTAAATCAATGCTAACTAAACAGTTAACAATGAGAGAATTACATACAGCAATTACTTCCTTACTAATCGGCATTATTTTTACACTCTTTTCGGGTGTATTGTTCATTGCCGAAGCACAATCTGACGACGAGTCATCGCTCCATGTCGGTGGCGCGCTGCGTTATAACTTGCTTCTTCAAAGTTACGAGAGCGATATCGATGCAAACAGTTCTCAGTTCACATGGGACACTTGGAGAATTAATGTTCTATATGATAACCCCGGAGGAATCGGGCTGAATTTCGAATATCGGTTCTACCCTACGTTTGGTACTCATTTCATTAAACAGGGATGGCTTGATTACTCTATTTCCGAAAATACAGAGGTACAATTAGGTGTTACGCAGGTTCCGTTTGGTAACATTCAGTACAACTCCAATAACTGGTGGTTTAGCCTCCCTTATTATGTGGGTCTTGAAGATGATCATGATATGGGAATAAAATTCACCCATACCACAAATAACATGCAGTGGGATTTTGCCTATTTCTTCTCGGCTGATCCTGAAGGCCCGGTTGGCGGTGACGGAAACTTTGGCGTTGGCGGGTCCGGCCGTTACTCTTATGACGTAATTCCTGGCGACGATGCCTCCCTCACTGAGAGAAACCAATTTAATGTTCGCGGCGCCTATCAGTTCGATAGCGGAGAGTTTGGGGCGTCTGTTCAGTATGGACAGCTCTACAATTCCGTCCGTGACGAGATGGACAGTCAATACGCATTTGCCATTCATGCAGATTACAACGTTGGGAACATCAATATCAAACCGCAATTCCTGTACTACGGCATGGATGTAGCGGATGATTCGGGAACAGATCTTAGCACCGTTTATATGGGAGCCTATGGAATTCCATACGAGGTCTCCACTGAAGCCTGGATTGCGACTCTTGGACTCTCCTACTCATACGATGTTGACTGGGGACCGGTAACCAACATTAACTTTTATAATGATTTCAGCTATATGCAGAATACAATTGGTGAGGGAACCACAACTCTCGCATCCGGTGATCAGCTAACGCTGGATGACAATTTTCAGCACACCATTCAAAATATTACAGGCTTCATGGTTACTGCTGGCCCAGTCTTCACCTATTTTGATATTGCGCAAGGTGTTAATCAACCCTGGCTTACCGACAACTTTGGAGTTGGTGTTGGGCCCGGTCACGAAGACCTTGGACTCGGTGACTCAGAGTATAACATTCGATTCAACATCAACATCGGGTACTACTTCTAATTTGGTAACAGATCAAATCTATCTTGGCGATTGAATTGTCAATGCAAACTGCACTACCAATTACCCTTTGCGGGTGATTTGGCGGTGCATACCAAATTTACCATTTTAGAGTCGCCAAGCTCATTAACCTTAACTTAAAGGTAATAAACGTATGGCTTTACGAGGACAAGACGACAAACCGGAGTCTCAAAAAACCGGTATTAACCGATACTTTGACATTCACAAGCCGGTTTTCTGGCCGTCGGTCATTTTAATTACACTTTTGATCGTCGGAACGTTAGTTACCGGGGAAGCTGCAGAGGAGGTGTTCAGTACAATTCAATCCAGTATAACAGATTGGGCAAGCTGGCTCTTTGTAGCTGCCGTTAATATTTTCATCGGTTTTGCACTCTACTTTGCGTTCAGCAAGTATGGAGGAATCCGGCTTGGAGGAGAGGATGCCGAGCCCGACTTCAGCACGATGGCCTGGTTTGCCATGCTCTTTAGCGCCGGTATGGGAATCGGCTTGATGTTCTTTGCCGTGGCTGAACCGATGTGGCACCTGCTCTATCCGCCTCACGCCGAAGCCGGTACAATAGCTGCCACCCGCGATGCAATGGGTGTTACCTTTCTCCACTGGGGTTTACATGCATGGGGCGTCTATGCAATTGTAGCCCTGGCACTTGCATTTTTTGCCTTTAACCGCGACCTGCCCCTCTCCTTCCGATCAGTATTCTACCCAATTTTGGGAGATCGAATTGATGGATGGATCGGTGATGTTATCGATATACTTGCCGTTCTTGCAACGCTCTTCGGGCTTGCAACTTCGCTCGGCCTGGGGGCTTCTCAAGCCGGTGCCGGTATCGAGTATGTTTTTGGGCTCGAGAACACAACCAACCTTCAGGTAATGATCATTATCGGTGTAACGGCAGTCGCAGTGGTTTCTGTTGTACTCGGAATTGATAAAGGGGTAAAAGTGCTGAGTGAATTCAACATTCGTGTTGCTGCACTTTTTCTGCTTTTCATCCTGGTTGTGGGGCCAACCCTCTATATTTTAGGATCATTCGTACAGAATATCGGCCACTATGCACAGAACTTCCCATCCTATGCATTCTGGACCCAGTCTTACGAAGAGGGTGAGTTTATGTCTACCTGGACTGTTTTCTACTGGGCCTGGTGGATTTCATGGTCGCCTTATGTAGGTATGTTTATTGCCCGAATTTCACGGGGACGAACGGTTAAACAGTTCGTTTTGGGAGTTCTAATTGTCCCCACTCTCATTACCTTCTTATGGATGAGTGGATTTGGCGGGAGCGCACTCTATCTCGAAACCAACGGAATTGCAGAAATTGCAGCCGCGGTAGAGGCAGATCAAACCACCTCACTATTCATCCTGCTGGATCAGTTTCCATGGGCTATTATCACATCGTTCCTGGCAATTATTCTGGTTCTGAGTTTCTTCGTTACATCTTCTGACTCCGGCTCACTGGTTATTGACGGACTTACAAGTGGCGGTAAACTGGATGCACCGGTTGGACAGCGAATTTTCTGGGCATCCACCGAGGGGCTTGTAGCCGCGGTACTCCTGATTGGCGGAGGTCTGACTGCACTTCAGGCGGGAGCCATTAGTACAGGATTGCCATTTGTTATAGTTCTGCTGGTAATGTGTTACAGTCTGCAACGGGGTCTGCACAAAGAACATCAGGATATGATGCGTCAGGACAGAGACAAAGAGCGTCAGTCCTACAGAGACCTTGTCATGAATGCTATTAAAAAACAAAGAAAATCGGAGTGAGGAAATTATGAAAGATTCAAAACACTGGTTAGCGTGCCTCGATCTGTCCAACATGGACGAAATCCTGATCGGGTACTCTGCATTTTTAACATCGGTAGTGAAACCCAAAACCATCACATTTTTCCATACGGTTGAATCGGGACCAACAGCACTCGAAATTGTTGAACAGTTCCCGGAAATTGAGACCGAAGAGGAGTTTCTCGATCTGATTCGCGGCGAACTCAAGGAAAAAGTTGAGGGCCATTTTGATGATGACTCCATCGAAATAAGAATTGTCATCAAACAGGGAAAACCCACCGATCAAATCATTGATCTGGCCAACTCCTTAGAACCCGACCTTATTTTGATGGGGAAAAAGATCGGTTATGCAGGAGAGGGAGTGGTTCCGCGTCGAATTCTCAAATATGTCTCCTCATCAATTCTATTTGTTCCGGAGAACAGCCGTTATAACCTTGAAAAGGTATTGGTCCCGGTTGATTTTTCTGAACAGTCAGCAAAGTCCGTACAAACGGCAAAAGCTCTGGTGAACGATGAAAATGTAACAGCACAGCATATCTATCGATATCGGGCTCAGTTCTTTCCGTACACTCTCTCCGATGAAGAGAAGCGTGAGGTTGACTCGAAGATTGAGAAGAAGATGCAGAAGTTTATAAATGAGAACGGTATTTCTGATAAGGTGAATTTTGTTCTCACTCTGCATAAAAAGGGAAAAGTAGCTGATGAAGTCTACAACCAGGTTGTGAAGGATCAGGTCGATTTTATAATCGTATCGTCCAAATCAAAGAAACTGAGCAGTATTGTCGGTCACGATTTTACCGATAAGATGGTCGACTATGCTTTCGGTGTTCCGCTTCTGGTTCAGAAAAACAAGGAGAAGCACCGCAAGTTTCTGAAATCCCTTTTCGGAGATTAATCTGAAAATATAACCCAACAAAAAAGCCTGGAATCAACTCCGGGCTTTTCTATTTAAAACCGATGTTTAAACACTTTTTGCAGTTCTAATCGTGTTTGTAGACCACACCCTCCTTCATCACAAAACGGACATTTTCGAGTGTAGAAATGTCCCGAAGCGGATTCCCGTCTACGGCAATTATGTCGGCTAATTTACCTGCTTCTACCGACCCTATCTGATCTTCCAAACCTAATACAGCTGAAGCGGTCTGAGTTGCACTCAGTAGTGCCTCGGCTTCAGGCATCCCCACTTCTACCATGTAGCCAAACTCTTGGGCATTATCGCCGTGGTGGAACACACCGGCATCAGTACCAAATGCAATTTTCACTCCATACCGATACGCTTCTGCAAAAGTGTTCTGAATAAGCGGACCGATTTCACGTGCTTTTGGAACGACCAGCGGGGGATAGTATCCATCCACTTCCGCTTTTTCGGCTACAAATTTCCCTGCCGTAATGGTTGGAACATAATATGTGCCATGATCTACCATTGCCTGTATCACCTCTTCATCCATATATGTTCCATGCTCAATGGTATGAACCCCGGCTTTAACCGCCCGCAGCATACCCTCTTTTCCATGGGCATGAGCAGCCACATGCATCTCATAATCGCGGGCTGTTTCAACGATCGCCTGCAGTTCATCATTCATGAACTGAGGATTTTGTCCCGATTTTGCGACACTCAAAACTCCGCCAGTAGCCGTTATTTTGATATGATCAACCCCCAGTTTGTAGTTCTGCCGGACAGCTTCACGTGCTTCAACCTCGCCATTCACCACGCCCAGTTCCGGGCCCGGACTTCCCATCAAATCTCGTTTAAAACTGTTGGTTGGGTCTGCATGTCCACCGGTTGTTGCCAACGATTTTCCAACACTTATCACGCGGGGACCTTCCACATAACCTGCTCGAATGGCATCTCTCAAAGAAGTATTCACTCCCGAACCGCCCAGATCTCTTACCGTTGTAAAACCGGCCATCAATGTTCTTTTGGCATAGAGAGATGACTCGAACGCTACATCTTCAGGATTCTTCGTAAAGCGATCCAGATAGCGGCTGGGACCCGTTTCATTCTCAAGGTGAACATGCAGGTCAATCAAACCGGGCAGTACAGTTCTGTTGCTTAAATCAATTAAACTGCTTTCAGAATCGGGACGAAGAAATCCATCTTGAACTTCAACAATCCTGTCTCCATCTACAATAATCGTCACATTCGACCTCATCTCTTCTCCGGTTCCGTCAAACAGATAACCGGCATGGATGTAAGTCTGCTGAGCCTGAAGGCTTGTTGCAAGCCCGGCAATCAGAACAATTAAAATTAGGCGTACTTTCATGATTCTCCTTTAGTTTTGTTTTGTGGAAGGTATAATGAACCAATGCATTTCGTAACGATTATAATTTTTTCAAAATCCAGTGATGCGGATCCACTTCAAAATCGGCACTTTCAGGGATTTCAAATGAGATTCGGTTATTCTCGGGTACCAGTGTAATCCACTCCTCATTCACCCGAACTTCAACCGGCATCGGGAAGTTAATATTCCCCGGAATGTGCCACTGCATCACCACCTGAAGGCCCGCCCGTGTTACGGACAGCTCCGGCATTTCAGCCTGACGCAGATAAACCTCAAACAGCCACGCCAGATCCATCCCGGAAATATCTTCTGCCAGGTGAAGCAGGTCATCGGTAGTGGCGTATCGGACCTGTTCACCGGTAGTAATACTCTCCATCTCTTCTGTAGGGTATGCAAATCGCCTGAGAATTCTGAAAAAGTTCTCATCACCCACTACGTATCGTAACGTGTGCATGAACCAGGCTCCCTTATAATAGACATCGCCGCCGCGCTCGCCTTCTCTGATATCAAGCGAACTCATCGAAGATTCTCTTGGAGCCGTTGCCCTTGTTGATCTGATTCTGGTTCTTAAAAACTCCATCATCTCACGATACGACTCCTCTCCATTTAAATGTTCTGCGTAGAGCGGCTGCATGTAAGTTCCAATTCCCTCGTGAATCCAGAAATCGCGCCAGTCCCAAACCGAAACCAGATTTCCCCACCACTCATGGGCCAGCTCATGCTGATGGAGATCATCATAGCCTGCATTTTGCCCGAAGAGGTTGTCATTTTCAAAACTTGCGCCATAAGCAATTATTGACTGATGCTCCATTCCAAGGTAAGGCGCATGGGCTACACCGTATTTATCTGCCCTGAAGGGGTACGGCCCGACAATTTCCTCAAGGAACCGGATCTGTTCGGCAAACTGCGGGAAGAGGCGTTCGCTCTGTTCCCGAAATTCGGGCAGGAACCAGAATGTGATCTCCATCTCATCCCCCGCCGTACTGGTAAACGTTTCACTGATGGTTTCGTACGGTGCAGCGTTTACCGTTACGTTGTAGTTGTTGATCGGGCTGGAGACAAACCAGTGTGAGGTCTTCCATCCGTCGTCATGCTCGGTCACTCCCCGGCTCCTGCCATTTGCGGCAACCACAAGATTTTCGGGCATGGTGTAGTTAATAGCTACAGAATCCGCCTTATCGGTTGGATGGTCCTTATTTGGCCACCATGTCCAGGCCCCGAGTGACTGAACTGCTACCCCAACCCACGGCTCACCGGAAGGAGTACGATCCCAAACCATCCCGCCGGTCCACGGAGGATTATCTCCAACAATCGGTTGTCCACTGTAAGCTACATCCACAGATGTACTGAGGCCCGGTTGCAGTGTTTCAGGGAAATAGAGGTAAAATGTTTTGGAAGAACTGTTACGCTCAAGTTGTATCGGTCGTTCCCTTTCGTCACCGATCCAGTTCACAGATTCAATACTCAGTCTCGGGTCGAGATCGAGAGCTATGACGTTGGTCGGATGAACCACATGGAAATGAATTCCAACATTTCCCGACACCGTACTGTCTGCCGGGTCAATTTTCAGATTTAAATCGTAATAGTGAACATCGTAAGAAGCTTTCTCCGGCGGTAGCTCACCACCCGACTCGTAAACCAACTCGCGATCTTGAGCAAAGCCATTCAGTGCGATAAGAGATAAAAACAGTGTTAGAATTACGGTTCTGAGCATAATGTAGTCGTTATGTTTTCTTTTCCGTCAAAATAGAAAATTTCAGCTTAGTCGCTATAAGGGAATCTCAATCAATTTTAATGGTCCAAGAATAAAAATATTCACAACAGGAAGCTCCGAGGAAGCCTGTGACTGGACGGGGTTCGATGTTATATAAACAGAAAACTCCTTCGGAGAAGGTTCGGTTTTTCGATTCATCCAACATAAATATGGTCTATCCGCGAAACTACGGCCAATCATGTGCTATTTTACTCTTCCAATCTTCGAAAGGAATCTTACTATCTTTGCAAAATCAACCTTATCTTTGAGCCGAATTAACACAAACTCTGTAATCGCGACTGAAGAATGGCGCAACCCAAATACACCACACACCTCGGAATGGTAGATATTCTGCCTGATGAAGTACGAAAATGGCAATATCTCGAAAACCTGATCCGGGAAGAGGCCGAGAAGTTTAACCTCGAAGAGATCCGTACGCCTATTATGGAGCAGACCGAACTGATTGTCCGCGGCTTGGGTCAACTTACCGATATCGTCTCCAAAGAGATCTTCTCTTTCAGCCGCGGTGAAGACAATTACGTGCTTCGCCCGGAACTTACGGCACCTGTGGTTCGATCCTACGTCGAGAATCACCTCGATCAGCGCGGCGGTTCGCAAAAGCTCTACTACATCGGGCCGATGTTCCGTGCCGAGCGACCGCAGAAGGGACGTCAGCGCCAGTTCCACCAGTTTGGTATGGAGGTAATCGGCAGCAGCGATCCCGTGGCCGACGTGGAAGTGATCGCCTTCATGATTCACATCTATAAGAAAGTGGGAATCACCAATACAACGTTGAAGCTCAACTCGATCGGAGATCCCGAGAGCCGCGAAAAGTATAAAGAGGCGTTAAAAGCACACCTCAAACCAAACTTTGACAAACTGAGTGAAGTATCCCAAAAACGATTTGAAAACAATCCCCTGCGAATTCTCGACTCCAAGGAAGAGGAAGATCAGCCATTCATCGAGAGTGCACCGGTTATTACAGAGTACCTGGGAGAGGACTCTCTGGCTCACTACAATAAAGTAAAAGAGTATCTGAATGATCTTGAGATCCCATTTGAAGAGGATCCCTACCTGGTGCGCGGCATGGATTACTATACCCAAACCGCTTTTGAGCTGATCAGTCCCGACCTAGGTGCACAGGATGCACTGGCCGGTGGAGGGCGGTACGACCTTCTGGTTGAAGAGATTGGCGGGCAGCCCACCCCGGCGGTCGGTTTCGCCGCGGGCATGGAACGCTTGATGATCGCATGTGAAGAGCTGGGTATTACGCTGGGAACAGAAAAAGAGGTGGACGTTTATGTGGTAACACTTGGCGATGAAGCCCGCAAATGGGGGATCAAACAGTTACCTGTTTTACGTGATAAAGGACTTTCAGCAACGATGGACTACATGGGGCGATCGATGAAAGCCCAGATGAAGGATGCCAATCGCGAAAATGCACGTTACACCCTGATTGTAGGAAGCAATGAACTTCAGGAAGGAAAATTTACGCTGCGCAATATGAGAGAGAGTGAAGAGGTTTCACTGACGTTGGAAGAGGTGATTCAAAAATTAACTCCCGGATAACAATCGAAAGGATTACTCAATCCGCATCATCCAGATAGTCGCGAAGGCGGTGGGGCGTTTCTGCTTCGTCGTCTCCGTTTTGCTCATACTCTCTTTCTTCCTCCTTGTCCCACTTCTCAAGAAGGTAGATAATCGCATCATGCGTGGTTTCATGAAAATGGGTGCCACCGATTTTCCGGGCCAGCCCTGACCGCATCAGCAATTTTTGAACCGGTGTTTTCAGTCCGGCAAAATGCAATTCAATATCCCAATCCTCAAGCGTCTCTTTCACAGATTGAAGCGTCTCAATAGCTGTGGTGTCAATGTCGTTAATACTCTTGGCATCAATCACTACCGCACGAATCTGTTTATTTTGTTCTCCACTCTGCTGGATAATAAAATCCTTGATATAATCAGCATTGCTGAACTCCATGGATGAATCAAATCGAAGCAGCAGCAGTTCGTCAATCGACTTCGCTTTTCGATTTCGTTCAATATCCCTAAAATTTCTCGAGCCCCGAATATGCCCCAAAACGGCTACATTTGGGCGGCTGGTTCTGTAGAGGACGGAAAGCAACGAAGCCCCGATTCCGAGCAAAATACCCTCCTGAATACCAATAATAAGTGTACAAGCAAAGGTGAAAATAGCAATATATGCCTCTGATGGCTTGGTTCTGAACAGGTAGCGCAACTCTTTCACATCAATGAGAGAAATAGTTGCAGCAATAATAACCGCTGCAAGAGCCGGCATCGGCACAAAATAGAATAACGGTGTTAGGAAAAGAAGTGTGAGACCAATAATAATGGCTGTCACCACATTGGAGAGAGGCGTTCGGGTTCCCGCCTCATCGCTCACAGCCGTTCTGGAAAAACTGCCCGACATTGGTGGGCTTTGGAAAAAACTTCCTACAAAATTGGCCATCCCCAGTGCAAAAAACTCCTTGTTAGCATCAATCGGGTATTTGTACTTGTTGCCAAATGTTTTACCCAGAGACATAATCGCCATCAACTGAATAAGAACCAGAGTAGTTACCGTTGGAACTAATCGCCTCACATCATCCAGTGTGAATTCATGAAGCTGAAAGGAGGGCAAACCGGATGGAATCACACCGATCACATCAACATGATAGCGCTCCAGATTAAAAAACCATACAGAAAACCCGCCGGCGGCAATCAGCAGAAGTGCTCTCGGGAAGAGCGGATTGATCTTCTGCAGCACAAATAAAAGGATGAGCCCCGATCCCCCGATGGCCAGTGCTACCGGGTTAATCATCTCAATCTGCTCAAAAAGCTGCATGGCAAGAACTCCCACATACTGTGTTCGTTCAAGTTCAACTCCAAACAGGTTACCCATTTGGCTGAATCCAATAATGATGGGTGCAGCAACCATGAATCCGTAGATCACCGGTTTGGAGAGCAGATTCACCAGGAAGCCCATTCTGAAAAGCGACATGGCGATGTGAACCAGGCCAACAAGCATGGTAAGAAGCAGCACCACCGTCACATATTTGTCCGTTCCGGGATCCGCCACCAGTGATGCACCGGAGGCTATAATGATCATATCGGTGGCTACAATCCCCAGAGCGAGATGCCGGGACGTACCAAAGAGTGGATAGATGAGAAGAGGAATAAGCGAACCGTAGAGACCGTAAATAGGTGACAAACCGGCGATAACTGCATACGCCATCGCCTGGGGGATCTCAATCACTCCAACAGTAATACCGGATTTCAGGTCACCGGCTAAATCCTCTTTTGAATAGTTCGGCAGCCAGTTCAGTATATTGAACCGGCCTTTGATCCATGCCAGGATTGCCGTCAGTTTCATCTCTATTCGCCCTATGTGATAATCAGCTTTTGTTCACAAATCAAAGTTAACTGAACAATTCCCAAGAGTCCACCATGGAATAAGGTTAAGCGGAAAAAGCAATTTCCCTTATGTGTTAAAAACAATAACCGGACAAGGAGCCATTCGAATGATGTTCTCTACACGAGGTCCAAGATAGAGCCGGTTGGTTCCCGGTCTGATATTGGTGCCCACCACAATGAGGTCGATGTGATTCTCTTCTGCAATGGCTCTAATTACCTCTTCCGGACTTTCCCCTTTCCGAACCATACTTTCTGTTTTTACACCAAATGCCTCACCCAGCTTCTTCAGCTCCCCAACCGCATCTTCCGCAAACTGCTCACGGCTCTGTTCAATATCAGATTTCACATTCTGAACAGGACGGAGTTCATCCATCATTACGTTCAGGGCAAGAACCTCTTTATTTGAATCTGACTTAGCCACATAAAATGCCAATTCTGCGGCATTTCGGGAAGCTGAGCTGCCGTTCGTGGGAACCATGATTCTCTGAGGCGTCCAGTTCTCCGGAACACTGCCCGCTTTTACAATCAGCGTTGGGCATGGAGCAAATCGAGTAATAAAATCTACAATCGGGCTGAAGAGATGAGCTTTTACATCCACATCTTCTGTGGCACCCAGTACAACCAGGTCGTAATCTTTTTTCGCCTCATCCAGAATTGCATCACCCGGTTTATCCGAAACCACAACTTTAGTCACAACCTCGTGCAGATTGAAATATTGAGCCAGGTTATTCAGATACGTTTCACACGATGCCCGGTCATCTTTCGTGACCGTCATAATTGTGAGCGAAATTTGAGAGTCTTCACCAATCAAATCCAGAATCTGAGCCTCGGTTGACTGAATATTCTTCTTATTGACATCAGCCTCTTTACGGGTTCGAACCGGCAGCAGCACACGATGGATATCGGCAACCAGACTCTCCGCCTCCAGCTCCTCTTTCTTCAGTCGCTTCTCCTCCTCTTCACCGATGGTGACCCGCTTTAATACCCAGCGCAGTGCAAAAGGTGCCATCAGAGATGTGGCAATCGCCATCACAACAATGATGGAAAACATATCCTGCGAAAGTATACCCAGCCGCAAACCAATGGTTGCGATAATGATCTCCATCGCACCGCGGGCGTTCAGTCCGGCTCCAAAACTGAGGGAGGTCCAGTGATCTTTTCCGCCGATAACCCTTGCCCCTGTGTAAGTTCCAATCACCTTACCGAGCGTGGCGATGGCAATCACAATCAGAGTAATAACGAGCAACGTTGGGTCAAACAGGTTCAGCATGTTCACCTTAAGACCGGCAACGGCAAAAAAGATAGGTGCAAATATTCCCAGCGCTATACTCTCCAACTTGTTCACAACCTCTTCGGGCAGACGCGGCATCATTCCAAAAAGAATACCCATCACAAAAGCACCCAGGATAGCCTCAAGATTCAGCAGTTGTGTTATGGCACCCCAGAAAAAGGCGAGAATAATAACAAGGGAAAGAATCCGGTCGGTACTGATCACCTCATCCTGAACATAAACCAGCAATTTACGCACCATCCACCGGCCCAGGGTGAAACTGATAATCAAAAATGCCAGCACGCTTCCAACTGTTGTAAGAACGGTTCCGGTGGTAACAGCATCTCCGGCGGCAATACCGGCAACAATTGAGAGCAAAATCCACCCGATGGTATCATCGCTCATGCCTGCTGCGAGAATAGTCTGGCCAATATCGCGGCGCATCAGGTTCATGTCCATCAGCACCTTAGCAATAACCGGAATGGCTGAAATTGCCATGGCCGTTGCTACAAACAGAGAAAATACCAGCCGTTCGTCAGAATCCGCAAGTAGAAAGTCTGGCAGATGCTGACCAAGAAAAAAACCGGTGATGAACGTGACCGAAATACCGCCAAAAGAGACACTGATTGCCGTTTTGGCGTGTCGCTTAATGAGCTGGATATCGGTTTCGAGTCCGGTTATCAACAGTAAAAACATGGCGCCCAGCAGGGAGATAACCTCCAGAAGATAACCACTGACTTCCGTTTGAGGGATGATGAGTTCACCAAATGCAGGAAAAATACCCGCCAAAAGTGAGGGGCCTAAAATGATACCGGCCAGGATTTCACCAATAACCGATGGCTGACCGAGTCGTGTGGCCACTTCGCCAAATGCTCGGGCAGCTAAAAGAAGAACACCAACCTGAAAAACGAGAAGAAAAACATCATGATGTGGAGCAGCGGAAAATACGTCCATAGAATAAACCGAATCCGGTTAAAAAGTTTAACAGTTTGACGGCAAAAATAGTTATTGTTTAGATGAAACTAAAAATTATCGAAAATAACCGCCGTCATTCCTTAAATTTTGAATGTTCTTGTAGAGCCTGAACACTCATAGAGCAGATATTTTTACACTTCCGTTTCCATAACGGCCCGATAAACCTCGGCAGCTGTTTTTGCAGCCCGTACTGCCTTTAGGTTCTTACCCGGTTTGATGAGTTGAGCAACTTCGTTTACTCCCTCCAGGTGTTTTTCCGGTGAGCAGGATTTAGGACTGAGCAATATCAAAATAACATGTGCGGGGTGTGCAACCTGTTTTAGATTCAACCCCTTGTCGCTTACCCCTACAAACAGAAGCTGTTCATCCACTTTAGAGGTATGAGCTTCATAGAGCAGCACACCTGGCATTACCTCAGGGGTGTAATCAGCCGAATTTTTGAGCAGCCGTTTGGTTATTCGGCTCAAATCAATATGATCAAATGCGGGATCTTTATGGATGATCTGCTCCAGTACTTGGTCCGTTTCAGCCTCTTCAAGCCCTATCTTTATCCGTTTTTGTTGCAATAGCTGCAGATTCTCCCTCTCGGGTGAGCTTCCTCCTGCCCGCTCCCGGCCCTGAGCCGGATAGATGGTAATAAAGCTCAACTGTGGATAGCGCTGAGCTATCACCCTGGGTAAACGATCCAGCCCCGGCCGCCAGGAAACGGATCCGTCACGGGCGCTGAGTAAAACAAACAGGTCCTCTTCATCTTTAAAATCATCGTACCACGCCGGCAGATCCCCCCACTTCTCGATGACTTCAAACGTTACATCGGGCTCCGGCTGAATATTATCCACCCTAGGTTTCACATAGTTCTGACGTGCGGTTGTGGTTACAATCACCAGTTCATCTCCAATCTGATCTGCCATCAATTTAAGCGATCTTACTGCTTCGGTGAATCCCGGTTCAAACTCAGCAAACGGAGGCATTGCAACTACAATTCTCTTTGATGTGTTCACGGGGCGCTCAATTTTACTCACCATAATCATGGTTTGAACCTCCTCCAGAAGCTGATCCAGAATACTTCCAAAAATCTTCTGTTTGGCTGATATCTGTCCGTTCCAGCCAATAATGATGTTTGAAATCCGCATCTCACTAACCGCACGGGCAATTCCCTTGGCAATATTGAAATCAACGCGTGTAACAGGGTTGACCGGCACATTCGCCGCGGCTGCGTGAATCACGGCGTGGCTCAGCATCTTTTCTCCCCTGGCAACCTGCTCTTCGGCATCCCGGCCATCACGGGCTACTGTTAGCGGATAGAGTGGCTGATCCAGTTTCTGATCACGTACCATAAACGCAATATCCATCAATGCATCTGAAGTTTCAGGATTGGCCAGCGGAACCAGAATACGCTGCGGTGCTTCCGACGGTTTATACGGCTTCTTATCCTCCTGAGTAGCCACTTCACGTCCATACTTCTCAACCAGCCATGGGCCGACCAGGCAAGTCATCAAAATCATGATCACCACTGCATTTACCGCCGTGGAGTCAAAAAATCCCAGATCAAAGCCAATTAGGGTCACGGCAAGCGTGGCTGCAGATTGAGGAGTCGTGAGTCCATAAATGACAAACCCCTCCTCTTTAGTAAACTTAAACAGCGAGGTGATACCGAATGACGCAAGTCCCTTTCCTATAAAAACGAGCAGCGTAAAAATGATCGCCTTGAACCATACATCCAGACTTCCCAGAACCGAAACATCCACCAGCATACCTACGCTTATCAGAAAAAACGGAATAAAAAGTGCATTTCCCACAAATTGAACCCGGCTCATAAGCGTACCGCTGCCGGGTACCAACCGGTTTAAAAGGAGTCCGGCTAAAAAAGCACCAATAATTGGGGCGAGACCTGCAAGTTCGGCAAAGAAAGCTGTTGTAAACAGTATCGCCACCAAAAAGATGTAATCCATATTGCCTTGCGATTTTACATTTCGAAAAAACCAGCGTCCGAGCCGCGGCAGCAATATGACGGAAACGGCCACAAATGCGATAACAGAGGCGGCAAATCCGGTCCAATATCCGGCACCGCTATTATCCCCTGCGGTTCCGGCAACGATTGCGAGCACGCCCAAAGAGAGGGTGTCAGTCACAAGCGTTCCACCCATCGACATGGTGACTCCCATATTTTTGGTAATCCCCAATCGCTCAGCAATTGGGTAGGCAAGCAGAGTATGCGAACCAACAATTGAACCGAGAAGCAGTGAGGTTGCAACGGAGTAGTTAAGCAGGTACACACCTGCTGCTAATGCAGCCATCTGAGGCAATAGAAAAGAGACCAAACCAAAACCGATACTCTTATTCCGAAGTTTTTCAAACTGAATCAAATCCAGCGAAAGGCCGGCCATAAACATCAGATAGAGCAGTCCGACGGTTCCAAGAAGCTCAATGGTAAAATCCCGTTCAATCAAACCGAGGAGCCCGGGTCCTACAACGGTTCCGGCCAGAATCAACCCTACGATTGATGGCAATTTCACCTTTTTGGCCAGCATGGGTGCCAGCAGAATGATGAGCATCACCAGGGCAAAGATGATAACCGGATCCTCAAACGGCAATTGATATGAAAAAATTTGGTCCATGCGAATAACAGCAGTTACTTCAGGGTTGAAAGCAGGCAGGATACCGCTTTGATATGAAAAAAACATTAAAACGGATGTCAAATCTTTCAATCCGCATTTGTTTGTTACTTTGAATTCTTTATCCTCTGCTCTGAACATAATAGCCCAGAGCCGGTTATTTTGAAGTTCAAAACTTTTTGTTTGCAGTACCGTATTAAGGTCAACCGTTCTGACATACTTAAATATCAATGAAATTAAATCTCATGAAACGAATACTTCTCGGACTTTTCGTCGTCCTTGCATTCACGTCGATAGACGTTCAAGCACAAAACCCTTCCGCCCAGGATATCGAACAGTCTATTCTGAAAAGCGATGTTGAATTTGACATCTACTTCCTCGCTTCAGATGAATTTCTCGGCCGCGATACCGGTACCCAGGAGTTGAAAATTGCCTCTCGCTACATCGCCACAAGATTTCAACAATATGGCATGAAAGCAGCCCCCGGGCTTGACGGATACTATCAACATGTACCATTCCGAATGAACCGGGCGCCGGAATCGATACAGATGTCTGTGTTAGACTCCACATTTACCCTGAACCGACACTTGGTTGCAATGAGTCCATACCGGGGAGATACTGAAGCAGACGTGGTTGTTCTGGAGTACGGATCGCAGGATGAGATTTCCAACCACGAGCTGAATGGTAAGATTGTGATTGCCAAAGCCGGATTGCAGGGAGATGAAAACCCTCAACAGCTATTTCAAATTTCTGCGGTTAAACGAGCTCAGGTTGCAGAGGCAGGCGGTACCGGTTTGATCGAGATCTATCAAAATCAGCAGCTACCATGGCAAACCCTCGCCGGGTTCATGAATCGTGATCAATTGTCCCTGGATACTGATAGTGGTTCAACCAATGAAGAAACCTCCCCTATACCACACCTCTGGATGAACGGCCTTGCGGGAGATATAGACATGTTTTTGAGCGGTATCCCAGGTGAAACGATCTCACTATCAGTTAAAGGAGAAGAAAGCCGAACATTTTACAGCCGGAATGTGGTTGGCATAATTGAGGGAAGCGACACGAACTTAAAGGATGAGTACATCCTGCTGTCGGCTCACTACGATCACACCGGAACGACGGGTGATCCGAGCCAGGAAAACTACATTAACAATGGGGCAAGGGATAATGCTGTAGGTACAGCCGGTATTCTGGCTGCTGCCAAGTATCTCTCCGAAAATCCACCAAGGCGATCTGTGATCGTTGCCGCCTGGACCGCAGAAGAGAAGGGATTACTGGGAAGTGGTTATTATGCGGAGAATCCGCCGATACCACTCCATCAAACCGTTTACAATTTAAATATTGACGGCGCCGGATATAATGATATCACCAAGGTAACTGTAATCGGTCTGGGCCGGACCGAAGCCGATGACGACCTGAAAGCATCTGCCGAGGCATTCGGCCTGGAGGCGATTCCCGATCCGGTTCCCGAGCAAAACCTGTTTAACCGATCGGATAATGTTCACTTTGCACGGGCCGGAATTCCGTCCCCAACCTACAGTATGGGGTTGACCGCATTTGATGATGAGATCAACAAGTATTACCATCGCCCGACCGATGAACCACACACAGTTGATTATGAGTACGTAACAGCTTACATCCGTTCATACGTAATGGCTGCAACCCTGATTGGAAATGCTGACAAGGCCCCATTCTGGCTTGCCGGTGATGAGTATGAACAGGCCGGTTTAGAGCTTTATAATTTCGAGACAGAAAACTACTGAGTTCCCATTTAATTAACTATCAACCTGCCGTTTCCAGGCTCTTTTTTCGGGAAACGGCAGTGAAGGGTCTGACTCACTGAAAAGTATTCATAGTATTTCGTATCATAAGCGCCCTTACTTAACCAACTCAATTTGATGTTCGACGCTGAAACCATAGAGATCTTCAAATCTCATAAAACTCCGTTCTACTACTACGACCTTGGCCTGCTCCGCCGTACACTGGATGAGATCAAAACACATGGACTCTCGAAGGGGTATCATGTGCACTTTGCCATCAAGGCTAATTTCAATCTGCCCATTCTTGAAGAGATTCGTAAAGCGGGACTCGGCATCGACTGCGTGAGTGGAAATGAGATCAAACGAGCCATAGAATCCGGCTTTACAGGGAAACAGCTCGCTTTTGCCGGCGTGGGGAAAACGGATGAGGAGATTCAGATTGGGCTCGACAACAACATTTTTTCCTTTAACTGCGAGTCGCTACAGGAGCTCGAAGTTCTGAACTCGTTAGCCGGGAAAAGCGATAAAACGGCAAACATCTCCATCAGGCTAAACCCGAATGTAGAGGCCAAAACCCACAAATATATCACCACCGGGCTGAATGAGAACAAGTTCGGCATTACGGCTGACAAACTCCCGAAATTGTTTGAGATGCTCCCCTCCCTGGAGAATATCAGCCTCACCGGAATCCACTTTCACATAGGATCACAAATCACCGATCTACAGCCATTCAAAGATCTTTGTGATCGCGTAAATGAGATGCAGGATCTGTTTGAGAAGAATGCAATCCGTCTTCACCATATCAACGTGGGCGGCGGTTACGGAATTGATTATGAGAATCCCGATGATAACCCCATTCCCGATTTTAAATCTTTTTTTGAAGTGTTTGACAGAAACCTTGAACTGCGAGAAAGCCAGCAGGTGCACTTTGAACTGGGCCGGAGCATTGTCGGCCAGTGTGGCAGCCTGATCTCCAAGGTACTTTTTATTAAAGAGGGGGTGACAACCAACTTTGCCGTGATCGATGCCGGTATGACCGAACTGATCCGCCCTGCACTCTACCAGGCAAACCACCGGGTAGATGTACTCACGTCAGATAAACCACACAAAACGTACGATGTAGTCGGGCCAATTTGTGAAACATCCGACACCTTTCAAAAAAAGGTTCAGCTGCCTGAATTGCAGCGTGGTGACCTGGTGGCCATCCGAAGTGCCGGAGCCTACGGAGAAGTGATGAGCAGCGGCTTCAATTTACGGGAACGTGTGAAGGCAGTATATTCAGAATAGAAACTTGGGTATAAACTACCTTACAAATCGGTCAACACATAAACAGCCTCTAATATCAGAAGTGCGCATAGACAAGAGAATTCTGACCCTATCTGTCTTTAATACTCTTTCTTTCTGAGGAATTACACCAAGTTCAAATAGAAGCCTCAGAACCGGTGCTCAGCCTGCACAAATTTCCCGACTGGTCAACCCCGTATGATCAAACCGCAGGGTAAAATTAAGGGGAAATGGGATAATAATATGCACACTCTATTGGAATCATTGGCACGAATAAAGTGAATAACTGATTGCTGAATCCAATATCCAGAACTGAGTGAATATTAAAATTTATACAGATCACTATTTTAAATTATACATTTTTATATACATTAAGCACCTCGGGCTTAATAAGTTAGCTTGATTAAAATTCGTGATAAACTTGCTGATCTATCAAGAATCAAACAACTGTCAACGAAAACGGAGGTGCCATGATATTCAATCACGTAATCTCTGCAGTACTTACCTTAGCTCTACTCCTCATTCTATCAATTCCTGCCCATAGCCAATCAACTCTTGAAGATCCTGCCGATCAGGCCGGATATGGGCTTACTCTTAAAGTCAATTTCTGACCAAATGATACGCGCTTGACCTAACCGGGATTTGCAAAACGTTCTACATCGTATTTTGCAAATCCCATTATTTATTCAACTCCTTAATTCACTCCCGTGGAAAATTACTCTAAGCTTCTGATTCCCATCGTTCTATTTTTACTATCATTCATCATGATCGGAATACCCTACTGGCTCATACCGATTCAAGAGGTTACTCTCCCAAATGCACTCTATAGTCCGGCACTGACTGCAGTAGCGGTTGCCACAGCTCTTCTGCACTATCTTACAGAAAATACATTCATCACAAGCGTAAACATCATGGCAATGGTTTTGCCCGCCGTGGTTATGAGCAGAGTCATTGCGGAGGGCATTATCGATCCCACGTCTCACAATCTCTGGCCAATTGAGCTGATCATCGCCATTTTAATGGGCTATGCTATTGCACTTCCCTCTACGGTTGTCGGTGTCGCTATTCGAAAGCTCTTCGATCGACCCGTCTAAACATCAAAACCTTGACTCTTTATCACACCTTCTCAACTTTTATGCGTCTCAAAACGTAATCCTGCCGGTTATCCTCCAAAAGATCTTCCAGCTGCTCCGCAAACCCTTCGTAATATTGCCGGATCTTTTTCGGTTTGGTTTGACCCAGACTTATTTTCACAAAACGGGGTAGTGAAAACAGTGTTCTTGGGAAATCTGCAATTTTTAATCGATCTCCTTCTACCTTCGCACGCGACCAAAACGGAGTCCCGTCTTTTGCGTTGATGATATCGATATTTTGATATCCTTTCTGATTATTTAGAACATCTGAAATCTGATCCAGGCTATCAGAGTTCATCGGCATGTAAACCGTTATCTCAATACTGTTTATATCAAAGTGCATAGATTTATGTTCATCCCGGAACCTCACCTCCGTTCTTTTACCAATGTTCCGTGCCATCGGCTCCAAAAAGTTGATAAAATATCCGGTTGCAAGAATTTCGGCCAGTGCTTTCTCTTTCTTACCCAGATTGTTATGAATAAAAAGAGCAATCAACCCAAAAAGAACGGCAATGCCAATAATGACCGGAATCCAGGGTCGCTCGAAATAGGGAAGCGTACCCATGATGGAAACAATAGACGGCATCAGTGATATTCCAAAGTCCATCACCGATAAGAACTCTTTCCATTTCATGGCTGTGATTCCTCTTCAGGCGGGTTGTTAAACAACATCGTCTGTATCCTCCAGCCGCCATCCGGATCTTTTTTCCAGTGAATTAGTGCCCGGGCATCATACGACCACTCTTCTCCTTCATTTGAAATCCATTCCGCCCGAAAGGTGGCGAACTCCACGGCTACATCTCCGTTAAAATAGATCGACTCCGTTCTGTGCCTGTAGTCGACGGGCTGATGGTTATCAAACAAAAATTGATAAAACTCCCTGATTTCTTCCCGGCCGCTATTTGTCTTGTAATTATTTGGAATGTTGAGAGCATCAGCCTGATAGATCGATACTGAGGCTTCAGCATCACTCGCTTTCCAGTTTTGAGTAAACTGATTCCATAACTCCCTTAATTCCCCTTCCGGGTTTTCCGGGGCAGCACTCCCCGCCGATTGATTTGTGCATGATGTAAGTGCAGCGAAACCGAATACACTTACTGTAAAAAGAGTTGAAAGTACTTTCATAGCTATCGCTTTTTGAGTGATGGTTTGAGAGCAATAGCGCTGGAAAGGTGATATAAAAGCTTGTCGTATGATCAACTTAACTAAATTTCCGACAACCTTTGTCTTAGCTAATTAACCCAATTCATAGGTTTATTTCAATATCTGCACTCATCCATTTTATGGTTAACACAAACTAAATTTTTTACGTATTGCCTTCATCCGTTTTCCTATATTCTCTCATTGGTCTGAAATCTTTACATAATCGGCAAAACGTATCATACAGATCCAAGCGATACATCTGCTGAATAATCCATCTGCTTGATTCCCCGAATAAGAGTAGGAAACATCAGTATGACATACCCGGTTTTACAAAATCTTTATTAAATCAAAATCTGAAATCTATCGGATGAAACTGTTATTTCTTTCTGCTGCTCTTTTTAGTCTGTCTATTCTGCCTGATCAACCCATACTTGCTCAAACTACCCAGCCGGTTCCCGCTCCCACAGACTTTGAGGTGCACGCTGTATTTACAGATACGCCCCCATTTATTGATGGTAATCTGGACGATCCGGTCTGGCAGGAGATCCCTCCCATCACCACATTTACGCAGGTGTGGCCTCGCGACGGTCAACCGGCTACTGAAGACACCGAGGTTCGTATCGCCTACGATCGCGACAACCTCTATTTCGCCTTTCGTTTTTATGATGAAAATCCTGACCTGATCCGTGCCAAAAACCTGGAGCGCGGCGGACGTAACAACAGAGACGACCATGCCTATATCGGGATAGACACCTACCTCGACGGACGCAACGCCTATCTGTTTGAAATGAACGCTCTCGGCACACAGGATGATGCCCTGGTAACGAATGAAGTTCTCAACTACGACAGTTTTTCATGGGATGCGGTATTCTTGAGTGAAACTGTGATTGATGATGAGGGTTGGACCCTGGAAGTTGCCATTCCGTTTCGCCAGCTTCGGTTTCCTGAAGGTGAAGAGCTGGAATTTGGGTTGATGGTGTCACGTATGATCAACCGCAAAAATGAGCGCGTTCTCTGGCCGGCGATTGGGATGGAGTATGGCGGAAGTTTTGGAGTGCTGGCAGCCGCTTCTCAATATGGTCGACTGAAAGGATTGAAGGGGATTAACAGAGGAAAAAATATTGAGATTAAACCGTACGTGATATCCGGTGCACAGGAAGTTCGCCCGAGCCTGCAGGAGGAAGCCACCGATATCGACTATACCTACGACTTTGGCGGTGACCTGAAATATAGTCTCTCCTCCAACATAACGCTCGATCTCACTGTAAATACCGATTTCGCCCAGGTTGAAGCTGATAACGTTCAGCTAAACCTGACTCGCTTCAACCTTTTTTTTCCGGAAAAACGGGAGTTCTTCCTGGAGCGAGCCGGGCTTTTTGAGCATGGAAATGTCCGTTCAACCCAAACCTTTTTCTCCAGAAATATCGGTCTGACCGATCAGATTCTGACCGGAGCAAGACTTACCGGCCAAACCGGACGCTACTCTATCGGCCTGATGAATATTGAAACCGGCGGTGGAATGCGCGATCTATTTGGAGTCAACTCAACAAACAATACAGTAGCTCGCTTGCAGGCAAATGTTTTTCCAAGGGCAACGGTTGGAACCATTTTCACCAACGTTGAGCGTCCGGACGGATTTAATCGCGCGCTCGGCCTCGACACTAAATACCGTTTCTGGAGCTCCAGCCAATTCGATGCCTGGTTCACCAACGTCTGGGATGAGAACAGTATGCTGAACGATGCTGCCGGAAATATCTCCCTTCAACTTGAGAATGATCTTTATGAAGGCGGAACATCATTTACGTCCGTCGGAGTTAACTATCGGCCGGAGCTTGGCTTTGTACGCCGGCGTGATTTTCGTCAGTACTCTGCAAATCTCGGATATAAACCCAACGTCGATTTCAACTTGATCCCCTCTATCCGAAAACTCTATTTCCGAACTTCTTTCGACTATTTTGAAGGGCAGGACGGCACACTTCAAACCACTGAATTTTCAGCTTCCATACGGTCTGAGTTTGGAAACCGTCAATCATTTGAAGTAGAGTATGACCGACAGTTTGAGCGACTCATCAATGATTTTGCCCTCCGTTCGGATGCTATTATTCCCGCCGGAGACTACACGTTTCACACTCTGTCAGCCAGTGGAAAAACCGATGAAGCCCGTAATGTATTTGGATCGTTCGATTTCTCAACAGGCCAGTTCTACGATGGCAATCGAACTGACTTTGGTGTCGATTTCGGATTTCGACAATCGAGACACTTTCATGTAGAGGGCGGTGTTGGCCATACGATCATTCGTCTGCCGTTCGAGAATGGAGATTTCGAAGCCACCACCATACGAACATCGATGTTGGGTGCCATCAGCCGAAAGCTGTTTGCCAGGGCTTTGGTTCAATACGACAATTTTTCCAGAAACCCGCAGACAAACCTTCGCATCAACTGGATACACCGGCCGGGGAGTGATCTGTTCCTCGTATTTAATATCAACTACCATATCACCGGAGACAATGAGGACCTCTTCGATCCTCGGAAAGATTTCATCCTGAACAGCCGTGCCGGAATTGTGAAATTAACATATTTGATCATGATTTGATCCATTGGCTTGATGGATAGTATAGTGGAATAAAGAGAGCCCAAACGGACTCGGCACACGAGCCGGGCGTTCAGAGCCGACTGTTACAAACTGAACGATTTCACCGGGTTGTGACTTTAAGTCATATAGTCCGCAATCAATTGAATACCTATGAAATTTCTGATCATTTCACTTTCCCTCCTATTTACAAGCCATGTCCTATCCGCTCAGGATTTTGCCCTTCAGCAGCTCGAAGATTCACTGCGTCACCATGAATGGGTCGAAGTTCAGGATGGTGACCGTACCATCCACAATTTCGTTGTCTACCCTGAAGTCTCTGAAAATGCAATGGCTGTAATCGTTCTTCACGAAAACCGCGGACTCACCGATTGGGTTCGCAGTTTTGCAGATCAACTTGCGGCTGACGGTTATATCGCCATCGCCCCGGATTTGCTGTCCGATTTTGATGAGAGCCACAAACGTACCCGAGATTTTGAATCGAGTGATGCCGCCCGCGATGCACTCTATCATCTCGACCCGGACCGGATCACCCGGGATCTGATGGCCGTGCAAAATTATGTTTCGGGTTTACCCGCCTCCACCGGGGAAGTGGCAGTAGCCGGGTTCTGTTGGGGCGGTTCACAAACTTTCCGTTATGCAACGAATGCAACCGGACTTTCCGCGGCTCTCGTATTCTACGGCAGTGCTCCCACCAATGAGGAAGCAATCAGCCGGATTTCCGTGCCCGTTTATGGTTTTTATGGAGGAAATGATCAGCGAATTAATTCCACGATCCCCGAAACTTCAGAGCTCATGCAGAAATACGATAAAACCTATATCTACAACATCTATGAAGGTGCCGGACACGGTTATATGAGAACAGGTGATGCCCCAGACGTCACACAAGCCAACAAAACAGCTCGAGACAGTTCCTGGGAGTGGATTCGGGAAATCCTTAGTGAGCTTTAGAAATGTATTTTAAAAATAGAGCCCAACTCAAACCATTGGGCTCTTCTGGCTTGATGAATTTTTATTACTTCAGCCAGGCACTTCTCTTTTCAGTTTGTGATTCCGATAGCCTCTCAATCAATCCGGTGCGAATGGATGGATCCTCTGCCAACTCTATATTAACTGAATATTCCTCTCCAAGTCGGTTGAATGTAACCTCAACTTGATCACCCGGACTCTTTGAGCTCAAAATTTCATCTATGCTGTTCACACTTGCCAGCGATACTCCGTCAATTGAAACAATTTCATCATTCCGGTTGATTCCTGCTTCATATATCGGGGAACCCACAATCGCATTGGTTCTCAGTTTACCCACGCCATTCTCGATCTGAACCGCTGTACCCAAAGTTGCCCGGCCGGGATTTGCCCTTTCGATATTCACGCCTACCGATTCCAACAGTGATCGATAATCAGGCAACTTGCTGTCGTAAACAGAGTGGGTAAAAAACTCATCAGCCATTTCCGTTCCGGCATACTCTTCCAGAGCATCACGTATATCGCGTACCGTGTACGGTATTTCATTCCGTCCATATTTATCCCAAATAAGTACCATGAAATCATCCAGGTTCAGATCTTCATTTCTCAGCATCAGATCGAGCCCCAGGCCAAGAATGCTCCCATAAGTGTAGTAGGAAATAAACGTGTTCTCGCGGTTGGTAGGATCCACCGAGCGGGCTGCATCCACAAATGGTGCCTGATAGCTCATTTCAATTGGATTAAAGTAATTTCTGCCGGGAGAATTGACTACAAAATTGATCCCGCCGGCAAGCCCCTCCACATATTCTTGTTCTGAAATAATACCGGCCCGTACCAGTGTCAGCCCAGTATAGTAGCTTGTGAATCCCTCCGCAAACCAGAGTTCACCACTCATGTTGGCCTCCTCAAAATCAAACGGCTCGAGCGAGGCGGGACGAATCCGCTCTACATTCCAGACATGGAAAAATTCGTGGGATATTGTGCTGATTCTAAAATCACCCAACGCCCGCTCCAATGGTTTGGAACCAGTAACAATGGTAGAGTTTCTGTGCTCCATTCCATCACCGCTTGCGTTCGGCATGTAGCAGTTCAAAAAGGTGTACTCACCGTAATCGAAAGCCGGCATTTCGCCAAAAACTTCTGTCTGGTGTTCAACAATGGCCATCACTTTCTCAAAATAGTCGTCAATCTCTTCTTCTGAAGCATGGGTGTGAAGCGCCATCCGAATGTTCTGTCCCCGGTACTCCCTTTCCCTAAGATGAAAATTTGCTATCTCAACGGGACTGTCGAGGAAATAGTCAAGATCCGGTGCGTAGTATCTATTACCCTCAATGTGTTTTAGCTGTGTTGCCACTTTCCAGTCCCAGTCTTCCCTTACATTAAAGGTGATTTCAATAGGACGATGCTCATAATTTCGGGCCCAGGCAAATGTTGCCGGAATGTTCAGGTGGGCATGAGTCTCATCAATTTGTGAATAGGTTCCATCGCCGCGATTGGCAAACAGAGTGTACTCAAACCGAACCGTTCCGCTGTGTCCGCTCACATTCCACTGGTGTGGATTGGGCCGGGTTATCGTTAGTTCATTTCCATCTTCATCATACGCTTTAACACTATACACATTCTTGGCAAATTCATGGAGTGCATATCGGCCGGGAGATGTCCGGCTCATACGAACTTCGAGATCTTTCTCTTCCAAATTCTCAAACAAAATTGAGATCTCCGCCTCGTGATGAACGGCGTTATCAAAGGAAATTTCATATTTGGTTGCAGTTTGTGAAAAACCGAGTGAGTAGATACAAAATGTGAGGATTGTTGTAAGTAGCAGTCGTTTCATAGCGAGTGACTTTTCTTTCTTATTCTGATCGTTAAATGATTGTATCCGGCAGTGGCAATGTCTGAAAATAATGTTTAAACCAAAAAAGGCGGACCCTCTACAGTCCGCCTTTCCGGTCAGCTTTTTGAAATCTGTTTACTCAAAGTCTGTTATGAGAGCTTCAGACGGCCCTCGTTCCTGCTGAAGCCGTACGGCGGTTGCTTCAATTCCACGCATTACACGGAGCATGTTTTCACCGGCGATCTTTCGCAGATCTTCCTCACTATACCCTCTTCTGAGAAGTTCAGCGAACAACTCAGGATAGGTTGATACATCTTCAAGCCCTGTTGGAAGGGAAGAGATACCATCATAGTCTCCGCCAATTCCGATGTGATCCACTCCGACCTGATCGCGGATGTGATCGATATGATCCGCTACCTGTTCCAGCGTAGATTTTGGCATTTCATTTTGTTCTGACCACTCCTCCATTCTATCTCTGATGATGTCCGGCTGACCGGGATAGAGCGATTCTATTTTAGCACGGTAGCCGTTTCGCTCGGCGTAGTATTGACGCAGCTCTTCAGATGTAAACGACTCAACAAAAGTGACCATCACCAGGCCATCTTTTTCCGGCAGAAGCTGCAGTACATCATCCGGTACATTTCTAGGGTGGTTTGAGATGGCACGTGCATTTGAGTGAGAAAACATCACCGGTGCTTCAGAAACACGTATAGCATCTTTCATAGTAGCCGGAGTAACGTGTGAAAGATCCACGGCCATACCCAATCTGTTCATTTCGCGCACCACTTCTTCACCAAATTCGCTGAGACCGTCGTGTTTCGGATCATCACCGGCAGCATCAGCCCAGTCAAGTGTTCGTCCGTGTGTCAGCGTCATATAGCGAACACCCAGCTCATGAAACATTCGAAGTACGCCAAGAGAATTATTAATAGAGTGGCCACCCTCCATCCCCATCAGGGAAGCGATTTTCCCTTCTGCAAAGATGCGCTCAACATCATCTGCAGTATGTGCAATTTCAAACACATCAGGATACTCATGCGCCATCCGGTGAACAAACTCCACCTGCTCCATGGTCTGTTTCACAGCCTCGGCTTCCGGCAAGTTTGCCGACACATAAACGGACCACCACTGTGCACCAACACGGCCTTCTCTCAGACGGTTGATGTCGGTGTGCATGGCACGTTCGAGGTGTGTAGTATCGTAAAAATCGAGTTCGCTGAATTTATATCCGGCACGATTTCGATATTGCAGCGGCGCATCATTGTGACCGTCAAAAAGCGGAACACTTTCCAAAATTTCAATAGCCTGCTGGCGATAGTCGTCCCGGTCGGTCTGGGCAGAGAGGGAAGCGCACCCAAGAAACAGAGTTGACACAGTAATAAAAAGTATCAGTTTTGTAGAGTATTTGAGCATAGTATTTCGTTTAATTTAACATTTCAATATAAAATAGTGCTTATCTAGATGAAGACAAGTTGAAGAAACAATCTATTACAATTCAGGGATATCAAATGCATCAAACGGTACCAACGCCGTACGAACCCTAATGAGCGGAGCTGTTTGAGTCCACGCAAAAAAGAGACCGTCATCGGTTGCTTTCATCTGAGGAAACCCGCTGTTTCTGGATGGTGAGGTTAGTCCAACCAGTACACTCTCTTTAATATTTCCGGCGGAGTCTATTTCCGTAACCATCACATCTCCCACTTCGCCCCGGTGGCGCAACCAGCTTACATATATGCTTCCATTCTCCAGCAAAGCCAGATTTACACGCCCCATTGAACGATCGCCTCCAATCTGAATTGGTTCCCCAAAGGTTTCACCACCATTATCTGATCGAATGAGATACGTTCTCGACTCGTTTCCCTCCATCGTGAACCATGCCACCGCCACTCGGTCACCGTCAGCAACCACTTTGGGCCCGTTAACCGGACACGCCCCGATCCTCCAGTTATCGTTATGAACAGCCATCGGCTCACCCCATTCACCCGTTTCAAGATTGTATCTCGATATGTATATATCCCGAATTTCATCTTCTGTTCGATCACGATATACAGCAAGGAATCCATTTTCTGTTTTTACAAGATCGGTTTGGCAGCAATCACACACAGAATCGTCGATAATTCTGCTTCTTAGGATTTCACCGGAACGAGTCACTTCTGCTGATCGAAGTGTCATTGATTTGTTCATATCTTCATATTCATCGGCAGCCCGTCCCTCAGTATCACGACCATCCAGCCAAATGGCCAGAACTCGGTCCTCATCTATCGGACGGATGGTAACAAATCCATGCTCCGTCGCTGTATCGTCAAGATGTGGTGTGATAGGTTCAGCCCATCGCAGAGAGCCTTCCTGTGGGAATGAAACCTGAACATGATATGCATAAGGACCTCCCTCAACCTTTCGAAGCCAATGTGCAGCCATTGGTTCTCCCTCAAACCCGATAACAGACGGAAAATCCGCCCAGTTGGTAAAAAAGTTAGTCCCTACTTTAACCGTGCCGGGCATAGTCCATTGCCCTTCGCTGTATGTGGAGTACTGAAGTGCATACATATCCTCCTCAATCCCCATCAGCCAGCTCATGTAAATTTTACCCTCCTCATCCTGGTGTAGATATGGATAGCGCGAACCGGTATCAGCCGGACTGGTCAGTGCATATTCGTATACCGGTTGTTGCAGTTCTGTGTTGTTACACGAGGCAAAGAGAAGTATAGAAAATAAAACAGGAGCAAATCGTATCACTGTCTTCATATGAGAAATATTTAAATCAGATCAGAATGATTGGTATTTTTCACGCTTAAAATAACTTTGATCGGCCTAACATCCTAAACGGGTTAATAATTGCAGCCGGAAATCCGGTTCTAAAATTTTTAGAAGGGTTTTTACTTATTTTTATGCTTCAACTTGACAAAATCACTCTCTTTTTTGGCGATAGACCGCTCTTTGATGGCGTATCCACTACGATCAATCCCGGTGAACGAATTGGGCTCGTTGGACCAAACGGAGCCGGAAAATCTACCCTGCTCAAGATCATCGCCGGCGAACAAGAGGCCGACTCCGGAAGTGTAAATATGAGTAACAGTGCAACAGTTGGATATCTTCCTCAGGATGGTGTGGATCCCGACCCATCACTTTCCGTTTATGGTGAGGTAGAGCAGGCATTTTCTGAAATTCTGGCCCTCAGGGATAAACTGGAAAAGCTGCAAAATAAGCTGGACACACTTGATCCAAAATCTGAAGAGCATCATAAATCATTGGACGAATTTGGCAAAGTCCAACATCAACTCGAAAACATCGGGAGTTACACCCTTCAAGCCGATATCGAACGTGTCTTGATGGGGCTAGGCTTCAGCAAAGAGGATTTTACCCGGTCTACAACGGAGTTCAGTGGAGGCTGGCTGATGAGAATCGCTCTGGCAAAACTACTGCTCCGCAAGCCAACTTACCTGCTGCTGGATGAGCCTACTAATCATCTTGATATAGAATCACTCCAATGGATTGAGTCCTTTCTTAAAAACTATGAAGGTGCCTGTATCATCGTATCTCACGACCGTGCCTTTCTCGATTCCGTAATGACAAGAACACTTGCTCTTCGAAAAGGTGATTTAAACGACTATTCCGGCAACTACACTTTTTACGAGAAAAAGTACGCCGAAGAACAGGAGCTGCTGAAGAAAAAGATGGAAAATCAGCAGAAAGAGATGAAGCAGACACAGGAGTTTATTGATCGTTTTCGATACAAAGCCACGAAAGCGAAACAGGTTCAGAGCCGGATCAAACAGCTGGAAAAGATGGAAGAGATTGAACTGGATGAGGAGCAGTCTGAAATATCCTTCAGCTTTCCGCCCCCCGACCGTGCCGGTCAGGTTGTATTGAAACTGACCGATTTGGTAAAAAAATATGGGGATAACACTGTATTTGACGGAATTGACTATGAAATAGAGCGGGGCGATAAGATTGCGGTAGTGGGACCAAACGGGGCCGGGAAATCGACCCTGATTCGAATCTTGGCAGGCATCGAGCCAATCACTTCCGGAAAGAGAGAGGTCGGTTATAATGTAACACCCGGTTATTTTGCACAGCATCAGGCAGATGAGCTGGATCCGAAAAACACACCGCTTGAAGAGATGAGACTTGCAGGATCGGGTGAAAATGATACGCGTCTCAGAACCATCCTTGGATGCTTTCTATTTGTGGGGGATGATGTATTCAAAAAAGTTGGTGTACTTTCAGGTGGAGAGAAGAGCCGGGTTGCACTGGCAAAAATGCTGCTCAACAGCGGAAACTTTCTCATTTTTGATGAGCCGACGAACCACCTCGACATGCAGTCGAAAAACATTCTTCAGCAGGCTTTGCAGCAGTATGAGGGTACCTTGATGATTGTATCGCACGACCGGGATTTCCTCGATCCCATTGTGAACAAAACGCTCGAAATTCAGCCCGGATATATTAAAACGTGGCTGGGTAATGTGAGCTACTATCTCGATAAAAAGCGCGAGGAACAGGATGCAATTGAGGAGAAGAGTACTGGGCAGAAATCAGAAAAAATGGGCTCTGCAGATCCAACCGTAGGAATGACCCGGAAAGAGCAGCGCCGGTACGAAGCGGAAAAACGAAATGCGCTATCGCGAAAAGTAAAACCCCTCAAAAAACGGATTGAAGAACTTGAAACAGAGATTGAACAACTGGAAGTAAGAAAAATGGAGATTGAGGAGCAGATGGCTGATCCGGCGTTTTATGATGATGAAGACCGAGTGAAAGAGATTTCTCTGGAGTATGAGGCTGTAAAATCTGATTCCGCGGAAAAGATGGAGAAGTGGGAAGAGATTGCCGGACGTATTGAGCATATCGAAGAGTCGTTTGACAAAGAGTATCAGGCAGCGCGGTAATATGAAACTGGCAATCCTTCAACCTGTTCTGATTCCGGATCTACACGATTTGTCAACGATGATGACAGCCAATCACATTGTCTATCAAGATACCGAGCAGTGGTCAAGAAAAGGCCGAACCCACCGCGCATTGATTCGCACACCTGAAGGAACCGACTACATCTCCATTCCTGTGATGACGGCCGATAAAAAAAAGTCGATCAATAAAGTTCGAATTGATCATGCCAGAGACTGGATCAGCCCGATGCTTCGCTCACTGAAGTTCAACTACAGTAACAGCGTCTATTATGACTTTTATGAGCCTGAGGTTCGAGCTGATATCGAGATGGGTCACAATTTTGAATATCTGCTTGATTTCTCACTGTTTTTGAGAAAACGCCTGTTTCAATTTCTGGAGCTGGAAATTTCAGCGAAAATCGATTTTTCAAGCGGAATGGAGGGATACACCTCCGATCCGGATGAATTCGCAAAACAATTAGGGGCAGAAATCTACTATCAGGAGCATGATGCGCGGCACTACCAGCGGCAGGGAAAAAATCAGAGTGAGTTAAAGTTTACCCATCCGGAATATCGGCAGCATTTTGAGGGATTTGAGCCGTGGTGCTGTCTGTATGATCTTCTCTTCCAATACGGCCCGGAGAGTTTTCGAATATTTGAAGAGTTGGATTAATCCACTTGTTGCACGCCTTCAAGTCGTGCCACAAGTATGCCAGACTTTGTTAATTCGGAATACTACTCCGGAGGAGTTGCCTGTTTATAGCACGTAATGAATTGTGTAATATCCAGGCTCCATCGGAGCCTCCTCATTCTCTGTTCCTGGTTATTTAGAAGGTCTATTTCATCAAAGTCTTTTGGACTTCAACGATGCCATTCAAAGGTTAAGATGAAAAATAAGATTCAGGGTTAACTGACAACTGACTGTGAATTGCGTTCTTGAGCCTTTCAGCACTCTTTAAACCCTTGATTTTTTTAGTCCGGATCCCAATACCAAAGAGTGTTACCATACCTTTATTCCAAAATTTATCGACCCAATTTTGATATAAAGTAATATTATCCACTTTATTGAATGGATACTCTTCTGTTTGCAAATAATAATACCCGGAAACTATAACCAAACGCTTGTTTGTAACAATATACTCTCTATATGTCCATTTAAAGTATCCAAAAACTGTCCAAAACAGTCCTATCATTATAAAAATAAGACCGGCTTTATATACCTCCCCTGCCAAAATCACCGCAATATTATAGATCAAAAACAGTACCCCGCCATAAAAAATAGACGGGTGTTGATTGCTTCTGATTAATATATCTTCACCTTCTTTCTTTTGGAATTTTTTAGACGTCATGGAAGAGTGATCTATACCAAAATAACCATTATAGAACTATCACTTTATGATGCTACGGGCAAAACACTTACTTCCCAAATAATTTCTGATCAACGGAATATTTGCCGGCGCCGGTGAAGAACAGCACAATAAAACTGATCAGAAAAAACAGTCCCAACTCTTTTCTGCTGAATGGATCATCTGCATGAGCTACAAAAACAACCACCGCCATATTGATAATAAGAGGGATCAATGCCACTCGTGTAAACGCTCCGATTAATACAAAAACTGCACAAATCGCTTCGGCAAAGGTAACGAGAAGAAGTGAGGCCGTTGAACCGATTCCAATAGGATCACCGAAGCTGAAATCACCATCCAGGACTCTTAGGAGTTTTGGAATGCCATGAGTCATAATTAGTGCGGCTGCACCAATTCGTAAGATTAATATTGCAATATCGGGGCTGACAAATTGATCAAGTTTGGTAGAAAGTAAGTTTTTTAGCATTCGAGTCGAGTTTTAAGCTTGTAATTAAAACAATCGTGGCACGTCATTAAGGCGTGCCACGAATAGTTGTGTCTATATTTTTACCGGCTGGATAAAAATCCACCTAAAATGCATGAAACGCATTTACCTAACCATTACACATCAAACTCAATTCCCTGCGCAAGCGGCAATTCATCGCCCCAGTTGATGGTGTTGGTTTGTCGGCGCATATACGCTTTCCAAGCGTCTGATCCCGATTCGCGTCCACCGCCGGTCTCTTTTTCCCCGCCAAACGCACCGCCAATTTCCGCACCGCTGGTTCCGATGTTGATATTGGCAATTCCGCAATCGGAGCCTGCATGACTCAGGAATCTCTCCATCTCTCGCATATTCAGCGTAAACATGGATGAGCTGAGTCCCTGGACCACACCATTGTGCAGTTCTATCGCTTCGTCAAGTTCACTGTACTTAATCAGATAGAGAATTGGAGCAAACGTTTCGTGCTGTACGATTTCATAGTGATTTTCCACTTCACAAATAGCCGGCTTCACGTAATGCCCTTCCAGGTTTTCGAGAACGTCTCCTCCGCAAACTACGGAACCGCCCTCAGCTTCTACTTTCTTCAGCGCATTCTGCATGGCATCTACTGCATCCTGATCGATGAGCGGTCCAACCAGTGTATCGGAATCGAGCGGATCTCCGATATTGATGCTCTTGTAAATGTTCACCAAGCGATCTTTCAGCTCGTCATACACATCTTCGTGAATAATCAACCGGCGCGTACTGGTACAGCGCTGTCCGGCTGTTCCGACTGCTCCAAACACAATTGCACGAATGGCCATCTCCAGATCAGCTTCTTTACTAATGATAATCGCATTGTTTCCACCAAGTTCCAGAATCGTTTTACCCAACCGTGCAGCAACGGTTTTACCAACCTGCTTGCCCATCGGAATGGATCCGGTTGCGGAAATCAAAGGGATTCGTCCGTCGGTTGTCATCCACTCACCGACTTCGCGTCCACCGGTGATCATTCCGAAAACTCCTTCCGGAACGTCATTCTCTTTCAATACTTCCCCAATAATGTTTTGAACCGCTACCGAGCAGAGAGGTGTTTTCTCCGACCCTTTCCAGATGACGGTATCACCACAAATTGCAGCGATCATGGCGTTCCAGCTATACACTGCAACCGGAAAGTTGAAAGCGGAAATAATTCCAACAGGACCTAGCGGATGCCACTGCTCATACATTCTGTGTTGGGGACGCTCAGAGTGCATCGTTTTTCCGTATAACATTCGAGACTGCCCCACAGCAAAATCACAGATGTCGATCATCTCCTGAACTTCACCCAAACCTTCCTGGTAGATTTTACCCATCTCATACGATACCAGTTTCCCTAACGGCTCTTTGTATTCACGAAGTTTCAGACCGATCTGGCGGACAATTTCCCCGCGTTGCGGAGCCGGCATCATTCGCCACTCTTTAAAAGCTTCCTGTGATGCTTTCACCACCTGTTCATAATCCTCCTTGGAGGTTTCATAAACTGATGCGATTTCAGAACCGTCTGATGGTGTATGGCTTGTGATCAGGTTGGTAGACGTGTTTTCAATGTAATTTACACCGGTTGATGTTCCGGCATTCTTCTCTTTGATACCGAGCGTGCTCAAAAAATCTTTCATACTATATGTTTGTCTTAATTAGTAGTTTCTTGGAATATAGAGCCTTGATCAGCGAAACCCAATTTATGCAAAGCAGTTAAATAAATTTTTATGTCCCACACACCCCCTTCGAATCGTCAGCTCACTGAATGGAGAAAACTGCTTCAGGGAAAGTATCGCAAACGGCAGCAAAAGTTCATTGCGGAAGGGTTACGCTGTGTTGAGCAGATCATCAACCAAAAACGCATTCATGTAGAAGCTGCTGTGATTCAGAAAGACGTCGATCTCCCCGTTTCAATCTCAAATTCAGGGCTGCCCATTTTTGAAGTCAATTCTGACGAATTTGAATCCATATCCGATACTGAAACGCCACAGGGTATTCTCGCAATCTGCCGGATCCCGGAAGAGTCTGCCATTGATCAAATGAAAATCATGGGGGGTCTAATTGTGGCATTTGACGCAATTCAGGATCCGGGAAACCTGGGTACGATGATTCGCACAGCATCATGGTTTAATGTAACGGGATTGATCATCGGGCATGGAACTGTTGATCCTTTTCACCCTAAAGTAGTTCGAAGCACCGCCGGAGCTACAGGAGCGCTTCCATATTCGAAATCAAACCTTGCAGATGTTTTTTCAGATTTTGAATCTTCCGGCTGGAACGTTGCCGCATTGGATGGCGGATCAGATTCGATTTCCCTGAAGAGCGCCAAACCGACCATAAAAGATATCCTGATTATTGGTAATGAGGGAAATGGTGTTCATCCTGAGCTTATGAAAGGTAGGAAGAAGATCAAGATTGATGGAAATGCTGACCATGTGGAGAGTTTAAATGCCGCCGTGGCGTTGAGCATCGCACTCTATCATTTTTCGCCTAATACTTAAGTAACTTCACAGTTGGATATTTTTCACCCTGAGCAATTCTGAGTGATAGGAGATAAAATCATATTTTTTGGTGAGTGAACTGTCCGTTAAAAAAAATTTTTTCTTTGACAGATTAAATCACCATTAACTTTCCCCAACTTATTGATTCTATCGGGCCGTTTAGGTATAGTTAGATAAGCAATCTACAGAATAGCCCCCATAAACCTGAGCCGCTTTGCCTATGCCACGTGCCAAAAAAGCGAAGAAGATCTTTGTACTCGACACTTCCGTTCTTCTCTACGACTCCGACGCCGTCAAAAACTTTGAAAAGCACGATGTCGCTATCCCCATCACCGTGCTTGAGGAGCTCGACTCCTTTAAAAAAGGCAACTCCGTAACCAATCTTCATGCCCGTCAGTTTATCCGCTATCTGGATAAAATCTCTGACGCAAATATGATTGAAAAGTGGATTCCGCTGAACGGAAAAACTCACGGAAAAATTAGAGTAGTCAGTGATGAAGGATTGGATGATGTTGCTTCCAGACTTTTCGGTTCTGTTAAAAATGATCACCGGATTCTAAATACCGCTCTTCATTTAAGAGAAGAGGAGACCTCCAAAAAGGTGGTTTTAGTATCCAAAGACATCAATCTTAGATTGAAAGCACGGGCATTGAAACTCGATGCTGAAGATTATGAGACGATTCGGATCAAAGACATTGACCATCTCTACAAAGGAAAGACGGAGCTCCAGTTTGAAGACAACGCTCCCATCAACGATCTCTACAAGAAGGGACACATCAAACACAACAAGCTGGAAAAAAGTGATCCAATCACCAATCACTACTATATTCTGAAAAACCACTCCTGCTCGGCTTTAGGACATTACAACACCAAAAATGAAAGCGTGGAGCTGATCAAGCCGATGAGCGCCTACGGAATCTCTCCAAAAAATGCCGAACAGACGTTCGCACTGCATGCCATTATGAACCCAGCCATCCAATTGGTAACTATCACAGGAGCAGCCGGTACAGGGAAGACTCTCCTGGCACTGGCCGGTGCATTGGAGCAGAGAAGAGAGTACCGGCAAATATACCTGGCGCGGCCGATTGTCCCGTTAAGCAACCGTGATATCGGATATCTGCCCGGAGATGTAAAATCAAAAATCGACCCTTACATGCAGCCGCTTTGGGATAACCTGAGCATCATCAAAAATCAGTACAAGGAGAGCAGCGCTCAGTACAAAAAGGTTGATGAGCTGGTTCAGACCGAAAAACTTTCGATTGAGCCGTTGGCCTACATACGTGGACGTTCATTGAACAATGTGATTTTCATCATCGATGAAGCGCAGAATCTGACACCGCACGAAATCAAAACCATCATCACCCGCGCCGGTGAGAATACAAAAATCATCTTTACAGGAGATATATTCCAGATCGACACACCGTATCTGGATACACAAACCAATGGCCTCTCCTACATGATTGACCGGATTCACAACAATGATATCTACGCACATATCAATCTGGAGAAAGGTGAACGATCTACACTGGCGAATATCGCGAGTAAGTATTTGTAGATGATAGTCGTGAGTCCATAGGCTTGAGTCATGAGAGCTCAAGACTTGTATCTTACGACTCAAGACTAGAAATAGCATTCGCCGCCAGCCAGCCGTTCGTCCATGCCGCCTGAAAGTTGAATCCGCCGGTTACCCCATCGATGTCCAGAACCTCTCCCACAAAATATAACCCGGGGACTTTTTTACTCTCCAGCGTATCGGGATCAATTTCGTCCAGCGGGATTCCGCCACACGTCACAAACTCCTCTTTATAAGTGGTTTTGCCCTGAATATTAAATCGACTTCTAAATAGAGGCTGTGTCAGATCATGGATTTCCTTATTCGAAAGATCTGCCCATCGCTTATCTGTTTTTATTTCAGACAGTTCCAGAAACCGATCCCACAGTCTGTTAGGGAATGAAAAATAATCCTGCTTCGACACAGTTTTCCGGGCGTTTGAATCACGCAGCTTCATCAGTGCTTCGCGAACATCCTGCTCATTGGCGGGATAGACCCAGTTTATCAAAACATCAAACCGATACTCCAGTTCGTGTAACTCCCGCGCAGCCCAGGCAGATATTTTCAGAACAGCAGGACCGCTCAAGCCCCAGTGCGTAATAAGAACCGGACCGGCCTCTTCATAAGGAAGCTGTTCAATTTTTACATGAGCATTCTTTACAGAAATTCCGGCCAAATCAGACAGTACTTTTTCACGAAAGTTAAATGTAAAAAGGGACGGTACCGGAGAATGAACTGAATGGCCTAACGTTTTCAGCCAGCCATACGCTTTTCCGCGGTTGTAACCGCCCGTGGCAACAACAACCCGGTCAAAATATTGAGGCTCTTCACTTCGGATGGATAAACTGAATCCGCCGTTGCTTTCGGGCACAATTGCATCCACTTTAGTTTTCGTACGTATCTCTACTCCATTCTTTCGAGCTTCGTTCATCAGGCAATCTATGATTGTTTGTGAATCATCGGTAACAGGAAACATTCTTCCATCCGGCTCCGCCTTCAGTCTCACACCTCTCGACTCAAACCACTCCACAGTATCACTGGCCTGAAACTGTTCAAAACTCCATCGCAGTACTTTTCCTCCCCTCGGATAGTGACGTGATAACAGCTCCGGATCAAAACAGTTGTGAGTTACATTGCAGCGTCCCCCACCCGATATTCGTACTTTCGACAACACCTCTCTCGATTTCTCAAATATGGTAATATCCAGTTTCGGGTTTTGTCTTGCAGCATTTATAGCTGTAAAAAAACCGGCTGCCCCGCCTCCAATAATTGCAATCTTTTTGCCTGCTCTTCTATTCATGGTTGAAAAATACAAAAGTCATCGGCGAAATATCGAAGCAATAAAAAAAACCTCTTCCCAATAAATTGGAAAGAGGGCTCACTCACATTTACAGACTAACTGTTACTCCACAGTTGAGTCTGTTTGCTCATATACGCGAATTTCTTCTTCCACAGTGTCACCTGCTCTGTTTCTGAACTGAATTTTCATCTGCCGTTCAATCAGGTCACTCTCCAGAATTTGAAATTCCTCGGCCAGTTCCATCAGCTCCTCATCAGAAAGCTCACCGCTGTCTACAGAACCGTCGTCCTGTACCTGGATGAACATCCTGTTTGTAAGCGAACGGACCTCACCGGTCTCTCTTAATGTTACTTCAACTTCCCCCTCTTCTACCCAGATTTTATCATCGGCCGTTACACCAAAACGTGTTCCCTTCACAGACGCCACCGCCCGAGTCGTAGTTATCTCGAATTCGCGGTCCGGTCTGCTTTCCACATCCAGGAACATCCCTCCCAGTAACATGCCGACATGAGTACGCATATTCAGATTTCGTTCAGGATTAAGTTCACTTCGAATGACCATTTGAGATTGAGGACTGACTCTCGCAATCGACTCATCCAAAAACAACACCATCGCATACCCGCTGTTATTGGTTGTGAGTGTATCACCTGAAACCAACCCTCTTCCAACTTCCTGTAATGAGTCTCTGTATGATGCATTTGTTACTGTAACATCCGGCACATATCGTCGCACAAATGCAATCTCATCATCTGTTTCATTCAAAACCGGCTCTTCGTAAACCGAATCGGATCTGTCTGACATCATCAGAATAATTCCGGTTATAACTGCACCAATCACAAATAGAGAAATAATTGTCTTTTTCATTATGGCCACCTTTCATTAGCTAACTACTTTTAATTGATTCCTTTCAATTTTGCCTGCCATTTCCCTCAAAATTCTGAGTGCTTCATCTTTTGAATAGGACACTCCGTCTATCTGAATCTGATCAAATAACAAGCCATTTTCTATAAATTCCTCTGTGCGCTCTTCCCCAAACAAATTGACCAGGAGAGTCCTCATCTCACCTTCAATCGGGAAGCATGTAGTAAATTCAAAGCGTTCTGAAAATACCTGAACTTCCTCATTTCGAACGGTCTGTTTTGTGGTTTGAACCTGCCATCTATAGGTTTTACCCGGTTCAAACAGTCCGGCAAACCGTTCCGGTATCTGATACTGCGGGCTATCGGCTAACACATCCAGAACCACTCCTAAGGATTCATCGCGAATACTCTCTTCAGAGTGGTCAAGGTTAAACCGTTCATCAAAAAGTCTGTCGGAGTTCATCGCCCGGTCAGCATCAACAATAATCAATCTGTAAACCTGATTAGGCTCACCGTTCCATTGAAACTGAGGCGCTTCTTCAGAAACATTCAACCCTCTTAACCCCGAAATCACCTCCGGTTCAGATTGAATTGTCAACTCACTCCGGTTGAGAGTTGTCTCAAAAGAAACCGACGATCCTGATATTTTGCTAAACTCATCGTTCATTCTCTGCATGAGTGAAATATCGAGTGTGTATCGATCATCGGTGATCAGATACCCGCGTCTAATATTTTGAACCAGCCTTCTGCCATTCGATGTGAGTGTAAAGTCAAACGATGGTTCCCCTTCGATCGACAAGTTCGAAACATCAGATACATCAAGGTTTGAAAATGTAATTCTGCCGTTTGGGTTGAGCGTAAAGAGGCCGGAAGCCGTCTGTTCTACCATTAAAATAGTTCCAAACTCTTCGCTTTTCAGCTCCAGTTTAATAAAATTGTCCCGTAAAATTCCGCTTGAGGTATTCTCTACGGTAATATTGAACAGTGCCGTTGAAAAACTCTGTTCAGTCATTCCAATCAGCAGGTCATCCAGATCATTTTGCGAAAAGGTTTCCGACATACTCACACTGAGATCCACATCCGAATATTGCGGAGTTCCCGCAGCAGCGAGCATGAGCAGAGCCATAAATGATATAATTATTTGCTGAGCCATTTAGGTTTAACGGGTTCAATGTATTTCTTCATCGAAAATATCAGAACCTACGCATTTATGCCTATAAATCTGACTAACAAAGCCGTTTTTTTGATTAAATCTATCTAACTCGCTCTACATGCCCGTTAACACAATTTTGCCGGCATTTCTGTTTTCACTCATCATTTGATGTGCTTTCTCTACATCATTCCAATCAAAAATTGCACTAATAACCGGGCTTAACTCCTCTTGTTTGAACAGTTGCTCTGTTTTCTCCCAAAACTCTCCGGTCAATCTTTTTTTATACTCAACAGATCGATTTCTGAGTGTTGAACCTCGAATTGTCAGCCGTTTTCGTAAAATGGGTATCAAATTCAACTTCTCTACAGTAACTCCTCCCAGCATTGAGAGAATCACAACCCGACCATCCATAGACAGACAATCAATGTTACTTTCCCAATATGGCGAACCCACAAAATCGATGATAAGATCCATGCTGTTTTCACCAAACCGATTGCGGATTGCCTCAGCAAAATCTTCTTCTTTATAGTTGATCTGCAGAATAGAACCCAGCGAACGGCATAAATCCAGCTTCTCTTTGCTGCCGGCTGTAACGGCAATTTTTGCATGATTCAGATGTTTTGCCAGCTGAATAGCTGCTGTGCCTACGCCACTGGCTCCTGCATGAACCAGAACCGTTTCTTTATCCTTCAACTCCCCAAGCCATATCAAAGACTGGTAGGCTGTTAAAAAAACCTCCGGAATGGCAGCTGCTTCTTCAAAAGACATGAAATCAGGCATCAACATTGCCATGTCTTCATGGATGGTACATTTTTCAGCATACCCTCCACCTCCGAGAAGCCCAAATATGTGATCACCCTCAGAAAACTTTGTGACCTGTTTACCCACACTCTCTACCACACCGGCCATTTCCAGTCCCAAGATGGTTGATTCACCTTCAGGAACAGGATATTTACCTCTTTTCTGGAGCAGATCCGCCCGGTTCAATGCGGTCGCTTTTATCTTTACCAGCAAATCATACTCACCCGGTATTGGCTCTTTCACTTCACCCATTTCCATTACCGGTTTACCTGAATGATCATTGACAAGAAGTGCCTTCATCTTAATCCTTTCATTTTCTGTTAAAAATCAAATTGTGAATGTCTTCAGAAACTTTGAAGTATAGTATTGGCATCGCAAAGAGTAATAAAAAGATCAATGACTGAAGAGTTCCGGTTATCCATAAATTATCGATCTTAAAATTTACCCGGCTTGAGATGAAAAGTGCAATCACACCCAGCGATATCACAATAAATGTTTTATAGGTGAATGGTGTCAATTTCATTTTCCATTTTACGTATAAAAACTTTACTCCATTGTAAATAAAAATCGCACCGGCAGATGCAATCGCGGCCCCTTCAATTCCGTACAGTGGAATTAGCATGTAGTTTGCAAAAATAGTTACGGCTACCAACACAATATTCGTGTAAAAACTCACTCTGTAGTGTCGGGAGTTCAGTAAAATCACACCGTTCGCTCCATTGCCGATGTCTATCAATTTTCCAATTCCAATAATGAAGACCACCCATTTTCCATCCCGGTACACTTCAGGCAAAAAGGAAAAAAGCAGGTCTATATTTATCCAGATGATACCAAAAATGGCCATACCTAATATCAACTGATTAAGAGAAGTCTTCTTATAAATTCTATCGACCTCTTTCCACTTCTTCTGTTTAATAAATTCTGAAATTAGAGGAGTCGCAATTTTGTCAATAGATCGTTGAGGAACCGCAATCACCGACCCGACGTAAAAAGCGATCGCATAAATTGCAGTGCTATCCAGGCCGGCCATAGAGCCCAGCATTAAAACGTCCACATTCCACACCAGCACCGTTGTGAGACCGCCAAGCAGAGAATAGAGACTGTAATTCGCCATTCCCTTTACCAGCGGTTTTTTCAGAATGTTAAAATTGGGTTTGATTTGAAACTCCCTCTTCCGAATAATTTGCCCTAAAATAAGAAGTGGCTGCGACGCGTAGCTCAAAACAAACAGTGCCACAAACTCCGCAAAACTTATCCATCCAAAGAAATAGAAACCCAAAAACAGAATAGCAAAAAGTCGCTGAGAAACTTCATTCACAAGTGAACCGGTGGTGGAATCCCGGAGTGACCTTAGATAGTTATTGAGCACTTCAAAATAGAGTACAAAGAGCGTCAGCGGAAGCAGCCAGAGATAATAGTCCACAAATAGCGGGGAGCGATCTGAATAGACCTGAATTAGCAGTTCATCAAATAGAAAAAAGAGTAGTGTGAATAGCAGAAACCCACCGAAAGGAACCGTTAACGCCCAAAAAAGAAACCCATGTTCTTTCGGAGATGCATTTTTAAAAAATGGAAAATAACGCAAAATCAGGTTGTTAAAACCCAAGTGTGCAAATTGGGAGAGGATGAGAGCAGCCGAAACCATGACTCTTGTCAGGCCGTATTGATCGGGGTTCAAAATGTGCGGGTAGAGAAATACTGTCAGTACAAAACCCAACCCGATCCCAATATACGTAATCAGGCTGTTCCAGGCGCTCTGTTTGGCTATAATTCCCAACTCTACACTCCTCCCCGGTCAGCTTTCAGAAAGCCTCTCAAAACCCAAATTCTGAACTGCAAAATAAATGAGGCGGCTTTTGTTCTTCCTCTCATAAGATACCCGATGCTCAGTATGATACTGCCGGTAAATTTCACAATTTCACTCAGCAGCTTTACCGCTTTTTTCCCGGGTAACTCTTTAAGGCGGAGATTTTCGCTCAAACCAATTCCGATAGATTGATTTTTGAGGTACTCTTTTGTGAGACGCTTCTGTCCAATCCTGTGATGTAAACTCATTGACGGCCAGTAGTGGAGGTGATACCCATGTTCTCTTGCACGATCAAAAAAGGCCTTCTCTTCACTTCCCAGCAGTTGCTTCCCGATTCGTCCCAAATCGGTATCAAATTGACCGATTGTATCAAAAACCTCTTTTTTAATCAGCATATTTCCACCGCGAGGGAAATTCGTTTTTGGATAGAATCTCTCATCATCTCCCAAATCATGCAGGCCAAACATTGGCATCAATTCGTCCGGAATCCAATCGGGCTCACTCTCATCAAACCGAACAAATATCCGCCCCCCCGCACAAACAGCCTCCGGATATCTATTCATATAATCAATTGCAGCACTTACAAAATCACTCTTGAGTTCTACATCATCATCAATGTAGAGCAGTGTATCGGTTTCAGCTTCTTCAATCGCACGGTTTCTGGCATACGATAAGCCCTGCTTTTTCTCCTTCACCACCCGAAATTGCAGGTTACTGTTTGCCTCCTGAAATTTCCGGCAAACCTCCTGAGTTTGATCCGAGCTATTGTTATCAATAACTAAAATTTCAAACTGTGAGTTTTCAGCAGTTTGGTTCGCCAGATCGTTCAGTGTATCCCGGAGATAGCTAGCCCGGTTATATGTGCAAATGGCGATTGTTATGAATGTCTCTTTTATCATCTGTATTTTGTGTGAACGAAAATATAATCATTTGAAGGAAGAAGAAAATTGAGCAATTATCCACTTGTAAGTGCCATCATCCCCACCAAGAACAGAGCGAAACTTTTAGAGCGTGCAATCCATTCGGCATTAGAACAGACTTGGGAAAATATGGAGGTAATCGTTGTAGATGATGCTTCGGATGATTCGACTCCGGATCTGCTCCGTAATCTCCAAAATCAACATCCGAATATTTCCGTAGTCCGAAATGAATATTCACAGGGTGCCGCAGCCTGCAGAAATATTGCCATTCATCATGCCAAGGGAGAATATATCGCCGGATTGGATGACGACGATTTCTGGCGACCTAAGCGTATTGAAAAGTTGATGGAGGAGTTTGAAGATGGATTTGCAGCTGTTACTTCGAATGACCGACTCGATTTTGGTGAAAAAGAGATCGTCTGGAAAAAGAAAGCTGTTATTACTCTTGACGACCTTCTCTACTATAACCAGGTTGGCAACCAGGTACTGACCAGAAAAGAGTACATTGAAAGTGTTGGCGGGTATGATGAAAAACTTCCATCAGCGCAGGATTATGATTTATGGATTCGTCTTGCTCACGATTTTGGACCGATCAAAACGGCTCCCCACACACTGCAGGTCGTGAATATGGAGATTGATCGTGACCGAATTTCAACTTCCGGTGACGAGACTGTCGGTTATTATGCCTGCTTTGAGAAACATCAGGGCAAGATGAGTGAACAACAAAAAAAGTATCAACAGTACAGAATTAAACTTGCGGAAGGAAAAGAGACCGGATGGATTGAAATGTTCAGATCCACACCGTCACATCTCTATTTAAAAGAAGTAACCCGTAAACTGTTTCTATAACTACTTAGAGCTGCAGGTTTTCACCCAGTTCAAAGTCGAACCAATCCGGTTGATACGAAATAAACCCATTGCCCGGAAAGTTTGTAAGCTCTCCAAAATAGACCTTATTACCTACCGAGTAGAGGTCTACACGAATAAAGTTGAACTCAGAGGATAATTTTTCTGCTACTTCAATCATCTCATCCAACGTGCCGGGCGGAGTGATTGGGTTTTCAGAGTTGGGATAGAGTGATGTAACCGGAAGCAGGTTAAAATTTCGATCGTATAGATTGCGTCGTTGTTTCTCAAACCTCCCGATATCAACCTGAATCAACGCAACTCTTCCATGAAAACAGAATAATTTGTAATCTTTGGGAATCTCATTGTACTGATTGAGCAGCAGCTCTTCGGCAATTATATCCCGTTTTGCGTCTTCGTAAACCCACTCTCTGCCAAATTTAGCATAGTTGAACTCTTGCCACTCCCGGGTAATTTGAGCAATCTTCAAGAAATCAACGTTCTGCTTCCCATCTATGATCTCAATCATTCCGCAGCCGTGATTTGCCTTAAGCACAAACTGATCTGGAAGTGTTTCCCACTCCCGGGCAGTCAAATTTGATGTTTCCAATACTAAAGGAATCAGATACTCCTCTCCAATTTGATCTTTTACATACTCCCGGACTCTCTTCCGGCTGGCGGCCATTTTTCTTAACGGATTCCTATCATAAAGTTTGACGTACTGTATTTTCTCTGTAAATGACTGTGGCGTTTTCAGGTTTAACTTTCTGCCAACATCCAGCCGGTAGCGAATTTTTGCATACTGAACATCACTCAGAATTTTATGTAATCCGCCCCAAAAAAGCTTTCTGAGAAACCATTCTTTCATATCTTTTCAATCTCTTCCGGCGGAGATGAGTCACCGGCTCTCTTCATTTTCATCAAACCTATTCCAAGCGTAATCAGGAGCAGAATTGTTCCAATTCGAGCCAGCCAGTTACCCGTTTCATACCAAACCGGTTCAATAATCATTTCCAATGTGTGCTCACCGGCGGGAATTTCAAATCCCCGGAGTACATAATTTGTTCTGATCACGTCAATCGGTTCTCCATTTAAGGTTGCTTTCCAACCTTCGGGATACCAAATTTCACTCAATACCAAAAATCCTTCTGAGTCGGCGGTGATTTCAAGTGAAATTTTGTTGGCATTGTAGTCATTCACTGATACAGACCGATTTGCAGAATCGTACTCTATTGACCGAGAGTCTGCAACAAATGCCACCGAATCAGCACTAAAATCTTCTGATATACGTCGCAACAGCTCCGATTGATCTGTGAATGATTCAACACGATTCACAAACCAGGCTTTTGGCAATACATCCATATTTTCTAAAACCACGCCATCCTGTCCCCTGTAGGCCACCTCAAATCCCGGAATATTAAAAGCACCTTGTGCTGACATATAACGAATATTGAGCATATTCAAGACTCCCTTGTTGATGCCAAACGGGCCGGAGAAAAATGCCTCATCAATCAGATCCTGATAGTAGCCAAGTTTTGCACCGGAATAGCCGCCCGCAGATGGATAGAAAAATGCCGGAACCGCATTGTTAAATGGATTATCGAGCATCGGTAAAACACGATATTCCCAACCGGCGTCTGTTTCCACCTGATTCTTCAAAAATCGGTCCAGTTCCCGTTCGTTTCTTTGAAGTACATCCGTCCGGTCCAAACTTTGATCAACCAAAGAACTTTCACTTAAATAACGCTGATCCACGCGAATAAAATCGTAGGCAATGAATATACAAAAGAGCATACCTCCGGTAGAGATGGATATTTTCTTCATCCCCATAGCAAACAGAATTCCTATCCCGGCGGCAAAGAAAAATCCAAACCGAAGGGTATCGCCACGCGCTAACTCCTCTCTCTGCGGAATGAGATCATTCTGAAGATACCTGCTCACCGTTTGGGAAACTCTGGGATCATCTGCTGGAACCTCGTTTTGTGCGGCTACCTGCCGGGAAAGCTGCTCCCGCTCACCCGGTTTTTCAAACGAAAGAAACTGAAACCCGATCAGCATAACAACCATACCGGTGCCGGCTGCTGCATAAATCGGCTTTTTCCATTGGCTGGGCTTGTTTTCCCTGATCTTATCCAACAACCACTCCAGTCCAAAAACTGCCGGAACAGAGAAGCAAAACACAGAGATCATCAGCCACATTTCTGGAACCCGGAATTTATCAAACAGAGGAAAATAGGCAAACATCAGATTGTTAAGCGTACCAAAATTCTCACCCAGGGAGAAGAGCAAGGTTGCAATACCGGGACCGAGAAATACCCATTTTAGTTTGTGAGAAGATTTCCAGGCACCTACAACCAGAAAGAGTAGTGTCAAAGCCCCAAAATAGTGCGGACCGCTGGTGAATGTTTTAGGACCCCAGTATAGCTCCGACCCACCATACGCCCCGGGAATAATCAACGTGAGCAGCTCACCCCACCCTTGCGACCAGGCAAAAGCATAATCTCTGGCTAACCCCGTATTGCCGGCAAGTTCCGAGCCTCCCCGCATACTGTAGGGGGAATACTCCAGCGTGCTCCAATAGAGCTGAATGGAAATTAAAGTGGCAATAATTGCCGCGCCAACCAACCATCCGGTGTGTATCGCAAATGGTTTGATATTTCCTGACCTGATGGCTTTGGAAAGATCGTAAAAGAATAGTGTTAACAGCGGGAATAGGAAAAAGTAGGTAACCTGAGGGTGATATGCCCGCAAATGAAGAGTAAGCGCCCAAGCAAAGAGAAATGCGGCCAGCCAGGGATTCCATTTAGACCTTGTCAGAAGAAAGTATCCGTTATATAGCCACGGAATGTAGATATACGCTAAAAATTTAGCGTTGTGCCCCGCTCCAATAATGATTGGAATATAGGTCGAAAACCCAATAATAACTGCGCCAAAAACAGCCGACAAGGGTCGTACACCTAAGAGTAAAAACATGAAATAAGCTCCACCGAGCAGAATCCACATCTCGGCTGCGGGGTAGATAGAGCTCAGAAATTTCAGTAAGGTATTATCAAGGTTACTGATTTGCGGGGGATGGGAAATGGTTGTTGCCGGCATTCCGGAGAACATGTTCGTAGCCCAGTGCGCAACTTCGCCAAACTCCTGCTGATGCTGAATCAACGATTCCGCTCCCGCCCTCCACTGAATTACATCATGCCCCATGTACTGCTGACCGCCAAGAACCGTGGCATGAAACAGAATAACCGGCAGAATAAACAGAAACCCTAAACAGAGCAGATGTTTATTCCGATCAGCCAGTGACTCCCAAAAACCTTTGTTGGATTGTTTCTTCTGTTTGCTTTTATCAGCAGCCATTAAGTAAAAATGTAGGTTAGAATGGGATGTTCGAGTAAATAAAGCCGGAGCTTATTCAATTACACGCGGCACACGGAAGTAGTCGGAGTCTGCATCGGGGGCATTTTTAAGTGCCTCCTCATGGTCGAGCGGTGCTCCAGCTTCATCTTTTCTGAATGAGGAAGAAACAATTTCCGTCACATGCTCCAATGGTTCAACATCGGAGGTATCAAGTTCGTTGAGTGTTTCAATATAGCCGAGAATTTTATTCATATCGCCCTTAAGGCGTTCTGCTTCGTCCTCTTTCAGCTGAAGTCGGGCAAGATTAGCAATGTAATATACTTCCTCTTTTGATACAGACATGTTTCCTTATTTATCGGTGAATCAAATTTTCTTCGGTTTAAGGTAAGAAATCCTTCAGAAAAGCATAAGCCATCCGGCAAATCAATTTTTCAAACTATGTTGACCTCTGTTTCATAGAAATTCAAATCTCTTGCAATCCCCTCACGTTTTTACTTGATTACAAATATACAGTCATAAATCTATCTATTATGCTAGTCGGAATCTGTTCAGATACACACGATCACGTAAACAATATTCAAAAAGCGGTTCAAAAGTTTAAAGAGCTGAACGTTTCAAAAGTGATCCATGCAGGAGACTACTGCAGCCCATTCACCATTCCTCTGTTTAGCGGGCTTGATCTACACGGAATTTTCGGTAACAATGACGGCGATAAGTTTCTGTTGATGAAGAAGTTTGAGGAGATTGGAGGAACGCTTCATGGAGAGTTTTTTTCATTCGAAGATGATAAATTAAAGTTTGCTGTCTATCATGGCACCTACCCCGAAATTACCGATAGCCTGGAAAATTGCGGGAAGTATGATGTTGTCATCTCCGGCCATACGCATCAGGCAAAAGTTGGCACAGCCGGCGATACGGTTACCATTAATCCGGGAAGCGTAAATGGATTTGACCAGGATCCCTTAGTTGCCATTTTTGACACGCTTACCAAACAGGTAAAATTTGTTGAGTTAAACGATTAAAAACAGAAAAGGCTGTATGTTTCCACACAGCCTTTTATACATTTGGATCAAATGTTGAGTTTAATCTCGCAGCAGTTTACAGATCGCTTCAGTGTAGCTTTCTGTATTGCCTTCGCCACCGATGTCTTCTGTACATTCTTTTTTATGCTCCTGAAGAACGGTGTACACTGCAGAGCGGATCTTTTCAGCCAGTCTGTCTTCGCCCAGATACTCCAGCATCATCAGAGCCGAAAAGAGGAGCGCTGTCGGGTTTGCCATACCTTTACCTGCAATGTCCGGGGCTGAACCGTGAACCGCTTCAAACATAGCGGCATCATCACTGATATTTGCAGCACCGGTTACACCCAAACCTCCAACAAGCCCTGAAGCAAGGTCAGAAAGGATATCACCGAATAGATTTGTGGTCACAATCACATCAAACTGTTGTGGGCGCAGAACCATCTGCATGGCCATGTTGTCAACAATCAGATCTTGAAATTCGATGTCCGGATAATCCCGAGCAATCTCTTTTCCAATCTTCAAAAACAGACCGGTTGTAAATTTCAGGATATTGGCTTTGTGAACCAGGCTTACTTTCTTTCTGCCTCGCTTTTTCGCGTATTCAAAAGCTGAACGAATAATTTTTTCACTTGCTTCCCGGGTTACGACCGCAATTCCCTCAGCATGCTTCTCATCGTCACCAATCCAGTGCTCTTTACCGATGTAGAGCCCCTCAGTATTCTCCCTGAAGAGCACCAAATCCACATCACGGAAAGGCGTGTCGATGTTCGGAAGCGACCGGGCCGGCCGTATATTGCTATAGAGGTTAAACTTCTGGCGCAAAGCTACATTTATGGATCTAAATCCTGCACCGACCGGAGTGGTAAGCGGACCTTTTAATGCAATTCGATGCTTTTTAATTGCATCGATCGTCTCTTCCGGCAGAGGAGTACCCAATTCATCATTTGCTCCCGCACCGGCTTTGCACTCAATCCAGTTGATATCTGCACCGGCGGTATCTAAAATTTTAGTTACAGAATCCGTAATCTCTTTTCCAATTCCGTCTCCCGGAATCAATACAACATTATACATATAGCAATCAGTTATGGTGTTGAACTTTATTTCGACTGAAGATAGGGATTTTAAGACTCGAATGTGAGTGATTTACGCTCTATCCCACTCTTGAGAATGGTTTAAGGCTTAGATCATCAAACACTCCCTCACGTGCTTTTAGGGCTCCGGTAACAGCAATCATCGCTGCATTATCCGTACAATACTCCAGTGCGGGTATCATGACGTTCAAGCCCCTTTTTTCAGACAACTTATTCATCTTTTTTCTAAGCATGGAGTTTGCTGATACCCCGCCCGCGAGCATAACATGCTCTACATCTTTCTTCTTAACGGCACGTCGAAGTTTTGCAACCAGCACATCTGTAATTGCCGCCGATACACTTGCACAAATATCATTCAAATTTTGTTGAACAAACTCTTCTCCTTTCTCCTGCGTGTAGTACAGAACGCTCGTTTTTAATCCTGAAAAACTGAAATCCAGACCTTTATTAATCATTGAGCGTGGAAAATCGTGAAATTCGGGGTTTCCCTCCTTTGCCAGCATATCAACAACAGGACCCGCCGGATATGGCAGCCCCAGAATTTTACCAATCTTGTCGAATGCCTCTCCAGCTGCATCATCTCTGGTTTCACCAAGCACTTCATGATGAAAAGCCTTTTTTACATAAACAAGCCGAGTGTGTCCGCCCGATACAATCAAGCCGACAAATGGATACACCTCATTGTGTTCAATGAAATTGGCGTAAAGATGAGCGTCGATATGATTAACACCAATTATCGGTTTTTGATAGGTGAGAGCCAGCCCTTTGGCAAAACTGAGCCCCACCAGAAGTGACCCGATTAATCCCGGCCCCTGTGCAACGGCTATCACATCCACCTCATTCATCGATATTTCAGCTTCAACCAGTGCCTGCTGCACTGTTTTCCAAATCGTTTTATGATGCGCCCTGGATGCCAGTTCCGGCACTACCCCTCCGAACTGTTCGTGAATGGATTGTGAGGCGATAATATTTGAAAGAATCTCACCGTCTTTCCAAACAGCTGCTGCTGTTTCATCGCAGGAAGATTCTATTCCGAGTACATTCATTTAAGCCTGTATTGTTTTTAAACCGTCTGTTTCTACAGTCTCAAATATACGATTAAATCTAACCGGGATATAAAAAAAGCCCGCCTCCAACAGAAGCGGGCTTTCAATGATCTGTTTATGAATCAAAGAAATTTACTTTTTCTCATCATCATCTTCATCAACTACTTCGAAGTCTGCATCTACGGCATCATCGCCTTCGGCTGACTCTTCAGCATCAGCAGCACCGTCTTGAGCAGCTCCACCGGCTTGCTGTTCAGCTTCTGCGGCTTGATAAATCTCCTGGGAAGCTGCAGCCCAAACTTGATTCAGTTCTTCGATAGCGGGTTCAATTTCATCCACTTTCTCCTCTTTATGGAGCTCTTCCAGCTTGTTGAGCGCACCTTCGATCTTACTCTTATTCTCATCAGAGATCTTATCTTTGTGCTCATCCAGCTGCTTCTTGGTAGAGAAGATCAGAGAGTCTGCCTTATTGAGAGTTTCAATTCGCTCACGCACTTTTTTATCCTCTTCTGCGTGCTCTTCGGCAGCGTTCTTCATCTTTTCAATCTCCTCCTCGCTCAATCCGGAAGATGATTCAATTCGGATACTCTGCTCTTTACCGGTGCCTTTATCCTTCGCGCTTACATTTAACACACCGTTGGCGTCAATATCGAATGTTACCTCAATTTGAGGTACACCGCGTGGTGCCGGCGGGATACCGTCCAGGTGGAACCGGCCGAGTGTGCGGTTATCTTTAGCCTGAGCACGTTCACCCTGAAGAATATGAATCTCCACACTGCTTTGATTATCTGCAGCCGTTGAGAATGTCTCTTTCTTGCTTGTCGGAATTGTCGTATTTGCTTCAATCAATTTGGTCATTACACCGCCAAGAGTTTCAATACCGAGCGTAAGTGGTGTAACGTCGAGGAGCACAACATCGTCCACGTCTCCGGTCAGAACTCCACCCTGAATTGCAGCACCTACGGCCACAACTTCATCCGGATTCACACCTTTACTTGGATCTTTTCCAAAGAACTCCTTCACCACTTCCTGAATCTTTGGAATACGTGTTGAACCACCTACAAGAATGACCTGATCGATCTCATTCTTGGATATTCCGGCATCTTTCAGCGCTTTTTCACACGGTTTGATGGTTCTCTTCACCAGATCATCCACCAGTTGCTCAAACTTAGAGCGGGTAATGTCAATATTCAGGTGCTTTGGACCGGAATCAGTTGCGGTGATAAATGGAAGGTTCACATTTGTTTTCTGTGAACTTGAAAGTTCAATCTTGGCTTTTTCGGCAGCATCTTTTAGTCGCTGCATTGCCATCGGATCTTTTCGCAGATCAATGCCTTCATCTTTCTTAAACTCATCAGCCAGGAAGTTAATCAAACGCTGGTCAAAGTCGTCACCACCCAGGTGAGTATCGCCACTGGTTGATTTCACTTCAAATACACCGTCGCCAAGATCGAGAACGGAAACGTCGAATGTACCTCCACCAAGGTCATAAACAATAATCGTCTGATCGTCATCTTTCTTGTCAAGGCCGTACGCCAGCGATGCAGCCGTTGGCTCATTAATAATTCGCTTCACATCTAATCCGGCAATTTTTCCGGCTTCCTGTGTTGCTTTACGCTGTGCATCGTTAAAGTATGCCGGTACGGTAACAACCGCTTCTTTCACTTCTTCGCCGAGATACTCTTCAGCTGTCTGCTTCATTTTTTGCAGAACCATTGCAGAAATCTCCTGCGGTGCATACTTGCGGTCATCAATCTCCACACGGGCGGTTCCGTCATCACCCTTTACCACCTTGTAGGAAACCTGCCCAATTTCATCTTTCACTTCGTTGAACATGCGTCCCATAAAGCGTTTGATAGATGAAACGGTTTTTTCCGGATTGGTAATTGCCTGTCGTTTTGCAGGCGCACCAACCAGGCGCTCTCCGTCTTTTGAAAATGCAACCACAGACGGTGTTGTTCGTCCACCCTCTGAGTTTTGAATGACAACAGGCTCTCCGCCTTCCATAACGGAAACGCATGAGTTTGTTGTACCTAAGTCAATTCCTATAATCTTACCCATAATATTAACCTCGTTTTACTTTTTATTCTAATAAACTGTTTAATTGATTGGAATGGACTGGCTGTCGCCGTCTTCTTCCGAAACTGTTTTTGAAACGGTAATCCTGAGCACCCCATCATTAAATTCCGCCTGAACCGATTTGGGATCGGCACCTTCAGGCAGAGCAAATGCACGAGAAAAAGAACCCTGTTTTCGCTCACTTCTCACCAGTTTTTCATGATCTTCAAGAAACAACTCCCGATCGCCACTTACGGTAATAACTCCATTTTTCATCGTGATGGAGATCTGTTCCTTCTTCATTCCGGGCAGATCAAGGATTAACGAGAACTGTTTCTCACTTTCAACCACATCACATTTTGGCTGAAAGTTGGAAGCCCCTTGCACGGGCACCGCTCGCTCTACGAGCTGCTGAATATCTCGTCCTAATTTTGAGAGTTGTTTTTCCAAATCAATACTGAAGTTGCTCATGGTAATTTCAATTTTACCTGTATATGAGCAACCTCAATGCCAAGTTTACCCCAAGGCATTGATCACTGACGTATTGACATGCAGACGAGAGGTTTAGTAAGGCGTTGCCAAATTGACAACTACGATTGGATAAGCTGATGCAAATGTGTCCAGAAGTCCGGGTAAGAAATGGCAGTACACTCTGCATCTTCAACTTCAGAAAGCCCGGAGCCGCGAGTTGCCAACACCGCAGCTGCCATTGCCATTCGGTGGTCGTGGTGCGATTTAAACCTTGCCGGCCTTGGAGTAAATTGAGGATCACCGTAAATCACCATGCCATCCTTTTTCAGTTCAATCTCTGCACCCGATGCAGTCAAAATCTCAGCCATGGCCGAGAGACGGTCGGTCTCTTTATGGCGAAGCTCTTCCGCTCCGGAGATAACTGATTTACCATCGGCAAAACACATCGCCACCATCAAAACAGGGAGCTCATCAATGCAGTTTGGAATGAGTTTTGGATCAAGGTTAATCGGGTTCAAATTAGCCGAAGTAATAGTCAGGTCAGCTACAGGTTCTTTTCCGGCAAATGTGCTGTTTGATATCTCAAAATTTGCACCCATCTCTTCAAGAATATGAAAGGCACCCGTTCGTGAGGGATTCATCCCAACATGTTTCAGACTAAGCTTGCTCTCGGGGTTTATGGATGACGCCACAAGCCAGAAAGCTGCTGCTGAAAAATCTCCCGGTACTGCATATGATTGTGCAGGTATCACATCACTTCTGCTGCTTTGAATTAATTTACCCGACCCATAAGCCTCTGATTTCAGATTCAACAGTCTCTCAGTGTGGTCCCGGCTTTGCACGGTCTCCACAACTTCAGTCGGTTTCTCTCCAAACAACCCGGCCAGAAGAACACAAGACTTTAGCTGTGCACTTGCAATGGGAAGCGGATAGCGTATCGGCTTAATGCCGCTATTAAGGCCAATTTTTAATGGTGCGAATTCATGGTCACGCCCATCAATGCTGGCTCCCATCTGCTTCAGCGGTTCAATAATTCTTTTCATTGTACGAGATGATAGAGAGTCGTCCCCTACCATTTCACACTCAATTCCGGCCGCACTCACGATTCCGGCAAGCAGACGCATGGTTGTTCCCGAGTTTCCACAGTTGAGAGGTGAATCCGGCTTTTTGAATCCGTCTCGTCCAACTCCTTTAATTTCAACCCGGTTGCCGGTTTGCTGAACAGAAACACCCAACTGACGTAAACATGAGAGTGTACTCTGCGGATCAGCCGCTGACGAGTAGTTGTCGATAATGCTTATTTCACTGCTGATTGCAGCAAACATTGCCGCCCGATGCGAAATTGATTTATCCGGCGGCATCTGAATGGTACCTGCCAGACTGCCGGCAGGTTCTGTTTTTTGAATCATGATTAATTTCTGTTGAGCAGATTTTGGGCTTTTTCAGCTCCCGAGGTTCCCGGATATCGATCTACGATGGATTCAAGAAGAGAAATAGCGTCACCCCGACGACCTTCCCGTATGTGAATTTCCGCAATTTTATACTGTGCTTCAGCAACCCAAATGTCATAGGTCTCAAAAAGAACCTGAACTCTGGAAAATGCCTCTCGGGCGGCCTCAGAATCACCTGCTTCCAGAAAAGTCTGACCAAGTAAATATTGGGCTTCGGCTCCGGTATCCGTAGTATTATTCTCTGCTACAAGGGAGAAAAATCGTCTGGCTTCATCAACACGGCCATCTTCAAGCAGAACTTTCCCCATTCCAATCCGGGCCGGATCACTGTTCTCATTTATTGAAAGCACCTCTTCATAATACTGACGTGCCCGGTTAACATTACCCAATGCAAGGTTTGCATCACCCATGCCCAAAATCCCCTCCTGGCGATAACGGGAGTCGGTTTCAATCAATTGTTCGAAACGATTTAATGATTGCTGATAGTTACCTTCTTCATAATGCAGACGGCCAAGTTCCGATAGTGCGCCGGCCGTTTGGTCAGAATTTGGATAGTCGTTCACCAAGGTTTCAAGTGCCTCAATGGCCGCCACTCGATTATTAACTCTTTCATAGGCGTCTGCCATATTCATGTAGGCTTCGGGAACCAGCTCCGTGTTATTGGTAATTCGCAAGTACTGCCTGAACTCATCCACCGCTGCTTCGTAATCACCCGATTGCATCATATTTTCGGCCTGTCGAAATCTGAGTCGATCCGCCGTTGAAGAGGTCGGATTATCTGCCAGAAAGTCTTCCAGTACATCAGTTGACGTATCCTCTTCACCAGCGGAGAGCTGTGCAAACTGAATTCCGTTAATCGCTTCAATGATGTAGCTGCTTCGAGGATAATCTTCCAACACCTGCCGATAGGCGGAAATTGCCTGATCATACTGTCCGGCATTGTAGTAAGAGTCGCCAATATTATATTGTGCACGAGCTGCCCATTCTGTTCCGGGGTATCGATTGATCACGGTTCTGAACTCCTCAATCGCCTGATCATAATTGCCGGTATTCAAATAGATGTAGGCGATATTATACTGTGCTTGTTCGCGCAATGTGGAATAGGGATAAATTCTAAGCACCCTTCTAAATTGTGAAACAGCTTCAAAATTTTGATTCATTCTGTAATGGCTGTTTGCAACCTGAAACATTGCGTAATCACCGCCCGGCTCAGCCCCTATTGCCATGTTGTAATATCTGAGTGCTTCGCGATATTCCCCTTGTGCATAATAGGCATCCCCGATACGAAGCTGTGTATCAGTATCGTAGGGGAAAAGTGCCATGGACGGCGGCTCATAATTCTCAAGAAAATCGATCAGCGGATCGGTTGCATTTTCAAAATCCCCCATCATAAAATAGGACCAGCCGAGTGCGTATTTTGCTGCTCCGACCAGTTCATGATTTGGATAGCGCTCTATAAAACGGGCATACTGTTGTGCGGCGGGACCAAAATTTCTGATTTGATAATGAGCATCTGCGCTCCAGAAAAGTGCTTCACGACCCAGCGGTGAGTCAGGGGATTCATCATGAACCCGTTCAAAATCGGGTTGAGACTGGGCAAATGCCTGATTGCTGTATTGCACCCATGCCCGTTGAAACCTCGCCTGTCTTTTCACAGCGGGGTCCAGATCAGCCAGTTCATCTGCTATCTCAAATGTTTCAAGTGCTCGGGTATACTCCCCGTTTGCAAAATAGACTTCACCCAAAAATGTAATGACGTCGCCGGGATTTTCAAGCTCGTCGGCTCGTTGTGCCAGCGGACGTAAAGCCTCAATTGCTTCGCCGTAAAAGCCTACTTCAAAAGCCAAAACGGCCCATTCAAAATATGCTTGCTCAGAAAAAACTCCGTAGTCGTATCGATCCCCAAATTCACGAAATGTTTCGATCGCCTGATCTGAACGGCCGGCCATTTTCTCATTGGCGCCTTTGTAGTAAAGTGCCTTTCTTGCCAGTTCATCATCTCCTTGAGCAGCTTCGCCAAATGATCTGGCAGCCCAGTGATAGATCTCCTGCTTGTGATAAACCCACCCAAGCCCATAATGGGCAATTCTCAAATCGTCATCTTCATTCGCACCATTAATATATTGACGGTAAAACCGAGTGGCATCCTCATATCGGTTCAGTGCATTGTAACTCTCTGCCGTGAGGTAAACAGCCTTCTGGCGTCCTTCATGGTCAAGGTTTGGCAGTGCATCTTGAAAGGCTCCGATCGCATCTTCAAAATTTCCTTGCTGGTAGTACGACTCGCCAAGTGCAGTTCCAATTCGCCGGGTCATTGGGTCGAGCGGGTGCCGTTCCCTGAGCAGTTCAAATGCATCAGCCGATTCAGAAAACCTCTCCTCTTCCAGGAAGAGCCGACCTCTTGCATAGAGTGCTTTTGGAGACCATTCACTGCGGCGATGCTCATCAGATAGTGTCAGAAAGTATTGCCTTGCCTGCTCAAAATCACCATACTCCGCAGATGTTTCCCCAAGCATGTAGTATAGTTCTGCACGCTCCCGGTTTGATTGCGGATAGTTCAGTGCCTCATCCATCCGGCTTATTGCCGCCTCTAAATCACCCTGTTCTTTGTGAAGATTTGCCAGCTCCTTCAGTAAAACCGAAGATTTATTGCTGCCCGGATACATCTGAACAAAACGATCAACATGTGTATTTACACCCAGGGAGTCGACCTTTATGAAAGCGCGGGCATGCAGAAATGAGGCCATTTCTTTAGTTATTTCACTCTCTGCCTCCAACATTGCTTGCTCCAGTAGTGGAATGGAGGAGTCGTACAGCCCTTTATCAAACAGATGAATAGCCTCTTTTAAGGATGGCTGATAAGATTCCTGGTTCTGTTGGGCTAAAAGTGTTGCCGGAAAAGATAAAATCAGTACAGTAAGGCAGTAGTAGCGTAACGTTCGGCTCATGAAATTTTCAGGATAATAGATTCTTTTAACGAGGTAAATATACCAATCAGCATTCAATCTAATCACCAAAATTTGATGATTTTACAAACTATACATCAAGATAGCGAAGCAGCTCATCCGCACGGGAAGAGATGTCTGTTTGAAACAGATCGTTTCTGTTCTCTGTGGTTGTGAGATACCCATGACGCTGCAGAGAAGAAACAACGGCTGATGTATCGATATGGCTGATTTTAATCGATATTCGTAATCGAAGATTGTCACCCGAAGCCTGTTCAACCGTCAAACCAAGAATTTTGGCACCTTCCATTTCAATCAGATGAACCAGTTCTGAGATCGTAAAATCTTCTTTAGCCACATCAACCGTAAGGACCGATCCGGAAGTAGTAATATTGAGCATTTTTGAAAAAGCTTCCAGAATATCTTTTTTCTCTATCACTCCAAGATAACCACCTTCATCATCCACCACCGGTAGCAACCGGATTTCATGCTGAAGTATCAACCGGGCTACTTCAAACAGGTGCTGTCCCGCATATACAAAAATTGGGTTGTGCAGCTGAATCGAGTTTACAGGTGCCGATTCATCTTTCTGATCGGCCACGTCTTCGAACTGAATAACTCCAACCAACCTCCCTGTTGATGGCTCAAGTACGGGAATCTGCGTGGCATGCCACGCATCCATTTTGGCCAATACCGCAGAGATTGGGCTGTCGGGCCGGAGAGGAGTGAAATCGGTATTTAAAAGCTCTTTTGCTAACACGTCATTGGGAGTTTACCGGTTGAATTTCGGCCAGCATGCTTTCAAAACGATCTCGTTCTGCTTTTGACACGCTGCCTTCTATTGTAACGTGATTTCCTTCAAAATGTTCGCGATCAATTACTGCCACTTCGTGCAAATATGCTACTGCCTTATAATGCGACATTGGAACATCGTATGCAAATTCTACATAATCCTCTTCTATAAGCGATGTAATTCGTTCTTTAAGCTTACCCAAGCCAATACCGCGGGCAGCTGAAACAAACACGGCTCCGGGGAACTCTTTTTTGAGATGTATCAACTGGTTTGGTTCAAGCCGATCGATCTTGTTCAGCACAAGAATCATTTTCTTTCCTTCAATTTCTAACTCTTCAAGAGTTTCGCGAACAACGTCTATATAATCTTCAATTAATTTACTTGATGCATCCACCACATGAAGAAGAATATCCGCATCCCGAACTTCATCCAATGTTGACTTAAAACTTTCAATCAGGTTGTGTGGCAGTTTTCGGATAAATCCTACCGTGTCGGATAACAATATTTGATGATCCTCCAGGTCAAGACGCCGAACAGTGGAGTCGAGCGTGGCGAAAAGACGATCTTCAGCCAGTACATTGGTATCGGTCAATGAATTCATCAGGGTGGATTTCCCTGCATTTGTATATCCAACCAGAGATACCCGAATCGTTCCTTGTCTGTTCTTGCGCTGTGTGGTTCGCTGTTTATCGAGCTTTTCCAGCTTCTCTTTTAACGTAGAGATCCGTTTACCAATCAAACGCCGGTCAGTCTCGATCTGGGTTTCACCGGGTCCTTTTGTTCCAATCCCACCCTTCTGTCGAGAGAGGTGAGTCCAAAAGCGGGTCAGTCGTGGCAGCAAATACTGCAACTGAGCCAGCTCAACCTGCGTTTTTGCAGCCGCCGTTTTTGCACGTGATGCAAAAATATCCAGAATCAAACCGCTGCGATCCAGTACTTTATTGTCCACAGTTTTTTCAATGTTCCGTATCTGTGTGGGACTCAGATCATCATCAAAAATCAATACGTCTGCACCCTTTTCTGAAGCCAATGTTTTTAATTCTCGCAGTTTGCCCGTTCCCACAAATGTTGTAGGGTCGGGGTGCGGACGATTTTGCAGTATTTTCTCAACGGTGTCGGCACCGGCTGTATCGGTTAGCAATTCAAGCTCATCCAGATACTCTTCTGCCAGCCAGCGCGGTGTTTCAGGTCCGTAAATTCCCACCAGAATTGCTCTCTCTTTGTCGAGGGATGGTTTTCGTATATCGTCTAACAAATTCTTATAGCCTAATTAGAGTGAAATTAATCAAATGCTTTGATGTCGAAAGAAGTGCCGTGAACCGGAGACATTGTCTTGCCAATTTTTAATGAGACAAGTTTGTCAAATTTTGAACACTTCTCGTCCGGCACAAGCAGTTCAAGCCGGATTAATTTTTTTCTTGCAGTCTCGTTTCTATCTGACTTATCGTATATGAAAATGTATTCTGAACCCTTTTCTGTCGGCTTTTCTACATAATCACGTATCTGGTGCCAGGCGATGGTTTGAGACGGGTCATTTACATTCTTAACGATCCCATGATCTGTCACATAAACTTTCGTAGAGAAATAACTGGCTGTAAACCAACTAACTCCCATCCAGATATAACTTCCCAGGATTATCTGATACTTCTCCATCCCGTTGCTCCAGACATATCCTGCAACACCGAGCCCGAATATCAGAAATAGAGTTGAAAAAAGTGGATAACCAAATAATTTTCCACACTTCCAGCTCAACCGAATATTTCTAAGGCGCCAGGCATTTGCAACAGAATATGCCGCTAACAACGTGGCTCCAATTGTGAAAAGCGCGAGCAGCAATACAAAGAGGCTGTATATATCAGTTGTAATGTTCATTTAAGAATCAGATTCGATATTGTAGAACCTGCTGATTACAGATTCTGTCAATAATAATATAATTGCGGCGATGATAAACCAAAACCAAATTTCTCTGCCCAGTGAAGCACTTTCAAGCTCCGTAATCAGCTCTTCACCGTCATCATGCATCTCCAAAACCCGAACTTGTTCAAACTTATCACCGAGCAGTTCATTCAGTTCTGCATACTCTAACGATTTTAAATCTGATTCCATTGCATTTTGGTTGACTGAAAATAACAATTCTCTGTCGTCTGACAGAACCTTACCAAATCCGGGTGTCCACTCTTTACCATTATACGTTAATCGTGTTCCCTCAAACTGACGGGTAACATCGGCCAATACGGTTTCTCCACCCTTCTCAATCTCGGCTGATTCTACCGGGGTATCCAATAAAATGGAAAGGGGTTCTCCTAATCGGAAATCATTTAATTTAGCGCCTTTACCACTCGACAGATATTCCACTGTTCTGTAAAAGAATGGAGCAAAAAACGGTTTTACCGGAAAGTTTGACCAGCCCGGGTTACTGCCAATGGCAGAGTAGATGATCCTGCCGTTGCCCACCCTGCTCTCTTGGATCAGTGATTGTCCATTGCTTGTTTCGAGAAGTGGGAATGTACCTGCTCCATTTCCCGGCTCAATCGAAAACATGTAGAAAATTTCCGGCACATTCAGTTGGATATCCTCACCCTGCGGCACATCAAATATTGTGTCCAGAACAGGGTGTCCGCTTGAAGGTGCTGCCATCCGGTCAATAACGTCAAAAGAACCGTATGATCCGGAAACGTTCGTGTATTGTCCGGTACTCCCGCTTCCAAGTATCCGGTTGTAGGTAGAGATGTCCCCTTCGGCGGCAGGAATCAATAAAGCGCCGGCTCCATCCTGAACTACATCTAAAACGGATTGAGAAATGTAATCCGGAATGTTTTGCACCGCATCAAGTACAATAGCATCTGCGTCAAAAAAATCGTCCGGCCCTATTTCATCTGCCGTGAAGAAGTTTATTTCGTAACGATTTTGCTCCTCAGCCATAACTTCCAGCATCGGCAGCAGATAGGACTGGAATCCGGAAGAACTTCCATCATCGTGCACAACGACAATTTTACGTACTTTTGGGAGCTCAATCGCCGCATAGTAGTGGTCATCAAATGTAAGTTCATCACCATCAATTACAATTTCTGCTGAGATGAAGTCTTGACCATCAGAAGGAAAAGAAAATTGGAATTCGTGCTGTGCCCCCCCCTCCAACTCTATTGCCTGCTGACTTTGAAGTTCACCTTCAAGTATAAAATTCAAAAACCGGTTTGTTACACGTTCCTCACCATAATTCCGAACTCTGACACGCAGCCGCAATTCATCTCCTCCAGTTAACGCAGCCTCCTCAAGTTGCGTACTCTCAACCCCAACATTTGCACTTTGTGTTTCACCCACAGAAATAAAATGTACCCGGATATTGTCACTGCCTTCAAACTCGTTTTCAATCAGCTGCCCCAACTGAGATATCTGGGCGTCGGTTATCGCATAGAGCCATTTATTTGGCTCTTCAGCTTCATTCAGCCGATCGATTAAATCACTCAACCGTTCATAAATAAAGTTGCCTTTATTAACCGACTCAATTCTCTGTATCCTGCTGGCGGCAGCTTCCGGTGATAGAAAGGGCGTGTTTATTGATTCTCCGTTTGTAACATTCAACAGATATCGATCCCCCCTTTTTCCCATGTTAACAATCTGCTCCGCAGCTTCTTTTGCCTGATCCATAAATGGCCCATTCCGGTCAATTTGGCTCATCGACGGACTGTTATCAATTAGCACCGCAACCGCTTTCGGTTCATTGATGGCCGAAAGTCCAAACCCTCCGGGTAAAAAAGGTTTAGCTGCAGCAAAAACCAGCATCAAAATGGCGGCCATTCGAACAAGAAGCAGTAAAATTCTTTTGAACTTCAGCCGTTTAAGTGCAGTCTCTTTTAAACTGTCGAAAAAAGCCAGTGTAGAAAATCGGACTTTTTTCGGTTTCCTAACGTTGAGCCAGTAGATAAGCAGCGGTATGGATGCTGCCGCCAACGCTATTAGAAACAGAGGATTTAAAAAGCTCATTACACAAAAAGTTTATACCTTTACAGCCTGCCTGTTTGGAACAATTCATCCGAATGGGTATTAAGCTATGGTATTAACCGATCCTGAACAAACATATTATCCTGAAGCTGTCAGTGAATAATTTATCATCTATCCCACGCTATTTCGTTTTAATTTTAATTGTACTCATTGCGGCAGGTTGCTCAAATAAGTCTGTGAATCACTGGACAGAGCTGGTTCCGGGCGACACGCCATTTGTTCTCGTACCTGAGCAAAACACGGCCATTTTTGATCTCCTTGAGGCGCAATACACACCGCTTCTGGATGATATGACCCCTTCTGCCATTCAGTTAATTAATTATGTTGATGAGGAGGCTCCGGGAGAAACCTCAATCCAAGCCGTCCTTTTCTACCCAGATATGGCCAATGACTGGCAGCCGGTATGGATTTCGAATGCCCCATCCAACCTGTTTGGCCGTCTCACTGCAAAGCATCAAAAACGATTTGAGCAGAATCGCTACCTCTTTAACGGTTATACCATCGAAAAGCTATTCCTGGATGATCGTGTACTTTTTGTGATTACGCTTGGAGATTACTTCATCTTTTCGGAATCGAGCCTGGGAATTGAGAATATGATACGCACGCTCACCGGTGAAGACAATCCGATAAACCTGCTTCCGGAAGAGGCCGCAGCGGGTTCATTTATTGTCAATACTGTAAGTTTGGAAAGCTGGGTGAAGCAAGTTGCCCAGGTTACTTATAGGCCTCATCTTGCAAATATGTTTACCGGAGGAAGCCCTCTCGTTTTCCGAATGGATTCTACAAATGCTGAAACAGAATCCTGGCGTATGAGCGCAGCCATGAACCTGGGGGAAAACCGGTCTCCCCTGCTCCGATCAATCAGTTCGGAAGAGCGTGGATTTACTCTCGACCGATACATTCCTGTAAACAGTGCAGCATTCTCCATTCAAAGATTGCAGCCCAGATCGGTTCCACCCGAAGAGTACACACCGGAAACCGACACCGACCGGTTTATTGAGCAAAACCTATCTGTTTGGCAGGATATTGCAGCCGAGCTGGATTCTGAGTTTGCATTTGCCACCTTTGCAGAGTCGGGAGCAGAGAGCACCAGTGAATATCTATATCTACGAAAAATCAGCAGTGCATCTACGATCCGTTCCGCACTTAATGAGCTTGTTCAGGAAGATTTAATCATACGCGACGGGAACACTTACTCCATACAAAGCAGCTGGCTTGCCAGGCTGTTTGGAAGTGAGCTGAACCCAATGATCGACTTCTATGTGACCGTTTATGATGAAGTAGCGGCCATTGCAAGCCGAAAAGGGTTGGTTGAAAGTATAGGAGGTGACGCAAACCGCCGCCGTGTGATGTACTATGATGACGATTTCATGGAGATAAAAGAGACCATCAGTGAATCTGTAAGCTCAATTTTTTACATGAATGCCAGGGCTTTTGACACCTACATTCAACCATGGCTTTATCCTCAAAATTACCTCAGCACACTGCTCTCTCCCCTTGATCAGCTTGTGATTACCACAGAACTGGAATCACCTGACAGGCTCACGGTTCAAATTCACTCTTTTGAGCGGGAAAGTATCGATCAGCCCTATCGCGAAAGATGGATATTTCCACTGGGCGGTGCTGAAATTACCGGCCCTTCTGTACTGGCCGACATCACCGGCAGTTCAAGAAATGAAGTAATATTCTCTACAAACAGAGGCAATGTCTTTGCGCTCGCAGCAGACGGAACAACGGTTCTGGAAGCTTCCACCGGTGATGATACACCGATCGGAGCACCTGTGGTCTACGATTGGTACGGCAATAATCAGAATGTGATTTTACAGGCAGCCGGAAATAAAGTGTATGCCTGGAATAATTCCGGTGCACTTCTGCCCAATTTCCCTATATCATTAGATGAAAATATTACAACTCCTCTTACAGTTGAGGATATTACTCGAAACGGAGTAGCAGAGCTTGTGGTGGGAACCAATGACCGCAACCTGCACATTCTCAACTCAAGAGGCCGGGCACTAAATGGCTGGCCACAAAGTACAAATGCCACCATTGACGAGCCTCCGTTTATCGGTACTTACGAAGGTGAACGTTCCATTTTTACCTATTCGGAGAATACACTCCATGCCTGGTCTATCAATGGTGAGCGCCGAAACGGATTCCCCGTATTTCTTCCCGCTCAAATTTATGGTGCTCCATCCAAATTCAAAGAACATATTGTTGGAGCAGGGTATGACGGAAGCCTGTATGCAATCGGAACGAATGCACTCTTTGCTGACTCATTATCAGTAACTCATGCATCCGACTCACTATTTGTACAATCCATCCAGATATCTAACACTACATTGAACGCTACCCCGAGTAGTCATAACCTAATGCTCAGAGTGGATGATGAATTGGTTCGGGACGACTTTGTGCTCATTCAATCTTCCAACGGATCACTATTCCTCTACGATGATACAGGCAGATTGGTCGTTACGCAAACCATGGGGCAGCCCTCGTCAAACAGTTTCGCCCCATTAATATCGGATATTGATCGCGATCAAAGAATGGATCTGGTTGCACTTGCCAGTTTTGGCCGGCTTTACGCCTGGGATGTAGTTTCCGGTGCCAGAATTCTGGATCTGCCAACTACCGGCATGAACCATCCAATTATTCAGGATGTAACCGGTGATGGAAATATCGAGATTATTGCCCAGACCCGCGACGGTTTAAGAAGCTGGACAATTTTGGAGGTAAGAAAAGAGGGGGAGTCGAATTGATTAACAGGTCAAAGAATATCTCCGAGGGCTGTTTCTACATCTTCAAATTGGAAATTGAATCCTGCCTTCTGGAGTACTTTGGGCTGAACATTCAGGCTTGAAACAACCGGTACAGCAGCTTCTCCCAAGGCGATGTTCAAAGCGAATTCCGGCACACGGAAAAATGAAGGTCTGTTCATCACACGCCCCATAGCCGATGCAAACTCATTCATAGTTACCGGCTCTGGTGCAGTAGCATTGAATACCTCATCTATCTCTTCATTCTCTATTGCAAACACGATTGCATTACAAAGATCTTTCATATGTATCCAGGACAAATACTGAGTACCGGGACCAATCGCACCGCCAACGAATAATGAGAAAGGCAGCTTCATTTTCTCAATAACCCCTCCATCCTCTTCAAGGACAATCCCAAATCTCGAGATCACAACCCGAACCCCAAGCTCTCTTGCATTCACCGCTTCCTTTTCCCAATCTTTACAAACCTTTGCGAGAAAGTCATCTGCAGCTTTGCTCCCCTCCGTAATAACATCATCTCCGGCAGGTTTATAATAATTAATACCGGAAGCTGAGATGAAAACATCCGGTTTTTTACTCGAGGCTCTGATTGCATCTACCAGTTCACGGGTGATAGAAATACGGCTATCATAAATTTTCTTCTTGACCGATTCTGTCCATCGTTGTCCAAAGAGATTTTCCCCCGCCAGATTAATGACCACATCAGTCGACTCCATTACATCCGGAACTTCATCAAGCGTGATGAACTTTTGATTCTTGGTGTGCTCCGATTTGTAAGCTTTTGGAGATCGGGTGACAATGGTTAAGTAATTGCCCTGTTTGAGAAGTTCTTCACGTAAATATCTTCCCACAAAACCTGTTCCGCCAGTTATTAAGATGCGTTTTTCTTCCATAGTATTAATTAACAATCCGACCGGGAATTTCAATCCCTGTGGTTATAAAATTAAATAATATAAAAAGTAGATAAATGGAGCTGAAAGCAGAAGAGAGTCAAACCGATCAAACAAACCACCGTGTCCCGGTAAAATATTGGATGAATCTTTTACTCCGGCTATTCTTTTTACTCTGCTGGCGGAAATATCTCCAAGCGGCCCCGCAATACTTACAATCACAACCGCCGGGATAATAGCCGAAAGCCGCAGCGGATGAAAATCGGCCCAGAAAAATGCGATTAAAAATCCGGCGGCGGCACCCAGAAAACCGAAACCGAAACCTTCCCATGTTTTCTTGGGGCTGATCTTCGGAGCCAGTTTATGTTTACCGAACGATTTACCGCCAAAATAGGCAAAAACATCATTTCCCCAGATCATCAACAATAACGTCATGGTCAGCCAGAAGCCGTCTATAGTAGTAGTACCCAGCTCACGAATGTTAACCAGCATCATAAATCCAACAGTTGGGTAAACTCCGGTAAAAAGTGTAGTTAGCCATCGCACGGACCGATCGGACTGCCGTCCTGCAACCGCAATTACTGTGAGCAGAGAGGCAACCCCGGCCGCGGTAAGTATGAGCCACCAAGGTATAAATGGCGGACTCCATAGCAATAAAACTAAAAGAAGTGAGACCGGGAAGAAGTCACTAAAACCGGTTTTCACCATCATGTTGTGAACTTCCCAAACGGTAATCAAAAGCACGGCAAATATTGTGATTTGAAAGGCAGCACCGCCAAGCCACACCATCCAGATAAAAAATGCGGCGGCCGGCAAAGCAACAAGAATTCGTTTGGCTAGTTCACTCAAGAGTCTTCATCCTCCTCAGAATTTTCATCCTCTTCTGATTGGCTGAGCTCCTGAAGTGCCATACGCGCAGCCTTTTCAAACTCCTTGGGCACATAGAGATAAACCATTGACATCTCACCAATATTGAGGCTGTAGGATGAGTCACGTTTCGACAAAATATTGGATGGAATATTAATATTGGACAGATAGTTCTTTGCCATCTGCACTTCGTACTCCGTGCCCCTCTCCATCACACAGACCCAGTTATCAAACTGATTTGGCTTCGATCCTTTCAGCATCATTACTCCATTATCGCTTCGGTTCGGTGGATCATCGTGTAAATGACTCCCCCGGTAAGAATAATACTTACCAGAAGCAGCCATACAGATGGTAAGGATTCTGCAGTTACATCACCAAAGGCAAGTTCCGGGTAGGTTGTAGCCAACAGTACGGCTCCTCCGTTATTCACGAAATGTGCCACAATAGCCGGCCACAGACTCCGACTCAGCCAGGTCATCACAGCAAGCAAAATTCCGAGTGATGCAAGAGGCAGCAAATTTGGAACCTGCAGATGGAAAAGCCCAAATATTAATCCGGATACAATAATAGCTATAAATATTCCCCAGCTTTTTTGAAATGCCCTGAGAATATATCCACGAAATAGTAACTCCTCACAAAATGCAGGAACCAAAGCAATGTGGAATAGTCCAAACCAGACGATTCCGTCGGTTTTTAAAAACTGCTCGAACATTTCGTATTGAGAAACCTGCATATCTGTCCACGACTCCGGGATTGGGAGCAGTGAATTAAAATATCCCAAATAAAGAATGACAGGCTGAACCACAACAACCAAAAGGGCTCCCAAAAGGATGTAAACTGGTGTGTCCTGCTTCCACCTCAGCCTCAAAAACTCAGTAACAGTTCTTCTGCTCAGATGTAAACGGGCGATCAAAAACGAAGCGATCCCAAGAAAAAGAATCTGACCGGTTGAATTCCCGACAAACAAGAGATCGAGCCGATTCATGAGCACTTGTTCAACCTCAGCAGATGATGAAATCTCTCCGCTGAAAAACATCAGAGCCAAAAAGATGATGCCGGCTGTAAGCTGAAACATTACAAATGCAACAATGAGCCAAATTAAAGCAATTGCCCAATCGGCAAATCCGTTCCGTTCGGCCCAGGATTGAACAGTATGTTGTGTTGTTGATGAATCCGTTGAATTTAATGTCATTATTTAAAAATTGATCTCGTCTTCTTTTTTACCGAACACTTTCACACCAATCATGGCTGTTGCCATATTTAAAAGTCCGGGAATTGGAATTCCAATGAAAATTTGACGAAAAAATGAGTTACTTCGCATGGATTCAGCCATGGCATCAACCATATCATTTTTTGCATCGGCGGGAAGGTCCATTGCTTCAACATTGGCAATAGTCGCTTCAATCAATTTTTCGGTATAGGAAGGATCAATCAGGTGCCACATCTCATTGAGAACTGCGCTGAAAATAACGATCACGGCGCCGGTAAAGAATCCAATCAATGCACCTTGCCCAAGTTTAATAAATGGACTCACCTCTTTGGTGTAGTGCCACACAGTAAGTAATCCGGCAAATGCGGTTGCCAGACAGATCACACCGCTGCTGATCATGACCGGTGAAATGAATGAACCCGTAGGTTCTGCGTTGATCTGCTGATAGCCGAAAAAGAGCCCGATTACAAAGCTGACAACGCTAAAAATTGCCCCAACAATTGCAACCGAAGGCCAGTAGTTATTAAAGTTGAAAGACGCTTCCTGTTCTACTTCTTCCATTTCCATAATGTATCCCGTTTTATTTTGATTGAAACAGATCGGCGATTATGAGTGAACTAAAAAAACCTAATGGCGTCCCCAGAACAAAGCGCGAACTGTTTGTATTTTCCCATAATAAAAATAAGTTGCCTGAATAATCGATGATTTGAAGTAACCCTGCAAACAAAAGACAGAATAAAGGCCATTTTTTTTCTGCAATTTTGTCGTTAAACAGAGGAATCACCACCCACCCAATCCATAAGCCTAAAAATATTCCAAAACAGCGGGTGTTGACCGCCATTCGCTCCCCCATGAATGTAAACGTCCGGTCAGGCAGTTGATGACAAACCCCCATAAATAGCTGTTCTGTCCAGTGTACCCCGTCAGAGCCACCCCAAACTCCGCTGCCCAATGAAAAGAGTAGAAGCATGGTAAATGCTGCCAAGACGCCAACATAGATTCCTCTGTTTTTCATCCATCAGACCGGTTTTCCAGATGTAATAAAAAATGATCCGGAGCCTTGAGGGGCCGACGGGTTTTACTGTCTGTAAAACAGAGATTTACCTGTCCCAATACATTTGGATTTTCACTTCGATCAGTAAAAATTCTGTAGAATGTTTCGAGCCGAACCAGCGGTTTATCAAAAACAGAAACCTCTATCCTCATCTGCTCATCATAAAAGACCGGAGCTTTATACTCTATTTGAGAGTAGATAACCGGTAGCATAATTCCTTCATCTTCCAGTTTTTTGTAAGAAAAACCAAGAGAACGAATCATCTCGGTTCGGGCAACTTCAAAATACTCCAGGTATCTACCATAATAGACATACCCCATCTGATCCGTCTCACCATACCTGCTTCTAAGCGTATGGCTGTAATTCAGAACCGGATCGTTTTCCGGGAAATCAATCATTACGATTTACTGTTTTTACCGGAAGCTGTCTCCCATACCCCCATCGATGCGTACTTCTCTATACGCTGATCAATCAGTTTATCGGCGCTCAATTTCTTGAGCTTTTTCAAGCTTTTGAGAATTTGAGCTTTAACCGCTTCTGCAGCCTTGCTATAATCGCGGTGGGCTCCGCCAAGCGGTTCAGGGATTATACCGTCAATAACTTTCAGTTCGAGCAAATCTTTTGCTGTAGGTTTTAGTGCCGAAGCAGCCTGTTCTTTGTAATCCCATGTTTTCCAAAGTATGGACGAGCATGACTCAGGAGCAATAACCGAATACCAGGTGTTTTCCATCATATAAACTTCATTGCCCATTCCAATACCAATGGCTCCGCCACTGGCGCCCTCCCCAATTATAATGGCAATCATGGGCACTTCGAGTACGGCCATCATTTTCAGATTTTTGGCGATCGCCTCAGCCTGTCCGCGCTCTTCTGCCTCCAGGCCGGGGTAAGCACCCGGCGTATCGATCAGTGTTATCACAGGTATGCCAAATTTTTCTGCCATTTTCATCAGGCGATGTGCTTTACGGTAGCCTTCGGGATTGGCCATTCCAAAGTTTCTGTACTGCCGGCTTTTGGTATCACGTCCTTTCTGGTGCCCCATAATCATCACCGACTGCCCGTCAATAGTTGCCAATCCACCCACAATCGCTTTATCATCGGAGTGATATCGGTCGCCGTGGAGTTCAATAAAATCATCAGTAATCCGCTCAATATAGTCGAGCGTGTACGGGCGCTCGGGGTGACGAGCTAACTGCACTCTTTGCCAGCGTGTAAGGTTCGAAAAAATCGATTCACGAAGCTGATCCGCTTTTTTCCGAAGCCGGTCTATTTCAGGCTTCAGTACTTCATCATCTACAGAAATTTCCTGCAGTTCATCAATTTTCTTTTCCAGATCAGCAATTGGCTGTTCAAAATCGAGATATTGCATAATGTTCAATTTGATTTAAGCAGAGATTTAATATAATAACAATTCTGCTGCGTATCGTACACTTTTCTTATTCTGAAATTTCCATTTTTTCGGCAAAATAGGCGCAAAAATCACGCATATCGCCACTTATTCTCGGGTCGTTGATAGACTTTTCAAGCGTATCTGCCATGGTTACGAGTGTTTGATGGAAAAAAATCTTCATCTCATCTACGGTCATATCTTTGGTCCAAAGATCGAGCCGTAATGTATCTTTTCGAGTGTGATCCCACATGGAAAGGATCATGGCCCGGCAACTCGCCTCATCATATCCCTGCAAGTCTGTTGCATTCCACTGTATGTTTTCGGGGATGTTTTTCTCATCCAGTTCAACTTCAATATTGATCTTCTTACTCTTATCAGACATAATTTTATTATGGTTTACAATTTGTTCTCAGCATATCCAGCACGAACTGAAAATCTTCGGGCAGTTCGGAATCAAACGCCACATATTCTTCCGTGCCGGGATGAATAAATCCAAGGGTTTTTGCGTGAAGGGCCTGTCGGTTCAGTTTGGCAAACAGGTTGTTGAACATTGCTTTCCGAGATCCCGTGTTGGGCCCATAACGAACTGAATCCCCACCATACGTTTGATCTCCAAACACATAGTTGTGTTGGTGCTGCATATGAACCCGAATTTGATGGGTACGGCCGGTTTCAAGATTTATTTGAAGCAGTGCCAGGTGATCAAATTGTTCAATGATCTCAAAATGAGTCACGGCTTTCTTGCCTCTGTTCTCCTTCAGCACCGTCATAATTTTTCTATCTTGCGGAGACCGGCCGATATTCCCTTCAATTGTTCCGCTCTCAGGAGGATTTCCCCACACCAATGCCCAGTAGGTGCGATCCACACTCTTTTTAGCAAACTGTGCCGAGAGTTTTTTATGAGCCACTTCGTTTTTTGCCACTACAAGCAGGCCGCTTGTATCTTTATCCAGCCTATGCACAATCCCCGGACGAACGGTCTCTTCCTCCTCTTTAGACAGACTATCTGCATGATAAAGCAATCCATTTACCATGGTGCCGGACCAATTCCCAAATGCGGGATGCACCACCATACCGGCCTCTTTATTCACCACTATGATGTCATCGTCCTCATATACAATATTAATTGGGATGTCTTCCGGCTTTGCTTCGGGCGCCGGAGGTTTAGGCAGGCTGATCTCAATTTTATCACCCGGCTGCATGATGTAGGATGATTTTTCAATCTTTCCATTTACCAACACATGTCCGTCCTTAATCGCTTTTTGCACCTTATTTCGTGATGCATTCTGAACAAACGAGGTGATATACTTATCCAAACGAATATCCGTATGCTGCCCTTCGGGTACATTGAGCAGATATTCCGTTCTGTGGGGGTTTTCTCTTTCAACTAACATGCAGGCAAAAATACAAAAAATCTCCGTTCCTATTCAGTTGGTTCGCAGATCAAAAATAACAGTTTAATTATTGACGTGAACTATCTGCGGTGTTCTGTTTCACTTTCTGTCTCAGCTGCATTTCTGTTTCGAAAAGCTCGCCTTCTCGAATCAGTTCAACTCGCATGTCGTCGCCTACATCATAATCACGCAACAATGCCCAGGCGTGCATTTCACTCATCACCCGTTCATCCCCAATTTTAACAATTACATCTCCTGGAAGTATACCGCACTCAAAAGCTGGTCCGTTTTTATTCACACTGGTGACCAAAAGGCCTTGTACATACGGCAATCGGTACCTGTAAATCAGTTGTTCTGTCATGGAAGTAAACTCCATACCGGGGTCGTAATCCAACATTACCACACCGCTAGTCAGTAGCTGAGATATAATTTTCTCTATCCGGTTACTGGGAATGGCAAAGCTCAGCCCAACAAAACCGGCACTCGTACCCCCGGTATAGATAAACGTGTTCATTCCAATAACCTCGCCATTGCTGTTTAGTAAAGGCCCTCCCGAATTCCCACGGTTGATGGCAGCATCCGTCTGGATCATATCTATATACACTCTGGGGTTGTTTGGGTTAGCGCGAAAGTCCCGATTCTTTGCGCTGATTACACCTACTGTCACCGTTGGCTGGCCGTCATCAAACAGACCGAAGGGGTTGCCAAGTGCAATAGACCACTCCCCGACAATCACACTGTCTGAATCAGTAAAATTGAGGAAGGGAAATGTTTGATCTGAACGGATACGAATCAAGGCAATATCCGTCAATTCATCTACACCAACCAGTTCCGCATCAAATGTGGAACCATCACCGAGAGAGATTGAAATTTCGGACGGATCGCTCCCTACCACATGCTGATTGGTAACCACAAGCCCATCTTCGCTGATTATGAATCCCGACCCCATGTTGGTGTTTTCGCGGGGCATTTGTTCACCAAAAAAGAAACGGAAAAATTCATCTCTTGGGTTATCCGGTCGCCGAATGGGTTCAGTTGCCATAATACTCACAACCGCGGCACTGCCAATTTCAACAGCTCGGGTAATTGCATTTTCGCGGGTCGATTCTATCCGGGATTCTATATCCCGAGGCTCCCCGTATGGATTTTCAACATCCCGGGGGGGTATCACTCCCTGCTCGTCAAGATATGCGGCAGAGAACGGAGGCCGTTCAGAAGCCGATTCATCAGATTGACTGCCCTCCGGCTGACAAGCCGCCACCATCAGCAGTGCTGCTCCAAGTACAATATAGAGTGTTTTTCGATTCAAGCTTTTTTCAACTGTTTCTTACCAATTTCTATCACATCATCAATTGCCTGTTCCAGCGGACCGGGATGCCAGGCACCGGCTGCCTTTTTGTGTCCGCCGCCATCCAGTTGCCGCGCCCACACATTAACATCCACATCACTTCGCGACCTCAGGCTCATCTTAACGCCCTCTTCATCCAGATCTTTTAATAAAATTGCAGCTTTAACTCCCGCAATACTGAGCGGATAACTTACAAATCCTTCCGTATCACTATTTGTTGTACCGGTTTCTTTGAGCATCTCTTGGGTAACGTACATCACTGCAATCTGATTGCTTTCATACAACTTGATGGTACCTAAAGCCAGACTCAACAATTTGTATTGAGCCTCTGTTTTGGTTGAAAAAACCTGCTCAGCAACAATATTCGGTTTGAAATCCCCTCTACGTAAAATATCAGCTACAGCCTCCAGCGTTTCCGGCGTTACACTGTCAAACTGTAAAGAACCTGTATCGGTAATAATTCCTGTATAGAGAGCCATTGCAGCACTCGTGTCCAGCTGTTCGGGATTGTGCTCTTTGTATAGATTGTAAATTAGCTCGCAGGTTGAGGAAGCGCCCGGAACAGATATTTGCAGGTCAAATTCATCGTTCGGATCGGGGTGGTGGTCAATCATCCATACGGGCATATCCATTCCTTTATACCAGTTATCGGAATGAGAAAACCTGTGAAGGGCATTCCCATCCACCAAAATAAGCAGATCGAATGTTGCGATCTTTTCGATATCAAACTCCTGAACAGTAAATTTCTCCTGAAGCCATTCAAGGTTAACCGGAACATCATCATCGTTAAAAGCCTCTGCCTCAAAACCATTTTTTTGCAGCCAAAGAGAAAGCCCTACTTGTGCACCTATACAGTCTCCATCAGGTCGAATGTGAGAAATAACACCTATTCGATTATAGTTTTTTATCTTTTCGATGAATTCTTTAAACATAATTTTTTATCCTGATACTCATTTTTAAATCGGCATCTTACCCGATTTTTGAAAAGACATTAACGTACCTGTTATTAGGGTAAAACGTCAAATAAAATTTTTACTTCAACTTAATACACAAACGGATGAATGTTGTAATTTTATGTGACGGCACACCCCCAAAACCAGAACAACTTAAAAAGGAATTAAAGAACTCCTCACTATTTATCGCAGCCGATGGTGGAGCATTTACAGCAGATCGGATGGGAGTACATCCGGATGTAATTATCGGGGATCTTGACAGTTATCAAAAAACGGGGCAAGAACCGGGAGAGGTTATTCACGATCCCGATCAGGAGACTAACGACCTGGAGAAAGCTCTTGCCTATGCCTACAAAATGGAAGCAAACCATGTGACTGTTTTCGGGGCAACCGGGAAACGACTCGATCACACTTTAAAGAACCTCTCTGTTTTAAAACAGTTCCATAATCAATTTGAGTCCATCATTTTCAAAGACCGTTATTCAGATCTGTTTCTGCTTCCCATACATTTCGAAACAGAACTTCCCATGAAAACAACCGTATCACTTTTTCCCCTATCGGGCAAGGTTGACGGGATCTCAACAAGAGGATTAAAATACTCACTTACTGATGGAGTTCTGGAAAATGGTGTACAGGATGGAAGTTCGAATGAAACAATTGAAAATAAAATCGAAATTGTCCATAAAAAGGGAGACCTTCTCATCTTCATTAATCACAAAACTGACTAACTGTGGACGCTACTTTTTCGGGACTGGACTGGCTGCTGGTTGCAAGTTATTTCTTTTTTCTTATTTGGTTAAGCTGGAAAAAAGGGTGGTCATCAGACAATGAAGAGGAATTTTTACTCAGTGGAAGAAAAGTTACACTTCCCGCTTTTGTGGCCACGCTGGTTTCTACCTGGTACGGCGGAATTCTGGGTGTCGGCGAATGGAGCTATCAATACGGAATATCCCAATGGCTGATTCTGGGTGCTCCGTTTTATATCTTCTCGGCTATATTTGCCATCTTTCTGGCGGGTAAAATTCGCCTCAATAAAGCTTTAACGATTCCCGAAGCGATCGCCAACCGATACAGCGAACGAGCAGGACGCTTAAGTGCGCTCCCAATATTTATCCTGGTAAGCCCCGCACCCTACATTTTAATGCTCGGTCTTCTGTTCCAGTTTCTATCCGGCGGTGATGCACCCTTTCTCTTTTACGCTTCACTCGTGGCACTGTTTTCCGTTCTCTATATCACCATTGGCGGATTTGGAGCCGTTATTCGAACAGATATCCTTCAAATTATCCTGATGTTCTCAGGGTTTATTATTCTGTTGATGTTTGCCGTTGGAACATTCGGTGGTTTCGGGGAGCTTTCTGATGCTGTCACCGATGTACACTTCGATATAAGCGGCGGCAACTCCATCCAATATATTTTGGTGTGGTTTTTTATTGCCCTTTGGACCTTTGTTGATCCAAGCTTCCACCAGCGAGCAGCCGCGGCAGAATCTCCCTCCACTGCCCGAAAAGGAATTTTTGTCTCTATACTTTTCTGGATGGGGTTCGATTTTCTGACCGCTTTTGCCGGACTCTACGCATTTGCCATTCTGGGTCCCGGTCTTGAACAGCCGGTTTTGGCTTACCCACTACTTGCAGATCAAATCTTGCCTATCGGCTTGAAAGGACTCTTTTTTGTTTCACTGCTGGCCACCATCATGTCTACCCTGGACAGCTACCTGTTTATTTCGGGTCAGACACTGGGTCGTGACTTTCTGGTAAAGTACTTTCCACAAACCAATCCAAACCTACTCACGCGCATCGGAATTTTGGTTTCCGCACTTCTCGGCATTTTACTGATTATTGTCTATCCAAGCGTAATCGATTTATGGTATGTTATCGGTTCGGTTTTTATTCCCGGATTGCTGGTTCCCGTTTTAGGCATCTATCTGAGACCGTTCAGGCTAAAAAATGCTTATGCGATCGGAACCATTATTGGCGCTTCAGCCGTCTCGTTTATCTGGCTTATTTTGGGAACCTGGCAACCACATCAGGCCGAAGGGTATGCATTCTTTGGGGTTGAACCGTTTTACCCCGGCTTGGCAACCGCCATTATTATCTGGCTAATTGGGAGAGATGGAGCTGAGGATGAGCATCTGTCAGGTTAAGTTGATTTAAGCAGATGGCTCAGATTCAACTTATGGATCGGGATCAGATATTTGTTTGAAAATACATCTTTTTGAATACCAAGAAGGCCGGTCCCCCTGAAATCAACCACGCAGTAGTTATCTTCTGCACGAACTACCTCACCGATCCCATAATACTCCGGCGATGGACCGTAGTACACAAGGTCACCCAACTGAATGGGGTTTATCGCCCTTCGGTGATATGGATAAATTACCGGCAAAAGATCAAGCCGATAGGATAGCCGTCGGTTTTTCGTACTCATCATTCAAATATAATTTCACGTCGGTTTGCACCTGCGTTTCTGATCGTAATAACTTTTGCATCATGTGGTATTATTTCCTCAATTCTTTCAGGCCATTCCACCACACAAATGCCGTTTCCATATAAATACTCTTCTGCACCAATTTCAAGTGCTTCCTGTAAATGTTCGAGTCTGTAAAAGTCAAAATGGAACAGATCCATTCCATCTCCTTCATACTCATTGATTAAGGAAAAAGTGGGAGAAGTCACCTGATTTGCATCAATACCAAACGCTGTAACAAAGCCTTTTGTAAAATGAGTTTTTCCTGCGCCCAAATCACCTTTCAGGCAGATTACATCTCCCGGTTTACACTCTCCGGCAAACGATTTTGCAATTCGAAAAGTGTCCTGTTCACTGTTACTGATCTCTTTCTTCATCTCAGCTTTTCGATTTTAATACAGAAACAGGCAAAATCATCTCCTCCATAGAGGCACCGCCATGCTGGAATGTATCCCGGTAGCGGTTTTGAAATTTGTTGTAATTATTTGGGTACACAAAAAAGTAATCCTCTTTTGCAATAATATAGCTATTGGCCGGCGGATCTACTGGAAGCATGTACTCTTCGGGTTTATCGATATAAATAGCGGCACTCTCCTCCGCTCGCAAATTTCGTCCATACTTGTAGCGTAGATTCGTGGCCGCATCTTTATCCCCAAATACTTTGGTATCGCGCAGAGCACGCACTGAACCGTGATCACTGGTCACAACTACGGTAACATCCTCATCGGCCAGCTCCTTGAAAATTCTCAGAAGCGATGAGTGCTGAAACCAGGTCTCCGTCAACGACCGGAAAGCCGGAACATCCGGGGCAATCTGCTTAAGTACTTCAGAATCCGACCGGCTGTGAACAAGCGTATCCACAAAATTGTACACAATAGCCGTGAGCGGCGACTGCGTATAGTTGGAAATCTTACCGGCAATCCGGTTTCCATCCTCCGGATCGATCACCTTCTCATACTTCACCTGATCGGCAAAATGATTCCGCTGCAGATATTTTTTTAAAAGCTCCTCTTCGTGGCGATTCAGGGATGTTTCGTCCTGCCCCATTTCCCAAAGCTGTGGATAGCGTCGTTTAATTTCCTGCGGATACATTCCTGAAAAAATGGCGTTCCTCGAATAGGGTGTGGCCGTTGGTAAAATAGAATAGTAATAGTCGGTATCGATCGTGTAGTATTCAGAAAGAATCTGCTGAAAAAGTAGCCACTGATCGTACCGCATACAATCTATCAGAATAAAAACAACTTTTTCATCCTCTCTCAAACGTGGAAAAACTTTCTCCTGCATCAAAAACGGACTGAGCAGAGGTGCTTCATCATTTCCTTTTAACCAGCTTCTGTATTCCATCTTGATGAAACGGCCAAACGCCTGGTTTGCCTGCTGAAACTGATCCTGAAGTACCTGCTGCAATCCCTCATCGCTCGATTCCAGATTCATCTCCCAGTGAGTCAGGGTTTTGTAAATATCTATCCACCCTTTCCAATCGGTGTCATCATTGAAGCGAGATGATAGTTCATTAAAGTTTTTCAGGTAGGTCTGAGCTGCTTTTTCATTCTGAATGCGCTGTTTATCCAGAATACGCTTAACCGTTAACAGAATTTGATTAGGATTGACAGGTTTAATCAGATAGTCTGAAATCTTGCTCCCAATCGCATCCTCCATAATCGACTCCTCCTCGCTTTTGGTGATCATCACCACCGGCAGTGAAGGCTGAATATTCTGTATTTGATCGAGTGTGGCAAGGCCGTCCATCCCCGGCATCTGTTCATCGAGGAAAACAATATCAAACGGTTCGCGCCGAATCATCGACACCGCATCTTCACCGTTTGCAACCGGTGTAATTTTGAATCCTTTATTTTCGAGAAAAATGATGTGCGCTTTCAGCTGATCGATCTCGTCGTCAGCCCATAAAATTCTGTTGGCCATAAACTCTTTTTTTAAATTCTGTCTAAAAATAGTGAAAGCGTACGGGTATAGAAAAGCAACGGGGCAATTGACAAATTTTTTTACGTAATAACCTTCGATACGGTTAACACAGAGTGATGACGAAACAGAACCTGAAATTCGTCTACTTATCGGCCCAAAAAGTAAATAGTTATCAATTTACATTAAAGCTTAATAAGCGGCTTGATCGCTTCCAGGCGTTTTTCACCGATTCCCCGGATCTCTATAAGCTGATCCTTCGAAGTAAACCGTCCGTTTTCAATTCGCCACTCTATAATTCTTGACGCATAGGCAGGACCGATTCCCGGCAATTCCTGCAGCTGCTCCGCCGTAGCTGTATTGATGTTAATTAACGATACGGAATCGCTATTCGTGCCCCGGCTTGAAGAGTCGGGCGGAACTGTATCTTTCGGGGCGGTCTCAATCGCGGTGGCCGATATTTCCTGATTCACTTCAGGCAGTGGTTGATACCTGAGCATGATTTCATCATGTTCTTTCTGGAACTGAGCACTTTTTGCTTCAAATAGAGAGTCCGACACACTATAGTCAAAACCTCCCTTCGGAAACAATATCTCCGGAAATGAATAGATTCCGGTAAGAAAAACCGATAGTACAAGCATCACAATGATGGCTACTCTCTCGCTTCGTTTAATTTGTAATCGTTCAAACAGATAGAAAAGTTTTCGTTTCATCAGTCCGTAACTTTCTTAAGGTTGACGGGAGCTTTTGAATCAATTCCCTTACCTTTATGAAACAAAATCTGTTAATGCCTTACAGAAATCATCTATGACGCCTCATTTTTTCGAGTATCAGGGAGCAAAAATAGCCTGGCAAAGCACTGGGTCAGGTAAACCGCTGCTAATTCTGCACGGCTGGGGGAGCAACTCTTCCGTAATGATGCCTCTCGCTGATAAACTGAGTGATATCCGCACCTGCTACCTGATCGATTTTCCCGGTTTTGGGAACTCACCGGAACCGCCCGCTCCATGGAGTCTTGATCAATTTGCCGGGATGGTGAAGGAGTATGCAGCACACCAGTTTGGTAATGAAGCCGTTGACCTGCTTGTTCACTCCTTTGGAAATCGCGTGCTTCTGAAGTTGTTGACCGATCCGGATTTTGAAAAAAGAGCAGGGAAAATCATCATTACAGGCGGTGCCGGGCTCAAACCGAAACGGTCATTTAAATTTTACCTGAAAAAATACACGGCAAAAATCCTGAAAGCGCCCCTCCTTATTTTACCGGAGCGACTTCAAAAGAGAGGTTTGAATGCACTCCGAAACACAAGATTGTGGAAAATGCTCGGATCATCCGACTACCAAAAACTATCCGGTGTAATGCGTGAGACCTTTGTAAAAACAGTGACAGAGTTTCAGGATGAACTTCTTCCTAAAATTGATCATGAAGCACTGTTACTATGGGGAGAAAATGATACAGCTACCCCGATGGATCAGGCAGAGCGGTTGGAATCGGGGTTAAAAAATGGGGTTTTGGTCCGAATTGAAGATGCCGGTCACTACGCTTTTCTGGATCAACCCAATCAATTCGTATCCATTTGCCGGGCATACCTAAAGCCGGACCAATAAGTTAAAACATCAAAGCGCCAGCTTATAAGATGTGCAGGGGCCTTCTTCTTTTCCATTCTTCTCACACTCTTCGCGAGTCTTAAAACCCTGTTTGGAGAACTCAACAATATCACCGTTTTTCTTTACCTGTCTCCATCTCCATTCACCCTTCACATCTTCGTAAATTTCACACTTTGGCATATCTGTCTGTTTAGTTAAAAAATGTATTTAAATAACGATCTGTTGCATTCTGTATTGCAATAACGTCTCTGTACAGTATACCGCTACTGGCTCGGACACACAAGTAAGGTTCAGGGGTATCAGTTTTCAATCAATCTGAATCTATGGTACATTAAGTCAAAATTAATCCAACTCTGTATAGAAACATGGAACAGGAATCCGTTCGAAAACTGGCCGTTCTTATTGATGCTGATAATGCTCAACCTTCGGTTATTGAAAACCTGCTTGCTGAAATTGCAAAGTACGGTACGGCAAATGTTAAACGAATTTATGGCGACTGGACGTCTCCTCAGCTTAAAAGCTGGAAGGATGTGCTGCTCAATTTCTCCATTCAGCCCATCCAGCAGTTTGGCTACACAAAAGGTAAGAATGCGACTGACAGTGCATTGATCATTGATGCGATGGATCTGCTCTATACACAGGAGTTTGATGGATTTTGTCTGATTTCGAGCGATAGTGATTTTACGAAGCTTGCAGCTCGGATTCGTGAATCGGGCTTGGTTGTATACGGTTTTGGCGAAAAGAAAACACCGGAGCCATTCGTTGCTGCCTGCGATAAATTCATCTACACAGAAGTTCTCCGCGATGATGAAGAGGAAACCGGATCAGGAAAACGCTACTCCACCCTGGAATTGAAACAGGATACCAAACTGGTCAGCTTAATTCGAAATGCTGTAAAAGCTTCGTCAGATGACAGCGGCTGGGCCCACCTTGCACCCGTTGGCAGCCATATTGCCAAGCAGTCACCCGACTTCGATCCCAGAAATTATGGCTATCCAAAACTTGGCGAATTGATTAAAGCCACTAAACTATTTGAAATTGAAGAACGACCGGTTGGCCAGGGACAGTCCAAAGCGATTTATGTAAAAGACAAACGGAAATAAGCATTATCCTTCCTTTGGCTAATCACTTTCGGCCGGATAAAAATCTTTTTACACTTTTAATAATTGCTCCTTATTACTTTGATCTAAATTCAAACAAACTGAAGCCTCAATATGCTCAATCGGTTACTTATCCCACTCCTTGCTTTCGCAACTCTTTTTGCCTCTTGTACTGCAGAAAAATATGATATCGTTATTACCAATGGTATTGTTTATGACGGAAGCGGTGATTTTCCTGATGAAGCCGATATCGGAATACGAGGTGATAAAATTGTCACAATAGGAACCATACATAACACCTCAGGAGCAAAAAAAGTAATTAATGCCGGTGGAAAAGCTGTGACCCCGGGGTTTATCAACATGCTGAGCTGGGGAGCCGGTTCTCTATTAAATGACGGACGATCGATGAGCGGAATTAAACAGGGTGTAACCCTAGAGCTGTTTGGCGAGGGCAGTTCGGTAGGACCGCTTAGCGAAGAGATGCAGAGACAGCGCTGGGGAGACAATCCGTCTGACTATTTGTGGCAAACACTCGGCGAAGGCCTTCAGCACCTGGAAGATAACGGTATTTCCACTAATGTGGGATCATTCGTGGGGGCAACAACACTCAGGATTCACCAGATCGGTTACAACGACCGCGAACCAACCGAGGAAGAGTTGGCAACTATGAAGCAGCTCACGGATGAAGCCATGCGTGAAGGGGCCATGGGCTTAGGTACATCCCTGATTTATGCACCCGCATTTTATGCAAAAACAGACGAGTTGATCGAACTATCTAAAGTAGTTGGAGAGTATGACGGAATGTACATATCTCATATGCGCAGTGAAGGCAACCGGCTGGTTGAGTCGGTCGAAGAGCTCATTACGATTGGCCGGGAAGCCGGAGTGCATGCAGAAATTCACCATCTGAAAGCGGCCGGGCGGCAAAACTGGGACAAACTGGATCAGGTAATTGAGAAAGTTGAGGAGGCCCGCTCATCAGGTCAGCCGGTTACCGCGAATATGTACACGTATGATGCTGCAGCCACAAGCCTTGCCGCTATTTTTCCACCCTGGACTCAAGACGGCGGTCACTCTGCATGGATCGAACGGCTGAAGGATCCGGAAACCAGAGAACAGATTATTGAAGAGATTAAAACTCCATCCGATGGTTGGGAAAATTTCTACCTGATGGCAGGCGGAGGTAACGGGATTATTCTTGTCGGTTTGAGAAGCGATGAGCTGCAAAAGTATGTGGGAATGACACTCAGTGAAGTTGCGGCCGAACGCGGAGATAAAGATGAAGTACGCACAGCAGTGGATCTGACCGTAGAAGATAACAATCGAATTGGTGCAATCTACTATCTGATGAGTGAAGAGAACGTACAGCGCCAGATTCAGCTTCCATGGATGAGTTTCGGGTCAGACGGAGGTACTTTTGCTGCAGAAGGGGATATTCTGAACCGACAAATGCACCCACGGGCATGGGGAAATTTTGCCCGCCTGCTGGGTAAATACGTTCGGGAGGAAAAGCTAATTTCACTCGAAGAGGCGATCTATCGTCTTACAGGACTGCCTGCGACTAATTTAAAATTGAATAACCGCGGACTTTTAAAAGAGGGGTACTATGCGGATATCGTCATTTTTGATCCTGAAACCATTGAGGATCACGCCACGTTTGAAAATCCGCATCAGTACGCTACAGGGGTTGAACATGTTTTTGTGAACGGCATCCAAGTTTTGGATAATGGAGAGCATACGGGCGAATCACCCGGCCGATTTGTAAAAGGTCCCGGCTATTATGCTGCCCAAAATTAGATTTACCCCACTCTTAAAAACTTGATATACATACAACAAATCAGATAGCTTTATCTTTTTTGCCATTTGCAAACCCTGTGATTAGATTTCATACTAGGAATTGAAATTCATCTGACAGGATACCCCGGATAGACCACCATCATTTGTGGGAGCTTTAATGGCAAAATTATGGGATACGTATAAACTGAGAGTTCGTCAAAACTGTATGGGTGATTTCACCCGGATGGATGGTTTACAGTACTGGCGAAACAGGCTTTTTGCAAGTATTGTTGTCTACCTTTTTCCTCTCGGGCTTCTCATTTTAATTCCTTCGGCCATCGTGGTCTACTCGCTCAGTCTGCCAACGCTCACAATCGCATACCTCCTCTTCGGCATAGCCATCTCGATGATCTCCCTGTATGGCGGCATTGAATTGAAACAACGGAAATTCCTGTTTCTCTCACTGATCTATACTGTGGCTTCTGTCCTGATTTTTTATATGGGTGAACACGGTGCCGGCCTCACCTATCTGTTTGGGGCAACCATATTTGCACTGCTCATTCTCCCAACCCGTGCCGGCATTCTAACAATCTACATTAACATTTTCATCTGCCTTGCACACGCAGGGCTCATCTATCTTCAACAGGTCGATTATCCGTTACGGGAAAGTCACGAAGTCGCGTCATGGCTCTCAATTTCTGCCAACTCAATATTATTGAGTATTGTTGCTGTCATTTTTCTGCCGATGCTGTTCCGCGGTCTTCAGGAAACTATTGAGTCACAACAAAATTTAAAACAAAACCTCCTGATTCATCAAAAAGAGATCGAGGAGTCACTCGAAGAGAAAGAGACTCTTCTTGCTGAAATCCATCACCGTGTTAAAAACAACCTCGCCGTTATTTCCGGGATGTTACAGATCCAATCTTTTAAAGAGTCAGATGAAGAGGTTCAGGAAAAGTTACTGAACAGTACACTGCGGGTTAAATCGATGGCCAATATTCACGAACAGCTCTATCAATCAAACAGCTTTTCAAACATGGAGTTTGATGAAGGGCTGATCAGACTTGTAGAAACGATTCTCGCTACAATGAACCACTCCAAAGAGATTAATATAAAGTACGATCTGGAACCGATTCAGTTAAATATCAACCAGGCGGTTCCATGTTCGCTCGTTGTCAACGAAGTGATCACCAACTGTCTGAAACACGCTTTCAGGGATATGAATGAGGGAGAAATCCATATCAGCCTTAAGAAGGCCGGGAAGGCGGTAACCCTGAAGATATTTGATAACGGAGTTGGTATTCCCGAAGAGCATGAAAACCCGGAATCTGAGTCAATTGGTATGGAACTGATTCAAACCCTTGCAAGGCAGATTGACGGAAATTTTTCCTACAAACCGGCACCCGAACGAAATGGAACACTTTTTAACTTATCATTTGATGCAAAATTCTCCTGATGAATATTGAGGATATCAATCACCTTATTGAATACCTCTCTCCATACCGTGGACAACCTCTTGCTGTTTCACATGAAGATCCAACTCTGCCAGTACGGAGGCAAACTCATTCAGAAAACCCTGATCCGCTTCCACACCGGAGCTCTCTATTTTAATTTGTAATTGAATCAGCAATTCTTCTGCCTGATCAACCTTTCCCTGTTTCATAAGATTTTTTCCAAGATTCAGTTCGCTTGATAGCAGTCTGGGATGCATAGTATGAAGGTGTTCCCTCAGCAAGTCTGCTGTTTGCCGATAGTACGACTCAGCTTTTTCATAATCAGCCGATCTGGTGTAGAGATCTGCCATGGCCTGAATAACCGGTCGCCGAAGCGGATTGGAATCCGACATTCCATTTAAAAGCTCCTGATAAATTTCGCCGGCCTCATCATATCTCTCCAGGTTTTTGTAAAAATCGGCCAGCGACTTTCGACTGATTCCTGTTTCAATGTGGCCATCACCCAAAACCGTACTCCGGATGGTTAACGATCTCATTAAGTGTCTCTCTGCCTGATCATACTGCTCATCAATCAGGTAGGCTCTTGATAAGGATTCATGAACTCCGGCAATGAATGGATGGTTCGGGCTAAACAGATCTTCAAACAGTTCAAATGATATCCACAGATTTTTTAAAGCCTCCTCGGTCAATCCTGCATAGAGCAGGGCATCACCCAAACCGTGATATGCTGAAGCCATCAATCGATCACTGCCCGAAAACTCACGAAACATTTCTAATGACTCGCGGTGCATCTCCACAGCCTTAGAGTAGTTGCCGCGGGTCGTTTCAATGTTAGCTGCCAGGTTCAGTGTATTTGCATACTCTACAGATCGATGATTTGACACATTGCGGTAGTTTGATAATGCTCGGTCAAAAAGTTTATCAGCCTCTCTGTACTCTGCCAAATGGTGCAATGCAAAAGCGAGATGGTAGTAGGTATCAGCCAGCTCAACCGGATTCGAATTACCCCTTTTTTCATTAAAATCCGCAGCGCGCTGTAACAGTTTTGAAGCCTCCTCAAATTCACCGATTGAGACGTACACTCGGCCGATCGCATCAAAAATATGGGCCTGAACATCCGGTTGATCGTGTAAATTTTCGGCATTTAACCGCCCCCTTTCAAGAAGGTCGCTCACGGGCACCTCTCCTCCAATGTTTTCATAAGGGTCACCGGCTTCAAACATGCCCACCAGAAAATCCACTACCTGTTCAGATTTCGATGCTTCAACTTCCACCTGCTCGAGTGCAGCACGCGTTTGCGCTGAATACCTCGTGATTGTAAACAGGTATACAAGAATCAACATAAAAACAATAGCTGAGGCAACGGATTCAATCGGGTGGCGTTTTAGAAACTTAACCGTTTTATACAACTTTGCAGCAGGGTGTGCCACCACCGGTTTTCGATCTAAATACCGCTTCAGATCATCCGACATCTGCTCCACTGAATTGTATCGTTTTGAGGGTTCCTTACTCAGACTTTTCAGAATAATGCTATCCAGATCTCCTTTTAACTTCCTGCTCAGATGCCTGGAATCCATGTTCCTTTTATTCAAATCTTCTGAGCCCTTTACATTTCGAGCTCCCCCTCCCACACGCTCTGATGGCCGAGCGGGAGCAGATCTGCATATTTTATCCGCAATTTGTTCAGGAGTTAAATCATCCAGATTATAAGGTCTGAAACCTGTGAGCAGTTCATATAAAATGACTCCAAGCTGATACTGATCGGAAGTTGTTGCCATCTCTCCCATACTAATCTGTTCCGGACTTGCATAAGCTGGGGTGAGTGGAAGCAACCCTTTTCTTGATTCTGAATGTTCAGTCCCCTGCTCTTTGTCAATCGTTTTCGCAATTCCAAAATCCACCAGCTTCACTACACCCTGCGATGTCACCAAAATATTCGAAGGTTTCAGATCCCGATGCACAACCAGCTTCTGATGAGCGTATTGAACGGCATTGCAAACATCTAAAAAGAGCTCTATACGCTCTTTTACCTTTAAATTATGCTCATCACAATAGTCTGTAATTGAAATCCCCTCAATGTATTCCATAACAAACCATGGCTGACCATACTGCGTAACCCCTCCGTCAAAAAGACGCGCGATGTGATCGTTTTGAAGAGAAGCCAGAATTTGGCGCTCATATCGAAACCGTTGTATCTGCTGTTTAGACGTGATATTTCCCTTCAGCAATTTCAGAGCTACGTTCTGCTCATATTCGCCGTCGGCACGTTCAGCTAAAAAAACTGTCCCCATTCCTCCCGAGGCAATCTGCTTCACAATCTTGTACCTTCCAATCACCTCGCCATCCATTCTGCCATCTCTTTTTTCAGACAACACTTCATCACGAATGGTATTAAGCGGCAGATCCAGGATACTCTCTTTTTCATGTGCATCAATCAGTGATTGCACTTCCTGCCGAATCACTTTGTTTTCGCAGTTTTGATCCAGGAATTCTCTGCGTTCACTTCCATCTAACCTCAATACCTCCCAGAAGATCTTCTCCACTTTTTTTCTTTGTTGATCCATACTCGAACCTCTCTAAATATTCTATTCTATCTGCTAATTTCGCGATTCAGCCATGCTCGGGCAACCTGCCAGTCTCTACTAACCGTCGGTTCGGAAATTCCAAGCACACCGGCTGTCTCCGAAATCGTCAAACCGCCAAAAAACCTGCACTCTACAACTTTCGCTTGTCTTGCATCAATCTGCTCGAGCTTTTTCAGTGCTGAGTCAACGGTTATGATATCGTGCAAATCCGCTTCGAATTTTACATGCTCTGCCGACAAGGTCACTTTATGATTGTCGCCTCCTCTCTTATCTGCTTTTTTTCTGACAGCGTAGTTGACGAGTATATTTCGCATGACCTGAGAAGCAATTCCAAAAAAATGATTCCGATTTTTCCAGTCGATCTTGTTGAAATCTACCAACTTCAAGTATGCCTCATGAACCAAAGCCGTGGCACTGTAGGTATGGTCCGGCCGCTCTCCAATCAATCTGCCCTCTGCCATCCTATGCATTTCGCTATAAACCAAGGGGATCAACTGGTCCAGGGCGTACTCATCTCCTGAAGAGTGAGCTTTAAGAAGTGATGTTATGCTAACTCTCTCCATCTAAACCACTGAGCCTACAATTACTTCCCATACCAACATAAATGATAGAGGAAAACGATTTTTTCTGCTTTACATACCAGTCCGGCACCGTGCTACTTCAGAGAGATCTTTAATCTAACATGGTTAGACGGATCAGTCAACAAGGTTTAATAAAACTTACTGATGTAGTCAAGAGGGCTTAATTATTTCCAGAATCATTAAAAAAAACCTATCAAACTGAAACCCGAACACATTAACCTATAACTACACCATTATGGCCGATCGGGAAACGATAAAGAACGCCTGGCTGAGAAATCAGAAAGTGGTAGAACTTCGCCCTTCGAAAGGAATAGGCACTGCTACTACAAAAATCAGGCTGCACAACGGTACTACATGCGAAGTAACACACAAGCACTGGTCCTTTAAAGTGGATATAGGAAAAACCGAGGGAGGAAATAATGCCGGACCCGGTCCGGGAATTTTAGAGCGCGGAGCTTTGGGAAGCTGTCTCGCCATTGCCTATTCACAACAGGCCGCTGTTATGGGCCTTCAAGTTGATGACATTCGCATTCATGTTGAAACCGATATGGACGCCCGCGGCATGCTCGGAATTGACGATCGACCTCCCGGTTTTAAAGAGATCAGATATCAAGTTTTCATAAACAGCCAGGAAGCACCGGAAGACATTGAAGAAATGATCTGTAAAGCCGACAGGATGAGCCCGGTACTGGATGATTTTAAAAGAGCGATTCCTGTAAAAAGATCGATCCGGATCAACGATGAGGAATATGTTACATCTGCATCCTGATCAACTGTTCAAAAAAACCGTGTTTAAATCAATACTATTAAAACAGAACGAATATGGAACCACGACTTCAACTGCGCGTTCAGCGTTACGGCTGGGATAAAGCTGCAAATAACTACGAACCCTCCTGGAAAAAGCAATTAAAACCCGCAAGGGATAAACTTTTGGAAATGAGTGATCTCAAACCAGGAGAAACCGTTCTGGAAACATCCTGTGGAACCGGCCTGGTTACCTTCAGAGCAGCTGAACAAATAGGTTCAGACGGGACGATCGTTGCAACCGATCTTTCCCAGGGGATGGTGAATCTGGCAATGAATGCGGCTGAGGAGCGAGATTTATCCAACATCTACTTTTTGAGAATGGATGGCCAACAATTAGAAATTGATGACTTCCACTTTGATGCTGCCATCTGCTGTCTCGGTTTAATGTATTTCCCCGATCCGGTTGAGGGACTCAAAGAGATGCACCGTCTGCTAAAACCCGGCGGACGGGCAACCGTATCCATCTGGGGAGAGAGGAAAAACTGTGGATGGGCAGAGGTTTTTCCCATCGTTGACCGGCAGGTTGCTTCCGACGTTTGTCCGCTCTTTTTTCAACAGGGAACCGGAAATGTTTTAAAAAATTCATTCAAAGAAGCCGGTTTCGATCACACTGAAATTGTACGTTTCCAAACCGAAATGTACTACGCCAATCCTGAAACAGCACTCATGGCTGCATTTGCAGGTGGACCGGTGGCACTCGCCTATCAAAAGTTTGATGAACAGACCAGAAACCTCGTACATCAAGAATATCTCAAATCGATCGAACCGTTCAAAATGGGCAACGGTTACACAATACCCGGTGAATTTGTCGTGGCCCGTGGGGAAAAAGCATTGCAGTAAGATTTGCATTACAGGTTTGCACCTGCCGGCCTACATATCAATTAACAATTAAATCGAGAATAAAAAATGAATACGAAAAGAAGTCAACACTCTAATTCAATAGATCAAGAAACCATTCAAAAATTTCGGAATTCGATTCGGGGTAAATTTATTCAGCCTGATGATTCCGAGTATGATGAAGCCCGCAGTATTTATAATGGCATGATCGACAAGCACCCACGATTTATCGTTCAATGCACAAATGTTGCCGATGTCATTGCATCCGTAAATTTTGCCCGTGAAAACTCCCTGGAGACTGCCATACGCGGTGGTGGTCATAGCGGCCCCGGACTGGGCCTCGTTGATGGCGGAGTTGTAATTGATTTATCACCAATGAAAGGCATTCGTGTGGATCCAAGTGCTAAAACTGTTCGAGTGGAGCCGGGTTGCACCTGGGGCGAAGTGGATCATGCAACGCACGCTTTTGGGCTTGCAACCGTTAGCGGAGTTATTTCAACAACCGGGGTGGGTGGTTTAACACTGGGTGGCGGCCACGGATATCTCACCCGAAAGTACGGGCTAACAATAGACAATCTGATCAGCGCGGATGTGGTGTTGGCGGATGGAAGCCTTGTACATACCAGCAAAGATCAGAAACCCGAACTCTTCTGGGCCATTCGGGGAGGAGGTGGAAACTTTGGTGTTGTCACATCCTTCGAATTTCAGCTTCACCCGGTTAAAAATGTGTATGCCGGTCCAATGTTCTGGAAGGTCAACGATTTGGAAACTACCTTGAAGTGGTATCGGAACTGGTTAAAGAAACAGCCCGATGATATCTACGCTTTCTATCTTGTGGCTGAAGTACCACCCGGAGATCCATTTCCCAAATCTATACACGGAGAAAAGGTGTGTGGATTACTTTGGTGCTGCACAGGAGATGAAAAACAATTTAACCAAGCGCTGGATGAAGCACGAAACGTTATCAGCCCGCTTTTTGAATTTACGGGTAACATGCCTTATCCCGCCCTGCAAAGTATGTTTGATGAACTTTATCCTGCCGGAATGCAGTGGTACTGGAAAGGGGATTTTGTAAATGAAATCAGTGACAAAGCGATTGAGATTCACAAGAAATATGGTTCTGTTCCGACCATGCACTCCACCATGCACCTGTACCCGGTGAACGGTGCCGCCCACCGGCCTGCCAATGGGGATACGGCCTGGGACAAACGAAATGCCACTTGGTCGATGGTAATTGCCGGTGTAGATCCGGAACCGTCAAATGCTGAAACCATCACCAATTGGGCAAAAGATTACTGGAAAGCATTGCACCCTCACACCATGGGCGGGGCATACATAAACTTTATGATGGAAGAGGGAGAAGATCGCATCAAAGCGACCTATGGTAAAAACTATAATCGGTTGAAGAAGATCAAATCAAAATATGACCCCAACAATTTTTTCCACATTAACCAAAACATTGAACCGTCTTAGTCAACCATTCCGAATGGCCCTGATCCTCTCCAACACCGGAGGATGTGAATAGTTCAAAAAAACATAGAACGGATGCGGTGTAAGGTTACTCAGGTTATCCTTGGAAAGTTTTTTGAGGGCATCAATCATCGGTTTACCGTTACCTAACGTGGATGCCGCATAGTAATCGGCTTCATACTCATATTTCCGGCTCAACATCTGCATGCCGATTCCAAGAATGGTTTCCACAGGAGAATAAAGAAGTCCGAAAAAGAGCAGGCCCGCATAAACGCTCATTTGATCCATAAAGAAGGCGTCAAACAACGCCGGAACCTGCAGAAATATCGACAGCAGTGCAAACATGATCCCGGTCTGGAGGATGGAGATCGCCATATTTTTGATGATATGTTTTTTCTTGTAATGACCAATTTCGTGCGCCAGAACCGCCACCAACTCATCGGTTGTGTGCTTGTCAATGAGTGTATCAAACAGGGCTATCCGCTTATTCTTGCCAAACCCTGTAAAAAATGCATTCGATTTGGATGATCGTTTTGAACCGTCCATCACATAAACGCCCTGAAGCGGAAAGTTTACACTGTAGGCGTACTCTTCAATCGCCTGACGCAGTTCACCATCCTCCAGCGGTTCAAACTTGTTGAACAGCGGCATAATCCACGTGGGAGCCACATACTGCATGACCAGGGAAAACGCTGTAACAGCAAGCCAGGCGTACACCCATGCCCAGGGGCCGCCATACTCAAAGAAGGCAATAATACCGGCCAGAAGCGGTGCACCTATGAGTACAGACAGTAATATTCCTTTCAGCCGATCCATTACAAAAGTGCCCGGTGTGGTTTTGTTGAACCCGAACCGTTCTTCGATCACAAACGTGGAGTAAATTCCAAACGGCATGGAAATAATCATTTTACCCAATACCAGAGCTCCTATAAAAATAAGCCCGGTTCCGATTACACCAAACTCGAATCCTCTCGCCCACTGATCGAGCCAGTTAAATCCGCCGGCAAACCAGAAAACGAGCAGAATTAAAATGTCAACCGTACCGGTAAAAAAGCCGAATTTTGTCCGTACTTTGGTGTACTGCTGAGATTTCGAATAGGTCTCCTCATCATACACATCTTCAAACTCATCTGGCAGAGATTTATCAAGAGATTTCAGGTTGAGCAAATTGGAAGAAATTCCCAGCAGGTAATCGATTAGAATGGCAGCCAGGATGATGATAGTAAAAATGTTCATTTACAGTAAATCAGTGTGTCAGGTCAATAGTTTACATGTGTAGATAAATATTTAAAATCTCCTCAAAATAGCAGTTCTACTTTAGAGTCGTAACTTTTTATTTCACATAATTTCCGATAAATAGGTCTATTGATTCTGCTTAAAAACAGTATCACTCTAAAACTGCCCTTGCCGCCTCGTACCCCTCTTCAATTAATTTCTCGGTCTGGCTGGTATCTGCTTTGTTGTAAGCGCTAAGTTTCGGCTGAATCATAAAGATCTCATCATCCCTGATCTGCTGTTTAATCATGTTGTTCAAGCCAATATCAAACGTATTGACCAATACATCCACAATATCATCCGGACGCTTGTATTCCCGATTCGTAGTCAAATCCACGGCAATAATATCTTTGGCTCCCATTTCACGCAGCGGACTCACCGGCACATTTTCGCAGAGGACTCCATCCACCAGGAGCATATCCTCCCACTCAACCGGCACAAACACCCCCGGCAGGCATGTGCTGGCCATCACAGCTTTGTAGAGCGGCCCCCTGTTTAAAATAACTTTCTTACCAGTTGAAATATCTGTTGAGATCATGCTGAGTGGAATCTCAGCATCTTCAATGTTCACCTTTCCAAGCTGATCAAGCACATTTTTACCTAAACGCTCATTGCTCAAAATTCCAAGTTTTGAGAGTTTTATTCCGGTGATATCAAGCCAGTTTAAATCCAGCGCAATCTCTTCCAGCTTATCAATTGATGTTCCAAATGCTATGTGCGCCGCCACAAATGCCCCGATACTGGTTCCCGTAATAAATGACGGTTTGATATCTTTTTCATACAGAGCTTTGAGTATTCCCACATGAGCGGCTCCCAGTGCGGCACCCCCGCCTAATGCAATCCCCAGCTTATCGAATTTATTCGGGTTCATACCGGACATAATTTAGTTTAATGTTGAACTATTTTTGATTATCTTGTGTTAGAAAAGTAAAAAAGAAACAATTGGAAAACATTATGGCTGAATCAATCAAAGGCCTTCACCATATCACAGCGGTTTCAGGACCGCCCCAGGAAAATTTCAATTTCTACAGGAATAAGTTAGGGCTTCGGTTCATCAAAAAAACCATCAATTTTGATGATCCCTTTACCTATCACCTCTATTACGGCAACCACCATGCCGAGCCGGGTAGTGCCATTACGTTCTTCCCGTGGCAGCATGTTGTGGATGGTCAGCCAAACAAGGGTGAAGCAACTGCCGTGCAATATGCCGTTCCGGGCGGTTCCCTCGAATACTGGCAGAAACGTTTCAAAAAAAAGGGGATTGAAACCGGAGAAATCTATACCAGATTTGGGTTTGAGCATCTTCCATTGACCGATAACGATGGGATGAAAATTGAGATCGTCGCAGATGCGGACGTAAATGACAAAGAGACCGTAGGATATGGAGGCGTGGATGACAAACACGCTATTCGCGGGTTTTTCGGTACAACCTTAAGCTTGCCGGACATTGGCAGAACCGGAGAACTCCTTACTGAAATGGGGTGGAAATCTGAAGGGAATGAACATGGCCTGAGCCGCTACTCTTCGGAACCCGACAGCCGGCTCGGGCGTTACGTAGATTTAAAAGCCGAACCTAACTTAAACGGACGGTTTGGAAGAGGCTCAATTCATCACATCGCATTTCGCGTACCGGATGATAAGGCGCAGGCTGAGTGGAGTGAAAAGATCCGGAAGATGGGATTTCAGGTCACACCGGTGAAAAACCGTGACTACTTTCGGTCAATCTATTTCCGGGAAGCGGGCGGCGTACTATTTGAAATTGCCACCGATATTCCCGGGTTTGATGTAGATGAGCCTTTTGAACAGCTTGGAGAAAGCCTCAAACTTCCGTCCTGGTACGAAAAACATCGCGATGAAATAGAAGCACGACTGCCGAAGTTAAAAACAGATTAAAGTATAAGCCACAGAAGCACGGAAATATGCAATACAGTATATGTTATTCCGTGCCTCCGTGGCAATCATTTGAAATTGAAAAACCACTAAAACCAAATATGTTTAAAGCAAACAAAGAAAATCCATTTGAAGGACCCCATCAAAAAAGCAGAACTGTAACGGCCGGGGTTGAACCGGAAAAAGCTGACGGAGCCATCATTTTGATCCACGGGCGTGGCGCAACGGCGACTAGCATCCTTCCGCTTGCTCATGAATTCAAAGCAGATAATTTCCATTTTGTGGCGCCCCAGGCATCCGGCAACACGTGGTATCCGTACTCGTTTATGGCTCCATCAAAAAATAATCAGCCCGGACTTTCTTCGGGGCTTCAGGCTATTTTTAACATTGTTGCCAATCTTGAAGAGATAGGAATGCCGAAAGAGAAGATTATCATTCTTGGATTTTCACAGGGCGCCTGTTTGGCAACAGAGTTTGTGGCTCGTCACCCGACGCGATATGGCGGCCTTATTGCTTTCAGCGGAGGCATTATTGGAGACGGAGATTCCGTAAATCCCAAAAACTATACCGGTTCACTTGAGGGAACTCCCTATTTTGTAGGCTGTTCAGACAATGACGCTCACATTCCGGTGGAACGGGTTGAGGAGAGCGTAACCGTGATGGAAAAATTGGGCGCTTCCGTCAATAAACAGATCTATCCCGGTATGGGGCACACGATTATTCGAGATGAAATAGAAGAAGCTCATAAAATAATTAACCAAGTCAAAAGCCTGTAACAATTCTTATATTCAACACTTCTCATAAAGAAAAGGCTAATTTTACGGAATAATAGATGGATATAATCTGGATCGGCGTGGCGTTTCTACTTGGGTTTGCAGCATCAAGGATTCATTTACCCCCGCTCGTCGGATACCTGGCAGCCGGATTAACACTGGCTGCATTTGGCTATAAAAGCGGAGAAATGCTTGAAGAGATCGCTCATCTCGGTGTACTTTTTCTGCTCTTCACCGTTGGCCTTCACATTCGTTTAAAAAATATTCTTCGTTACGATATACTTGGTATAGGGCTGACACACCTGATCATCTCCACGGCAATCTTTACCCCCATCTCTCTGCTGTTTGGATTTGGATTAGAAACAGCCATAATCATCTCAATAACGCTCGGTTTTTCAAGTACTGTTCTGACAGCTAAAAATCTGGAGCGCCGGAATGAGCTCGGTGCACTCTATGGCCGGGCGGCGATCGGTATATTAATTATTCAGGATCTCGTTGCCATTGCGATAATCGCGTATACCGGCGGAGGCACACCCTCCATTTGGGGTCTTTCCGTTTTTACCCTGCCGCTTTTCAGGCCAATTCTGATCAAACTATTGGGAATAATAAAGGATGATGAAGTATGGATGCTTTTTGGATTGGCTCTGGCACTGGGTGGCGCATCCTTCTTTGAATATTTCAATCTCTCCGGTGAACTTGGAGCCCTTGCTGCCGGTATGCTTCTGGCATCCGATGAACGGGCAGATCAAATTGGAAAAAAGATGTGGGGCGTAAAAGAGGCATTCCTGGTAGGATTCTTTTTGGATGTGGGCTTAACCGGTTTCCCCTCTTTTTCTGAATATTATTATATAGGCATCATTCTGCTCATCCTGCCAGTGAAAACTGTTCTTTTTTATTGGCTGTTTATGCTTTTCAAATATAGAGCCAGAACCGGGTTTTTAGCATCTATTTCACTTACAGCCTATAGTGAGTTTACCCTTATTGCCGGACTTGTTGCGAATCAGAATGGTTATATTCCCGATGAAACCATTGTCGTTTTAGGCTTGATCACTGCTATATCCTACGCCATCAATGCCCCGATCACCATCAACGAAGAAAAGCTATGGAAACGCTGGCAAGATTTTCTTCTTAAGTTTGAACGGGAAGGCCGCCACCCGGAGCATCAAACCGTTTCTCTCGGTTCTGCAGAATACTTGATCGTAGGAATGGGAAATGCCGGACGCGCAGCCTATGACAAACTCCGGGAACAGAACAAACCGGTTGTTGGGATGGATATTGACCCGGACCGAATTGAGAGAAATCTTGAATCAGGGCGTCGAGTCGTTTACGGAGACATACAGGACTCCGATCTTTGGACAAACATCGACCTAGACAATATCAAATCTGTGATGATTGCCATGGGAAATCAATCTGTTAAAGAGAATGCAACGCGCACGTTACGAACTGCGGGATTTGGCGGGCTTATTTATGTTCTTACCATGCGCGAAGAGGAAGCTGAAGTGATGCAAAAAGCCGGTGCAAGTGCCGTTTCTATTCCAATCAAGGAAGCCGGAGAACGCCTGGCAGAACTCAGCTCAGAGAGCAATGAAAATTCTACTCAAATAAACTTAAAGGTAAAAGAATCGAAAAACGATGAGAAGTAGTATTACCCTGGTTTATGTTTACGATCCACTTTGCGGATGGTGTTACTCCTTCCATCCGGTCATTGAAAAATTGGCCGAGCGGTTTAAGAATCGGTTGAACATCCGGGTTGTGCCCGGTGGCCTGGCGGTTGACGAGAATGCTCTACCACTTTCTGAAGGATATAAATCTATTGATGATTCATTGAACGTCGTTGAAAACAAAACCGGTGTAGTATTTGGCCAACCGTTTCTGCAACTCCTGGATGAGGGTAGTTATATGTACGACTCCATGCCCGGTTGCAAAGCACAGAACGCCGTGAATCGCCTGGCCCCGGATGAGGCCCTCTATTTTGCAGGAGCAATACAACACGCTTTTTTTCAAAATGGTGCAAACCTCAACAAACCGGATACCTATCTATCCATCCTCGAAGACTTTCCAATTGATCCGGCTGAATTTGAAGCTGTTTTTACAAGTGACGAAATTGAGAAAATAACCCGCAATCAGTTCAAGTGGGTTCAACAAAACAACGCGTCGGCATTCCCTGCCCTCCTTCTTGAAATTGGCAACGACACTGGCCTGATGTCGAAAGGCTATCGCCCGTATGATACGATCGAATCTCACCTTCACCACCTAATTCGCAACATCGAGAGAATGAGCGGATAATTATTGGAAAAATTTCCATTTCTATTTTTTGATGATTTGGCTTAGTATCTCTCTATGCAAAAAAGCCATTCATCTATCTGTTTCATTGTGAACCCCGCTGCCGGAAAAGGAGATCGGCAGACTCTTCACCGGATCATTTCAGGAGAAGCTGAAGCAAGATGGCATACTTCTGAAGTTGTGAATGTTCAAGCTAATGATTCCGTTTCCGAGCTCGCAAAAAGGAAAGCTCAAACTTTCGACATTATTGTAGCCTGTGGGGGTGACGGAACGGTGAACAGTGTTGTGAGTGGCTTGGCAGAAACTAATGCAACTCTCGGGGTACTGCCGATAGGTACAGGAAATGATTTTGCAAAGGCAATTCAGGTAAGATGTAGCTTGACCCGATGTTTTGAGATATTACAACATCACCCTCCGGTCCCAATTGACCTGATACGGTACAGCGGAGATGCAGATGGGTGGTGCGTCAACACACTTGGGCTTGGACTCGATGGCCTGGCAAACTACTACTCTAAATCATACAAATGGTTGAGCGGACCCATTGTGTACGTACTCGGCGCCATCAAATCTGCATGGAAATTCCGGGGCTCTCAGGTTCAATTAAACGTTGATGGAGATCGCTTCAGCGAGAAACTGTTGATGATGACAGCATGTAACGGAAAGTGGGAAGGCGGGAAGTTTTATTTAGCTCCGGATGCGGATTTAACGGATGGACTGATCAATTTTATCACCATCAAAAAAATATCATTCTTAAAAATCCTCTTTTACCTCCCTTTTTTCAGGTGGGGTCCACAAAAATGGATGAAAGAGTTAAAAACAGAGTTGAGCCGGGAAATCGACATCCTGTCTGAGCTTCCGCTTGCAGTTCATGCCGACGGTGAACATGCAGGCTCGGAAATCCGGAATTTAAAAATCAACATAGTTCCGGGAGCCCTGAAAGTGATTACCGGCTATTGAATTTGCAGATACTCTTCGTAAACGTAGTCCCATAAACCGGCCAAATCTGAACCTTTGTTGTGTGGATTTTTGGAGGAGGAGGATTTCATTGCATCGATGCAAGCTCTCTCACGGGCGTGATGGATAGCTTTTAGCTGATGCTTGGTTGGATTTTCAATCATCTCTTCATACTTCTCTTCTTCAGGCATAATCATTCAAATTGGTTGAACATTCTGCTTTAAAATGGGAGATTCTTTTAATAAATCAAGAAACTTCATTTACAGTTTTTAACGATGATTATGGAAAAAACGTTCCCATTTCCATTGCAAAACACTGATAATCAATTAGTTAAAGATGTACAATGCAATTTTATCCATTAACCGGCAGTTCACTGTTCTTTTCATTTATATAGAAATGAAAAACAGGCCTCCGGAATTTGTTTTCGAGGTTCATTTTTCGTTAGATTCCAAAGATTTTTTGATTGAAAATTTGCAGGTTTATACCAATATATCTGTATGGAATAGCTAACATCCTGCTCAAAAATATATTTATGGATTTATTTGACAAGCTTGAAACACGGCCAGGACCACTCGGTAAATTTACATCAGACGGTTACGGATACTACACATTCCCAAAATTGGAAGGGCCGATCGGACCGGAAATGAAGTTTAACGGCAAAGATGTGGTTGTCTGGAGTGTGAACGACTATCTAAGTGTAGGAAATCATCCCCACATCCGGGAAACAGACAAAAAAGCCGCCGAACAATATGGTCTGAGTGCACCGATGGGCGCTCGGTTGATGACAGGAAATTCTGACGAGCACGAAGCGCTGGAGCGTGAACTCGCAGATTTTGTCCACAAACCGGAAGCATTACTGCTTAATTACGGCTATCAGGGAATCATGAGTGTGATACATGCCCTGGTTGACCGAAACGACTATCTGATTTATGATGAGTTGAGCCACGCCTGCATTGTTGACGGAAAGCAACTTGCTATGGCTGAAAAATCGGTCTTTAAACACAACGATCTCGAAAGCCTTGAAAAGCAGCTGAAACGGGCTTCAAACAAGATGAAACCGAACTCCTCTATCTTGGTGGTTACGGAAGGGGTGTTTGGTATGACGGGGGATCTTGGAAAGCTGAAAGAGATCATTGAACTGAAAGAGAAATACCCGTTCCGTCTGCTTGTTGATGATGCTCACGGGTTTGGTACGCTGGGCCACGACGGATCCGGTGCCGGCACACAGCTGGGTTGCCACGACGGTATTGATATCTATTTTGGCACTTTTGCCAAGGCGGTCGCTCTGATTGGTGCTTTTGTAGCTGCTGAACCACGCGTTATTGAATTTTTAAAAGCCAATACCCGAAGTCAGATTTTTGCGAAATCCCTGCCTATGCCGATCGTCGTATCCGCAAGGGAGCGAATTAAGCTGATCCGGCAACATCCCGAGTGGAGAGAGCAGCTTTGGGAAAATACCAAAAAGCTACGCTCCGGCCTTATAGACTTGGGCTACAATGTACTCCCATCAGAAAGTCCGGTTACTCCGGTACTGACGGAGGGAAGCACCGAGCTGGCGCAAACCATTATGCGAGAAATGCGTGAAGATCACGGTGTTTTTGTAAGCGGCGTAGCCTATCCGGTCGTTCCAAAAGGTGTGGTTTTGTTGAGACTAATTCCAATGGCCGGTCATACGAATGAACACATTCAGAAAACACTGGATGCTTTTGAGGCAATCAAGCCAACTGTTTTCAGTGAAATGAGCGAAGCTGTTTCGGCTGAATAGACGTAACTTTATCATCTGATTTCACAGGCATGGTGATTCATTTCACCGTGCTTTTTTTTGTTTAAGTTGTAAAAAATTTCAATCCTGATGAATGAGATGAATATCTGCTTTCGGATATCCTCCTTTTTTCTATTTTTAGATCATCATTCAAACCAAAGATTTTTTACATGAGAAAAATAAGCTACGTTTTAACACTTTTACTTTTAATCAGCGGGTTTTCGATTCAGCCGCATGCCCAGGTTGTACCTGAAAATCTTACCCTGAAAGAAATTTTTCACGAGCCGGTCATACCCGGAATCCGCCCCTCTTTTCGGTCGTTCAATACAACTCAGGACTCGATCTACTTCTCCTGGAATGACTCTTCCTACTTTGATACCGGTCTCTACAGAATGGCCCTGACTGACGGTGACCCTGAACCGATAGATAACAGCGAATATACCGGTTTTTCGATTTCCCCTAATGAACGGCTGATCGCCTACACAAAAGATGGAAATATCTATGTAGCAAACCGGGACTGGAGCAATGAGCGCAGAATTGTAGCTTCCCAAGAAAGAGAAATTTCGCCCGTATGGTCACCCAACAGCCGTAAACTTGCATTTGTAAGAAGCGGTGATGTCTGGGTAACAGATGTGACCCGGCCCGAAATGATACAGGTTACTAAACGCCCATCCGACGCACCGGGAATTTTTATTGAAGGGTGGTCGGGAAATAACCGACTGGTACTGCGCCAAACAGACTTTTCCGATGCCCGAACCATCTACTTCCCGGAATATGTGGATGAATTTGTATCACCGGGTGCTTCGCAGCGTGGAATACCCTCTGTCTCCTACTACACCGCAGATCTGGAAACCATGAAGCTGGATACTCTCTCATCCGGTGTACAGAGAAGCTCCATGGCGGGAAGTTTTACCGGCAATTTTTCAGTGAAAGACTCAATGGATGCGGCCCTGAAAGAGCGAAAAATTATCGCGTACAATCACCGTAATGGAGAAAAGTCTGTCATTTTTGAAGATACCACAGAAGGATGGCTGCACGGTACATCTATACGGTTTGCCCCAAGAACAGACCGGCTGATGATCATGTCGGAGCAGAGTGGGTGGAATCATATCTATATCGCCAATCTTCGCACCGGCAACCTGGAGCAGATCACTGATGGTGAGTATGAAGTTACCTGGGCGCGATGGCTCGGTGACCAAAAGCTGATTTATACCACAAATGAAGCCGACTATGGAGAGCGACACATTTTTATTCATGACCTGAACAACAATACCGTTGATCAGCTTACGACCGACGAAGCCTATCGATATCAGTTCAGGCTTTCGGATGATCAAACCAAACTCATTTATGCAAAAACCTATTTCAATGAGCCGTATGATCTCTACATGATCGACCTGGAAAATCCGGGTGAAGAGATTCAGTTGACAAACTCAGTACCCGAGCGATTCAGCGATTATAACTGGCAGAAGGAAGAGTATGTTCGATTTACCGGAAGAGACGGTGAAACCGGCCTGTCAATGTCGCTGCTCTATCCTGCCAACTTTGATAACTCCAGAACCTACCCGGTTGTTGTTTTTGCACATGGAGCCGGTTCGCTTCAAAATGTGTATAAAGGGTGGTCTAACAACTATTGGCGCGAGTATATGTTTCATCAATATCTGTTGAACCAGGGATATATTGTTGTAGAGGTCGATTTCCGCCACAGCACCGGATACGGACGAAAATTCCGTGAGGATGTTACCGACTGGATGGGCAAATATGAAGTGGAAGATATCATTGACGGGCTCGATAAAGCCCAGGAGATGACCGGCGGAGCCCTTGATCTGGATAATGTTGGAATTTACGGCGGAAGCTATGGCGGATTCATGGCACTCTACGCTGTGTCGGATGCACCTGACCGATTTCACGCAGCGGCCGCACTCCGAAAAGTTTCAAACTGGAGAAACTACTACTATGCAAATCCCTGGTACACCCTCCCTCGTCTGGGTGATCCGGATGAAGTACCTGAACATTATGACCGAAGTTCTCCTCTTACCTACGCACCTGAACTGGAACGACCTGTTATTTTACTTCACGGCTTGATTGATGATAATGTGGGCGCCCAGGACGCATTTCAGTATGCAGAGGAGTTGATTCAATCCGGCAATAGTGATTTCGAGATGATGATCTACCCATCTGAACGGCACGGCTTTACAAGCCCCTACTCGTGGCATGACGAATACCTCAGAATTTTTGAATTCTTCGAGAAGCATTTGAAGTAATTTACTCTTAGTGAGTTAACGTGATTTTCAAAATCCGCAAGGTCGAAAGACTTTGCGGATTTTTTTATGTCATACACTCATGAAACACATCAAAGTCGTGCCGGACTATTAACCTGAGTTCGATTGTTGAATGTAAAAGTCCCCCTTATTAAAGGGGGATTTAGGGGATGTTTATCCGAATGAAAAAAAGTTCGATGGACACCCTCTAAATATCGCTTCGCGTTCAAAAAATGAGCCCCTTGTTAGGGGAGACTTCTTTCTTATGTTATTGAAAAAATTATTAATCGAACTGAAGTTATTAGTGAATATTTGTCCATTCATTTAGTTCAATAATTTTTGAACTAAATGAACATTCTCTGTAACTTTTTTGTATGGAGAACGAAAAACAAATGTATATCGAAGAGTGCGGACTTCTATTCGAAAAGCTTGGTTTAACTCGAATGGCGGGACGTGCGTTCGGTTATCTGGTTGTTTGTGATGAAGATCATGTCTCATTCAAGCAGATTCAGGAAGCCCTGAAAGCGAGTAAGGGAAGCATTAGCGGAACCATGAAACAATTGGTTCAAACCGGAATGGCGGAAGCAGTCAGTTTGCCCGGAGATCGGAAAACCTACTACAGAATCAGCAAAATTAAGATTGGCGATATGATTCGGCAGCGGATCAGTCAGTTTATTGAGCTTGCAGACACCCTGCAGAAGGGAGATGACCTGAAAAATCGGGAGGATGAAACCTCCGGGTGGCTGACAGAGGCTTCAACATTCTATTACTGGATTGGTGATCAACTGGATGGGATCATCAAAACGTGGGAAAATGAGAAGCAGAAAATTATCCAACAATATCATGCAAACAAAAAAGAGCATTCAACCTGAATCAGGAAAGGATAATCCATCGCTGTTTAAGAAGATCGACCTGAAAATTGAGCAGTGGGTTCAGCACTTGATTGAACAGATTGAGTATGTGAAATCGCACTGAGACAATCGGGTACTAATCCGGAGAGGAATTCATGAACCGAATTAAAAAAGCGCTTCCATTTCTTGCCTTTTTACTTCTTACGGCCGGAACGGTTTACAGTCAATCCGCAGAAGAAATCATCAACAAAATGGAAGAGGTGATGCGTGGGGAGTCGAGCTACGCTGAGATGACGATGACAATTGAACGGCCACGTTATAAACGGGAAATGAGCATGAAGGCGTGGGCGCTTGGGGAGGATTTTTCACTGATATTAATCACCGAACCGGCGCGCGATCGCGGCACTACTTTTTTGAAACGTGAAAATGAGATCTGGAACTACGTTCCGAATATTGACAGGACGATCAAGATGCCGCCTTCTATGATGTCGCAGTCGTGGATGGGCTCTGATTTCACTAACGATGATCTGGTTAGAGAGAGTTCAACCCTCGAAGATTATGAACACTCTATTCTACGGAAGGAGACCTTGGATGGAAGAGAAACGTGGGTTCTGGAACTGATTCCCAAACCGGAGTCGGCCATTGTATGGGGAAAAGTGTTGATCTGGGTTGACCGGGAGCACTATATTATGTTGAAAGAAGAGAATTACAGCCAGCGAGGTGAACTGGCCAACACGCTCAACTTTACTGAAATCGAAGAGATGGACGGGCGTGTTTTTCCAACCCGGATGATTCTGACCCCCGCCGATAAACCCGATCAGCGAACTGTAATGAAATACAACACTCTGAAATTTGATATCGACATTGACCCGGATTTCTTCACCCAGCAGAATATGAGAAGAGTGAGGTGAGTGTTTTCAGTTGTCAGTATTACAGTGGCAACAGGAATTGACTTCATAAATTGGTTTGAAAGCTCCTGCTATGAAGGGCAAACGCTGACAACAAAAACTTAAATTCATGTACCTAAAACTGGCGTGGCGGAATTTATGGAGGAATAAGCGGCGGACGCTCATCACGGTGAGCTCGATTATGTTTGCTGTTGTGGCTGCGCTTTTTGTAGAGTCGCTGGGTGAAGGGACACGCCAGCAGCTTTTGGATAACATGACCGGCTTTCAAACCGGATACATGCAAATTCAGGACTACCGTTACGAGGACGAACCCTCGCTCGATAACGCATTTCTTTTTGATGATAGCCTTGAACAGAAGATTCAAACCGACCACCAAGATGTCGATTTCCTGATCCCGCGCATCGAAACCTTTATGCTTGCCGCGGGCGAGGAGATTACGCGCGGTGCCATGGTGATGGGAATTGACATTGAAAAAGAGCATCAATTCAATGAAATCCGTGATCGACTGAAAATCGGAGAATTTGGAGAATCGGGAGAACAGAAAGCCGTGCTGGGGGAAGGACTGGCCAATCGGTTAAATCTTGCCGTGGGAGATACACTTGCCCTCCTGGGTCAGGGTCGGTTTGGGATGATGTCCTCCGGTTTGTTTGAAGTAAGCGGCCTGATCGACTTTCCCATCCGGGAACTCGACAACCAGATCATCTATCTATCACTTGAGGATGCACAGTGGCTACTCTCTGCCGAGGAGCGAGTCACAAACCTGGTTGTAGTGCCGGAAAACCCGCGAAATTTGAACCCGCTTTCCCAGTCACTTTCAGAAACGGTTAAGAATGACGAACTGAGAGTCCTTACCTGGGAAGAGATGATGCCGGAACTGATTGAAGCGATTGAGTTTGATGAGCTCTCCGGCCGGGTGATGCTTTGGATTCTTTATGTCGTAATCGGGTTTGGAATTTTCGGCACCATCTTGACGATGACACTCGAGCGAAAACGGGAGTTCGGTATCCTTCTCTCCGTTGGAATGTATCGGACCAAACTGGCGCTTGTGGTATTTATTGAAACCTTGTTCATTAGCATCCTGGGTGTTTTATCCGGCTTCGGGCTCGGATCACTCATACTCCTCTATTTTCACTTCACCCCAATTCAGTTTACGGGCGACATGGCCGACCTGATGCACGATTTCGGTTTCGAGGCCACAATGGAGATCACATTTTCACCGGAAATCTACATGCTGCAGGGATCAGCTATTTTAGTTATTACACTGTTAATCTGCCTCTACCCTTCACTCAAAATAGCCGGGATGGATATTCTTGAATCCAAAAAATAATCCTTCAATCCAACTACCATGAAAATGCTTCTTTCCATAGCGTGGCGCAATATCTGGAGACATCCGGGGAGAAGCGGTGTGTTGATCGGATCCATCGTTGCCGGGCTTTGGGCCGGAATTATGGTCTCATCCTGGGGAAACGGATTGATCGATCAGCGGATGAATAATGTAATTAACGAAGAGCTGACCCACGCTCAAATTCATCATCCTGAATTTTTGACCGAACGTGAGCCCCGAATGTTCATTGAGCCGTTTGATGAAATCACCTCTTTTCTTGAAAGCGACTCGCGGGTCAAATCCTTCAGCCCGAGAACTCTGCTTGACGGCATGGTTCAGTCTTCGGCCACTACATCCGGAGCCCGCATCATCGGAATCGATAAAAACCGGGAAAGGGAAACCACCATATTTCATCAAAACCTTGTTCAGGGCGAATATCTTTCTGATGATGTCCGGCATCCGGTATTTATAGGCGAAAAACTGCAGAATAAACTCAATGTGGAGATAGGGGAACGAATCGTTTTGACCTTTCAGAACCTGGAAAATGAGATCACATCCGGAGCTTTTATCGTCAGCGGAATTTTCAGAACAGGGCAGACAATCTATGATGAACAGACGGTTTATGTAAAAAATGAAGACTTAGGAGAGTTGATTGCAGATCAGCCGGTCTATCACGAAATAGCGATGATGCTTCATGACAGTGAATTGAGCGACCAAATCGTGTCTGATTTGAACAGAGAGTTCAACAATATCTCAGCCGAAACCTGGCTCGAACTCTCTCCTGAAATGAGATACATGACGCAGTTCAGCGGAACTTACATGGTCTATATCATGATTGTAATCCTCTTTGCGCTCGCGTTTGGAATTTTAAACACGATGACGATGGCCATATTCGAAAGAACGAAAGAGCTGGGAATGCTGATGGCTATCGGAATGAATAAAGTGAGAATATTCGTCATGATCATGCTGGAATCGGTCATGCTAACGCTAACCGGTGCTGCATTTGGAATGTTTGTGGGATATCTGACGGTAAACTATTTCAACAAAAACGGGCTGGACCTCACCGCGGTTGGCGGCGATTCGTTTGAAATCTGGGGTTACGGTGCGCTGGTCTATCCCTACGTTACACCTCAGGAGTATTTTTATGTAACGCTGCTGGTAATCGCAACTGCAATGCTGGCAGCCGTCTATCCGGCCCTGAAAGCCCTTAAGCTCGTACCCGGAGAAGTCGTTCGTGATTAATATACAACAGTGTGTCTGAAAAGCTCTGATGAATGTGAATTTATTATTTGACATCAAAATTGGTACTAAGGGAATCCCCTCCTTTTTAAGGAGGGGAATTAGGGGAGGTTTAAAAAAGAACTAAACCATATTTCTTTACTTATTGAGTACAACAAAGATATTCAACCACCCCTGGCCCCTCCTTGCGAAGGAGGGGAAACACTTTTACCAATCTATGTCGTCAAGCTCAGGAAAATAAACTGTTGACACTGTAAAACTGATAACTATGCCTATAATTACAACACACAACCTCTCAAAAGTCTATAATCCGGATACCGTGCCGGTACATGCCCTGCGGGATGTAAACCTGGAGTTTGAAGAGGGAGAGTTCACCACCGTTCGCGGTCCGTCCGGTTCAGGGAAAACCACATTGCTGAATATGATCGGAGGATTGGACATCCCCACTGAGGGTCATGTTGAAATTGCCGGAACACGAATAACAGGGATGAAAGAGAGCAAATTGATTGAATTTCGCCTGAATAACATAGGATTTGTCTTCCAGGCCTACAATCTGATTCCGGTGTTCACAGCCTACGAAAATGTAACCTTCATCATGCTTTTGCAAAAGCGAAGCAAACAGGAGATGAAGGAACGGGCTCATGAACTACTATCGGCGATGGGGTTGAAAGACAAATTAGATTCTCGCCCCAAGGAGCTCTCTGGAGGTGAACAGCAGCGGGTAGCCGTAGCACGAGCCCTGGCCTCACGGCCCAAGTTCATTCTGGCTGATGAACCAACCGCAAACCTGGATACCGACTCTGCCATGAATCTGCTGGACATGATGGAGAAGATGAACCGGGAGGAGAATGTGACGTTTATTTTCAGCACTCATGATCAGCGGGTAATAGACCGAGCCAGAAGAGTCATCACCATGGTTGATGGAGCAATAGATAAGGATGAAAGAAAGTCCCCTCCTTCTTAAGGAGGGGATTTAGGGGAGGTTCTAATAGTTGCTGTTTTTAGAATTAAAATATCTATCAGATTAGATCTCACAGTAATAACCACCCTCTGTCCCTCCTTAAAAAGGAGGGAAGTATTTATTGCCTGTAATTTATTTTACCACAATGAAACACTTAATCCTCACATTAACACTTCTACTCTCGTCCACAACTGCAATTGCTCAGTTTCAGTCCGAGGATATTGAAATCTCCGGATATATGCAGGGAATGCCGGTTTGGATTAATGCGGATCTGCCTCCACCCTTTGAAAAAGATTCGTTTTGGGAGTACAGGTTACAAAACCGCCTAAACGTTCAGTGGTACCTGTCGCCGGACCTTACCTTTAATTGGGAAATGCGTACCCGTCTGTTTGCCGGAGACCTCGTACAGGATATTCCGTTCTATGCTGATGCAATCGATCAGGATGACGGGCTTGTGAATCTCTCCTGGCTTATTGCAGATCGGGAAAAATGGATGCTTCATTACATTCCGGACCGGCTAAATCTGGATTGGTACAGCGGAAACTGGCGAATTACGGCAGGGCGGCAGCGCGTCAATTGGGGCATTAACACCATCACCAATCCCAACGACCTGTTCAACATCTACTCTTTTTACGATTTTGACTATCCGGAGAGACCCGGGTCCGATGCAGTTCGTGTTCAATATTTTCTCGACTGGGCTTCCAGGTTTGAATTAGCCTACCGTTCCGCCCGTGATATGAAAAACTCCGTGGCGGCTATTCTTTACGGATTCAACAAAAGCGGGTACGACATTCAAATGATCACCGGATATTACCGGCATCGATGGGCAATTGGCGGTGGCTGGGCGGGAAGCATCGATCAAACCGGATTTAAGGGAGAAGTGATGTTTTTCGCAGACCTGGAAGATCAACCCGGGCAAAACCCAACGAATCTGATCGCTGCCCTATCTGCCGATTACATGTTTGATAGCAGCCTCTTTTTGATTGTTGAAGCCCTTTATAATAAGAATGGCGGACAGGATGATTTTCTTCTATTTGGTGAACCGCTTTCTGCAGATAATCCATCCTTCTCCCGGTTTCAATTCTCTGCTCAGGCAACCTACCCATTCACCCCCATCTGGAGTGGCTCCCTTGCAGCTATTACGTATCCGGATGAAGAGGCGCTGTTTATTTCACCATCGGTAACCTGGTCTGCCCTGCAGGATCTCGATGTAAACCTGCTAACTCAGATCTTTATTGGAAGTGCTGATTCCGTTTTTTCTGAGGCCGGGAATGTGATTGTCGGTTCCATCAAGTGGAATTTTTGAAACGAGTTTTGCCAGCAAAGCTGGCTGTATTCGTCGGGTAGCGGAGCTCCCGACGAGTACTTATCCTCGTTCACAGATCACCATCCATCCTCGCCCACAGCTCTGCTGTGAGGCGACTCTCGGCAGCTCCGCTACCACACACAGAACCCATTTCCAATAAAAAATCATGTAAGGAAGTCACATTTCCCGGTTCTTACAGATATACCCAAACAGTTCAGAAAATTTCAACCAGATGGGACGATCAAGATACCGGGTGTACGATCCGAGCTACCCCTATTTCATCACAAGCAGTGTAGTAAATGGATACCCGATTTTTTCCAATCCTTTGGCCGCTCAAGTTATCCTGAATGCTCTCAATTTTATTCAAAAAAAGAGAGATGCAACCGTTTACGCCTACGTAATTATGGAAAATCACATCCATGTAGTACTCCAGCATGATCAACTTCCAAAACAAGTACAGGAATTTAAATCCTGGACGGCGAGATCTATTATCGATCTGTTTTCAGAAAATGGACACACCTTCCAATTGTTCAAATTAAGGAAAGCCAAAAATCCACGTCATTCGGATTCAGTTCACCAGATATGGCAGGAGGGATATTATCCCAAGAAAATTTTCGGTGATGAGATGATGATCCAGAAAATTGAGTATATCCATAATAATCCCGTTAAACGGGGTTTTGTAGATCGACCGGAGGATTGGAGATATTCTTCAATGCGAAATTACTTAGGGATGGAATCATTAATTCCGGTTACGCTATTTGAACTTTGACAGCAGAGCTGTCTGCTTTCCGTCGGGGAGAGGAGCTCCCTACGAGTATTCATACTCGTTCATAGCTCTTCTATGTAACGAGAAGCCGGCAACTCCGCTGCTCAAATGATCTCGTGAAATCACCTAAGGTTTTGTGGAAATTTTCAGGGCGTATGATATATTATGCACTGACCTAAACAATCATCTGACGCAGCGCTGAACCTCCGCTAATCATTTACATGTGTTCAACCTTCAGGTACTGCGTTTTTAATATCCTATTTGCATGAGCTTTGACTGGAACATCATTGAATCGATTGTAGATCAAGCAATCAATCTGCCCCCTGAAGAGAGAGAGACCTATATTCGAAAAAATTGCGGTGATTCAGAGCAGCTTTATATGGAAGTGAAGAACATGCTCGACTCCATCCAGCACTCTGAGGGATGGATGGACGAGCCTGACCTTGTAAAAGATCAATTTCTAACCGACATCGAGAATGAAAAAAGTGATTTCCTCGATGAATCGGCAGTAGGAGCCGTTGTAGATAAATACAAGCTTGTCGACATTATCGGCCGGGGCGGAATGGGCACTGTCTATCTTGCCGAACGGGATGATGATTCGTATAAAAATAGAGTAGCCATTAAAATTTTGCGCAGGGGTTTGGACAGTGAGGATATGCTAACCCGGTTCAGGATTGAGCAGCAGGTTCTCGCACAGCTCAATCACCCCAACATCACACATATACTGGATGCCGGGATTTCTGAAGATGGCCGCCCCTACTATGTAATGGAGTTTGTGGAAGGACTCCCGATTACCGAATACTGCGAAATAAACAACCTCTCAACAGAAGAGCGGCTTGAACTATTTTTGCAAATTTGCGGTGCATTAACATTTGCACACCAAAAACTGGTGATTCACAGGGATCTCAAGCCTGCAAACATTCTCGTAACTAAGAGTGGAATTGTAAAGCTGCTGGATTTTGGGATTGCAAAAATCTTGTCTGATGATTTTCTCGGAGAAAAATCACCTGATATTACCAGCCATCATGAGCCCATTTACACGATCACCTATGCAAGCCCCGAACAGATTGCGGGTCAGCCTATCGGAACTGCATCCGATATCTATACTCTTTCGATCGTACTCTACCAACTGTTGACCGGCGATCACCCCTATAACGCATCCGGGATTGAACCTCATGAAATCAGAACCGAACTTGAAACAACCTCAATCAAAAGCCCTCGAGCTGTTATTCAAAATAGTGAGAACCCGGCTGTACCAATCCAGCAACTTAGGGATGAAATTGATGACATCATTCTGAAAGGATTACATTATGAACCGGAACTACGCTACAGCTCCATCGAAGAGTTCAGCCGCGACATCCGGAACTATCTGTCGAACCGGCCGGTCTCTGCGAAAAAACCGTCCAGATCCTATCGGTTCAAAAAATTTATACAGAGAAATCGCAATCTGGTCACACTGGGAACTGCCGCCTCTATCCTGCTTATTTTCAGTTTTACAGCCACGCTTTGGCAGGCAAATCAAACCCGCATAGAAGCCGAGCGCGCGCTGGCAGCATCTGAACGGGTTGTTGCGGTAAAAGACTTTCTGATCAGTATGATTACCGCCGGAAACCCGTGGGCAAATCCGGAGCAGCCGCAAACCGCCCGTGACCTGATCGATCAGGGGGCATTTGCTGCAGAAAATGAACTTTCCGACAGTCCTGATCTTGCCGCTGAACTTTTTGGAGTGATCGGTGCCAGCTATCAGGGAATGCGGGAAGATGCCCTTGCTGAAGAGTACTTAACCAAGGCAATGGAGTTGATCGATCAGGGCGTGATACTCGACCCATTGGTGGAAGCGGATATCAAAGCAAAGTATTCCGGGTCCATGCTGCGGGCCGGACAACCGGATGAAGCAGAAACAGTTTCAAACGATGCACTCAAGAAGATTCGAAATTTGGACGGGAGAGACATCACACTTATGGAGAGCGAGCTGCTCTATATGCTTGCCAATGCATATAGTTTGATGGGAGACACCCCAAAAGCGATTGAAAACACCCGGCTATCAGTCGATCTGACCTGCAATCGTCCGGAGGAATTTATTTTACAGTGCATCGACTACCTGACCGCTTTAAAAAATTTAGAGGAGTGGGGAGGTAATTACGAGGAGGGCTTGCAGGCAGCTGAAAGAGCATATGACCTTGCTCAGGAGTTTCAATCATCCATCTCAGATCAGATGAGATTAGCTGTTTTCGGCACCTATGGGAACGCCCTCTCCTATAACGCACAAACATCCGTGGCGATCCCATTGCTCGAAGAAAATGCAGAGCTGGCTGGCAGGCGGTATGGATTTGACAGCTACCGATATGCGCGTGCCTTGTATGATCTCTCCACAGCCTACGAGTTTGCCGGCCGCACGGTTGATGCTCTCTTGACAGCGGAACAAGTTCTGGAGATTCAGGCTGAAAATCAGATGGGGAATCCCATGAACTCCTATTGGCTCTACAGGGCGTTTAGAATCGCTATCGACTTACATCAACCGAATTATGCCCAAGATATTTACGACCGTTTTTTCCACACATTACCTGAACAGATGACAACTCACTATGTCGACGGTTTCCAGCTGGAATTTTTGAAACTCAACATGCTTCAAAGTCCGGATTCGCCTACGCTGAGAGAAGAAATATATCAGCTATATGACTCTTTCATGGAGAGGAGATCAGCACACACGGCTACAGCCGCACTGGCTGCTGCTGAACAAGCCATTCGAAACAACAACCCTGACACTGCAGAGATGTACGTTTCAGAGTATGAATCGGCTGAGACTCCCTCATCCAAAAGTGACATCCGGCCGGCCCAAAGCCTTATGATAAAATCAAACATTTCACTGCTTCAGGATGATATAAACCAGGCAAAGGTTTATGCGGAAGAGTCCTTAAGACTTTTACGCCAAATTGGTCATAAAGAAAGTCCATACGTTGCAGAGGCTAATTTACTTCTTGGAAAAATTCACTGCTCAAATGATGACGATGAAGAAGCTATTCAATACTTTGAGAAGTCAGGAACTTACTGGGAGAGCATCAAAAAGCTTCATCCGGAATTAGACGAAGATGTGATTTATACTAATCGATGTTTAAGATAGGAAGTGGAGTTCCCGGTGAGGATTCTTCTTCGCACAGAGATAACCATCCATCCTCGGCCACAGCTTAGCTGTGAAACGACCAACCGCCCCCCCCGCTGCCCCGCCTACTCACAATTCAGCTACCAAACATGGATCCCACCTAAACATTTCGTACCTTTTAGTTCACATTTTTAAGCCCGGCTTTTAATTTGAAAGCGGGCTTTTTTCATTTTATACCCTATATGACATTTAATTCACTGAATCTAACAGATCCAATCCTCAGATCTTTAAATGAAGAAGGATACACGAAGCCCACTCCCATTCAATCACAAGCCATCCCGGTTGCACTCAAAGGAACCGATCTTTTAGCATGCGCTCAGACAGGAACAGGCAAAACAGCCGCTTTTGCAATTCCAATTTTGGAAATCCTTAGCAAGAACAAGAGCAGGGACCGTAACAGAAAAATCAGAAGCCTGATCGTTACGCCAACACGTGAGCTGGCTATTCAGATTGATGAAAGTTTTCAAAACTATGGCCGGTATACCGGACTGAACACCGCGGTCATTTTTGGAGGCGTCAATCAAAAAAGTCAGGTAAAGAAACTGAAACAAGGTGTCGACATTTTAACCGCCACACCCGGACGTCTGCTCGACCTGATGAACCAGGGATTTATCTCACTGTCAAATATCGAATTCTTTGTATTGGATGAGGCAGACCGCATGCTCAACATGGGGTTTATTAACGATATCAAAAAAATGCTGGCCGTTCTTCCCAAAAAACGACAGAACCTCTTCTTTTCGGCAACGATGCCTAATGAGATTATCAAACTCTCCAACTCTATCCTACACAATCCTACTAAAATTGAGGTGACTCCTGAGTCTCCCACCGTGGATGCTATTCAGCAGGGTCTCTATTTTGTTGACAAAGGCAATAAGAAGAATCTGCTGATTGATGTTCTTCAGGATGATGAGATCAAATCGGCCCTGGTGTTTACACGGACCAAGCACGGCGCGAATAAAGTTGTGAAGCTTCTGAATGGCAGAAATATTCAGGCTGAAGCCATTCACGGCAACAAGTCGCAGTCTGCACGGCAAAAAGCACTGGGAAATTTCAAGGATCAGCGGACCCGGGTTCTGGTCGCTACCGATATTGCCGCTCGCGGTATTGATGTAGACGAACTGCATTATGTGATCAATTATGAGATCCCAAACATTCCGGAAACCTACGTTCACCGGATTGGCCGAACCGGACGAGCCGGAGCGGACGGTACCGCACTCTCCTTTTGTGATGCCATTGAGAAAGAGTACCTGCGAGACATCGAAAAGCTGATTGGCAAAAAGATTCCCGTCATCGACGAG
>NZ_MDWE01000010.1 GCF_001715195.1 Rhodohalobacter halophilus
ATCACAGATTCAGGGATTCTTCGATATACCGCTGGACCATCTTTATGCGAGTCGGATTTTTATCGAGCACTTCACTGAGAACCCGATTGAAAATCTTGTAGTTGTAGCTCCCGATGTTGGAAGTTTAAAAATGGCCAGGGCTTATTCTAAGAAATTAGGAGCGAGCCTGGCATTTATCGATAAGCGCAGGCCAAAGCAGAATGTGGCCGAAGTGATGAATATTATCGGGGAGGTGGAAGGCAAAAATGTATTGATCGTGGATGATTTGATCGATACCGCCGGAACCATCACCAATGCAGCTGTAGCCCTGAAAGAGCGAGGCGCTTTAAATATTGTAACAACCTGCACACATCCGATTTTGTCGGGGCCGGCGTACCAGCGTATTGAAGATTCTCCGATTGATCAGCTGCTGGTAACAGACACCGTGCCGCTGAGGAAACCATCGGACAAGATTAAGGTATTGAGTGTGGCCGGGATTTTTGCGGAAGCAATTCAGCGGATTCACACAAACGACACTATCAGTGCACTTTTTGATGATTAATCAATAATTGAAAAAACCATGAAGCAACCGGAAATATATAAACTGGAAGGCAAAAAAAGAGATTTAGGGAAAAAATCAGTAGCTCAATTAAGAGATGAGCTGAGAGTACCTGCTGTTCTTTACGGCCCTAAGATTGAAGAGAATATTCACTTTTCTATTTTAGAAGTGGATATCGAGAAGATACTTTCATCATCTCAAACCAAACTGCAAGAGTTAACGATTGACGGGGAAACATATAAAACTCTTCTTAAGAATGTTGAGTTTGATCCCGTTACCGATCGTGTTTTACATGCTGATTTCTATGTACTGGATGAAAAACAACGTGTGAAACTGAAAATTCCAATCCGCCTTACAGGTACAGCTATTGGAGTTCGTGACGGCGGTGGACGTGTATTCCAAACCATGCGTATTGTTCGTGTGAAAGTGATGCCAGACAGAATCCCGGCTGAGTTTGAGCTCGATATTACCGAACTCGGTATCGGCGATTCTCTGCACGTAAGTGAGCTCGACATGGAAGGAATTGATCCGCTTGACGACCCTCGCAGAACCATTGTGACCATTGCTCCACCAAAATCCGAAGCTCTGTTTACAACTGCCATCGAACCGGACGAAGAAGAGCTGCCTGAAGGTGAAGAAGCTCTTGTTGAAGGTGAAGAGGGCGAAGAGGATGCTGAAGCACCGGATACGGAAGAAGGAAAAGAAGAATAAGCCTTTTTATTGTTATGGCTCTGATTGTTGGTCTGGGAAACCCGGGCACAAAATATGAAGGTACGCGCCATAACGTAGGTTTTGAGGTTTTAGATAACCTCGCAGAGAAGCTATCCATATCTTTTGAACCCGATAACGGCCTTTACCAAAAAGGTGAAGGCCGTTTTAAGGGTCAATCCGTTGTTCTGATTAAGCCCACCACCTACATGAACAGAAGCGGAAAAGCTATTACAAAAGCCATTGCAGAAACGGGAACTGACAAGAGTAAGTGCCTGGTTTGCTACGATGATATCAATCTGGATACCGGGCAGATTCGGTTACGTCCCGGAGGCAGTGCCGGAGGACACAATGGCGTTGCCGATATTATCGAAAAACTGAAGTCTAAGGATTTTCCCCGCCTTCGATTTGGAGTGGGAAATGATTTTCCAAAAGGCCGGCAAGCGGATTATGTGCTCTCTCCTTTTGCTCCGGAAGAGCGATCTACAGTTGATGAGTCGATAGACCTTGCATCAGATGCTATTTTAACGTTTCTTCGTGGTGGAATTGATATTGCGATGAATGAATTTAACTAACTAATAAGCGATAATTACCGCAAACCTTAACACATAAATCATCATGGTTAACACAATTATTTACCTTATTCCGGTAGCCGGTATACTGGCTCTGTTGTTTACCTATATCCGTGCAAAATGGGTAGGGAAACAGGAGATTGGCACCGAAAAAATGGAACGCATCAGCCAAAACATTGCAAAGGGGGCGATGGCGTTTCTCAAAGCAGAATATCGAGTGCTCTCAATTTTTGTAATTATTGTGGCAGTTCTGCTTGGTCTGCAAGGAGCCGGTGCTGAAAATTCATCCTGGCTTGTCTCTGTTTCATTTATTGTTGGTGCTCTCTGTTCGGGTATGGCCGGATTCATTGGTATGCGAGTTGCAACAAAAGCGAATGTTCGCACAACCAATGCTGCACGTACAAGCCTTGGAGAAGGTTTAAATGTTGCCTTTAACGGTGGTTCCGTCATGGGGCTCGGTGTTGTGGGTCTTGGTGTATTGGGACTGGGCCTTCTCTTCCTGCTCTATACAAATCTTTTTGGTACAGAAGTAAATAACATTCAGCAGGTTCTTACGGTTATTACAAGCTTCTCTTTTGGAGCTTCTTCCATTGCGTTATTTGCACGTGTTGGTGGTGGCATCTACACAAAAGCTGCTGATGTGGGTGCTGACCTGGTAGGAAAAGTTGAAGCCGGAATTCCGGAAGATCACCCCTTAAACCCTGCAACGATTGCTGATAACGTGGGGGATAACGTTGGTGATGTAGCCGGTATGGGTGCTGACCTGTTTGAATCGTATGTCGGGTCAATTATCGGTACAATGGTACTCGGTGCTGCTTTTATGGGGCTGGCCGGGTTTGAAACCAGTAACGAATTTGGCGGATTGAATGCCGTTCTGCTTCCACTGGTGCTTGCCGGTGTGGGAATTGTGACATCAATCATTGGTACATTTTTTGTGAAAGTAAAAGAGGGTGGAGATCCTCAGAAAGCCCTCAATTTGGGTGAGTTTATTTCTGCTATCATCATGCTTATCGCTTCCTATCTGTTGATTACATGGATGCTGCCTGCCAGCTGGGAGTTTAACGGTATAAGCTACACAGCGATGGGCGTGTTCTGGGCAACTATTTTTGGTCTGGCTGCAGGTCTATTGATCGGACTAATTACCGAGCATTATACAGGTACCTACACAAAACCTGTGTGGTCTATTGTGAAGCAGTCCGTAACCGGTGCCGCTACGAACATTATTTCCGGTGTTGGGGTAGGTATGATTTCAACTGCAATTCCAATTGTAATTATTGCCGTTGCCATACTCGGAGCTTACCATTTTGCCGGACTATACGGTATTGCAATTGCTGCGGTAGGTATGCTGTCAAATACAGGTATTCAGCTTGCTGTTGACGCATACGGTCCGATTTCTGATAATGCCGGAGGTATTGCGGAAATGTCTGAGCTTCCGCCTGAAGTCCGTGAAAGAACCGACAAGCTGGATGCAGTGGGTAACACTACAGCTGCAATCGGTAAAGGTTTTGCAATTGGTTCTGCTGCATTGACTGCACTGGCACTTTTTGCGGCGTTCCTTACGGCTTACAATACAGCCAATCCGGAAGCCATTATTTCAGCGATCGACATTACATCACCGAGCGTAATGGCGGCACTTTTTGTAGGTGCGATGCTTCCTTATCTCTTCTCTGCACTCTCAATGCAGGCTGTTGGCCGTGCGGCTATGAGTATGATTGAAGAGGTTCGCCGCCAGTTCAAGGATATCCCTGAGCTTACCAAAGCGCTTGATGCCATGAGAAGAAACGAAGGCAAGAAGCTTGCTGAATGGAGTGATGATGATCGTGCTCTGTTTGATGCCGCCGACGGAAAAGCTGAATATGAAAAGTGTGTTGCCATTTCAACTCAGGCTTCTATCCGTGAGATGATTGCTCCTGGACTACTTGCCGTTATTGTACCGGTTCTGTTTGGGTTCCTTGGCGGACCACTCATGCTTGGCGGGCTCCTCGCAGGTGTAACTGCTTCCGGTGTACTTCTGGCATTGTTCCAGTCAAATGCCGGTGGTGCGTGGGATAACGCCAAGAAGATGATTGAAGAAGGTGTGGAGATTGACGGTAAATCTTACGGTAAAGGCTCTGAAGCTCACAAAGCTGCCGTAGTGGGAGATACAGTAGGTGATCCGTTCAAAGATACGTCCGGACCTTCTCTGAACATTCTCATTAAGTTGATGGCTGTTGTAGCGCTTGTGATTGCAACCATGATTTAATGGTTGGTTGATCATTCAGCCTGAAATTGAAGCCCCGGCGAGAAATTGTCGGGGCTTTTTCTTTGTTTAAATAAAGAAAATAGAACCTATTGCTCAAACTATGACAGATATATTTAAACTGATATTTGAACACGACCTGAGACTGGATCAACTAAGAGAACGCCAGCTTGACCGGGATAAGCAGGAAGTTTCCGGATCTATTGAAGATTTTTTAAAGCCTGACCCGACCTATTCGAAATTTTACCTTACCGGTACACGACTTGGTGAAGAGAACCGATTTGGCCTCAATCAGCTTGAGAAATATAAGGAGCTGCTGAATAAATTTGCTGAAGCATTAAGTGAGTACAATGTTTTTCGTGATGAAGAGCAAGGTGATTTGATACAGTTTATTCAAAATGAAAAGTTAGGAGCCCCCTTTATTCTCACTAAAGAAACGGAGAACCGATGGGTTGATTTAGATCTGGATCTGGACCATCAGAGTAATGTAGGCCACAAAAAGGAGGGGATTGCCGAAGTGCTTGAAGCCGGTGATTTAGTCCTCTATAAAGAGAATGCTCATGATGGATTTGACCTTCATCTTTTCTCAAAGAAAAATATCTACAGAAACTTTTTTCATCAGTTGAAACCATTGGTAACCGAAAGCTTCCGCTTTTTCAGTATCAATGGCAAGAAGATTCGCTCAGAACGAAAATTCTATTTCGAAACATGGACACTGCAGCGTCCGCCTCATGGTGTAGAAGAGGTTTTCAGTGAAACCGTGCTATGAGTTTTTAAGCCGGGCCAAAAGGATGAGTCTATCGGAGTTTTGGGAATATTTGCCACCGGTGTAATCTCCAAAGGTTTTGATCAGCTCATACCCTGTACTGTCGAAAACCTTTTTAAACCAGTCTAAACTGTAAAGTTTTACCCGTTCTTGATAGGTGGCGGGTTTTTTTAGAGCATCGCCATCAATTTGAATGGTTTTGTAAACCATGTTCTGCTCAATTTTCCGAGTAATTTGATAGCTCATATTCTCATAGACTCCGGACTCTGAGGGGACAAGGTTCTTTTCTACTGAGTGAGGGTTTAGGTAATCCAAAAAAAGCAGCCCATTGGGTTTGAGCATTTTTGCTGTGCTGCTGATAATTTTTTGGTTCTCTCCATCATCAAGAAAATATCCGAAGGTAGTGAAGAGATTGACAATTGCATCAAACGTTTTTGGGAGTGGTTCACGCATATCACCGATGACGAACTCAATGTCTTCTATCTCCTCTTTGGATGCTTTTAATTTCGCTTTCCGTATGGCCTCTTTCGAGAGATCTACA
>NZ_MDWE01000011.1 GCF_001715195.1 Rhodohalobacter halophilus
GTAACTTTGTATCCACGCTTAGCCAAGGTGATGGAGTGACGGCCACGTCCGCAGCCGAGATCGAGAATGGTGGGATAATCAGAAACAGGAAGTTCTTTACAGATCAGGTCAGCGACCACTGCGGCTTCAGAGAGATCGCGGTTTGAATATATTTTTTCATACAGAGGGCTGTCGAACCACTCTTTGAACCAACTCATACAGGGGAATTTAGGCTGATTTGTCAGATTTGAATACGGTCTCAATCTTAGCCTTTTAATTGCTATCTTCCAAAACTCAAATAAGAAATGAATTATGACATTTACAGAAAAGCTACAGCGGGCGGTTCGCTCATCCGGTTCTCTTGTTTGTGTGGGGCTGGACCCTGATCCACAACGAATTCCTCAGCCCCTGAAAAATCAATACAGCAACAAAGCAGAGCTGATTTTTGAATTTTGCAGAAGAGTGGTAGAAGCGACAAAGGTTGATGCCTGTGCATACAAACCGAACATCGCTTTTTTTGAAGCACTCGGTTCTGAAGGCTGGCAGGCATTTGAAAAGCTGCTCAATTCAATCCCTTCCAACAGAATTGTAATTGCCGATGTCAAAAGGGGGGATATCGGAAATACTTCGAAAAAATATTGTGAAACCTATTTTGATCGATACGCAGTGGATGCTGTTACCTTAAATCCATTGATGGGGCTTGAAACACTGGAGCCTTTTTTGGAAAGTGATGAGCACGCTATTTTTGCTTTAACGATGACATCGAACCCCGGGGCAGCAGACTTTCTGCAGCAGCGATTCCAGGGCAGGATGTCATTGGGTGAATATATTGCCGAAGCGCTGTCAAAAAAGCAGAAGAGTGTACCGGCTCCTATCGGAATGGTTGTTGGGGCAACTCAGGCAGAAGCTGCAAAACCGGTCATTCGTGCATTTCCAGATTCTCACCTGCTGATCCCCGGAGTGGGAGCACAGGGAGGATCCATCGATGAACTTGCGCAAACGCTGTTAAATCATAGGGGGATTCCTGTGATCAACTCATCCAGGGGCATTATCTATGCCGGTGGAGATGCCGAAAACTGGATAGAACATGTTGCCGGAGCTGCAACTAAATTGAAAGAATCACTTCGACAAATTACTGACAGATATGTCTAAAAAATTACCTGAAGTCATTCTCTATACTGACGGCGCGTGCAGCGGAAACCCTGGGCCGGGAGGCTGGGGAGCTCTACTCATCTGGGATGGAAAAGAGAAAGAGTTAAGCAACGGTGAACCGGAAACAACCAACAACCGGATGGAGATGCGTGCGGTTATCGAAGGGTTGAAGGCGTTGAACCGGAGCTGCCATGTAAAAATTCATAGCGACAGTGCATTGATTATCAACGCATTTACAAAAGGATGGATTGAAAACTGGCAGCGAAAGGGGTGGAAAAAATCAAATAATAAACCGGTCGAAAACAGAGATCTGTGGGAAGAGATGCTGGAAGCCGCAAAGCGCCATAAAGTGAGCTGGATTAAAGTAAAAGGGCATTCGGATAATGAGTTGAATAACCGTGTGGATGCTCTGGCGGTTGCCGAATCGCAAAAGTATTTGTGAGAACATCAAATAAAAAGATTAGCCGGTATGCGAAGAGCCAGAAAAGAGACACCCCGTGCATCCAATAAAGAGATTTTTGGATGGGCAATGTTCGATTTTGCCAACCAGGCTTATACGCTTTTGATTATCACAGTAATTTTTCCTGTGCTGTTTACGACCGTCATTGTGGGGGATGCCGAGAATGATTTCCGGATGGGGAATTTACTTTGGAGTGTAGCCCTGGCTGTGAGTTATTTTCTGGTTGTATTGTCTGGGCCGGTTTTTGGCGCAATCATGGACTACTCTGCTTTAAAAAAGAAATTTCTCTTTTATAGCTATCTGCTGACAATCTTTTCTACAGCTCTTCTCTATTTTGTTGAACCAGGTTTGGTTGTGCTGGGGGTAATATTAATAATCGTGTCAAACTTTGCATACTCCATCGGTGAGAACTTCATCGCTTCCTTTCTGCCGAGTCTTGGACCTCCAAGTGATCTGGGTAAAATGTCGGGTTTCGGCTGGTCACTTGGTTATTTAGGAGGATTGGTTGCAGCCGGTTTTGTCATTGTTTTTCTGGGTGATGCCACAGCTGAAAATTTTGAACGAATACGGTGGGTTGGACCTTATGCGGCTCTCTTTTTTATGGTAACCGCCATCCCAACGTTTTTATGGGTGAAGGAACCCGGAGCCAGAAAAGAGCTGCCGGCTGATGAAACGTTTGTTTCAATGGGTTTTAAAAGATTGGGCGATACATTAAGGGAGGTCAGTCAATTTAGAGATCTGGCTATCTTTTTGATCTCTGTCTTCTTTGCAATGGCAGGAATCTATATCGTAATATCATTTGCATTTATTTACGGAGATCAGGTGGTAAAGTGGGATGAAACCGTGCGGGTGTTGATGTTTATTGTGGTACAGATTACTGCAGCGATCGGGGCGTTTTCATTTGGCTTTTTACAAGATAAAATCGGAGCCAAAACTACCTATAACTTAACACTGGTTTTATGGTTTTTAGGCGTTTTGGGTATCTGGGCAGTAACAGACCTTACAGACTGGATCAATCTTACATTCGGCACCGACTACGAAGCTCAATATGTTTTCCTATATATCGGGATTGTGGCAGGTTTGAGCCTTGGATCGAGTCAGTCTGCAAGCAGGGCATTGGTCGGATTATTCAGCCCGGAACAGAAATCTGCGGAGTTTTTTGGTTTCTGGGGGTTATCGAACAAAATTGCCGGAGTGTTTGGAATCATTGGTCTGGGACTTTTACAGGCAGAATTTGGTCTTCAACGATCGGTACTGTTTTGTGCTGTGCTCTTTTTGATTGCTGTATTGGTAGCCCTTTTTGTAGATGAAAAGCGCGGAGAAAAGGCCGCAGACTGGTATCACAATAACCGGGAGTAATCTTTACAAAGATTGGGATTCTGATTTTTGAAGAGAAAAAAAGAAAAAAAAGTAGCTTTTTGTAGCTAATATGTTAAATTAGGCGAATTAAAGTACAGGGATGGGAAATTCTATGTACTGAAGAATGATGGGAGACCCATCAGAATAATTACTAACTAAATGGAATATTGATATGAGCAGAATGGACGAAATTAAAAACCTGACAGCTGAACTGGAAGGAGACCTCGATAAGTTCTACAACAAAGGAAACAAAGCTGCAGGTACTCGTGCCCGTAAACAACTGCAGGACCTGAAGAAGCTCTCTCAGGAAATCAGACTTGAGATTCAGGATATCAAAAACAAAGGATAATTATCCCTGTTTGATTTTAAGCTGCCTCGCTATGTGGGGCAGCTTTTTTTGTTTTGACAGGTAGTACCGATCTTTTACACCTTCTGCTGTCATCTATGTTCTCTTTCATGTAGTTTTAGGCCGATTTAAGAATGCAGGCTATGAAAAAAACACCTTTCCATAAATTACCTCCGCGTGCCATACGGGTCTGGCAGTGGTCAAATGCACTCGGCAATCTCTTTTTTTTGGGAATTCCGGTTGTTTACTATGCAGTGTTTGGTATGAACACGTTCCACTTTTGGATCTTAGCCGTCTCAACAGTCCTCATTCTTTCGTTTTGGATTTTATCATTTACCCTGATGCCAACCCTGATCTGGAAAAACTGGAGATATGCCGTTGACTCCGATGAAATAGATTTAAAGAGGGGGGTGATTGTTAAGAACAGGACTTTAATCCCGCTAAGTCGCGTTCAGCATGTAGATACTCGGCAGGGTCCTATTTTGAGGTGGTATAAACTGGCCACTGTTACGATCTCAACAGCGGCAACGACTCACGAAATACCGGCACTGGACGAAGTGTTGGCCGACAGAGTTCGTGATCAGATTTCAAAATATGCACGGCTGGCCGAGGAAGATGTTTGAATTTCAGCGTCAACATCCTGTAGCCACAATCAGCAGAGCATTTAGCCTGATTAAAGGCAACTTTGTAACCATTATCGTTTTTCTTGTGGTTGGTGCGAGGAGTGAAAGCTTTCCATTTCTTTGGTGGATTGGCGGCGGCTTCGTTTTTTTGTTGATACTGGGAGTGGCAAACTGGTGGCGGTTTCAGTTTAGAATAGAGGATGGGGAACTCCATATACGAAGTGGAATTTTTGTCCGAAAGAATCTCTACCTGTCAAAGGATCGGATTCAGGTAATCGATATAACAGCAGGCATTATACAGAGGTTATTTGGCCTGGTCAGGGTTGATATCCAAACAGCCGGCTCAACCTCTAGAGAGGCGGCTATAGAGGCTACAACGATAGAAACCGCCCGGGAGATTAATCGATTGTTGAGGGGGAATGGCAGTGAGCAGATCGAAGGGGAGTCAGCAGAGTCTGAAGCAGAAGTAAACGATGTAAATAAAGAGTTTAAGCTGCCGCCGAAAGAGCTTTTAATCGCTGCTTCCACATCGGGCAGTTTTGGGATTGCGCTCTCAATTTTAGCTACGGTATTTTCTCAGATCGAACCGCTCATCAGTGAGTCTGAGTTATTTGAATATCTGTTTGAACGGTTGCCGGCTCAGACCGACGCCATATTTTTTATTACAGTTATTGTGATTTTTGTGGTTTTTGCGTGGCTCTTGTCATTTTTCAGTACGCTGTTCAGTTATGGTAATTTCACCCTTTCGGTAAAAAATGATGAGTTGGTAATTACACGTGGAGTTTTTGAGAAAAAGAGGGTAACGGTTCCTTACAACCGGATACAGGCAATTCATGTAACGGAAGGTATGATACGGCAACCGCTTGGGTATGCTTCGGTACACCTGGAAAGTGCCGGTTATGGGGATGAAACCGGTACGGGCTCTATTGTTCTTTATCCTTTAATAAAAAAGAGTGAGATTCTGAGTTTTTTAAACAGTGTCGTTCCATCCTGCCGAAATCAGATGCCGGGTGAGAAACTCCCTGTTCGCTCCCTACGCCGCTACATTTTACGGTCTACATTTCTGATCACCGCCGTGATTGCTCCCCTCTATTTCTGGTTGGAGCTGAATAACTGGATTTGGCTGATTCCGGCTCTTGCCATGTTGTGGGGGTGGCTCAAATTTAAGGATACTGCCATCGGGTGGAGGCGTGATGCATATATAATCAGAAGCCGGCAACTGTCAAAAACAACAGCATTTGTAAACAGAAACAGGGTGCAGGATATTTCTCTGAGTCAAAGTCCGTTTCAGAAATTTCGAAAGCTTTGTACGCTAACGGTTCATGTAGCTTCGGGCGACAGAGGAAAAACATTTTCTGTAAGAGATCTTGAACTTGAAACCGGAAAGAAGCTATTGAAGCTCATTAAAATAGAAAAAGGTCCGGGAGAGCTTCCCGAACCTTTTGAGTCGTCAACTAGAAAAACTGAATTGCCCGGATGGAATCAAGCCGCAAATTGAACGGTTTGAATCGCTTCTTGCAGATGGCTTACTTTTACCGGCTTAAGAAGGTATGCGGAATTTTCGATTGATGATGCTTCTCTTCTGATTTTTGCATCATTTTGAGCCGTGATGTAGACCACAGGAACAGTGGATTGATTCCTGATCGCTTTCATTGCCTCAATTCCCGATACATCATCGGCCAATAAAATATCCATGATTACAAGGTCGGGTTTATGACTTTGCACGATTTCAATAGCGTGTCGGCCGCCGGGGCATGTCGCAAGTACTTCGTAACCCATTGAGGTTGCCATTTTTCGCAGTACGATCGTGAGCAAGCGATCGTCCTCAACTATGACTACTTTTTTATTCATAACGGTTCTATAGAGTGAAATTTTGATTATTAAAAATATACCGCTTATGAGTGTTCACTTCAGTTAGCATTATTTAAGCAAATTCCCCGGGTATGAGAATTTATTAATAGTGAAGGTGCATTGGCTGCACCTTCACTGCTATATGCTTATACAGAAGCGGGTTCCTGGCCTTCACTGTACGCCTCAAGCGGCAGGCAGGCACAGACAAGGTTTCGGTCGCCGTACGCATCATCCACGCGACTAACGGCCGGCCAGAATTTATTAAAGCGTAAATGCGGCAGCGGAAACACGGCCTGCTCCCGGCTGTATGGATGTTTCCACTCATCTGATGTGATGACTCTCATCGTGTGCGGGGCATTTTTCAGAAGATTATCGTCCCGGTCTGCATTGCCCTCCTCAATATCGCGAATCTCATTTCTGATTCCGATCATAGCTTCACAGAATCGATCCAGCTCCTCTTTCGACTCACTTTCGGTCGGTTCAATCATCAAAGTGCCCGGTACGGGGAACGACATGGTTGGAGCGTGAAAGCCGTAATCCATCAGCCTTTTGGCCACATCCGGCGCGTCGATACCGGCACTCTGTTTAAATCCGCGAACGTCGATAATAAACTCGTGTGCTGCCCGCCCATTTTTGCCTGTGTAAAGAACCGGAAAGTGATCTTTCAATCTGTCTTTCAGGTAGTTGGCATTAAGTATTGCAGCTTCGGTTGCCTTTGTGAGTCCATCGCTGCCCATCATCCGAATGTAGGCGTGTGAAATGGTTAGAATACTAGCACTTCCCCATGCAGCCGCGGCAACAGATGGTATGGCTTTGTCCGTCCCGGTTTGAACAACGTCATGACCGGGCAGAAACGGAGTTAATTTCTCAACAACTCCAATCGGTCCCATCCCCGGGCCTCCCCCGCCGTGCGGTATGGTAAAAGTTTTGTGCAGATTGAGGTGGCATACATCAGCTCCAATAGTGGCGGGTGATGTGTATCCAACCTGGGCATTCATGTTTGCTCCGTCCATGTAAACCAAACCGCCGTGATTGTGAATTACTTCACATATCTCGCGGATATCTTCTTCGAAAACTCCGTGTGTGGAAGGATATGTAACCATCAAAGCTGAAAGGCGATCACTATACTTTTCTGCTTTTTCACGAAGATCATCCAGGTCGATATTTCCATTTTCGTCACATTTAGTAACTACCACTTCCATACCTGCCATCACAGCGCTGGCCGGATTTGTGCCATGAGCTGATGATGGTACAATCGTGATATTTCTTTGGTAATCTCCGTTGGCCTGATGGTAGGCTCGAATCGTCATCAGGCCGGCATATTCGCCCTGGGCACCGGAATTTGGCTGAAGAGAAATTGCATCAAACCCGGTGATCTCTGCCAGCCACTCTTCCAGTTCATCAAAAAGTTGATGGTAGCCTTGTGCCTGATCAAAAGGTACAAATGGGTGGATTTTGCCAAATTCAGGCCAGGTGAGCGGAATCATCTCTGCAGTGGCATTGAGCTTCATCGTGCAGGATCCGAGTGAAATCATCGAGTGTGTTAGATCCAGGTCACGATTTTCCAGCTCCTTGAGATAGCGGAGCATTTCGTGTTCGGAGTGGTACTGGTTAAACACCGGATGATCCAGATACTCGGAGGTGCGTGTGAGATTGTCTGGGAAATCCACTTCTACATCTTCAGCCGCTTTGTTCAGATCAAATGTCAGATCTTTTCCAACAGCTTCGGCAAAAATTTCAAGAACTTCCCGGGCATCCTCAAGATGTTTCGTTTCATCAAAGGAGATTCCAATCATCCCTTCGGCATACCGGAAATTGATTTTCCGTTCAACAGCCAGCTTTTTCACTTTCGCGACCATGGACTCGTCAACATCCGTAAGGGTAATTGTGTCGAAGAAATATTCGTTGGATATCGAAAACCCGAGATCATTCAATCCTTGCGCGGTCAGTTTTGTTAAACCGTGAATTTTAGAGGCAATTTTCTTCAACCCTTTTGGACCGTGGTACACTGCATAGAAGCCAGCAATAACGGCCAGAAGTACCTGTGCGGTACAGATATTTGAAGTGGCTTTCTCCCGCCGAATATGTTGTTCACGTGTTTGCAGTGCCATTCGGTAGGCTACATTGCCTTCTGTATCTTGGGAGATTCCGATAATTCTGCCCGGTATCTGGCGCTTGAACTCTTCGCGTGTTGCAAAGTATGCGGCATGCGGACCGCCATAACCCATCGGGATGCCAAAACGCTGTGTGGAGCCCACAACAACATCTGCTCCCATTTCGCCGGGTGGTGTGAGCAGAGTAAGCGCCATCAGATCGGCAGCTACGGCAACATATACACTGTTTTCATGGGCTGCTTCTATCAGTGATGTATAATCCTTCACCGATCCAAATGTGTCGGGATACTGTAAAATCATTGCAAACAGTTCACCATCAGTAACATCCAGCTCATCAGGTTTCCCAACCTTAAGGGTGATATCGAGAGGCTCCATTCTGTTTTTTAGCACAGAAAGAGTTTGTGGGTGACAATTTTCATCCACAAAAAGGGTGTTGGCTGTTTTTCTCTTCTTCCCTTTTCGTCTGCCGTGGAGCATAGACGCAGCTTCGGCGGCAGCGGTTCCTTCATCCAGGAGAGAAGCGTTTGCAAGCTCCATTCCGGTCAAATCTGAAACCATTGTCTGGAAGTTAATCAGTGCCTCGAGACGGCCTTGTGCAATCTCTGCCTGATAAGGGGTATAGGCAGTGTACCAGCCCGGATTTTCCATTACATTCCGAAGGATCACATGCGGCAGAACGGTGTCGTAATACCCCATTCCGATGTACGATTTAAAAATCTTGTTCTTTCCTGCGGTCTCTTTGATGTGTTCGATGTAGTCCACTTCGCTGAGCGGATCGGGCAGGTTGAGCGGATTACTGAGCCTGATACCCTCGGGAATGGTCTCTTCGATCAGTTGCTTAATGGATGATGCACCAACAGTTTGCAGCATCTCTTCGATTTGAGCGTTGTCCGGTCCGATATGTCGGTCTGCAAACCGCTCCTTATCAAATGAAATCTTCATGAATGGGATTACGTTTTGAGCTGTTATTCGTTCAGGAGATCTAACAAAAATGGGGGTAATTCGGTTCAGAAACCGGTTGAATAAACCAATGCCAAACGTTAAAGCTCCAATACTTTTTTCATTCTACAAGATACGATTTTTTCATGGCGATAGCATACCATTTATCTTCTCAAAAATTAGAATGAGCATAAGTCTTGAACTGAAAAAATTTATTTTTAGCCTTGCCTAAATATTTATACTTTTAAAATAAAAATTCAGTTGATTGTATGGAATGGATACCGGAATGGTTCTTTGATTTAAACCCGATGATTCAGGCGCTGATTGGGGGCCTGTTTACCTGGGGGATGACGGCTCTTGGTGCAGCGGTGGTTTTCACAACAAAAAATGTGGGACAGAAGCTACTTGACAGTATGCTTGGATTTGCTGCAGGAGTAATGATTGCAGCGAGTGTTTGGTCGCTAATTATTCCGTCTATTGAAATGACAGAGTCGATGGGAGGGATTGGTTGGATGCCGGCCGCAATTGGGTTTTTAGCGGGGGGTGTTTTTCTAAGAGTTTGCGATGCTTACCTCCCTCATCTTCATATTGGTCTTCCTCGGGCAGATGCAGAAGGGATGGATACGAGCTGGCGCAGATCTACGCTTTTGGTCCTGGCCATCACCCTTCACAACATTCCTGAAGGGTTAGCAATTGGTGTACTTTTTGGCGCTGCAGCAACCGGAATTGATCCGACAGGAACGGCAACCATTGCCGGGGCCATTGTGCTTGCAATAGGTATAGGGATTCAAAATTTGCCTGAGGGAACCGCAGTTTCTGTACCACTCAGAAGAGAAGGTGTTGGGGTAGGGAAGAGTTTTTTCTATGGCCAGATCTCAGGTTTTGTGGAGCCCATCTTTGCAGTTCTGGGTGCGCTGGCCGTAATTTTCGTTCAGCCAATTTTGCCGTTTGCACTCGCCTTTGCTGCCGGAGCAATGATCTATGTTGTAGTTGAAGAGCTGATCCCCGAGTCTCAACATCACGGAAATACCGATCTGGCAACCCTGGCAACAATGATTGGCTTTGTGATTATGATGACACTGGATGTGGCTTTGGGTTAATTCGGTTGAATCTCCCGCCCATCTTTTTTTGCCTGGCTGATCACATTTCCCGACGTAAAGGCATAAAAGGGTGAGATCGGGTAGCCGGTTGAGCGTAATGCCTTTGCCGTCCACCGATTAGAAGTTCTGGGAAGAAAGTAGTACCGGTTTGCCTCAAAGAAGGCCGAGTTTTGATAGAGCCCGTTACTATAAAAGATTAGATGTTCACCGTTTACTTTTAAGCTTTTGTCGATAAATTCACCAAGCTTCCTTGCACCTTCAGGGGTGATGTGAACTTCTACGATTTTACTTGATGGAAAATAGCGTTCCACGTTACGGTCAAATCCCACAATGTGTACAACACTTTTAGTGGGAAGAAGTGCTGCACGGGTCAAGACTCCAAAACCTGCATCGGGGTTACTGTAGTATCGGGCGTCTCCCCATCCAAACATCAAGTTGTTTGCTTCAGGCAGTTCGGCATGTTTTGGCAGAAAATCGACAATAAAATTTGCCTCAATTGCAATTCCGGCGTGCCACCCATGACTTACAATATATACGGGGATATTGCGATGGTCCGGATTTTCCGGATAGATCTCTTTGACCGGTTTTAAACAGCCCGTGAGAAGTGCGGCCAGTATTAAATGAGTGAAAAGACGTCTCATACATTTTGAGTTCGGTTGTGTGAAATAACGCCCTCAAACCGGTTACCGTACATTTTTAGCGGCTGCGGTTTTTACAAGTGTTTTAAAAATATTCCTTTGACGTTTGATCTGAATCAGATACTCAGGGTGCCACTGAACACCAATGACAAAAGGGTAGTGTCGGTGTTCGAGCCCTTGTATAACATGATTGTGAAGTTCTTTTGCCACCAGGTCAACATTATGACCTGGGTCTTTGATTGCCTGATTGTGGAGGGCATTCACGTTACATATATCAGTGCCTAAAATTTCGGCCAGTTTTGAATTAGGTGAAATTTGAACCCGTTTTTTTGGGAAAATGGTTGCGATTTGCGGGCGTTCAGTGTAAAAACCGCTGATATCCTGATGGAGTGTTCCAAGAAAATGGACATTCATTAACTGCATTCCCCGGCAAATACCCAGAACAGGCTTTTTTTGATGTAGTGCACCTTCTAAAAGTTGCAACTCAAGTTTGTCTCGTTTAATGTCGATCGGGGCTGTTTTGGTAGAACGAAAATATCGGCTGACCCAATAAACCGGGAAAAAGATAATCGACAGAATCCATTCAAAAACGGTTCGTTTGTCTTTCGCTAACGTCGCTTTTTCAATTCGCTCCTCCCCATATCGTCGGGGCTCTACATCTGCTCCGCCACCAAGGATGAGTCCATCCAATTGATCAATTTCTGATGGATTTTGTGGCTGAATCCGGAGAGGCTTTCCTCCAGCCAGCCAAACAGATAGAGCCGTGAAGAACCATGCGGCACCTCCACCGTGGTTTGGACCTGTAACGCCGATAACGGGCCTCTGTTTACCGAACATTGTTCACCCAACGATCCATTAATTTAATCCATTTTTGATCAAAACCGATCAGCGTGTTCCGTTTCATTCGAAGCCAGGCACGGGAGTACTGGTCAAGAGATGTTTCATCATGGGCCAGCTCTTCAACCAGAACCCATCGATTCCATTCATCCGCCAGTGCCCAGTTTTCGTCCTCCAAAGAGCAGTTTGGAAGACGATAATGATAAGTGGGTCGGGAAGAGGTTAGCTCTTCTTCAATTAAAGAGTTTGTGAGCCCTTCATTTAAATGCATAAACAGAGGGAGTAGGTCCAGCGGACGATTTCTCGAGTTGTCATATTTGAAGTAGTCGCGAATCAGTAACTCCAAATCCGGGCGGTAGTCGGGTTGAAGTATGTGTTGAATGTACTCCTCCTCATAAGCATTGATAAACGGGGTAAGACGTCGGCTAATGTTAATTTTCGCATCTTTTCGAATCCACCCATCTAATAGTACATACGCACGCATAAACTTCAGAATGCTACCTGCAGACAGGTTGGGAGCCTCCGGATTGATATGCAGACCGAACGCATAGAGAAATGAACTGCCTGTACCTTTTACATGATTTTTTCTGAGCTCGTTCACCAGCCGATTTAGTTCACTCATTTTTGATAAGGGAATTGGCGGTGTGATAATTTCAAACGGAACGACAGAGGCTGCAGCTTCTTTCAAGGAATCTTCAATAGACTCTTTTTTCTTGAACTGATCGAGGTTTATTCCAATTTTACGGAGCAGCTTCTCATACTTTTTCTCGCGTAAGAGCTGCGCATCCAGCTCAAGGACAAAAGTGCCCAAATTACTGTTTTGGATCTCAAATTTGTACGTAGAAATTTTCTGAAATTCACCGTTGTAGAGTTTTTTCACAATTTCAGCGGCAATCTCCATGGAGATACCTGTAAACTCAAACTCAAATCCCGTTTTGCGTTCATCTCCATTGGGATTAAATCTGTTTGGGGGAGTATGAAATTTTTTGCTGTTCATTCAGTAAAGTAAGCAAAGTTGCGAACAAATTAATTCGCTGTTAGCCGCAGAATCAACGGAATTGAGCTCATTTCAGAGGGTTTTTCCCGCATAAAGTTGAGTTCGAATAGCTCCCCTTCAATCCACGGATCCACGAACAGGTCGTAATCTTTTGAGCCGGGATTTCCACTCTGTCCTCCGGGGTAAACTCCATATCCGCGAACGCCGTTTGGATCGAGCTCAACAACCATACGCCAGGAGGGCCCATGACTTCCCCAAATTGCATTCACGGATTCATTGCTTCCGTCAGTATAGATATTGTAAATGCCAAGGCCGGGAATTTGACCGAGATGATTGAGGTTCGTGTTATTATAGAATCCCCACTTCCATTCTGATTCTACAACTCCAAACTGTTCTCGAAGATTGTTCAATGCTTTTTCAAATGCAGGATTAACATGGTCAGAAAAAATTTCAATGTTCTCCGTATCAGGATCATCGAACCAGGGAGACTCGGGGTTATTAATGATGAGATCAACTGTCACGTCACGGTCGGGTCTTCTCATTGGAATTTCAGTTCGGAATTTACTGCTCCAGATACTTCTGTAAAGTTCTTTCCACCACTCTCTGAAAATGGTTGGGGCAATCAGGTCTCCAAGATTTTGATAATCCCACTCATTGAGCTCATTTGAAAGATTCAGGTCGGCTTCATCCAGTCTATTTACATCTAAGGCGCTAAGCATGGCAGGCAGAACACGTTCAGCATGATAGCTGTAGGAGTCCATTAGCAGATCACTGAAATCCTGAACAGTAATGTTTTCCATTTCAGAAAGCCGGTCATTAATCCGGCGGCCACGTTCAAACGGTGCAAATGATTCACCCAAATAGTATGGATAATCCTCTGAGGTGGGATATTGATTTGCAGCACTTAAATATCCCCGTTCCGGATTCAATGCATATGGATTGTGTTCATATGGAATATAGACTGACCAATCATATTGAGAATCGGAACCGTCGCTTACGGTCCTGCCCTGGAACTCCCATTTGAGAGGGAATTTACCGCCGGTTTGAATGGCAATATTTCCATCCGTCCCGGCATAATTCATATTTTGGGCGGGAGCTTTATAGGTTTCGAAAGCCTCCCTGAAATCTTGATAACCCTCTCCCCGATTCAATTTATAAAATGTAAGAAGCTCGTTGGATGGTTCATGCCCAATCCATGTAAGTGCATGATCTCGCTGAATGGTATTGGAAACGGGTGTCTCTTCCCGGGATTCGTACACCGGCCCATGATGTGTGAATAGGATTGTATCCTGAACGACACTACCCGATTTAGATCGGATTTCTTCGATACGCTCTTCAGTTGGGAGCCACTCTCCATCATGGAGGTAATGAGTTCTATCATCATCACGGAAAGTTATTTCGTACCAGTCCATTACATCAGCCCCGGTATTTGTGGAGCCCCACGCAATGTGTTCATTAAATCCGACTATTACGGTTGGCGTACCTTGCAGACTTACGCCATAGACGTTTTGGCTGGGAGTATGGAGCTGAACCTCATACCAAATGGAAGGCATACTCATATTCAAATGCATATCGTTGGAGAGAATCGGGTACCCACCTTCTGTTTTACTCCCATCCACTACCCAGTTGTTGCTTCCGTTGAAGGGGTGTGGCTGCCAAAGCTCAATCTGTTCTGCATAAGAGGGTTGGTGGAGCACCTCCGGCTGAGGGACAGTTTTAGGTTCAAAATTCCACTCTGTTTCTTCCGGTACGATCGGGTCCATCAGTTCCGGCCGTTTACTTAAAAAATCATTTACAAAATCCTCTCCGAGATGAGCCATTGTATTACTGGTTTGCACGTCCTCTGATCGTGCGGCAAGCATCTGGGTCATATATTTCAGTAGCAGGGCTGTATTAATCGGTTTCCACTCAGCCGGTTTAACGTTTAAAATTTTGTACTCGATCGGATAACGATCATAACTGAGCGACTGAATGTAGGTATTCACTCCGTCCGCATAGGCGTTGACCGCATTGGATACAATCGGATCAGAGCTGATCTCTTCCATAGCCCGCTCAGCTCCATAAACCATGCCGAGCCTTCGCTGATTTTTGTCATATTCGATTAGATCATCACCCAGCCACTCAGCCAGATACCCACCGGCAGCCCGGATTTGTAACTCCATCTGAAATAGCCGGTCGCGTGCGGTTACATATCCCTGGGTGAAGTAGAGATCGTATTCGTTTTGGGCGAAGATGTGCGGAACCCCTCGCTCGTCATAAAACACATCAACATTATCCGATAAATGCTCTGATGTAAGGTTGATTTCCCCTTGAAGTGCCGTTGTTTCTGCATTCCCCCAAAAACCACTTTTGGGATGAAAAAATGAACCTGCAGGCGGGAGTGGGCCCAGTGGGTTTACGTAGAGATAAAGAGTGGCAATGAATAGGAGTGAAAAAAGTAGTGCCGAAATTTTTGGATTCAGACTCATCAGATTGTTTTTGAATTAGACAAGTCAACGTTACCAAAATTGCCCGAGACGGAAAAGTCTACTTATTCACCCTTTTCAACAATTAAAAAGAGAGTACAATCCCGTTCTTTAGCTCATAGGTCAGTTTAGGTACATCAATGACGGGCTCAACGTCATAAGTCATCGTAAAGTTTACCCTGAACGTGAGCGAACGGCTCATGCGGATATTCAGCTGATTTTCTGAGGTAGCCCTGGGTTTGAAGAATCTGTCGGGGCGCGCCTGGTAATAACCGATCATTGTAAGAGAGGTTTGTTCGTTAAGATCTCCCCGGATGACCAGATTACTTGTACTTTTAAGGAGTTCGTTCTGAACACTCACCTCATTATTGAGCCCCCAGTCTTCGTATTCATACATCAAGCCGGTAGAAAAATGACCGCGGAGATGGTCTCTGCTGAGGAACGTATATCGAACCCCGGCGCCGCCAAGTGCGCGATTCTGCAATCCCAGGTTGTTGTTGTACTGATACTGAGTGAAGATTTCGGGAGAGAGAGTTTTTTCGCGTTGGAAGGTAGCTCGCAGGTGAACATATCCATTACTGACCAGAGAGTTGCCATCTACGTTTACCAAGTCGATACTGCTGAGCATCAGGTAGCTGTGCCGGTCGGAAAAGTAGGAGGCGTTGGCTTGGCCACCCACTTTGATGACCCGGTCGTTGTATTTATTCAATGAGAAGTCGGTGCCCAGTTCACCGGTCCACCCGTTACTGTTTCCGTCGGCACGGTTTCTCTCAACATTTAATACCTGTGAAGATGCGAGCTCTGCGGTGAAAAGGAGAGCCACAAATAGCGTCAGGGATTTTAGTAGTAGATTCATGTAAAACGGTTGATTGTAGATATTAAAAAAGTGCACAGCATGTACTCCGGAATAGTAGAGAGATGTGTGCACTTAACGTAAAATTTTATTCAAAGAGTTTTTTAAAATCGGAATTACCAGAGAAGCATTTTCATGCAAAAAACACTTCCGCCGCTCTTGATGTACTCAAACGTGCTGTATTCGTGTACAGAAAACCCTGCATCACGCAACTTTTGATTCACATCGGTGCAGCCTTGCTGAATCAGTACGTTTTTCCCGTCCGGGCAGGTAGCGTTGACAGCAAAAAGTTTTTCAGCTTCGTACTGTGTAGCTTCAATTACGTTGTCAAAAAGTTTGTAAATCATCTCCAGCCCTTCTTCCTGAAAAGCGTCAGGATAGATTAGTACGCTATTTTCATTCAGCATGGCCATGCAGGTGTCGAGATGATAAAATTTATCATCCGTCAACTCCAATGCCACAACGGGTGTATTCAGTTTGTCGGATATCTGGTCATACGCCTTGAGGGATGAACGGAATCCATACCCGCCCCAAAGCAGACGCTTTTTAAAATGCCAAAGTGCATCACCCATGCCTTCAAAATCGTCTACTTCTGAGCTATCCAGGTAATCAATTTCATATCCCATCTGACGATAAAACTTTTCAATGTGAGGAACTTCATCCTTTCGCTCGGCGGAGTGCATGATACTCATGAGAACTTTCTTTTTCCCATTTTCATCAATAAAAGGAAGGCTCTGATTCGCGCAGAACACCATGTCGGGTAAACCCTGAACCCCATCCAGTTTGTGAACAGTAAACCCAAGTTCCTCATAGCCATCCACCAAGTGCTCCCATTCATTCTGAGCCTGCATCTTATCCACTCGTCCCACGTGATCTTTCATATGCGGGTTGATGACATACTCAACATCAAAATAGGTAGGTTTAACGGTTAGCACCTGTTTTGGCGCCGGCATGGACGGGATATCAGAAAGAGTAAAATCGATTTGTGCCGCAGAAGTGTATATTTTTTTCATAGGAGTCATTTATTGGATGATTTCTCTCAGTTAGACCTGAGTGAATAACCGGTCAGGGTTTGTTCACGTACATAAGAGCTTATAAGGTTAAGAAATTTACCTGCCATCTTCCACAGCGCCTGTTTAGAAAATTCTGTTTTTGACGATAATGGTGAAAAAGGATAGGTTCCCACATGCTACTAAATCCAGATCTGTTATCGCAGCTTGCCCCGCTCGAGTTGAAAGCCCGAAGAATTGTTGAAGGGTTTATATCCGGTCTTCATAAAAGTCCGTATCACGGATTTAGTGTGGAGTTTGCCGAACATAAACCCTATAACCAGGGAGACGATTTTAAACACATTGACTGGAAGGTGTATGGAAAAACCGAACGGTTTTATGTGAAAAAATATGAGGCGGAAACCAATCTCCGGGCTCATGTTGTACTGGATATCAGCAGCTCTATGAATTACAAATATTTTGCTGATTGGAGTAAACTCACCTATTCCGTCCACTATGCGGCAGCCTTGATGCACATGATGAATCGACAGCGTGATGCGTGTGGTTTGGTTCTTTTTGATGATCAGGTTCACGAGATGATTCCTCCAAAGTCTTCCTACACTCACTTGAGAATGCTTTTCAATCGATTGAAGAAAGTGATGGAGGATAATCCGGGGGCTGAAGAGGTCAGGCGATCGGCATCTGCGGATGCACTCAACCAGTTAGCAGAAAACCTTAAGCGGAGAAGCCTGGTTGTAATAATTACCGACCTTTTTGAAAACGTGAAGGGTCACGATGAACTGATTTCGTCTTTACGTCATTTGCGGCATAAGCGGCACGAAGTGTTGTTGTTTAATGTGTTGGAGCATAAGAGTGAACGTGATCTCGATTTCCCGGATGGGCAATATCTGTTTGAAGATATGGAGACCGGCCGGCAGCTCGAGATGAATCCGGCGCAGTTTAGAAACTCCTATCAACAAAAAGTTGAGGAGTACACACGAAAGTTTAAGATAGCTTGCAGCGAGGCAGGCGTGGATTTTGAGGAGATCGATACGCAAAAACCGTTTGATCTTGCTCTTCTGGCCTATCTGAACAAGCGAAAACGGTTGGCCTGATCAGGTGACACGAACGCGTTTCAGTAGTTTGCTGAACAAGCCCGGAACAAATCGTTTCAGGTAAACACCCATCAATTCAGCTCCGCCAAGATAGATCTCATCTTTCCCGGCGGCTAATTTCGGAATCAGCTTTTTGGCAAATTCCTCCGGAGGCATGGCGTTTTTCTGCCCTTTCCCCATCTTATTAAATTTTTCACCCGACCCGGTCAGTGCATTGATGGTTACGTCTGTTTTTACATAACCGGGACAAACCAAGCTGACATTAACATTGTGTTCATATAGCTCCTGACGCAGCGAATCAAAATAGCCGTGCAGAGCATGTTTGGAAGCCGCATAGGTAGAGCGGAATTTTGTGCCAAACTTTCCCATCACACTGCTGATGACCACAATGTGGCCTGATTTCTGTTTAATCATCTCGGGAAGAAGTGCTTTGGTTAGGCCAACGGTGCCGAAAAAGTTGACCTCCATCACCTTTCGAACGGTAGACATTTCAGTATCGACGGCGTAGGATCGCTGACTGACACCACCATTGTTGATGAGCATATCAACATGGCCATACATGGCGAGTGCCTCAACTGCCTTTGCTTCCATTTGATCTGCCTCAGCTAAGTCCAACGGTAAAATCTTGACACTCTCCTCGTGGTTTGAGCAGTTTTCCTTCACTCTTTCGAGCTCCCCGGTGCGCCTTGCCGAGAGAATTAAATGTGCTCCTTTCTTGTTAAACTCATACGCTAAAGCTTCACCAATTCCGGATGAAGCTCCGGTAATCCAAATAACTTTTTTCCGAAGTCCCATTTTAAAAAAATTGATTCTATTTGTATAGAATATAGCCGATTCAAGGGCAACTCTAAATCAATTTGTGAAAGTCCGGGATGATATTCTGAATCTGATGCTGAATCTCTTATTTTAAGATAGTCTTAACCCGAAAAAGTATCGATCTGAAAAACATGCAGCCAAAACAGACAATTCTACTTGTAGAAGATGAGGTGGAGCCGGCAGAGATGCTCGCTAACTATCTTGAAATGAATAACTTTAACGTTTTGATGGCGCATGAGGGAAAAAAGGCACTGGAGCTGATAGAGAAACATGCGAGCGATATTCACCTGGCGGTGCTTGATATTATGGTGCCTCATGTTGACGGTAAAGAGATCTGCAGTGTGATCCGTAAACATCCGGTGATGAGTGACATTCCGGTCATTTTTCTTACTGCAAAGGATAAAGAGAAGGATGAGATAGAGGGGTTGGAGCTGGGAGCCGATGATTATATTTCCAAACCGGCAAGTTTAAAGCTCGTGAAAGCTCATATAGAATCACTTCTGCGGCGACAACAGCCACAAACCAGCAAGTGGATACAGTATGGCGACCTTTTTCTGGATACAAGTGGAAAGGATCTCTATTACAAGGAGAGTCGGATTGAGCTGACATCCACCGAATACGCCATTGCAGAGATGTTTTTTCAAAACCCGAAACGTGTCTACTCCCGGCAGGAGATTCTGGAACACATTGGCGGTGATGATCGATTCGTATTTGACAGGACTGTGGATGTTCACATCAAAAACCTCAGACTTAAGCTTGGGGAAGCTTCAGATATGATTAAGACCTACCGGGGACTGGGTTACGGCATGAACCGGGATCTGTTATAGTATGAGTATACGTTCAAAACTTGCCTGGACATTCATTCTGCTACTGATTTTTGGTATTACGGCTATCAGCAGCTACTCCATTCTGTTTATCAGAAATTATCTTCTCACCGAAGGAGAGCTTCAAATTATAAACGATACCGAGTGGCTGTCCATCACCATTCAAAACTTACGGATTGATGGAGATTTTGAAACCAACCTGAATGAAGCCGCACGGACCTCGGGGTACAAAATTGCCGTGTATGATCAGGATGGGGAGCTATTTGCTGAGGTGCCATACCATTCGGAGCGTACGGCACCTGGCCAGATCGATGGAATGACGTCATCTTTCGAACAGTCGGAACGGGGAGTTTTGCTCCAAAACAGATCGGATAGCGATGAGTTACGGGCATTCTATGAGGTTCAGAACTCTCAAAATCCTATACGATATCTTCTGATCAGTATTGAAAAAGATCAGATATATGAACCCATAAAAACAATTCGGTGGATTATATACACGGGGATGTTCATCTCCATATTTCTGGTGATATCTGTGAGTATTTTGTTTTCGCGATACATTGCCAGTCCCATTTTACAGCTCGAATCTGCCGCCCGCGACATTGCGGAGGGGAATGTGGACCGAACACTGAATTTGGATCGGAAGGATGAGTTTGGGCAGTTGGCGAAATCACTGAATCGAATGGCGGAGCGGTTTAGGTCGGATAATGAAGAGATGAAAAAACTGTATGAAAAACAGAGTCAGTTTTTCGCCGACATCACGCACGAAATTCGCAACCCGCTTCACACAATTTCGGGTTCGCTTGAGATGCTGGAGCTGAACAGTTTAACGGATGAACAGAGAGAGCACTACCTCAAAACGGCTGCGCGGCAGGCAGAGAGAATTAACCGGCTTTTTGTTGATTTAAAAACTCTTCAGCACTACGATTCTGACTCACATTTTATTGAGAAACAGAATTTTGATATCAAGGAAATTGTCACTCAGGTGGTGAGTATATATCGAGTAAAAGCGAAGGAGAAGGGAATTGAGATCAAATACGAAGGGGATTCTGCCAGAGTTTATGCAGATCCCAATAAGATAGAGCAGGTACTTGAAAACTTGATTTCGAACGCGGTTAAGTATACAAACAGGGGCAAAATTAAGGTGCGTGTAGAAAAAGGCAGCGATGATTGCAGTGTTTTTATAGATGACACCGGGATTGGAATTTCAAACGAGCATCTCGACAGGCTTTTTGATCGATTTTACAGAACAGACAAGGCTCGCTCAAGGGATAAGGGGGGCACCGGTTTGGGGCTTGCAGTAGTAAAGAGCATTCTGAGTGCACACGGCACTGATATTCAAGTAAATAGCACTCCCGGTAAAGGCTCTTCGTTTTGGTTTACCCTACCGGCTTCGGGCTGACAACAGCCGGTGAACATACGAAGCTGTGAGCCCGCCAATTAACGGACTGAAAAGATAGAAGGGCAGGTTGATGTAGAAACTGCCGTTGTTTAAAAAGTCAGCTGAGGCATATCCAATGCTCAATGCGGGATTCAGGCCTATTCCCGAATAAATTTCTGAAAAGAGATAACAAGCACCGAGAGTTCCGCCTACCATCAAACCATATACCGGATTTTTTCTATTCTTGTTTGGATAGATGAACTTTAAAAAGGTGAGTACAAAAATAAATGAGAAGAAAAACTCTACAGCGGCAAACTGTAGAAGTCCGGTGCCGGAAGCGGGTTCGGTGAGGAATGTGGATCCGTTCAGCCACCAAATAAAGCCGGCTGCTGCTATCGCCCCGGTAATTTGAAAAGTGAAATATGGAAACAGTTTACTTGTTGGGATTTCGTCAGAAGCCCAGGAGGCAAGGGTTACGGCAGGATTAAAATGCGCCCCGGAGTGGTCTGCTCCAATGTAAACCAAGGCAGCAAGTAATAGACCAATTGCCAATAAGTTACCGGAAATCCCTAAAGCTGTTACCAATAAAAAAGTACCGAAAAACTCGATAGAATATTTGAGCATGCAGAAAGGTTAATTATCTCTACGCCCGAATCTACTTGAACTATTACCAAGTATGCAAATAAAATGCTCTTATTTTTGAACGATTAAGGTCAGAACTTGTAAAAATTTCACGCAATCTCGCTTTACTTTAGTTTCCACACAGAAAATCAATTATATGTTTGTAAGTAAATATATCGCAGTTATTTACAAAGGGGTTTTAATTTAGATGGGATCTAAATGTGAATTGGAGAAGATTATCGTATAGAGCTCTTCACGATCGCTTCACAAAAAAAGGGTTAATTTCCCGACTGTAAAACCCCAAAAATAGATCTCTTGAATCATGCGTATTGGCGTAGTTTTGATGAACCTGGGCGGGCCGACCCATGAAAATAATGTTCGAACATTTTTAAAAAATCTCTTCAGTGACGAGGATATCATCAAGCTGGGGGGTGGGACAACTCAAAACATTTTTGCAAATGTTATTTCGAAGTTTCGTGCCCCGTCTGTCGCTGAGGACTACAAGGAGATCAACGGATGCCCAAAAGGGTGTACGGGAAACAAACACTGCTTCAACCGGCAGAATAAGGAGGTTTCTACCTGCTGTTCCCCGATCAACGGATTGACGGAGAGTCAGCGTCGTGGTCTGGAAAAGATGTTCAAAAAGATACTTCCGGAGCATGAGGTTAAAGTTTACACCTGTATGCGCTACTGGCTTCCATTTGCAGATCAGATCATGGATGACATGGTGGAGGATGGAATAACGCACACGGTATTAATGCCTCTCTACCCTCAGTTTTCCTGGACAACCACCGGTAGCAGTTTCAGGGACTGGGAGAATTGGATTCAGAAGAAATTTCCTAACGGTGATAAGCCGTGGAAAGAGTTTCATGTGAAGAACTATTACAAGAACGAGGAGTATTTGAGTGCCATTAACGATCGAATTGATGAGGCACTATCTGAGCTGGATGAAGAGACTCGCGAAAAGACGCACTTTATTTTTAGTGCGCATGGAACACCACTGCTCGAGGTAAGAAGCGGCGATCCTTATACGGTTGAAATAAAAGAGACGATGGAGGCTGTGATGGAGCGGCGAGAGGATAAAAACTCCTACTGGCTTGGTTTTCAGTCAAAAGTTGGGCCTCAAAAATGGACGCAACCCAATACGGAAGAGTTGGTGATGCGTCATATTGAGTATGGTATTAAAAACTTCCTGATGATTCCGATCGCTTTTGTAACGGATCACATTGAAACACTTTATGAGTTGGGTGTTGAATTGGTTGAGGATCTGGAAGAGGAAGGGTACGAAATTGAAAACATCAAGGTGATGAAGGGGCTGAATGATCACCCCGGATTTATTAAGGCGTTGGCAGAAGAGACGTTAAATGTACTGAAGCATGAAATTCCGGCCGATGCTGTAGAATGGGATAACACTGAAGCGAAAAAGAAAGCAGCAACAACATAATTAGGATGGTTCATCCAACGATACAGGATTTTGTAGTTATTGGGATCAATCACTGGGATGCACCGGTTGAAGTTCGGGAGAAGTTCAGCCTGAGTGATGAAGGGAAAGATCTGTTGATTCAGGGTGCCCGGCGTGAAGGGATTAACAGCCTCTTTCTGGTTTCTACGTGTAATCGCACGGAGATCTTTGCCCAGAATGTATCCACCCGGGAACTGATTCGCCTCCTGACCAATTATTCGAATGGAACTCTGGATGAGTTTCATCGATATGGGTTTGAACACGAAGGTGAGCGTGCAGTTCAGCATTTGTTTAAAGTGGCAACCGGACTGGATTCACAGATACTGGGTGACCTACAGATTGTAAAACAGGTAAAAGAGGGATACGAATATGCCGCCCGGCAGGAGATGGTATCGGGCGAATTTCATCGGCTGATGCAGCATGTGTTCCGGGCTCATAAGCGATCCAGAAATGAGACCTCCCTGGGGCAAGGCGCTGCCACAGTTGCCTATGCGGCCGTGCAATTCGCAATGCGAACCTTTGATAATTTGGCCAATAAAAATATTCTGTTGGTTGGGACCGGGAAAATTGGAAAAGTAACCTGTAAAAATCTGGTCAATCTCGGTGCAAGTAAATTAACGTTGATCAACCGCACCCGCGACCGTGCAGAGTTTGTGGCTGATAAGTTCAATCTTGAGGTTGCCGATATGGCAAATTTACCCGAGCAAATTGCTGAAGCCGATCTTGTAATTGTGGCAACCGGTTCAACCGAACCTGTAATTCGCCCCGAACACATGCAGCCGTCGATGGAGAACCCGAAATTTAAGGTGATGCTCGATCTGTCTGTTCCTCGAAATATTGACCCAAATGTGGCTACTCTCGATTTTGTGGATGTTGCCAATATGGATATGCTTGGTGATGTGACTGACGAAGCGTATAAAAAAAGGGAGCAGCAGGTGCCGGCGGTAAAAAAAATTATCAGTGAAGAGTTTTCTGACTATCAGCTTTGGCTGAATGAACAGCGGGTTGTACCTACGATCAAAGCGTTAACACAGAAGTTTGAATCGATCCGGGGGGATGAATTGGAGTTTTTCCGGAACAAGATTGAGACGGATGATTTTGATAAAATTGAGAATATGACTCGCCGGATAGTGAATAAAATTGCTGCTTACAGTATAGAGCACCTGAGGGATCATCACGACTCCGAAGAGGTGGCCGAGATGGTGAAAGAGATGTTTAAACTCGAAGCCCGGAACGGAAATCATGAGTAAACAGATCATTCGTATTGGCACCCGCGACAGTGAGCTGGCCACATGGCAAGCCAAACTTGTTGAGACGGAACTTAAAATCCTTGGATTTGATGCAGAGCTTGTTTTTGTAAAATCGGAGGGGGATCTTGATCTTACAACTCCACTTACCGAAATGGGCGGGAAAGGAGTTTTTACCAAAGCCCTGGATGACGCACTTCTCGAGGGAAGAATTGACCTCGCCGTACACTCCTACAAAGATCTGCCAACGGAAAACCCACTGCCGCTGAAAATCAGTGCGGTGATGGAGAGGGAGGATCCCAGGGATGCGCTTGTGGCTCCCAAAGGAGGAGCAATTTTAAAAGATGAAGGTATTGGCGCGGTAGTGGCAACCAGTTCGAACCGGCGCCGTGCACAGTGGCTGCATCGTTATCCAAATCATGAAATTACAAATATACGCGGGAACGTGAATACCCGGCTTCGGAAAGTGAAAGAAAATGGCTGGGATGGAGCAATTTTTGCTGCAGCCGGGCTGAAACGAATCGGACTAGATCATCATATCTCTCAATATCTTGATTGGATGGTGCCGGCCCCGGCCCAGGGTGCAATGGCCGTGATGATTCGTGAGGATGACGATCAAATGTATAAAATTACATCAAAGCTGAATCACGAACAGACGGCTATTTGTACATCTATAGAGCGCGAACTCTTAAACGAAATGGAAGCCGGTTGCAGTGCACCTGTCGGGGCATATGCCGAAATAGATGGAAATCAGCTCCATCTCGCTGCCGTTGCACTTACTGTAGATGGAAAAACACAATTTGATATAGAGCTGTCTTCCGGCGTTGATGAGAGCGAAGGGCTAGGCAGAGAAGCCGCCCGTAAGCTGCTCGAAATGGGGGCAGCTGACATCGTATCTGATCTGCGTTCCTGAATTCAATCCATTGAACCTATGCCTACCGCCGGAAGTCATAAAATTTTGGTCACCCGGGATTTGTCAGATGATCAGATAACCCTTGCCGAAGAAGTTGGCCTGAAAGTAGTGATTGAGCCGGCCATCGATTTTGAATTCCGAACCGACTGGAGTTCGGTGGTAGCCACAATTGACGAGTCGGCCAACCCGATTTTTGCATTCACTAGCCAAAATGGAGTAACCGGCCTGAAAAAACTGCTCAGCCGGGGATACCAGCTTCCAAAAGAATCGGTTATTTATGCAGTGGGCGGAAAAACAGCAGAAGCTTTGAGTGAGCTGGGTTTTACAGCGATTATACCTGAACTGCAGTATGGAGAGCATTTAGGCCGAAAAATTGCAGAAGATGTTCAAGCTGCTGACATCAAGGATGTGACGGTTATTCATTTTTGCGGAAATCGACGGCGTGAAGAGATGCGGCAGGTTCTGGAGAATTCCGGAGTAAAGGTAAAAGATATTGTAGTGTACAACACAATTCTAAACAACATGGATATTAACCTTGATGGCGTTGAAGGAATCCTCTTCTACAGCCCAAGTGCAGTGGAGGCATTTCGGAAAAGCGGAGGTTTTAGGGGAAAGAATTTGCCGGAACTGTTTGCCATTGGTCAGACAACAGGTCAGGAACTGAGTATTGAATCGGGCCGAAACGTGCATATTTCACCGGAGCCCGATACCGAACAATTATTGAAATTTACTGCCCGGATATTGAGCGAGAGTTCACACAGCGAAAAGGCATAGAAATTGAATAACATTAGATTAAACGATTATGACGAGTAATTTTCCGGAATTAAAAAATGATCTGTTTCTGAGGGCCCTGCGGGGTGAAGAGGTGGAACGGCCACCTGTCTGGATGATGCGACAGGCCGGGCGCTACCTTCCGCAATACATGAAACTTCGTAAGAAATATACCTTCTTTGAACGTGTTGAGACTCCTGAATTGGCTTGTGAAATTACTATCCAGCCAATCGATGAGTTGGAGCCGGATGCGGCTATTATCTTTTCAGACATTCTCACGGTACCGCAGGCGCTGAACATTGATGTGCAAATGGTGCCGGGTAAGGGGCCTGTGATGGGGAATCCAATCCGGACGGAAGATGACGCCTTTGCAATTCTGGCAGAAGATGTGCCACAAAAACTGAGCCATGTTATGGATGCCATCACCCTGACCCGAAAAGAGTTGAATGGCCGGGTTCCGTTGATCGGTTTTGCGGGAGCTCCCTGGACACTCTTTTGCTATATGGTTCAGGGCGAAGGTTCAAAAAACTTTGATAAAGCAAAGTCGTTTCTCTACCAGCACCCGGATGCATCGCGGCATGTGATGAAGGAGTTGACAAAAGCAACGATAGACTATCTGCAGGCACAAGTGAAAGCAGGTGCACAGGCCGTACAGGTGTTTGACTCGTGGGCAGGCCTTCTCAGTCCTGATGATTTTAACGAGTGGGCACTGCCTTACCTGATGGAGATCACCCAGTCAATTAAAGATGTACCGGTGATTCTGTTTGCAAAAGGTTCATGGTATGCTCTTGAGCGGTTGAGCTATAAGAGCGGTGCGGCCGCACTTGGACTCGACTGGACCATAGCTCCGGAATTTGCCCGCGAAATAACAAGAAATCAGATCACTCTTCAGGGTAATTTTGATCCGACACATTTGTTGGCGCCAATCCCCGAAATTGAGAAGAAGACCAAGCGAATGATTGACCGGTTTGGCACGCAGAGGTATATCGCCAATCTCGGGCATGGAATTTTGCCTCATGTGCCTGTAGATCATGCACGTGCATTTGTTGATAGTGTCAAAAATTACTCACAATAGTTTCATTCATAAGTACCCATTCCAATGTCATCCATCAGAAAAGAATTTACCGGCTACATTGAAAATCTTCAGGATGAGATCTGCACGGCACTGGAAGAAATAGATGGTGTAGCTGCGTTCCGGGAAGATTTGTGGGAACGGGACGGAGGCGGCGGCGGACGAACCCGGGTTATCGAAAAGGGAGATGTTTTTGAAAAAGGCGGGGTAAATATTTCAACGGTTTACGGTGAACTGCCCGGTCCTATAAAAAAGCATTTTGATGTAGAACACGGCTGGTTCTGGGCCGGTGGGATTTCTCTGGTTATCCATCCCAAAAACCCCATGGTTCCAACCGTTCATGCCAACTTTCGATATTTTGAGCTCTATGATGATCCGGAAATGAAAACTCGCAAAGATGGATGGTTTGGTGGTGGTGCTGATCTTACACCGTATTATCTGTGGCCGGAGGATGCAGCCCATTTTCACAAGGTCTTCAAAGAAGCATGCGACCGGCACGGGGAGGATTTATATCCAAAGTTTAAGAAACAGTGCGACGAATATTTTTATAATTCTCATCGCGGGGAAGCGCGCGGAATCGGGGGGCTCTTTTTCGATTACTTGAGGGAGGATGATCAGCGCTCAATTTCTGAATGGCAGCAGTTTACCCAGGATGTTGGGTCAGTATTCATAGAGTCATATCTGCCAATCGTAAAAGATCGTATTCAGGAACCCTACAACCGTGCACAGCGATATTGGCAGGAGGTTCGCAGGGGACGGTATGTGGAGTTTAACTTGATTCACGACCGGGGAACACTTTTTGGTTTAAAAACAAATGGCCGGATCGAATCTATCCTGATGAGTTTACCGCCACAAGTTCGCTGGGATTACGATTTTGAACCAAGAGACGGTTCGCGCGAAGCGGAGCTGATCGATGTGCTCAAAAACCCACGGGACTGGGTAAAATAAAAAAGGGCCCTTCATCTCTGAAGGGCCTGGAGTGAAACTCAGTAAATGATTATCCTTGCTGAGTACCATAAAATCGCTCTTTCACAATTTTTCCATTTTCCCACTGCTGTGTGGCAACCTGTTCAATTTTCATTCTACCGCCCTCTTTAAAAGTGACATCCATCCAGCTTTCCACTGCGGTTGTCTCTTCGTCTTCATTGGATGTAATGGCCACAACACCGGCTCCATGAAAATCTTCTACACTGGCAAAGAATTCATTCTCACGGTCGCGATTTTTATCTTTACCTTCCACGGCTGTTCCATCTTCTAAAATCATGGTCACATCTTCGTCGTAATACTTTTCAAAAGCTTCGAGAGCGGTTCCGTTTTGTACGTGATTGTAGACGTCTTTAATTTTTTCTTTTACACTCATGGCAGTCTGTTTTTGTTTAATATGAAATTATTTACACCTAAATAACACGAGTGTTGCCGATAGCGTTTGGAGAAGTACCGGGTAATTGGAAGAAAATCTTTAAGAGTTGTTAAAACTATTTCCGGTTTTTTAAAAAAGAGTTCACACGGTTAATGTGTTCTTCACTCTCCCAGAATTTGCTGAATGGTTTCAGCTCTTTAGTAATATCCCTCTTCTTTTCGCCTTTCATGTATTCGATAAATGGTCGGTCGTTCAGGGTCAATCTTTTTATCAGTTTGTCCAGCCCTGTTTTGTAGGAATCTGAGGGAAATACATCTTGAATTAAACCAGCGGTAAAGGCTGTTTCTGCGTCTATTACTTTTTGAGAAGCAAGCCAGTAGTCGGCCAGCTCCCGGCCTACACAATCACTTAATCGTGTGAGCCCGCCCCATCCAGGCGGGAGGTAGAACTTGCCCTGTGTGAATCCGAAGGTTGCAGATTCATGAGCAATTCTAAAATCGAAGCTGAGCATAGTTTCCCAGCCGCCCCCATAAGCATGACCGTTTACGGCAGCCAGTGTCCAGCAGTTCAGGTTTTCGATGCGATCAAGAATAGATAACATTCGATCCGACATCTTTCGGGCGCCTTCTGCGCTCTTAATTTGGTGAAATTCGCGAAGATCACCGCCGGATATGAATCGATTCTCTTTGCCGGTGAGAACAAACAACCGCAAACTGGAGTCCTGTTCAGCCTCAGTAAGAAGCTCTTCAAGACGATCCATGACTTCAAAGTTGATGGCGTTCATCGCACCGGGTCGATCAATAACGGCCTTCAGTACAAATTTTTCTCTGGATACGTGGATGGGCATGTTCAGGAGTTTTTCAGCTTCTCTTCAGAAGTGAGGGGCGGCCGGACCGAATTTACAAGCCAATCGAGGTAGTCGCTGTTGCCTTCCTGTTCAGAAATATTGAACGTTATGACACATGGAACCTCGTAGGAGTGAAGCTCTTTCACTCTTTTGGTGAGCGGGCTTACATTGCTATAAGAAGTTTTAGCAATCAGAATGGTCTCTTTTTCAGAAACCACTTCATCCTTCCAGCGATAAATTGATTCCATCCCATCCATAATGTTAACACAAGCGGCGAGTTTTTCCTCAACGAGTTTCTGGCCGATTATTTGGGCTTCCTGTTTATCTTTCGTGGTGATGTAAACAACGCGTAAATTTCTAAACATAACTCAATAATTGAATGAGGACTGTTTTTGATGAAAACTACGAAAAAGAGAGGAATCAATAACAAACAGATCCGGTAAATAAAATGTGTGGTGTTTGGTTGAATTGAGAATAAAAAAACCTTAACTTATTAGGCTCTGATTCTCAAGTAGAAATCAGGTTGTTGCGAGAGTGGCGGAATTGGTAGACGCGCTAGATTTAGGATCTAGTACCTTTACCGGTGTGGGGGTTCGAGTCCCCCCTCTCGTACTCCAATCTTACACAATTATCTGATAATTAAATTTTATTGAAAGTGGACATTTCTGTTCAGGATATCACATCCGTAGATAAGGAGATCATCGTAAAGGCAACAAGGGACGATCTCTCTGATAAATTCGACAAAGCTTACAAAAAGTATCAAAAACAGATCCAGATGCCCGGATTTCGTCCGGGACACGTTCCTCTCGGCCTTGTGAAGAAGCGTTTTGGCAAGGAGATTGAAATGGAGGAGATCAATTCATACGTTCAGGAAGTGTATGAGAAGGAGATTGTGCCTGAACATGAGCCTGTGGGTGAGACCAAGATGCTCGACCTGAACTGGGAGAATGATGAACTGGAAGTAAAGTTCAAGGTGGGTAAAAAACCTGAGTTTGAACTGACCGATCTCGAAAAAGTTGAAGTGGACAAAATGGTTCATGATGTAACGGACGAAGAAGTTGAAGAGGAGATTGAACGAACTCTTGAGCGTTCCGGAAACTGGAAAGAGATTGACGAAGAGATTACGGAAGAGTGCCGGGTTACTGTTGACGCAGTTTCACTGGATGAGGATGGAAATCCAATTGAAGGTGAAAAGGATGAGGATCAGAAATTGGATCTTCGCCAGGATGGTGCCAAGGAGTTTCGGGATAATCTTGTCGGCAAGAAAAAAGGCGATGTTGTAAAGATGGAGCTTGGAGAAGGTGACGAACTTGACCGGTTCGAAATGCACATCAAAAACGTTGAGCTGATGGAAAAAGCTGAATTGACTGATGAGTTTGTTAAAGAGCAGTCTAACGGCGAAGCTAAAAACGTCGATGAGTTTAAGAGCTTCATTAAGAGCAAAATGCAGGATTACTACGATCAATCTGCGCAGGATATGTTTAAGCAGGATGTGATTGATGTGCTTACAGAAGCGCACGAAATTGATGTGCCGGAAGTGATGCAGGATCAAATTCTCGACTCTTATGTTGAGTACGCAAAGCAGCAGTCCGGCGGGCAGTTACCACCCGACTTCGATTTCAGCGAATACAAAGAGAATATGCGTGAGCAGGCAGTTCGTGAGGGTAAATGGGCATTTATCAGCGAAAAATTGCAGGACAAATTTGATGATATCGAAATCAAACCGGAAGACATCGATGATTTTATAGGTGTAGAAGCTGCGAAATATGGAATGTCAGCCGATCAGCTGAAGGGTTATTATGCGCAGAATCCAAACCAGCTTGAGAGCCTGCGAACCAGCATTCGCGAGAACAAAGTTTTTGATAAATTGAATGATGTCGTTACTATTAACGAACTCTCAAAAGACGATTTTAGTAAGAAGAGAGAAGAAAAACAGAAAAACGACGATCAATAAACAGACGGTTCAGTCATGAATATCAAGCAACCCCTTTTTGAGTTTCCCAAAATGAGTGAAGTAGAACCGGTTCAGGCCAACCTGATCCCAATGGTTGTGGAGACAACCAACCGCGGGGAACGTGCCTACGACATCTACTCACGCCTGCTGAAAGACAGAATTATTATTCTGGGAACGCCTATCAATGATGCTGTGGCGAGCTCAATTGTAGCTCAGCTTCTATTCCTGGAGTCTCAGGATCCTGAAAAGGATATTAACCTCTACATCAACAGCCCGGGTGGAGTTGTATCTGCCGGAATGGCCATTTATGACACCATGCAGTATATCAAATGCGATGTTGCCACAACTTGTGTGGGAATGGCAGCCTCGATGGGGGCAGTATTGCTGACTGCCGGTGCCGATGGAAAACGAAATGCACTTCCGCACTCACGTATTATGATTCACCAGCCGTTGGGCGGAGTTCAGGGACAGGCCAGTGATATTGAGATTGAAGCTCAGGAGATTCTTCGGTTGAAGAAGGAGTTGAGCGGTATTCTTGCACATCACTCTGGTAAATCTGTTGAACAAATCATTGAAGACTCTGACCGTAACAAGTGGATGACATCTGACGAGGCGAAAGAGTATGGCCTTGTGGATCGTGTAATGCGGCGTGAAGAGAAGAAGTAGTAGAAGATTTTATTAATAAGTAAAAGTAGCGGCCATGAGTAAGAAAAATAAGGAACAGGTTACCTGCTCTTTCTGTGGCAGGTCGAATCAGGAAGTAAATTCAATGGTTGCGGGTCCGGATGTTTACATCTGTAACTACTGCGTTGAAGATGCATCCAGTATTATTGAGAGTGATTTGGCCGCCCTCAACAAACGAAGAGAGAAGAAGTACAAACCGCTGCTCAAGCCGCTGGAGATAAAGTCAAAACTGGACGACTACGTAATTGGGCAGGAAGATGCAAAAAAAGCACTTTCTGTGGCAGTTTACAACCACTACAAGCGAATTTCTGCCGGCACCGACTCAGACTACGACGACACGCGGATTGAGAAAAGCAATATCTGTATGCTTGGGCCAACCGGTTCGGGTAAAACACTTCTTGCAAGAACGCTGGCCGATGTGATTGACGTGCCCTTTACCATTGCGGATGCGACGGTTCTAACGGAAGCCGGCTATGTTGGTGAGGATGTGGAGAGTATTCTCAGCAACCTGCTGCAGGCTGCCGATTACGATGTTGAACGCGCCAAACGGGGAATCGTCTATATCGACGAAATTGATAAAGTATCCCGAAAAAGTGACAATCCTTCGATTACGAGAGATGTGTCGGGTGAAGGGGTACAGCAGGCGCTGTTGAAAATTTTAGAGGGTACTACGGCGAACATCCCACCCAAAGGCGGTCGTAAACATCCGGAACAGAGTTTTATTCAGCTTGATACAGCCGATATTCTCTTTATCTGTGGAGGTGCATTCAGTGGACTCGAAGAGATTATCTCTCGCCGTCTTTCTACAAGCTCAATGGGTTTTCAGTCAGAAGATCAGATTAAGGTAGACAAGGATGATCCGAAAATCTTCACAAAGATTGAACCTGAAGATCTTCAGAAGTTTGGCCTGATTCCGGAACTGATTGGCCGTTTGCCAATTATCTGTGGATTGGAAGAGCTTTCTGATGATGCGATGATCGAAATTTTGCTCAAGCCGAAAAACGCCATCACAAAGCAGTACAAAAAACTGTTCAACATGGAAGATGTGGAACTGGTTTTTGAAGATGATGCACTTCAGGCAATTGTTGAACGCGCCAGAGAGCGAAAAACCGGTGCCCGTGGACTCCGCTCCATTCTCGAAGATGCCATGCTGGATGTCATGTTTACTTTGCCATCAATGAAGAACGTAAAGAGGTGTGTAATCACCCGCGAAACGATCGAAAAGAAGGCTCCTCCGGTGTTTGAAAAGCAGAAAGCTTCAGCTTAGGTATTTTTCTCCCGCTATTCACGTTAGATTGGGAGCATACTTTTTTGGATATTAGACCAAACAATACCAAATGCTTCCATGCGAAAATTGCTTCCGTTAAACAGGCTTAAAATTATTCTGGTCATACTCCTGATTGTATTGGCGGGGGTCTCTTTTTTCTACAACCAGTTTCTCCTTAACAAGCTGATGGAGCAGGAGCGAACCAGTATTGAGCTATGGGTTAAAGCCTTTGAATTCTACAACCTGCCATCTCACCAGCGAGCCAGTCGCGATCTGAATTTTGTAGCCAATGAATTAAGGGCTTATGAAGAGGTGCCCGACAGTCTCTCCCGGATGATATTGGAAGCAGAGGCAAATGAATCGACAGCAGGCTTTTTATTCAGTGAAATTATTCAGCCCGACCTGTTCAACATCCCTGTAATTGTAGTAGATGAACCCAACTTTATTGTCTATGCCAGGAATCTGGATGATCCCGACATTTCAGTTGCAGAATTTATCGATAAGTACTCGGTCAGTACGCCTCCTATCCCCATTACCTTTGGCGAAGAGCCCCGTATTCGTCGTCAATATGCCTACTATGGGGAGAGTCCAACTATCCAGTATCTGAGGTACTTCCCTTATATCCAGTTTGGTATTCTGCTTCTGTTAATGGGAATGGGATTCACTACATATAGAAGTATAACAAGGTCTGAACAGTCCAACCTTTGGGTCGGTATGGCTAAAGAAGCGGCGCATCAACTTGGAACCCCGCTCTCAAGCATGTACGGTTGGCTTCAGCTGCTCAAGGACCGCCACCAGGAGGATGAACAGACTCTGTCTATTGCCTATGAAATTGAGAAGGATGTGAGTCGTTTAAAGGGGATTGCTGAACGTTTTAACAAGATTGGCTCTCAGCCTGAGCTGAAAAGGGTCAGCATTGATCCTATTATTGATGAGGTGATTGCCTATATGGAGAAACGACTTCCACAGCTCGGTAAAAATATTGAGGTGAGAAAATCAATAGATACTAATGCCAAAGCGAATTTAAATCCGGAGATTTTTCAATGGGCAATTGAAAATCTGATCAAGAATGCGATGGATGCGATAAAGTCGAGTTCAGAAAATGCCTATGTTTCGATTGCAGTTACGCAGGATGGTTCTCAACTGTACATTGACATTGAAGATTCGGGAACAGGAATTGACAAAAAGAATCTGAGCGATGTTTTTAAACCGGGCTTCAGTACAAAAAAGAGAGGGTGGGGGCTCGGATTAAGTCTCACAAAAAGAATTATAGAGGATTACCACAATGGGAAGGTGTTTGTACTGAACTCCGAGGTTAACAAGGGAACCACAATCCGGATAGTCATTCCGGTTTCTGAAAGTCAGTCTTGAGTGTATCCTTTCTTGGTGGCGTAATCCATTAGCTGTGCTTTCAGCAGATTTCTTCCCCTGTGAAGTCTTGATCGAATGGTTCCGATCGGAACATCTAGCATATTGGCAATCTCTTCGTAAGTAAAATCTTCCACATCACAGAGAAGCACAACTGTTCTGAAATCTTCCGGAATCTCATCCAGGGCGTTGGAGATATCATCGTCGATAAGCTCACGGAACATTTTATCTTCCATATCGGACGTTTCCGTCCGTTCTGCCCGTATCGATTCGTAAAATGAAGCCACCTCATCGTAATCAACTTCCTGAGGTTTTTTCGATTTCTTTCGGTAATTATTGATGTAGGAATTTTTCAGAATACGGAAAAGCCAGGCCTTTGCATTCGTGCCTTTTTCGTAGCTGTCGAAAAACCTGTAGGCCTTAACGATTGTATCTTGAACAAGGTCTTCAGCGTCATTTGGATCGGAGGTGAGCCTCAAACCAAAATTATATAAAGCATCCAGATGAGGGATAATCTCCTCATTGAAATCTTCTTGTTTTCTAATTTCTTCTTTTGAAAGTGACGCCATCCCTTCCTCGTCAGAGCGAGTCTGCATTTATAAGATTAATTGTAATTCTATCCGAGTAATCCAAACCCCAGATATTTACTGCTTCTTTAGAGAACTAATGTATTTTCTTTCAACGTCTTTTTCCAATTGAAAGAATTGATCGATCCTGTAGAATATATTTAAGACGCGTTGGTATGAATAGGTCTTACATATTAAGTACTACAATCAGATCATATATAGCATGAGTCCAAGCTGCCATCCCAAATCCTCTAATAACATAAATAAGATTTAGCGCTAAGCCAAACAAAAACCGAAATAAAAATGTGCTCAGAACCAATGAATCGGCATATTCACCTATGTAATGAACACCGCTAAATATCAATGCCGCAAGGACTACAGAAGTAGCAACAGCCATGTTTTTTCCCTTTAAAAAAAAGCGAAAAATATAGATCAGCAGGCTTACCAGAATCACCCTGAAAAATAGTTCTTCGTATAAACCGGCGCCAAGCGACAGCGCAATCAGTTGAAGTTTGCTAAAATTAGCAGGCAGCCCATTAGCGGACTGCAGCAGTAAAAAATCTACAATATTTGAAATAACAAGGGCTGCGAAAACCGCATAAACAGAAGCTTCGCAAATCATTATGAGGAAATAACTCCTTCGGACGCTTTGCAGTTCCCTTTTTTTTCGATATAGAATGATCCCGCCAATCAGTGCGGCAATAATCAGTGTGGCTGATATAGCATCCCATCCAAGGTAGAGGAACAGAGACTTGAACCAGATATCAACGGAGATACGTGCCGGTGCTCCTGTCGGTTGGGAGATGAGTATCAATACCTCATAAAGCAGCAGAAGAGGAAGTGAGATGAGATAGCTGTAGAGTAAGCCGCCGGTCTGCTTAAAGTAATTCTCCATAGGTAGATATCGCACACCCCGATTGTGCAGTGTGTTTTATTGGTCTAGGTAGATTGTTACTCTCGCCTGTTCAATCGAGCTGAATTCCAGCAAATTGTACGCGGCATTCGAGAGTTTGAGACCATCTCCGGAGTGTCGGTCATTCACTTTTACAAAAATTCCATTTCCGTTGGATGAATTCTCAATAAAAATAACCCTTCCAAGAGCAATATTGGGGTGGGCAGCGGTAAGCTGATCAGGATTGTACAGCTCGCCGCTGGTTGTTGGGCTTGCGACATCATTTTGGGAATACCTAAAAACTGAAACACTGCCAAGATTCTCCAGGTCTGAGCCGGACCGGTATGGGTTGTCAAAACTTCTTGTTGGCGGAAGCAGAACCGTTAATCGCTGGCCGGCTGATATTTGATTCATGCTGAGTCCCGGATTTAATGCAAAGAGTTCACCTTCACTCATCTGAAACTTGTTGAGTAGCGTTCGGCCGTTTTCACCCGATTGTACACGATATTGAACAAACCGCCCCTGCGGTGTGGATTCTTCCGACCCTTCAGCCACGGAAGGTGCCGATGGCTGATCAGACGGTACTGTAAGTCGCTGACCAACCCGAAGCATATCGGTTTCCAGGTTGTTTAGCTCTTTTAATTCGTTGACAGACAGACCATGCTGATTTGCAATTCTGTAAAGAGAGTCCCCGCTGCGCACAATATAATAGGTGTTTAGGCCTCCCTCTCTCTGCCGAACAATCGACTCTCTCTGCTCCGGCTCTTCAGCGGCTTCAGGTTCTATGGCTTCCTGTTCTTGCTGGTTGTTGATCGGCCTGAAGATTCTCAACTCCATTCCTGTTGAAAGGTTAGGATTCTCAAGATTATTCCACTGCTGTATTTCGGCAATCGTTACGTTATATCTTCGAGAGATAGAAAAAAGAGTTTCACCCGGTTCAACCGTGTGAGTAATTTGGTTTTCAGTTTCGGGTGCAGTGATGCGTAAGGTTTGACCAACTGAGAGATTGTCGCTGTCAAGATTATTCCATTGACGTAGGTCACTAACGGCAAGTTCGTATTGGCGGGCAATGCTGAAAAGAGTTTCACCGGCCTGTACAGTATGAGTTTCCGGTTGCTGCTGTGCTAATGATGATTGAGGGGTTGCGAACAGCAACAGGGTCATTAATGGAAATATGATTAGAATAATCGAGCGAACGTTAATCTTCATAGTCAGTTTCGATCTTAAGGTTTTCCAGTGCTTCGGACAGTTCCAGTTCTGTACGTCTGTTTTTCTGATCTTTGGCCAGTTCAATGCCTCTGTTAAATAACTCTCCGGCCTGTTGATGATTGCCCATCCGTTGATATAGTTTTCCTAAATGATAGTAAACGCCCAGGTAGTCGGAATCTTGCTTTAAAATAGATTCAAATAAAACCACAGCTTTAGTTACCTGATCCCGCTTCAGGAGTTCCAGTGCAAGTGCAAACTTGGAGAAGGAGTCGTTCGGATTCTTCTTCAGGTTAAAAGCGAGTCGTTTAATTTTATCATTGGGATTGCTCATGCAGTCTCAGATTGATATCGTTTTTTAATCTCATTCATTGAGTCTCCGCCAAACTTTTCAAGAATTGCATTGGCAAGCACAGGTGCAATGACGCTTTCTGCTACCACGACCGCACGGGGAAGTGCGCAAACATCAGATCGTTCATACCGGGTGTCCTGTATCTCTTTGGTTACCAAGTCAGCAGTTTTGAGCGGTTTGATCATGGTAGGAATGGGTTTCATGACTCCACGAATAATGAGTGGCATCCCCGTCGTCATTCCTCCTTCGATGCCGCCTGCACGATTTGTACGCCGGGCGAAAGTGTTATTATCATGAACGATCTCATCGTGTACTTCATGCCCGCGGCTTCTGCCGGCTTCAAAGCCCAACCCTATTTCAACTCCTTTCATAGCCTGCGTACTTACAATTGCCTGGGCAAGCTGTCCGTCAATTTTTCGATCCCAGTGTACATAGCTGCCGAGGCCAGCGGGCAGACCCGTTACAATAATTTCGTAAATACCCCCGAGAGAGGTGCCCTCTTTCCTGCGGAGTTTAATCTCTTCGCGCATCTCGGCACTCAGTTTCTCGTTGAGGCATCGAACATCCGACTGATCGGCAGATTTATAGACTTTTTCAGCACCTTCATCAGCCAGCGGGTCTGCAATTTCCCGTACTTTATCCCAGCCCTCGTAACCTACTGAGCCAATTTGGATAACATGACCTCCGATCTCAATACCGAGCTCTTTCAAGAATGCCCGGGCAACGGAGCAGCAGGCAACCCTCATGGCGGTTTCACGGGCACTGGATCTTTCAATAACCGGGCGAATATCATCAAAATCATACTTTTGCACACCAACAAGGTCTGCATGACCGGGGCGCGGAAGGGTAATGCGTTCCACATCACCGCGTTCACCGGATTTTGCCATTACTTTGGGCCAGTTGCTGTCATCTTTTTCGAATGCCCGATTTACCATCGAAAGCGCAATCGGGGCGCCGGTTGTTTTACCAAACCTCACACCGGACTGGATAATTGCCCGGTCTTTCTCAAATGCCATTCGGCCGCCCCGTCCATACCCCTTTTGGCGGCGAACAAGGTGCTGCTCTATAAATTCTTCGGATAATTGGAGTCCGGCCGGAGCTCCTTCTAATATTCCAGTCAATCCTGGGCCGTGAGATTCGCCTGCTGTAAAATATCGAAACATGGTGTAATGGGATTATAGATGTTACTTCTGACAGAAGATAATGGATTTAAGGTCTAAGTTCTCAATAATGCCTAGGAATTCTCAGGAGAGCATTCACGCTTCCATTACAGAAATTGCAAGAGATGAATTAACAACACATTTGGAGTAAAAGTTTTGTAATATTGTAGACTTTAAACCGGAATAAAATATGCAAGAAATCCGGTGATGTTTTTAATCATCTGATACAATTAAATGCACTATCTCAACGAACTTGGAAAATATAGTTCACTGCTTTATCAGGCACTGAGATCATCTACGGAGTTTTCGACCTACCGCAAAAACCTTTTTCAGGAACTTGTGAAAATCGGTTATGATTCTGTACCTATCATCATGCTGACCGGAGTTTTTACCGGTTCTGTGATGACTTTACAGTCTGCTTATCAGTTGCAATCGGCATTTATTCCCATTTCAACGATTGGTGCCATTACCTCCGAGTCGATTTTGATCGAGCTTGCTGCTGTAATCTCCAGTCTGGTACTTGCGGGAAAGGTTGGGGCTAGAGTTGCAACTGAGCTGGGAACGATGCGTGTAAGTGAACAGATTGATGCGTTGGAATCAATGGGATTTAATTCGGTCTCATTTTTGGTTGTGCCCAGAGTTTTGGCCGGCATCCTTATGTTTCCGGTTCTCTACATCGTAGCCAGTGTATTTGGAATTGGTGGAGGCGTTGCAGCCGGTTTCTTTTCCGGACAGGTTCCCCCGGCCGATTTTCTTCAGGGAGCAAGGATGTATTTTTATCCCTGGAATGTGATTTTCGGTTTCACAAAAATGATTGTTTTTGGGTATATCATCACCTCTGTGGCGTGTTATAAAGGATATTTTGCACGAGGCGGCGCAGAGGGTGTGGGTAAGAGTACTACGGACGCCACAGTGCTTGGCTGTATACTCGTTCTTTTAGCCGACTTTGTATTAGCAGCCCTATTACTATGATCGAAATTAAAAATCTTACAAAATCTTTTGGCGACCTGCTGGTATGGGAGGATGTGTCGCTGACTATTAATGATGGTGAGACGATAGCCATTATAGGCAGGTCGGGCTGCGGTAAATCGGTTCTTTTAAAGCATATCAATGCACTGCTTGTGCCCGATAGCGGAGAGGTACTGATCGACGGGAAGAATATTTTTGATCAGGACTATGTAGATCAGCGAAAAATGCGCCAAAAATTTGGAGTGCTTTTTCAGGGTTCCGCCCTGTTCGACTCCATAAACACATTTGAGAATGTAGCCTTCCCGCTTCGTTATTTTACCAATCAAAGTGAGGAAGAGATTCGAGATAATGTGATGCAATCACTTCAGTATGTAAATCTTGAGGAAGCGGCTGATAAGGAGACATCGGAGCTGTCCGGTGGTATGCGAAAACGAGTAGGGCTAGCAAGGGCCATTGTTCTGAAACCAGAATACATTATGTATGATGAACCTACATCCGGGCTGGATCCCAAAACCGCAGATGAAATAAATGAGCTAATTAACGGTATGGCTGATGCCCTGGATATTACATCAATTGTGGTAACACACGACATGCATAGCGTGCTGGAAGTTGCAGATAAGGTCGCCTTTTTGGATCAGCAAAAGCTAAGCTGGTTTGGTTCGGTAAATGAGATGAAATCGAGCGACCATGAAGAGCTTCTCAGTTTCATCAAAGCCAGCGAGTATCAAATTATTTGATAATGAAAGTAAAATTGACACAGATATGAAGAATGAAGCAAAAATTGGAATAACGGTTTTACTGGCGATACTTGTTGCCATTGTAGGATTCCGTTTTATGAGGGATGTACCCATTTTTCGCCAAACCCTTGAAGTATCAGCTGTATTTGACCGCGGCGATGGAATCAATCGCGGTAGCTTGGTAAATCTGAAAGGAGTAAAGGTTGGATCCGTCAGCCGTGTGAATCTTACACCTGATAATAGGGTAAGAGTAACCATGCAGCTGAATGAGGATTTAAGAATTCCAGTCAACTCGGAAGCGCACCTTACCTCACTGGGGATTGTAGAGGGGAAATCGATCGTGCTGCACCTCGGCGATTCAGAAAATATTGTTCAGTATGGCGGTGAAATTGAGGGGGTTTATATAGAAGGGGTTACGGAAGTTCTTGGAAGTAAAGGGGAGGAGCTTGCGGGGGATGTATCTGCGTCTCTGTCTCAATTAAATCAATTTTTGCAGCAACTGAATAAAACACTGGATGATGATACGCGCCAGTCTGTAGATCAGACGTTGAAAAATGCAGATTCCGCAATGCAAACTATCGCTGAGACACTGGAGAAAAATAAACAGGATATTGACCAAGCAATCTCTTCAGCAAGTCGAACGATGATGCAGCTCGACACGCTCGCTACCGATAACCGTCCGCGGGTGGACAGCCTGCTTGCTTCGCTTGAGGAGAATGTAAATGAGCTGCATAAAGTAAGGACCGAACTGGAAACAGCTTCGGTGAATCTGAATCAAATTCTGGAGAAGATAAACAGCGGGGAAGGAACCATGGGCCGCCTGGTGAACGACCCTTCACTGTATGAGAACCTTGATCAGCTGTCAAAGGAGATGAATGAACTTGTGAAGGGAATTAATGAAGATCCCGGGCGTTATCTGAAACATATGAGCATCATCGAAATTTTTTAAAGACTACGGTTTGAATTCATATTACAATCGGTGCATTAAATTGCGGTTCGCGATGTGTTGTCGTATATTTTCAGGCTCAAAAAAATTGTCACATATAATTCTAAACTGAAGATTCAGAGGTTTGTCTCATGGGTGTAATGGAAAAAATGAGAAATAGTACCGCATCAATTTTGTGGATACTGATATTCTCGTTTGGTGTATTGTGGGTATTGGCCGACACGCAGGTATTTGATGCAGTTGGCGCCGGCCCAAGAAATTTAGGAACGGTAAATGGCGATGAAATTTCACTGGAGGAGTACAATCAGCGTGTAAGCTTTTACACTGATCAATTCGCCCAGCAATCAGGTCGTTCAATGTCACCCGAAATGCGGGCTATGTACGAAAACCAGGCTTGGGAAGATCTGGTTGCCGCTCGTCTGATTGAACAAAAAATAAATGAACTTGGAATTACTGTAACCGACAGAGAGCTGATGGATATGGTTACCGGTGATAATCCGGCTCCTTTTATTCGTCAACAATTTCAGCAGGAGGACGGGACGATAGATCGTATTGCTCTTAGAGCTGCAATTGAAGCACCTGAAAACAGTGAGATCTGGATTATGATTGAGCAGCAGCTACGTGAAAACCGACGCCAGGAGAAGTTGAATAACTTTATCTCCTCCGGTATGAAGGTAAGCTCTTTGGATATTCGAAATGAATATATTCGTTCAAATTCCTTTGCAGATATTGAATTTGTCCGTTTCCCATTCAGTGATATTTCAAACGATGAAATTGTAGTGACAGATGATGAACTGCGTCAGTTTTATCGCAACAACTCCTCCCGTTATCAGCGTAGTGAAACCTACCGTTTTCGATTTGTGAGCTGGGATAAAACCCCAACAGCAGAAGATACAACCAACACGGTTCGCGAGATTGAAGATCTACGCACAGCATTTGCCGAATCAACTAACGACTCTCTTTTTGTTCTGAGATATCAGTCAGCTGTGCCCTTCCGTGGGTCCTATGTGGCAGTTGAAGATCTTCGGGAAGAGTATGCTCCCGTTATCGATCTGGACATTGGTGAAGTATCGGATGTTGTGATGGTTAACGGAGATCCGCATGTGTTCAAAAAGGTTGACCAGCGCGGAAATGAAATTAAATTTGCCGTTCTCTCCTACAATGTGGAAGCCGACCCGATCGGGACGATTGACAGACTTGCAGAAGCAGCTGAAGAGTTTCAATTCTACGCAAACGCAGACGGTTTTGAAGAGGAAGCAGCACAAAGAGGTCTGGAAGTTCGTCAGGCAACGGCCACGAAAGACAATCCGTTTATACCCGGTTTAGGTGCGTCGCAACAGACCTTACAGGCTCTTGAAGGATTACGAGCTAACCGTATTTCAGACCCAATTGAGCTGGATAATCAATTTATTGTAGTTCAACTGCTGGAAAGAACACCGGAGGGAACCCGCCCGTTTGAAGAGGTGCGATCGCAGGTTGAGAATGCTGTTCGAACAGAGAAAAGAAAAGCACAGATGACCGGCAGAGTGAGAGAACTTTTACAAAGCAACAGTGATCTGGAAGCTATTGCCGCCGCAGCAGAACGGGAGATTCAGAGTGCTGAAGGTGTGCGAATGGGCGGATCGACAATTCCCGGGGCCGGTCGTGAACTTCGCGTAATCGGTGCCATCTTTGAAATGGAAGAAGGGCAAACTTCCGGTGTTATTGAAGGAGATAATGCGGTGTTTGTAATCCGGGCAATTGGAATAGACCGGGCCGATCCTATGAATATGTCATCTGCTGAACGTACTGAAATTCGAAACCGACTGGAACAGGAGCGCTTTATGGCATTCAATCAGGTGTTTATTGAGCGCTTGAAAGAGGGGGCCAGTATCCGCGATAATCGAAGCCAGATTCTTCGATAAACGCTTTTTCAGTTAATTTTTTAGAAGGGTAAGAGAATTTCTCTTACCCTTTTTTTATTGGTAATTTATTACTTCTACCTAAGAAGAAACGATTTGTCTCATGTCCGATCAGAATGACAATGTATGGATGCAGCGCGCCCTAAGTTTAGCGGTGAAAGGACTGGGTTATGTTTCTCCGAACCCTATGGTCGGGTGTGTTATTGTATCCAAAGAAGGGGATGTGATCGGTGAGGGGTATCACGAGCGCTATGGAAAAGCACACGCTGAGGTGAATGCAGTTCGATCCGTAAAGGATGAATCGAAACTGAAGGATGCGACTGTCTATGTAACACTTGAACCATGTTCGCATCAGGGGAAGACTCCGCCTTGTGCACCCATGCTAGCGAAACTACCCATTGAGCGGGTTGTTGTAGCCATGAAAGATCCAAACCCTGAGGTGAATGGAGGTGGACTGGATATATTAAGAGAGAATGGCATACAAGTTGAAACCGGGATACTGAAGAATGAAGCAGAGAAATTAAATGAGAAATGGATTCACGCCCTGGAAACATCCATGCCATTTGTTACGCTTAAGATTGCACAAACTGCTGATGGCTATGTGGCAGCTCCCAATGGAGACTCTTCCTGGATTTCCTGTAAAGAGTCGAGGCAGATGGTTCACCGATGGAGAAGTGAGGATGATGCCGTTATGGTTGGGCGGAACACAGCATTGTATGATAATCCTCAGCTAACTGTACGGCATGTAGAAGGTCGCCAGCCAAAACGAATAGTATTAGACGGCCCATACGAGCTGCCAAAAAACCTGAATCTTTTTTCAGATTCATTTGAAGAGAAGACAATTATCATCACTCACAACAAGAAGAAGGCAGAAGAGGATGTTGATCCGATGCTGAAGATGCTGAAATCCAATTATTTCAGAGGGCAAGTGGTTGTTACGGGAATAGAAGATGGACATATAGATCTTCGAGAAGCCTTTTCGAGATTGTATAAAATGGGTATACATTCTGTATTGGTTGAGGGAGGTCAACAGCTCTCCAGTGCCCTGATGAAGCAAAATCTCGTTGATCGATTGCAGCTCTTTATCGCTCCAAAATTGTTGGGAGGGGGATCTAAATCATTGATTGACCTCGGAATCAATAGAATGGAAGATATTCGTGAATTTAGAAGTTACAGCTGGCAGAAGTCCGGTTGTGACATGTTATTAACAGCAAATATATAGATTTATGTTTACAGGAATCGTTTCAGAAGTTGGAAATATAACAGAACTTAAAAAAATAAGAGGCGGCCAGGAAATTGCTATTGAATGTTCATTTGCGAATGATGTACACGTAGATGAGAGTATCGCGATAAATGGTGTATGCCATACCGTAGTATCACACAATGAAAAAGCATTTCATGTTCAAAGTGTTGAAGAGACACTTCGAAAAACAAATTTAGGCGACCTGGACGAAGGGAGTTCTGTTAACCTGGAACGGTCTTTAACGCTTGATAAAGCAGTTGAGGGGCACATTGTTCAGGGACATGTTGATACAACCGGCACAATTAAAAAAATTGAGAAAGATGGTGCTGATCTGCTGTTGACGATTGAATACCCTGAAGAGCACAGAGACTACATAGTTGGCAGAGGGAGTATTTCGTTAGATGGAATAAGCCTAACCATTGCCAGGAATGAGGGCAATCAGTTTACTGTGGCAATTATCCCTTATACATGGGAAGAGACAAACCTCAAAGGTAGAAAGGTTGGTGATAGAGTGAACCTGGAGTTCGATATCTTTGGAAAATATATTGTCCAGTATCTTCGAAATCGTGAAAACAGTTAACGGCTTGTGTCATTAAAATCGCGGATTTCGGCCGCTTGGAGATGAGCTTCTCTCCAGATTATTCAACAGTGGGAGCTTCTGGAAAAGCCCCTGAATTTGTGAACTGGATAGTGAGAGCCGGAAAAAGTAGTACTGAAAGTCTCCGAACGGATTGAACTGAAAGGAGAGATTCCAGCAAATCATATCTCTTTGCAGGCTGAACTGTGATGGGGTTAACTCTTTTTCGATGAAATCGTAACCGATGCGCGTACTCACTCTCCATTTTGGTGTCAGATTAAACTGAATGTTATTGGCATTCAGAACCGCACTCTTTCTGGCGTCTTGGCCAAATTGATAGGTCCAGCGATAGCTAAAATCCAGGCCAACACTCCAGGGCGTATCTGCTCGCTGAACAGGCTGCATATTAAACCGCTGATCAACAGGACTGAAGAAGGTTTGGTCCAGCGGGTCGTAAGGGCGATAGGGCGGTGTTGTTATTCTCGGCCCCCTGCTCCCCCCGCTAAAGCTGGTAGAGAGATTAAGACTGTAGCTTAACGGCTGCAGGAATTTGTTTGAGTCTTCCCAGATGAATGTGTTAATCTCGCGGCCGGTTTCATTCCGGGTGTACATAGAATAGGAAGCATTAGCCGAAATTCTTAAACCATCCACTACACGTGAGGAGAGCGACATATTTACCCGCTGAAAGTTTAGACTGTCGGCGGCAAAATTGTATCCGGAATTCACAGACAAGTTATCGATCAGCCGAAGGTTATTGGAACGAACCTCCCCGGTAGAGTCTCGTTTAACCTGCTTAGTTTCAAAAATATTGGTAATCCCGAACGACATGGTCATCTGTTCACCTCGGCCGGGGCCGGAAAAGATCTCATCCTCAAAAATGGAGTACTCCTGTGTATTGCCCAATGAATCTGATTGAACTTCCCGATAAACTCCCCACATCGGGTCGGAGAAGTCCGGGCTGTAGCTAAAACTCACATTTGGGCGAACGGTATGGCGAAGCCCTTCAAAATTTCCCACATTCATTTGCGAGATTCCGTAAAAGGTTGTGCTAAAGTTTAAACTGGTTGAAAAATCCCTTGCGGAAGCAAACCCTCTCACCCGATTGGTCTCAATTTGATTCTCATCGTCATTCCACTCTTTTCTGATAGATGACGGGAACCAGTATTCGTTTAAGTTAAAGTTGGCACTTACGTTCAGGAATTGGCTGGGGATGAGCTGCCCGGCAGATATCCCGACCCGCTGAATAAATCCCAATTGCAGGTGATCGTCGTTTCCTGTTGCCTCTCTGTACTTTGATGGGTCGAGCAGGGCATCAAACCAATTTATTTCGGCTGAATCTGCATCGATTGGTGTAAAGTTAAACTCCGACTTAAAATTGTTCCGATAGTTTACCGTAATTCTTTCATACCATTTCTCATCCTGTAGTCCGGGTTGATCTGACTTAAAAGGAGAGAACTGACGGGCAGAAAAGGTGAATTCCGGACCGGTCAATCGGGTTTGATTATTGGTAAATTGCTGATTCAGATTGGCTGTTGTACTGAAATTGAATGCTCCCTCCGGATGGCTGTATCGGTAGGAAATACGAGATGTGGAACTGGTGCTTGCTCTGTCGTTCGGGTCAAAAGAGTTTCTCTGGAAATAGTTGGACGTCCGTAAATTGATGTTTGCCGTTAAATTTGCATATGGCGAAAGCTGCTGGTCATGTGAGATCGATAACCGCTTATTGATCGTTTCAGAAAACCCGGGGTCCGTAGGTTCAAGCCCCTGTTCTCTTGAATAACCGAGAACAATATTGCCATTGAACTGGCCGGTGCTTCTGTACTGCATTCTGGACTCATTGAAAAAAGTGCCCGAGGTGAAGAGATCAAAAGATGTTTGAGCTGTGATATAGTCATTAAAATATTGAAACCACCCCAGATTCTGCAGGCCTATTCCTCGTGTGGATGTGTTTTGGTAGACATAGGTAGGTTCCAAAAGTCCGGAACGGCGGCTCTCGATTCCCGCAGGCACATACCCGAATGGAAAAACCAGAGGGTAGGGGATGTCGAGGATGAAGAGCCTAGCGTTGGTAAAGAAGACCTCTTCCTCATCCACCACTTTCATCCGATCGGCCTGTATGTAATAGTACATGTGGTCGGGCGGACAGGTTGAGTAAATGCCCTCTTCGATAAAAACCTCATTACGGGAGACATTTTTGACTTTTGTTCCAATTAAATAGCCATCATCCATCTGAAGTTCAGCCACCTCAAATTTGCCCTTCTCCGTTTCGTAATTAAAAAGAATTCGGGTGCTTCGCATTTCATCATCCTGCCTGCGCAGAATAGGGTACGATAGAGTGTCGTTGGGTGTATCAGTTCTCGCCTCAACCTGATTCATATTCAGGTTGAGTTCAATAGTGCCGGCGCTTAATTCGCCATTTGTATGTTTTACATTACTCGAGCCGTAGAGATTTGCAATACGCTGATTCCTGAAATTAAACGTCAGTGAATCCCTAGCCTGAAAGTTCACGGCATCGGGTGCCGATTTTCTGTCGGCTTGTCTGGTTTGAGGGGTTTGGGGTGTTTGTTCTTGAATCTGTTCAGGGGGAGGAATCGTATCAATTTCTGTAGATCGTAAAGTATCTTGAAGTGCCGATGGGATGGTGTCTCTAGCAGCCGGACGCAGTGAGTCGCTTACAACCTGTGCAGATGCACTGCTCCACACGGTAAGTCCGAGCAGGCAGAAAAGTACCAAAAGATATGATTTACGATTTCTGAAAAGGCGATTTTGCATGCATAAAGTCTAATCAACAGAGTTCTTCGAACGCAAGGCTTGCAGCTCCAAGCAGGGCTGCATCATTACCCAACGATTCATAAACAATTTCAAAACCTTCGCGAAACGGAGGCATAAGGTATTTTTTGGCGGTTTCTTCTGCAGGACCGAGAATCCACTTACCTGCTTTGGCAACACCGCCACTCACCACAATCTTATTGATGTCGAGAATGTGCACGTAGTTAACAATAGCATACCCCAGTTTTTCACCGGCTTGCCGTAAAATGTCAATACCAAGCTCATTTCCGGTTTCTGCTGCATCATACAGGTCAGCGGGCTCAAGCTTATCAAAATTTTTGTGGAATTTTGAATAGAGGGGGTTATCCGGATTTTGCCGGATGGTATCGGCGGCAAAACGGCTTAAAAACCGTTGGCCAAGGTAAGCTTCAATGCCACCACGAGTGTTGCTGTTTGAGAGCGGGCCGTGGTAGTTGATAATCACATGACCAAGTTCGCCGGCCATTCCGTGTACACCGCGATAGATTTTCTGATCAATAATAATTCCACCGCCAACTCCCGTTCCAAGCGTGACCATTATAAAACTTCCAAACGATTCACCGGCACCAAAAAAAGCCGACCCAAGTGCTGCGAGGTTAGCATCATTTTCGATTACGCAGTTATAGCCGGTTCGTTTTTTAATTTCGCCGGCCACGTTTTCAACTTTCCATCCGGTAAGATTGGGTGGATTTTTTACGGTTTTGCGATCGAGGCTGACCATCCCCGGCAGTCCCATGCCAATTCCGATCGGTTCTACATCATGCTCCTCGAGTAGTTTTTTAACGGCCATGGCAACGCGATCAAATACATGCTCTTTACCTAAGTCTGCTTGTGTTGGAATGGAAGTTGTTTCAATAAAGCCCGTCTTTTGATCAACCAGGGCCGCCTTGATGTTGGTGCCGCCCAGATCAATACCGATCGATATCATAGAATCTCATTTTAAATGGATAGGAAAGCCCGAAAATAGTGAAAAATGAGCAAAGGATTGGATTAATCGTCCGATTTTATGCGGTAAACTTTTTCGTCGGGTTTTCTCATGCCATACTCCTCTCGGGCGATTTTTTCCAGCAGGTCCGGATTATTTTCAAGCTCTTGGATTTTCTCTTCAAGTTCACGGGTTTGCTGTTGTAGCTCGTCCGTTTTCTGAATCAGTTCATCCTTTTTAAAGTTGAGGTCAACCCGTGTATAAAGGCTGTAGGTATCGATAAAGAGAAACCAGATGGCGATAAAAGCAATCAGTGCTCCTATCAGGTAGGAGCGTTTCCAGCGAAGTGGATTAAACTTTTGGGTGTCCATAGCATCAGATGATTATTCACTCGAAATTAGGTTAAATATCCGACTGATACAAAAGATTGAAGATTACATCCGATAATTGTTGAACATCAGTGGAAGAAATGAGTGCAAAAAAATAACCCCAGCCGGGTATCAGCCGACTGAGGTTAATCAAGAGAGAGTCATTAAAAATGTGAGTAACTCATAAAAGAGTCGTGAATCGGGAGGGGCTCGAACCCTCGACCCACGGCTTAAAAGGCCGTTGCTCTACCAACTGAGCTACCGATTCAGCAAATGTTTCAAGACTCAAAAGATAAGGATTCGATAGAGAAAAAATCAAACCTATTTCAGAAGTTTTTCAAAAAATGTTTTCGATAACAGTAAGCTTGTAAGTAACCTGAGAACTACTCTTAATTTGTGGTATGAAGTTGTTACATTTGTATAAACTGAACATGAAGTTATTCTCAATCGTTTAAATTTACTTTTGTCATGGCTACGATCTTTACAAAGATAATCAACGGAGAAATTCCGTGTCATAAAATTGCGGAGAACGAATCGCACATTGCTTTTCTTGATATCAACCCGATTGCGGAAGGGCATACATTAGTAGTCCCCAAAAAAGAGATCGACTATGTTTTTGACCTGCCTGATGACCTTTTGGGTGAGACGATGGTTTTTGCGAAAAAAGTGGCTGCAGGTTTGGACAACGCAGTGAAACCGATCAGAACAGGAGTGATTGTAGAAGGGCTGGAAGTACCTCACGCTCATATCCACCTGGTGCCGATCTATAAAGAGAGCCAGGAAGTTTCTTTGAAACGAAAAGTGAATGTTTCGGAAAAGAGAATGAAAGAGCTGGCTGAGTTGATTTCAAAAACTGTGGAGATTTGAGGGATGGAATTTCTTGTGTTGAATGGGCCAAATCTAAATCTTCTCGGAAAACGCGATCCGGGTGTATATGGATCAGAAACACTCTCCGATATTGAGCAGAGACTAAAGGAAAGCTTTCCCGAAATTGAGTTTAAGTTTGTTCAAAGTAATCACGAAGGAGAGCTGATCGATGCCATACAGAAGGCAAGAAATGGAACTGTTGACGCACTGATTGCAAACTGGGGCGGATTTACCCACTCTTCGGTTGCCATTCACGATGCACTGGAACTTCTTGAGATTCCCAAAGTGGAAGTACACCTGTCGAACATTCATGCACGAGAGGAGTTTCGTGAGCGATCCATTACCGGAAAAGCGATGAATGGAATCATTACCGGGTTTGGTGTGGACAGCTATCTTTTGGGTGTGGAAGCGGCGTTGAAAATTCTCGCAAAAAAATAACCCGTGCAGAAACTTAAGGAACTCTTTTCCGATACTCTTATCTACGGCATCAGCAGTGTGCTGGCGCGGTTTATCAACTATCTGCTGGTTCCGCTTCACACCGGGGTTTTTAATACGGCGCAGTATGGGGTGATCGGTTTGGTGTACGCGGCCATCGCTTTTCTGAATGTGGTGTTTACGTTTGGAATGGAGTCAGCCTATCTGCGCTATGCTGAAAATCGAAAAGAGGCTGCTTCGGTTTTTAAAACGCTTCAAACCGGGCTTCTGATTTTTGCTTCTCTTCTCTGTTTGGTTCTATACCTCTCCATGCCGGCTCTTATGCCGATGTTGAATTTGGGAGAAGAGACGTCCGTCATCTTTTTGATGATGCTCGGAATTCTCTGGTTTGATACGCTTTCGATTGTGCCCATGGCCGAACTTCGACTGACCCGAAGAGCCTATCTGTTTGCGGTTTTGAAGACGCTGAATGTGCTGATCAATCTGGCTCTTAACTTCTATTTGATACTATCGCTGGGTTGGGGAATTGAGGCGGTCTTTTTCGCGAATTTAGCCGGCTCGTTCATCATGACCGTTTTGGTCTGGATGTTTACCGCAGATCTGTTGAAGGGTTCGTTCAGCAAGAAGTGGATGAGCACCGCATTTGAGTTTGGCTGGCCGTTTGTGCCTTCTGGGATTGGGTTCGTAGTCAATGAGATGCTGGATCGCTTTCTGCTCAATAGTATGGATCCTGCCAACGCAGAGCGGCTTTATGGTGTAGGGACAACACCGGAAGATATTGTCGGGATCTACAATGCCTGTTATAAGCTCGCCGTATTTATGCTCCTGCTCGTTCAGATGTACCGGATGGCATGGCAGCCGTTTTTTATGCGTCACGCCAAGGATGGGGAGTCGCGCGAGCTGTTTGGTCAGGCGTTTATCTGGTACAACGCGTTTTCGGCACTGCTCTTTCTGGGAGTGGCACTATTGAAAGAGCAGATCGTAGCGATTCCCATTCCCGGCACCGAAGCTACGTTGATCGACAGCGCCTACTGGGGCGGGCTGGAGATTGTGCCGTTCCTTCTCTTGGCATACTGGTTTCACGGCTGGTATATCAACTTTTCATCCGGGGTATTTATCAAGGAGAAAACCCGGGTATTTTATAAAATCACTCTGATGGGTGCGGCGATTACAATTATTGCCAACCTGATTTTGATTCCCTACTTCGGGATGACCGGCTCTGCGGTGGCTACACTGCTCAGCTACGGGGCGATGGCGGTCACACTCGGAGTCTACAGCAAAAAGGTGATGGATGTACCATATCGCCTACCGGAGAGTTTTGGGTTGATGGCGGTAATGGCGGCACTGGTTTTTGCTGAACCGATTGTCATGGATCTAATCAACAATGGGTGGCTGCTTTCGAAGGCACTCATTGCCATAGTTGGGACGGTGGTTATAGTTATTTATATGAAAGCACTGCTCCCGAGCTCTAAAACGGATTCTTTGTAAGGAATCACAATTTACAGTTCCATATAAGTGCAGAGTTATTTTCTCGCAGATTTTCGCGAATTCTACCGCAGATGTTTCGCAGATAATAAAAAAAATCAAGCTGAGATAATGCACGAAAATGAACTTTCATATGAAATTAGGGGAGCAGCTTTTAAGGTACATTCCACTTTGGGGCCGGGATTGCTGGAGTCTGTTTATGAAACTGCATTGGCTCATGAATTAAGGAAACAAGAAATCGAGGTTTGAACTCAGGTCGCATTACCGATTGTATATGATGATATAAAAATGGAGCACGGATTTAGGTTGGATTTATTGGTGAATAAAAAAGTGATAGTAGAAATAAAGTCAGTAGATGCTCTGCTTGATGTTCACCATAAACAGTTACTCACCTATCTGAAGTTAAATCAGCTAAAACTTGGCCTTTTAATAAATTTTAATTCTACTAATTTGAATAAATCAATGACGCGCATTGTAAATAATCTGTAACTTTTGCGCGAATCAGCGAAAATAATCTGCGCTTATCTGCGAGAAACGGATATGATGATCCGGCCGACTTATTTTTTATTTTAAACAGTTGGATTTAGCTATTGTAAATCAAAATTCTGAAAGAAATGATCAAATCCCTCTACATCAAAGATTTTGCACTGATTGACGAACTGGATGTTCAGTTTGAGAAAGGGCTCAATATCATGACCGGTCAGACCGGCGCGGGTAAATCGATTATTATTGGCGCGCTGAATATGATTTTGGGTGAGCGGGCGGATACGGAAGTCATTCGTCAGGGAGCCCAAAAGGCGATCGCTGAAGCCACTATTTTTGTCGGGGAGAATGAACAACTTTTTGAACTTTTGGAAGAGAGTGCAGTGGAAGTGTCGAAGGAGCTTATCCTGAGGCGTGAAATTCGTCAGACCGGAAGTCGCGCCTTTATCAACGATACGCCGGTTAATATCTCGGTTCTGAAAGAGGTGGGAGATCAGCTTGTGGACCTGCACGGTCAGCACGATCATCAGATGTTATTGAAAGAGGAGAATCATCAGGGGGTGATTGATCAGTTTGATTCGGTTCAACCGGTACTGAAAGCGTATCGAACCGAGTATAAGAAAATGTCGGATCTGCAGAAGGAGCTTCGGGATTTGAAACGCCGGGAGCAGGATCTGAATGAAAAGATGGAGCTCTATCAGTTTCAGGTGAAGGAACTGGAGGCTGCCGAACTGGACGCTCACGAAGAGGAGGAGCTGGAGGCGGAGATGAACCTTCTGGATAATGCGGAGGATCTCGATCAAAAGGCGGCGGCTATTGCCGAGATTGGCAGCGGAGACGATATCAGCTTGATGGAGCTGCTCAATACCATCAAGATGCACCTGGAGGATATGAGCCGGATTGAGCCGGAGTTTCAAACCTACCTGGAGGAGGTGACCACCGCCCGTATCAGCATTCAGGAGGCCGTTCAGTTTGCCGAGAGATATCGTGAAGGGATTGAGTTTAATCCGAAACGATTGGAGACTCTGCGGCAGCGGCAATCAGAGTTAAATCGGCTTCAGAAGAAGTATCAGCGCGATATTCCGGAATTGATCAAGTATTACAATGAGATCAAGGCTGAGCTGAATGTTGCCGAAAATTTTGATCTGGAGATTGAGCGGATTGAGAAGAAAATTGCAGATCATGCAGAGGTGTTAAAAGAGAAAGCGATGGATTTGCATAAGATCAGAGTTCAGGTTGGCAGCCAACTTTCGGCCGATATTGCTGATGCTCTCAAAAATCTGGGTATCGAACACGGCCGTTTTCAGGTGAGCGTGGAATGGATGACATCAGCATCCGGCTGGCTGAAAGTTGACGGAACTGCGGTTGAGTGTACACCTGACGGCTGTGATGAGGTGACGTTCTACATTTCAACAAACAAGGGAGAGTCGCCAAAACCGTTGGCTAAGATAGCATCGGGTGGTGAGATCAGCAGGGTGATGCTGTCGCTGAAGTCGATTCTGGCGAAGGAGCACCACCTGCCTGTGATGATTTTTGATGAGATCGATACGGGAATCAGCGGGCACATCTCTGAGAAAGTAGGCCGCGAGATGCGGAAACTGTCTGAGTATTGCCAGATTGTGGCGATCACGCATCAGCCGCAGATTGCGAGTCAGGCGCACAAGCACTACAAGGTGGAAAAGGTGGAAGAGCGGGAGAGAACGATCACGAAAATTGTATCTCTTTCTGAAGAAGAGCATATCCGCGAAGTGGCCGGATTGATGAGCGGTGAGGAGATAACAGACTCGGCACTCAGCAGTGCGAAAGAACTGATTGAAAGGAGCGGGATGAGGAATTGATATTTTGAAAAGTGAAAAGGAAAACGTGTAAGATTATGGATGGCAGATTTGCTTTAAAAATAATCATTGGCTTAGCATTAGTACTCATATTTTCAGGGCTATTTTGTGAGGCTAATTCTCAAAACCATCCAAGTATTTCTGCAATTGGAGAGTTTCGATATGGACTATCTGAATCTTTGATTGAGGATGCTGACGGATTAGAAGAGTTGCAGGTTTTAAAATCGGACGATGGGACAGTACGTAAGTTCTACTTGTTAGATGAAGAGTCAGGAACGTACGTTGGTTTCACTTTTCCGCCTTTTAGAAATGAATATGCACATGGAGTTCAGCTAACAGGCTACGATGAAAGAGAAGAGTTGTTCGGGGGGCTGAAACTTGGGATGAATAAGGAAGATGTTTTTGAACGTATTGGTACTGCTTCAGATTCAAGTTTGGTAGAGGTAACCGGAGGTACATTTTACAGTTTTGAGGGTAGAAATTACTCTATTGAATTAGACAGCGAGGGTAGGCTTTACAGCGTTGCTTTTCATGGCATAGATAGCTACCTGATTGAACAGGGCTGGCCAAGGAATTGGTTTAGATATCAAATCAATACAATTGAGAATGTAACTTCAACCAATTTGACGGATGTATCTAATACAGATCCAACAATATTTGCGAATATAGATCCATTTCGGCCAAGAGTAGAGTTTACCGGTCGAGTTCGTGAAATGCCTGAAGAGAGGAAATCAATGATCGATATATGGTTAACACAGCTTGGTCATCAGGAGGAGGTGAAAAACTTATTTCAAAATGAGTTTGAAGTGAGGGAAAATGGAGTTGAGTACTGGGTTGCAATTCAAAATTCACTACTGCAGCCTCTTATTGAGGAGACAAATGAGGGATTATATCCCACGGACCTATTCTTGAATATTGTAGGTGAAATAGATAGTGAGCCGGTCTTAGTATGTAATGAGTTTGTCGTTTTGTAATTGAAGCACCGATTCGAAAGAATGATCTTGTAAACTTTGTGCTACTTCAGTTTTTGAGACTTCGTGGCATTTAATACTAAACCATGATTCGACTGACTATTTTATCTATTCTGCTCTTTTTTGTTGCATCGTCATTACAGGCACAGCAAGTATTGGTTGTGTACCATTCTGAGACCGGCAACACCGAACGGATGGCTCAGTCTGTTGCTGAGGGAGCTCGCTCTCTTGAGGGAGTTGAGGTTCTGTTGTTGTCAGTGGACGAGGTTTCGGCAGACCAACTTGTCGAAGCGGGTGCCATTATCGTAGGAAGCCCGGTCTACAATGCTAATATTTCTCCTGAAATATCAGCGTTTATCGCATCCTGGCCGTTTGAAGGTCAGCCGTTAAAAGATAAAATTGGGGCGGCTTTTGTGACGGCCGGAGGAATATCAGCAGGAGAGGAGATCGTTCAGATGAACATTCTGCAGAGTATGCTGGTGTTCGGAATGCTTGTAGTGGGCGGACCTGAGTGGACACAGCCGTTCGGGGCGTCTGCCGTTACGGGTGAACCGCCGTTTAGCACAAAAGAAACGGGCAGTATTGAACCCCATTTTTTGGAAAAAGGGTTTTCTTTGGGGCAGCGGGTAGCCGAATTAACGGTAAAAATGGATTTATGATTTAATGAAGGAATATTCTGCTATTGCGGAGCGGGAATTTTTGTTTTAAGGATTCTTTTACCAAATTGAAGTGTCTGTTAATTCAATACTACCGTTATGAAAACATCCATCTTGTCGATTGTGTTATTACTCAGTTCAGTATACAGCACATTTGCCCAGCAACAATATCCGACGGATCGGCAATACTCTGTTCCGTTTGATAACCAGCCCTTTTTCTTTCAGCCTTCTCAGGTATCACCCTATCAAATGGGGGTGTTTAGTGATGTAATCGGGCAGTTTTCGGATCACCCGCTATCTGAGATCAATAGAAATCCGGCAAACCTAAATCAACTCAACGAGAGAAGTTACCTTTACGCGGACTTTAAAACCCTTCCCGATGAAACCCTGAAAAGTTACTACTCCGGATGTGTGAACTGTATAACACCGGCTTGGATCATCACGCCTACTGAGGAGAACCGAACGATCAGAGAACCATTTTTATTGGCCGCTTATTTTATGAATCCGATTGAAAATTCCGGCTGGAGGCTTGGACTGACTTATCAACTCATGAGTATGAGTGAATCGTTCTATCAAATCAGGTCAAATCCCTATACATATTATGATAATCAACTGGCTACAGGATCCGCACTGCCGTCACCATCGCCATATGACGGTAAACGCGATCAGTACCGGATACAAGGTCATTTCCCCTCATTCTATACAGGATATGAATTTTCGGAAGATCTAAGTATCGGACTTAAAGTGGGATATAATTACTATTCCGGGAACGGCAATCATGTGTCAGAAAATTTTGGCAATATTTCAGACATTGCAATCCCTCCACAAGCGAATGAGTTCTCTCGTCAGCGGGATGTGATTTACAGCCATTGGGATTTTTCAGCCGGAATCAATGCAGGGTTAAGTGACCGATCAACTGTGGGGGTCAGTATTGGATATCTTACAGGAGCATTTGACCAGAAAGGAAGTGAGATTTACAACCAGGCTTATGAAAATTATGACCTGAACGGGGATGACTTCTACTATACGAATTTTAGTGACTGGTTTGAACGGGGAGGTTTTGAACGGAACGGCCAAACGCTTTATGCTACCGCCGATTATACGTTCGGTCGAGATGAAAACAGTATCTACAGGCTGAATTATCGGGTAAGTTTCTCTGATCAGGATTTTGATTTTGGGTCGTCGGGCTACCGCTTTAGTGAATCTGAAAACTATTTTGAAAATAATGAGGGTGAACTTCAATTTTGGATCTCTGAAAATGAACAGTCAACTTTGAACAGCGGAGCGGGCAGCTCTGAGTTATGGCAGCACCGGTTTAGTGCTTCATACAGTAGGAAATTGTCAAATAATTTTCAGCTCAAATCAGGTTTTCAGATAAACTTTGACCTTGATAAAGAGTCTTATACCGATCTTCAACAGAGGCTAAATAGCAATTACACCTATCGTGAAGAGGATGGTGAGCCCACGAACGACCAGCTCTACTCATCAGATAACCGAACCTTAAACATCACTCAACCCGCAAATTATCGGTTTACTGGACAACTGCCTATAATTTTCGGGAGATCTTTTGGCCAGCACATTTATGCAGAACTGGGTGTGATGGGCTATTACCGAAGTGAGATCAGAAAAGTGAATCAGGTTGTAGAGTATGATAACCGTTATGAAGTGATTGAAAATGGTGAAGTTGAGATTGGTGTAAACCAAAATCAATATGTAGATGAACTTCGCCGGCATCATAGCTCAACGATGCTGAATGCATTCAGCTCAATCACATTTCTGCCAAACGATCAGCTTCGGATTCGATTGATGACCTATTCCGACCGTCGTGAAATCAACCGGATCAGCAGTGTCGATGCCATTCGATTTCAGATTTCAGCCGAAATTGGATTTTAACAACCCTTTAATAGATTCCAAATCCTTGAAGGTTCGACCCTGTCAATTCACCGGAATCAAAAGAAGCGCATTGGCCACGCCGCGTTCACCGCTGTGGTCAAATTGCCCATTATCACTGGGGAAACTGACCACTCCGTAATCTTGAAGCCACATTGTGGTCGACCCGCCTCCATCAAGGTTGAGTGCGGAGTGTGCCCCGAGTGAAGCCATCAGTTCGGCCAGTTCCGGTATCGACATCCCGTGCGCCTCGCCCGACCGCCCGTCGACGGTAACTAGCAGTAGGTGATCATTTTCCGTAATACCCACGGCAGTTCTCGGATGACGGTTTTGATTGAACGGATCGTTGTTAAACGACCGGGTCTCACCATCCAGAATCAATAGAGGCCCGGAGCTTAGAAGGGTTTGAGCATCGGTCGCAAGCCAGCTCCCGTCCGGACGTTCGACGATATAGGCAGAGCCGTTGCTGTCTATCCCGATTCCACCGTTTTCGGAGTAGAGCCGACGGTTTACCGCTCCCTGTGCCAGGATTTCTCCATCCACCCTGAAAAAAACGACCGAACCGCCTCTCTGCACATCAAAAAATGATCCGTTAATAGCAGCAACGGCTCCGTTTGTTTCAGCAAATTCACTGGTTTTGATCAGAATTGAATCAGACCAGACAAATTCAGGCACAACACCGGCCGCATTCATATCCACACGAATAACGTTGATGCTCTGTGTGGAACCAAATAGATCATCCCCGTGATATGTTTCCCAATAGATCCCATCTGATATGACTTCTGTACTCCACGAGCGCGTGTCTGCCGGCAGGGGATGACGATCTTGTGCATGCAGATCCTGCAGAGAGATGGCTGAAAGTATGAATAGGACGAGAAGGGAGTGGCGAAATGTTTTCATACATGTTTGTTGTTTGAACCGCAGAATGTCCAATATTGAATAACGAATGACGAAGTTTGAAAACTTCGAAATTCGGTGTTCGCTATTCTGCGGTCCGACATTCATTTTTAATTATTTCCCAATACAAAAACGCGAGAAAATCGAGTCTAAAACGTGTTCATTTGTGATCTCCCCGGTAATGGTTCCCAGCTCTTTGAGTGCGGATCGCAGATCGATGGAGAGAAAATCGCCGGTCATACCCTGGTCGAGTGCCTGAATAGCTCGCTGCACGTTTTCCCTCGCTTTTTGCAGAGCGTCGCGATGACGTGAAGATGTGACCAGCAGGCTGGAGGTGTCGTAATCTTTGTTTTCAAGTGCCCGCTGTTTCATCAGTTTCTTGAGGTCATCGATGTTCTGCTCTTCCAGCGCGGAGATTTTCAGATCATAATCGATTCGCTCCTCATGTGAAGAGTCTTCCAGGTCAAGCTTGGTACCAATTAACAAAAATGGTGTCGAAACAGCCCGCTTTTGAAATCTGGTAATTTCTTCACGCTCTTCCGAATCGAGCGGCAGCGAGAGATCCTTCAGGTAGACCACCAGATCGGCCTGTTCAAATGCTTTTTGAGACCGTTTTACTCCTTCGGCTTCAATCACATCTTCTGTCTCACGAAGGCCGGCCGTGTCGATCAGCTTGAACAACAGCCCCTCGTAGCTCCAGTCGGCATCAATCGTGTCGCGTGTGGTGCCGGCAATTTCAGTCACAATCGCGCGGTCGCTCCCGACCAGTGTATTCAACAGAGTTGATTTTCCCGCATTAGGCCGACCGATAAAAACCGTTTTCACCCCATCTTTCACAAGCCGGCCGGTTTCGTAGGTATCGAGCAGGCGCCCAATCTCTTCATCTACATCCACAAGCAGTTTCCGAAGCTGTTCTTTATTGGCAAACTCCACATCTTCCTCAATAAAATCGAGTTCCAGTTCCACCATGGCCGTGGCATCAATAATCTGCTGACGAAACTCCTTGATATGCTTGCCCAAACGTCCTTCAAGCTGCTGATGTGCCGCATCCACCGCCTTGATGCTCTTGGCGTGGATCAGATCGGCAACGGCTTCGGCCTGATCCAGGTCCAGTTTACCGTTCAGAAATGCCCGCTGCGTAAACTCTCCCGGTTCAGCCGAACGAACACCTTGCTCTAATATGGTTTCCAGGACAGCCTGTGTTACCAGCACTCCGCCGTGACACGAAATTTCAACCGTATCTTCACCCGTGTACGATTTGGGTGATCGGAAAACCGTAGCCAACACCTCATCCACAACCCGGTCATCTTTTTTGATGATTTTTCCAAAATGCACCGTATGGGAATCTGCCTTTGTGAGTTCCTTTCCCTTGAAGCAGCTCTGAACTTTTTCAATCGCACCTCTACCGGAGACGCGGATCACGGCAATTCCCCCTTCTCCCACGGGAGTGGCGATGGCGGCAATGGGTGGTTGTTGGTTGATTTCAGACATAGATTAAAATGCTTTTAGGGTGATAATCTTGAAATCTTCCATTCCTGACCTTCCTTTTCGTAACATATCCGATCGTGCAGACGGTTCAGCCTACCCTGCCAGAATTCAATCCGTATTGGTTTTACAAGAAAACCACCCCAATTTTCCGGCCTTGGAATCGGTCCGCCGCCAAATTTCTTCTCCATCTCTTTTAGGCGATTTTCGAGAGCTTCTCTGGATTCAACAACATCACTTTGAGGTGAAGCCAAAGCACTGAGCTGACTGGCAGCCGGTCGCTTGCTAAAGTATGCATCCGACTGCTCTTCCGGTACTTTCTCCGTTACTCCTTCAATATGAATTTGCCTCATCAGTTCAGGCCAATAAAACGTAATGGAAACATAGGGGTTCTCGAGAATCTGCCGGCCTTTCCGGCTGCGGTAGTTGGTATAGAAAACAAATCCGTTTTCATCAAATCCTTTCAGCAAAACGGTTCGGCTGGATGGCTTTCCGTCTTGATCCGCCGTTGCCACGATCATCGCGTTGGGATCGGTAATAATCTTATCTACAGCTTCATCAAACCAGGCAGAAAATTGTTCAATTGGGTCCTCACTGACGTGCTCTTCCAGCAATGGTTTTCCGGTATACTCGCGACGCAACATCTCCACGGCCTGCCTGGCAGCAGTCTTTGGTTTTGATATCTCATCTCTGCCGGGAATCCATCTTTTAAAAAAGCTGAACATAGTCTAAAAGTGTTATTCTGCGGGTTCGGCTTCCATCTCTTCGGAAGCTTCAGCTACTTCATCCAAACGTGTGTCCAGATCCTCAATTACGCCGATTATTGTTTCAACCGCATTCAGATAAAATTCCGGATTTGTATTTTCGTAGGTATCCGTTGGCGCATGGTAGTGAGGGTGATCTTCAACACCGAAATAGACAAACGGAATGCCTTTCATGTGAAATGGTCCGTGATCGGAAGCCATCGTCCAGTCTTGCGGCCATTCGTCTGAGTCGTACCCGAACAAAACACTGATCGGAGCATCGGCTGTAGATTCCTCAATGATCGGCTTCAAAAATGGATAGTGGTAGGTTCCCACCGCGTAGAGTTCGTTATCAAAATTATTGCTGATCATATCCATGTTCACGTTCATCACTATCTGCTCGAGCGGTACAACCGGATTGTCAACAAAATATCGGGCACCGCCAAGGCCCTGCTCTTCGGCATCCAGCGCAATAAAAATAATGCTGTTTTCCGGCTGAACGTTTGTGAAGTAGCGAGCTGCTGCCATTAAACCGCCAGTGCCTGAAGCGTTATCATCCGCGCCGTTATAGATCTCTCCATCCCGAACCCCGAGGTGGTCGTAGTGAGCCGTTACAACAATGTGCCGATCCGGATTCACGCTGCCTTCTACATAGCCGATCAGGTTTACTGCATCCACAAATTCCTCTTCAGATCTGGGGCTCGAATGATCAAACAGGTGGCGGTAGCTTTCACCAAATTTTTGCAGGCCAAGGCTTTCAAATCTCTCTTCGATATAGACCTGTGCCATCCGGTTTCCTTCGGTATTGGTTTTACGTCCTTCCAGTTCGTCCGATGCCAGATACTCCAGATCAGATAAAGCCTGTTCTGAATCGACGATATTGAATGGTTCAGGCTGCTTATCTACTCGGTTGCAGGAAACGAAAAGTACCAGCAGTAATACCGGTAAAAAATAACGTGAAGTTTTGAGTGTTCTATTCATAAATTTGATTGGTTTTGAAAGAAGTTGATATATGAAAATATGGTATTTTAACTAATATTAAGAAGGAGATTGGTTTTGTAACCAAAAATTTCACCCACCGTACATTTAATCATCTTTAGAGCTACCATTGATCGCTCAGATGAATCGGGTCGTCCACTTCATGAATTACAACCGGTATGAACAGAGATAGAAAAAACCTTAAAAACAATCTGAGAAGTTCGGGTCCGGACTCGCTGGATGATTATCTGAATCGGGCTGAAGAGCGCGCCTCCATGAAAGAGGAAGAGCCGGAGCTACCCAAACCCAAAAGAAATTATTTAGCCATTTTGGTCTTTTTAGTTGTAGGATTTTTTCTGGTGAGAGGTGTGTCTAACTTTTCCTTCAATCCCTTCTCATCCTTTTTCCAAACTGTATCCATAGCCCAACCCAGTGAAGATCTTTTAAACCGAATGAACAACCGAATGGTGGAGATGGGATATACAGGTTTGAGCCATGACGAACTCCGCGATTTACGTAGCAAAGGGGTCACCGCCACCTATATATCAAATGTCCGGGGTCTTGGTTTTACCGAATTGACCCTTGATGAAGCAGTGAGCCTGGCTCAGGCCGATGCGTCATCAGCATTTATCGCCATGATGCTTGAACTGGGTTACGAGCCCACTGTAGAAGATCTTGTTAACCTCAGGCGCGCCGGAGTAACCGCGTTCTATACCAGTAATATTCACGATTTAGGTTATCGCGATGTTACCATGGAGCAGCTTATTCGAATGCAGAGGATCGGAGTAACAACTTCTTTGATTGAGCGCCTGCAAGCAGAGAGCGGAGAGGATATCCCATTAGAGGAGATTATTCGCTACCGGATTAGTAATCAGTAGCAGTTTCTTTTGATTGATTTTAAACCGCATTAAGATAAAATCGACAGTCACTTTAAAAGTGACTGTCGATTTGATTTATAGCTGTTATTACTCCAGCGCTGCCTGAGCGGCTGCAAGGCGCGCCACCGGCACACGGAACGGAGAGCAGGATACGTAATTCAATCCTTGCTTGTAGCAGAAAGCCACACTTTTCGGCTCCCCACCATGTTCACCGCAAATTCCAATTTTAAGATCCGGGTTTTCCTCGCGGCCTTTTTGGGTTGCGAGTTCTACAAGGCGACCAACACCCTCCGTATCCAGTACCTGGAATGGATCGTGTTGCAGAATGCCCTCTTCAAGGTAGATTTTTAGAAATTTACCGGCATCATCCCGGCTGTATCCAAATGTCATTTGTGTGAGGTCGTTGGTTCCGAATGAGAAGAATTCCGCCTCCTTCGCAATCTGATCGGCCACAAGAGTTGCACGCGGGATCTCAATCATGGTGCCCACTTTATACTCAACGCTATCACCTGTTTGTTCAAAAACCTCTTTGGCTACATCATCGATTACCATCTTCTGGCTATGGAACTCCTGCGGGGTTCCAATCAACGGAACCATGATTTCCGGCAGTACAGCAACTCCCTCCTGTTTCAGTTCAACGGCAGCTTCAAGAATGGCCCTTGACTGCATTTCGGTGATCGCCGGGTAGGTGATCCCCAAACGGCATCCGCGATGACCAAGCATAGGGTTGAACTCCTTGAGCGATCGGACGATATCGGCAAACTTCTGAGGATCGATCCCCAGGTTATCTGCTACTTCTTTCTGTTCATCAGTTCCCTCGGGTAGAAATTCATGAAGTGGCGGATCGAGCAGGCGTATGGTTACCGGCAAGCCTCCCATCACCTTAAAGATTTTCCGGAAGTCTGACTTTTGGTAAGGCAGAAGAGTCATCAGAGCTTTCCGGCGCTCTTCATCCGTTTCAGAGATGATCATTTTACGAATTGCTGAGATTCGCTTCTCACCAAAAAACATATGTTCGGTTCGGCAAAGCCCGATTCCTTCAGCTCCAAATTCCCGGGCTCTTGCTGAATCTTCCGGACTGTCGGCATTTGCCCTAACCCCCATATTCCTGTACTCATCCACCCAGTTCATAAAGGTGTAATAATCATCATCCATTTCAGGTTTTACAACTTCATGTTTTCCATCGATTACTGCACCGAGGGTTCCATCAATGGAAATCCAGTCACCTTCTTTAATAGTTTTAGACCCGTTGGTGAACTGTTTTTTCTTATAATTGATCACAATATCACCGCAACCTGCAACACACGGTTTTCCCCATCCGCGGGCAACAACGGCTGCGTGGCTGGTCATCCCGCCTCGGGAGGTCAGAATTCCTTCTGCAGCGGCCATTCCGCCTACATCTTCAGGACTGGTTTCAATTCTCACTAAAATAACGGGATAGTCATCCGAGGCGAGCTCCTCCGCTTTCTCTGAGCTAAAAACAACATGTCCGACAGCGGCTCCGGGCGACGCAGGCAGACCTTTTCCCAGAACAGACTCTTCATCTATCGAGTCAGAGTCAATCTGTGCGTGAAGTAACTGGTCAAGATGGTTCGGTTGGACCAGCAACTTGACAGCCGTTTGGTTATCAATTTTACCTTCCTCAACCATTTCTACGGCAATTTTCACGGCTGCTGTGCCGGTTCGTTTCCCATTGCGTGTTTGCAGGATGTATAGTGTTCCCTTCTGGATGGTGAACTCAATATCCTGCATGTTGCCATAATGCTCCTCAAGGCGGGTGCAATGGGTAAGCAGTTCATCATAAGCTTCCGGCATCACTTTCTGCAGCTCGCTTATATTTTTTGGAGTTCTGATCCCCGCCACCACATCCTCTCCCTGGGCGTTAATTAAAAATTCACCATACAGTTTGTTCTCTCCGGTGGATGGATTTCGGGTAAAGCAAACGCCTGTTGCGCAATCATCTCCCATATTTCCGAAAACCATGGCCTGTACGTTCACAGCCGTTCCAAGAAGGCCGGTTATTTGATTAATTCGCCGGTACTTCACTGCTCGTTCACTATCCCACGAATTGAACACAGCATTGATAGCGAATTGAAGCTGTTCGTAAGGGTCGTCAGGGAACATATGCCCGGTCTCTTTTCGGTACACGGCTTTATATCTGTCAACAACCTCTTTGAGATCGTCTATATCAAGGTCGGTATCATTTTCAACGCCTTTTTTCTTTTTAATCTCAGCGATTGCTTTTTCAAACTTGCTGTGGGAGATCCCCATTACAACATCACCAAACATATCGATAAATCGCCGATAGCTGTCGTATGCAAAACGCTCGTTGCCGGTATGCCGTGCAAGCGCTTCCATAGTGTCGTCATTTAAACCGAGATTTAACACGGTATCCATCATCCCCGGCATGGAGATCGCGGCACCTGACCGGACAGACAGTAACAACGGATGCTCGGAGTCTCCTAATTTCGTATCCATGATATTTTCAACATATTGCACGCCTTCAGCAATTTTCTCTTTAAGCCCGTGCGGCCAACGTCCGTTGTGTTTGGAGAAGTAATCACAAGCTTCAGTTGAAATTGTGAATCCCGCCGGGACCGGCAGCCCAATGCTCGACATTTCAGCAAGATTTGCCCCCTTTCCACCAAGCAGCGCCTTCATTGAACGGTCGCCTTCTGCGTCTCCTGCTCCAAATGTGTAGACTTTTGCTCCTTTCGTCTCTACTTCCATCTCTTCCTCCGATTTGTATGTTTTAAATAAACCTTCTCTTTTTTTTACGGCTTTGAAAATGGTAGTTGTGAAATGCGATTCATTCAAAGCCTTATTAATAGTACTGAAAAAATTCCTCTAAACATCAACATACAATCAGTTTATGGCAAATTGTGAATTCAAATATTCAATGGTTCACAGGTAAACAAACGGTTTTTTTGGTTAGGTCTGATCGGCTGACTATTTTCCTGCCTGACTGACTAATAAAAATTTGAACGAATAGAGCTCTCTGCATGAAATTTAAAATGCCTCACACGCTCACGCTGCTCTTTTTTTTGATGGTTGCGGCTTTGGTGGCAACCTGGATTATTCCTCAGGGGCAATTTGAAACGGAAGTTGTTAATGGTAGTGAAGTAGTTGTGCCGGGTACGTTTCAGGTGGTAGAGGATGGTGAACTGTTAAATCCAATTACGCTATTTACGGCAATACCAAGAGCTTTTGCAGCCGCTCAGGATATCATCTTTTTTCTTTTCATTATTGGCGGTGTTTTAGCGGTAATCCGAAAAACCGGGGCCATTGATGCTCTTCTCGGCAGACTGTTGGAAAACCTTGGAGGAAGACCCGGCACGCTTATATTTATTACTGTATTTGTTTTTGCACTGGCATCAAGTGCAATGGGTGCCTCTGCAGAATATATCCCGTTTGTGTTGATTTTGGCGGCTCTCTGCCGAACTATGAAAATGGATACAATGACCGCAGTTGGAATTATTGTCGCCGGTTACGGAATTGGATACGGGGCTGCTGCATTTAATCAGTATACCGTAGTTGTGGCGCAGGGAGTTGCCGGGCTACCAACCTATTCCGGCTGGCCGGTACGCCTGGGAATTTTAATCCCATTTGTGATGATTGGGGCGCATCATGTCTATAGCTATTCCCGAAAAGTTCAGCGAGATCCCTCCGTAAGTTTGATGAGTGGAATTGCCCCACCTGAGCCGGACGTAACACCGAAAGAGTATCCAAAACTTTCTGCATCGCATGTTGCCATTCTCTTCTCTTTTATACTTGCCCTGGGGGTAGCCGTGTGGGGAATTGCAACACGCGGATGGTATTTGAATGAGTTAGGTGCAGCTTTCGTGATACTGGGTGTGGTTTCTGCTGTGATTGGGAAAATTGGACCGAGCCTGATGGCAAGAGAATTTGTAAAAGGTGCGAAAGATCTGACCGAAACTGCCCTGCTTGTAGGTGTTGCCCGTGGAATTGCATTGATTATGGAAGACGGTGAAATTCTTCACACCATTGTGAACGCACTATCTGTTCCGCTCTCCAGTGTAGGTCCGGAGCTCTCCGCTGTTGGAATGATGATCATGCAGACCATTCTGAACCTTTTTGTTCCATCAGGCAGCGGCCAGGCATTTGTAACGATGCCGTTGATGGCCCCTTTAAGTGATCTTCTTGGAGTATCGCGCCAGATCGCAGTCCAAGCGTTTCTGTTTGGTGATGGGTTTGCCAATATGATTGTACCAACCAATGCAGTGTTGATGGGTATTCTCGGTATGGCCGGCGTTCCTTATGACCGATGGTTTCGGTTCTGCTTGCCGCTTATTGCAAAACTGCTTGCGTTTGCGGCCATCTGTATGGTGGGAATGGTAATGTTTGGATTTTCCTAAGTCTTAGACGTCGGCCACCGTCACTCTAATCCCTTTCTTTTCCAGGTTTTGAATAACAGAATCCGGCGTACCGGAGTCTGTAATGATGTGTTGAACAGAGTCGATCGTGCAAATCCGCCCAAAACCGCGTTTCCCAAATTTTGTGTGATCGGCCAGGGCAACCGTGTACTGTGCGATGTTGATAAACTTCTGATTCAGAGTAGCTTCCAGAAGATTTGTGGTTGTTAAGCCGTAATCCAGGTCAATTCCATCTACGCCAAGAAAAAGAATCCCACAGGTGATGTTATCCAGAAACTGCTCTGCATAGGGTCCTACCACAGAGTTTGAGCTTGGCCTGAGCTGCCCTCCAAGCTGAGTGATCTCCACATTGTCGTGCCCGGACAGCTGAAGTGAAACATCAAGCGAAGAGGTGATGACATTGAGTCTGTTCGCGGGTTGAATGACATTTGCCAGGGCCGCAACTGTTGTGCCGGATGCAAGTATGATGGAGTCGTTATCCCCAATCAGCTTAACTGCTTCTCTTGCAATAGCCTCTTTTTCACGGGCTTGTACTTTCGCCTTTTCTGAAACCGGCCGATCGCTGGTGTAAGGATTTGAACGAGTGGCACCTCCGTGAGTTCTGAAGAGGAGATTTTTGTCTTCCAGTAAACGCAGATCCTTTCTGATAGTGACTTCCGAAACGGAAAGCTCTTCGCTCAACTCCTGAACATTAACTTTGCCACTCTCTTTCAGTTTATTAAGAATTATTTCGTGTCGTTCAGAAATATTCATAATAGTGTTTCATTTTGGGGGTAATATATGAAGAATACCCTGTTTCTCAAATTCTAATGTAGTATGTGAAATAAAATGAAATTTGTTATAAGCCATTGAGCCCCATGTGTTGGAAGATATTCGGCTTCTTTGTAGCATGATCGATTCGTATTATTCCGTTTGTACTTCATATTGTTTTGAATTATGTTTAAAACAGAATGATGTGAAACTTAAACGAAATGACAAACATCATGGAAAGAGAAAGATTGATACAGCAATTAGAAGAGAGAGAAAATCATGAGTGGGATGTTATTATCATCGGGGGAGGAGCAACAGGATTGGGGGTTGCACTCGATGCAACATCAAGAGGATTGAGCACACTGCTGCTAGAGCAGTCCGATTTTGCAAAGGGGACATCCAGCCGAAGTACAAAGCTGGTTCACGGTGGTGTTCGGTATCTGGCACAGGGAAATGTGGATTTGGTACGGGAGGCATTAAGAGAGCGTGGGTTACTTCAGAAAAATGCACCACACCTGGTTCAGAATGAAACGTTTGTGATTCCAATCTATTCGCTATTTAATAAGCTTTTCTACACGGCTGGGTTGAAAATGTATGATCTGCTATCCGGTTCCCTAAGTCTGGGTAAATCGAAAGGAATTTCGAAACGTGAGACGATTGATCGGCTTCCAACAATTAAGCAGGGCGGACTTTCGGGTGGTGTCATTTATCACGATGGGCAATTTGATGATTCCAGACTTGCAGTGAATGTGGCGCAAACAGCGTGGGAGAATGAGGCAACGGTTTTAAACTATATGGAAGTGACGAACCTTTTGAAAGAGGGAGACAAGATTCGAGGTGTGGCAGCAAAAGATGCAGAGAGTGGAATCGAATACAGATTGAAGGGGAGAGCTGTTATCAACGCAACCGGAGTTTTTGCAGATGAAATTTTGAAGATGGATCAGACGGATCACAAAAAAACGATCCGTCCCAGTCAGGGAGTTCATGTAGTACTGGATCGAGAATTCCTGCCCGGTAAAGACGCTATCATGATTCCAAAAACAGATGACGGCCGTGTTCTGTTTGCCGTTCCGTGGCACGATAAGGTTGTCGTTGGAACGACAGATACACTTCTTGACGAGCACTCTCTTGAGCCGGTTGCCCTGGATGAGGAGATAGAGTTTGTACTCTCAACAGCTTCACGATATCTGACGAAAGCCCCGGTTCGAAATGATGTAAAAAGTGTTTTTGCCGGGCTTCGGCCACTTGCCGCCCCCAAGGACGGATCAGGGAAGACCAAAGAGATATCAAGGAGCCATAAGATTATTGTATCGGATTCGGGGCTGATTACAATCACAGGGGGTAAGTGGACTACGTTCAGAAAAATGGGTGAGGACGCGATCGACAGAGCCATCAAGGTACATGAACTTAAAGCCGGGAAGAGTCGGTCTGAACATTTGAAAATTCACGGTGCGGACAGTAGTGTAAATTTTGATGATCCGCTCTATTTCTACGGTTCAGATAAAAAAGAGATTGAAAATCTGATTAAAAACCGACCGGAGTTAGGAGAACAGATCCACGAAAGTTATCCTTATGTAAAAGCTCAGGTTGTGTGGGCTGTACAGAGTGAGATGGCCCGCACAGTGGAGGATTTTTTAGCCCGGCGAGTGCGCGTGCTATTTCTGGATGCCAGGGCGGCAATAGATATGGCACCGGAAGTGGCTAAGCTAATTCAAACCGAGCGTGGAATGGATAAGGTGTGGGCCGAGAATCAGATAGAAGAGTTTACCGGTCTGGCCAACAGATACTTGTTGCAGGAATACAGGCCGGAACCAACAGTTTAACCTAAAACCAAAATCAACAATACCATGGAACAGTACATTTTAGCATTGGATCAGGGAACAACAAGCTCCCGGGCCATCGTCTTTAACAAAAAAGGCGAAATTGTATCAACAGCGCAAAAAGAGTTTCGGCAGATCTATCCGCAGCCGGGCTGGGTTGAGCACGATGCGCAGGAAATTTGGTCAACACAGGCAGGTACCGCAGCCGAGGCAGTCGCTTCTGCAGGCATTAATGGAAAAGCGCTTTCAGGTATTGGGATCACCAATCAGCGGGAAACCACGGTTGTTTGGGACCGAGAATCCGGCCAGCCAATCTACAATGCCATTGTCTGGCAGGATCGAAGGACATCAGATTACTGTGATAAGCTGAAAGCTGACGGCCATGCAGAGATGATACAGGATAAAACCGGATTGGTTGTGGACTCCTATTTTTCCGGAACAAAAGTGAAATGGATTCTGGATAATGTGGATGGAGCGCGAAAAAAGGCTGAAGATGGAAAACTGGCTTTCGGAACCATCGATTCATGGCTCATCTGGAATTTTACGCAGGGGGAACTGCACATTACAGATGTGACGAATGCGTCGAGAACGATGCTCTTCAACATCAATACCATGGCCTGGGATCATGAAATTCTGGAGCTGATGGACATCCCTAAAAGTATGCTTCCGCAGGTGAAGCAGTCGAGTGAGGTTTATGGAAATACAAAAACCACACTCTTTGCAAGCAAGGTGCCAATAGCGGGAATTGCCGGTGATCAACAGGCGGCGCTGTTCGGGCAGATGTGTACAGAAAAAGGGATGGTGAAGAATACATACGGTACCGGATGTTTTATGTTGATGAACATCGGTGATAAGCCAATCAAATCAGAAAATAATCTGCTTACCACGGTGGCATGGAAAGTGGATGGAAAAACTCAGTATGCGTTTGAAGGCTCTGTATTTATTGCGGGTGCAGTGGTTCAGTGGCTTCGCGATGAGATGAGCATCATTCAGGAGTCGAAAGATATCGAGTATTTTGCCAATAAAGTGGAAGACTCTGACGGTGTGTATCTGGTCCCTGCATTTGCAGGGTTAGGCGCACCTCATTGGAATCAGCATGCGCGGGGAACGATGGTTGGAATTACAAGAGGAACGAACAGAGCCCATATTGCCCGTGCAGCACAGGATTCCATCGCCTACCAGGTTATGGATCTGCTTAACGCAATGAATGCGGATTCAGGAATTCAGATCAAAGAGCTTCGAGTGGATGGCGGCGCAACGGTCAACAATACGCTGATGCAGTTCCAGAGTGACCTTCTTGAAGTGCCGGTGGTTCGTCCGAAAGTTACAGAGACAACCGCACTTGGTGCTGCCTATCTGGCCGGGCTTGCCGTCGGTTACTGGGACGATATCGAAGAGATTCGCCAACAGTGGATGGTAGACGAAGAGTTTACGCCTAAGATGGAGAAAGAAAAAGTGAATAAGCTGACCAATGGATGGCAGAGAGCCGTACGAGCTGCAATTGCATGGGCAGACGACAAGTAAGTAATAACTTCAGTTTTATCATTTAAACTTTTTGTTTTCAATAATTACAACAAAATGGAGTAATGGATTATGAGTCCGTATATCGCTGAAATAATTGGTACTGCAATTCTGATGCTGCTTGGTAATGGAGTTGTGGCAAACGTATTGCTTAAAGATAGTAAAGGAAACGGGGGCGGCTGGATTACCATCACCTGGGGGTGGGGCATTGCCGTATTTACGGCTGTGTATGTTGTGGGGCAGTATAGCGGTGCTCACATCAACCCGGCCGTAACGTTAGGCCTGGCCTTTGGGGGACTGTTTGAATGGGCACATGTACCTTTCTACATCGGTGCTCAGCTGATCGGGGCTGCAATTGGAGCCTTGCTGGTATGGCTTACCTACAAAGACCACTACGCAAAAGAGGAGGATGCCGACCTGATCCTTGCAACACACTGTACAGCACCGGCCATCCGGAAATATCCAAGCAACGTAATGACCGAAGCGATCGGTACGCTGATGCTGGTGTTTGGAGTTTTTTACCTGACCTCACCCGGATTTATTGATCTGAATGGAGAACTTCTTGAGGTGATTGTTATTGACGGTGTTGAAGTAGGGTTTGGACTCGGTTCACTTTCAGCCCTTCCTGTGGGATTGCTGGTACTAGGAATAGGGTTATCTCTTGGCGGCCCCACCGGTTACGCAATTAACCCCGCCCGGGATCTTGGGCCAAGAATTATGCACGCCCTTTTGCCAATACCCGGAAAGCGCGACAGCGACTGGGCATATTCCTGGGTTCCCATAGTTGGTCCCATTATTGGTGCGGCGATAGCAGCCGGACTCTTTGTGATCCTATAATAAATTGTGTGGACGAACAGGCCTGCCCGCCTGTCATCCACACCTCAACTCCCATACATCCAATCAATCATCCTGCGGCCGCCATTTGACGGAAAGCCACAGGCTAACAAGAATTAACAGGAGTTTTCTCATGGAACTTAAGAAACTTTACGTCACTGCTCTACTTTTGATGGGTACCTTTCTTTTAAACATTTCAAATGCTGCCACAATACAGGCCCAGGGCATTCAATACGAAAATGATTCAGGGTGGGGGCTGGATGTCACAGGTCAACTGCCTGTATTTATCAACCTGTCAAAACATGATTCCTTCAGTTCTGACGGCGGAGATCAATTTTCGAGCCGGATCATGTCCGGTTTTAACCCTGCAAATATCACATTTTCAGTATCTGCACCTGCAAAGGGGGGGATTTCGGTGAGAGGTATTTTTCAGATTAATCATCACCTTCAGGGAGCCGGTATACAAAATGATGGTCTGTTTGAGGGCAGAATCGCTGATATTGAGATCTCAGGAGAGTTCGGCACCGTAAACATGGGTAAAGGATTTGGCATTTTTGGAAGCAGCGCAATTGCTGATGCCGGCAGCGCAATGGGTGTTGGACGGTTTGGAGGACCTGATGCAGCAGATGCAACGCTCGGTCGGATCGGTTCAGGTTATACGTACGCCAACTTCAACCCGAGGATCACATACACCACTCCGAGCCTTGGCGGATTGACGCTGAAAGCAGGGTTCATCAACCCGGAAAAACCGGATGGACCTTCTGATGATATTGAAACCACAATGCCTCGGTTTGAGGGGCAGGCAAACTATTTCATTGATTTAACGGCCGGCACAATGGATATCTGGGTTGGCGGTATGGCTCAATCTGTTGATGTAGTCAGTCAGGATTTTGAGTACACGATCTCCGGATGGGATGCCGGTACAAGAATCAATATCGGTGGCTTGCAGTTAACCGGGGCTTATTCTCAGACATCCGGCGTAGGTGCTGATGGATTAATAGGGCTGAACCTGAGTGGTTCTGGGCTGGATCAGGCGGAAGTGAAGGCTACACAGTGGTATACCGAAGCGGTATATACACTCGGTGATATTATCATCGGCGGCAGCTATGGAGAAGGATCACAGGATGCCAACTCAACGGTTATTGGAAGCTCTCCGGATATTACAAATCAGTTGCTTATGGTATTTACTCGATATAAAGTAACGGATCAGCTAACCTTGATTGGTGAAGTTCAGAATTTTGAATCAGATGCACAGTCAAATTACCGGGCTCTGATTGCGGGGATGCAATTCAACTTTTGAGGTGTTTTTATATCAATGAAAGTAAATAACTCCCTTGAGTAATGGAGGGAGTTATTTTGTGTGAAGTGGATTTTATATCAATCAGATTTTTTGATCTACAGTCTCCATCATTTTTGGATACCACTCCGCAAACGTGTCATTATTGATCTGTTCCCTGATCTGCTCCATCAGCCAGAGGTAGAATGTGAGATTGTGTTTAGAAGTCAATTCTAGACCCAGAATTTCATCCGACCTGATGAGGTGGTGGATATAGCTCATATTATATTTTTGAGCCAGTTCTGAGGGGAAATCACTGTCTAGCGGCTGGTGATGGTGCTTCCACTTGGCATTTCGAACATTGATTTTGCCGTTTCGGGTAAAGATCATGCCGTTTCGGGCATTACGGGTTGGCATCACGCAGTCGAACATATCTACCCCGTAGGCTACATTTTGCAGTAGATTGGCCGGTGTTCCAACACCCATCAAGTAACGGGGTTTACTCTTTGGCAGGTGATCTGTATTGAAATCTGTTATTTCGTACATCAATTCAGTCGGTTCACCCACACTGAGCCCGCCAATGGCCAGTCCTTCAAAATCGAGAGAGGCCATATATTCTGAGGATAGTTTTCGCAGATCTTTATGAACTCCGCCCTGAACAATACCAAACTGCATTTGATTGTGCCCATAAAGCGGATCGGTTTTGAGAAAATGTTCGCGTCCGCGTTTAGCCCATCGGTGCGTCAACTCCATGGAATTTTCTACATAGTCCCGTTCAGCGGGATAGGGCGGGCACTCATCCAAAATCATCATAATGTCCGACCCAAGAATTCTCTGAGTATCCACCACATTTTCGGGAGTGAAAAGGTGTTTTGAGCCGTCGATATGACTCTGAAATGTTGCGCCTTTCTCTTTCAGGTCTCGTATGTCAGCGAGGGAAAAAATCTGGTAGCCACCCGAGTCGGTAAGAATCGGTTTGTCCCAGCCCATAAATTGATGGAGTCCGCCGGCAGCCTTCATGATGTCGTTCCCGGGGCGCAGATAGAGATGATAGGTGTTGCCCAAAATAATCTGGGCCTTTACCTTTTTAAGCAGATCGTCCTGATTTACCGCTTTTACAGTACCGAGTGTGCCAACAGGCATGAAGATCGGCGTCTGAATCTCTCCATGATCTGTTTTTAAAGTTCCGGTTCTGGCTTTGGTCTGAGATGATTCGTGATGTAGAGTAAACAAAGAAATATTTATTAATTGTAATGAGAAGGCGCTATTTTCAGCATTCTTGATGCAGAAAATACGCATCATCGCGAAGTAATAACAGCTAATATCTGATCAAACAGATAATCCAGATAGATAATGAGCTCCGATACGGTTGTCATTATACCCACATATAACGAAGCCCACAATGTGCAGCGGCTAATTGATACTGTGATGAATTTACAGCCTCATGTGGATGTGCTGTTTATTGATGACGGATCACCGGATGGAACCGCAGATCTCATCAAAGAGAAAATGACTGTGTTTCACAACAGAATTTTTCTGATTGAACGAGAAGGGAAACTCGGACTTGGCACAGCATATGTGCGAGGGTTTGAATATGCGTTAAAGAATGGATATACCTACATCTGCGAAATGGATGCAGATTTTTCCCATGATCCAAACGATCTTCCGAGACTTGTGGAATCGGTAAAAAGCGGTGAGGCTGACCTTGCCATCGGGTCAAGATATATCAAAGGAATCAGTATCGTAAACTGGCCGTTAAGACGTTTGATTCTTTCCTATTGTGCAAATTTATACGCTCGAATCATTACCGGAATTCCTGTGATGGACACAACCGCCGGCTTTAAATGCATCCATCGAAACGTGCTCGATACGATCGACCTGAAAAAAATTCGATCGAACGGATATGCTTTTCAGATCGAAATTCACTTCAGGGCATGGAAGGCCGGGTTCAATCTCAAAGAGGTCTCCATCATCTTTAAAGAGAGGGAGGAGGGCGTTTCCAAAATGTCCAAATCTATTGTCCGGGAGGCGATCTGGAGAGTCTGGAGCCTGAAATTCAGAAGCCTGATTGGCAAGCTCTGAACTACTTGTAGAGAATGGACCCAAACGACACAGCGCTCTCAGTTCTCTGTTCATCCCACCAGTGGTAGTTGATCTGTTCTCCGTGTAACTCCGGAAATGCATTCATAAAGGTGAATAGCGGCGGGAATCCGCAAATTCGGGAGGAGTCGAAGTGTTCTGAAATTTCAGAGAGCAGATCTTCCGGGTTGTTGCGGACAGAAGCGTTTAGAAAGCGTTTGTCAATCTGCTCCACGTTTGGTTTCATCAGGTCGGCATGTACGCTGTCGCCAAATTTTTTCCCGATGTGAGACAGATCCCCGCTGATAAGATAGAATGTATCCGGAGTGTCGAGTTTATTCAGTTTTTTTGAAAACCGATTCAGCTTATCAGCAATATCACCTTCCGGATGGTACATCATCTCATCCAGCGAACCAACCAGAATGGGGACAATTTCAACATCGTGCTTCCAGATCTCCGAAATTAGCAGGAGGTGTATTTCAATACTGTGTTCAATCCGATGAGCCCGGTCGGAGAGGGTAAAGCCAGGTGCATTTTCTGCAAGCTTTTTCAGATAAGCCTGATCTGTTTCAAACGACCTGTGCGGCAAACGAAAAGTTTTTTCTGAACCGATAAACGGCGTTCCTTCATACTGATCGGGAAAATAGCCGGCATAGTGACTGGTAGCCAGAATGACAACCCGCTTGGGCTGCAGATGTTTCAATGTTGAGAATGCCTCTGCATACTGCTCTTCACCCACCCGTAAATCGATGTGGGGAGCATAGAGGGCTTTGAACGATTGGGCGGTTGCCGCAGATTGGTCCTGATAGAGATCATTGAGGTACTGCTGAATTTCCTCCTCACGATCCGGGTAGCTGCTGCCATTCAGGATCGGTTTTCTCACGCTCAGTTTCTCAAACTCTTTTTCAATTCGGTTTGAAAACGTTCTGAAATGCTTGGTATTCAATATTCGATGCTGATCCAGAAGCTGGACAAATTCCAGCAGCTCATCCTGTGATATATTTCCGTTCGACAGGTCGCAGATCTCCTTTACGGAAGTTTTTCCGTTGATGAGAGACAAAACAGTTTCCGTTTGAGAATCCAGAGCGAAATTTGGGGTAGTGTACCCCATTACATCATGAAAATAGAGAACGGACGTTCCATTATTTTGAACCGGAATTACCTGGATATCCCGGCGCAGTTCAGGAATGGGTGAGGTGTACGAGTCGAACAGGAGAGTGTCGTTCATTCGTTTTGTCCTCTCATTTTCCAGCATTCACACTTCTTTCCATATTTGATGCAGATGGGATGCTCGGGCGGTTCAGGGATTCTGGCTTTGCAGGCGTTCCGGCCGTGGTGAATCATTAGATGAGATAGGTTTGTCCAGTGCTCTTGTGGAAAGAGAGCCATCAAATCCTTCTCAATTTTATTGGTATTCTTTTTCTCACGTGTCAATCCAAAACGGTTCGATAGGCGTTTTACGTGAGTATCAACAACAACGCCCACATTTTTGTTAAAAGCGTTACCCAATACCACATTGGCTGTTTTACGGGCTGCACCGCGCAGCTTAAGCAGATCCTTCATCGTGTCCGGAACCTCACCGTCAAACTCTTCCACAATGGTGGTTGACGCCTCTTTCAGAGATTTTGCCTTATTTTTGTAAAATCCCGTAGACCGAACCAGCTCTTCGAGATCTTCAAGCGGAGCTTCAGACATTGCTTCTGGAGTAGGATAAGCCTCAAACAGATCCGGTGTTACCTTGTTCACGCGCTCATCGGTGCATTGTGCACTCAAAATCGTTGCGATCAGAAGCTCAAAAGGGTTCCGGTGATTGAGTTCGCAGTGAGGGTTTGGGTAGTGTTCGTAGAGTGCGTCAAGTATATCTTGTGCCCGCTCTTTTTGGGCTTTGCTTTTTCTTGGAAGTTTAGCCAATTCTGTCGGTTTGATTTTAAAATTAATACCAAAACTTATGAATGTCGATTCATAAATAAAATTATGATCGAAAACGTTTGCCATCCCCGCCTCATTACTTTTCATGTAACCGATTGAATCCGTAAACTTGGCCACGTATCAAAATCAAAACAGTCTCATGAAAAAGCACGCCGCTTACGGCACGGTACTACTCTTTACCATTATCTATATCCTCAGTTTTGTTGATCGCCAGATTGTAGCTGTGCTGGGGACTCAAATTCGGGACACACTCACTCTGAACAATCTGCAGATCGGGTTGCTATACGGGCCGGCTTTCTCGTTTGTCTATGCACTTGCAGGAATTCCAATGGGAAGAATTACCGATCGAACATCCCGTAAAATGATGATTTCGATAGGGTTGTTCGTCTGGAGTTTGATGACCGTTTTGAGCGGATTTGCCGCCTCGTTTGCATTCCTCATCACGGCCAGGATTTTTGTAGGCTTAAGCCAGTCGATGCTGAGCCCGGCTGTGTACTCCTATCTTGCCGATACGTTTTCGCATGAAAAACGAGCAACCGTTTTCTCGATTTATGCGAGTGGCATTTTTATTGGAGTGGGCCTCTCTTTTTTGATTGGAGGAAATGTGTCTATGCAGTACGATTGGCGAATAGCCATGATTGTTGTTGGTATTCCCGGTTTGATTCTTGCACCCCTTACATGGTTTTTAGTGAAAGAACCGTCCCGTTCTGGCAATTCACAAAAACCGGAAGAGAGCGTATGGGTTGATATCCGAACCATTTTGGGAAAAAAATCTGTCAGGCTGCATTTAATTGGATTCTCCTTTTTAGCTTGTATGGGTTACACAATTCTGGCATTTGTTGGAAACGTCTTTAATGACATTCACAACCGGCCGGACCTTATTTCAAGCTATGGTTGGTTTATGTTTGGCGTGGGAAGTATGGTGATATTGTCGGGTAAGCTGGCCGACATCCTTGCTGAAACATCCCCAAACCGGCGTTTTTTAATGGGCGTGTTTGCAGCTTTGGGTGGGTTGCCATTTTATGGACTTGGTCTGTATGCTGCTTCGCCACAAGCGGCCTTTCTTCTGATGGGAATCGGGGTTTTATTTGCCTCGTCATACAATGGTGTGGCAGCAGCAATAATTCAGTATTTTGTGCCGGACTCAAAGCGGGCATTGGCCGGAGGAATTTATCTTTTTGTGATCAGTATAGCAGGGTTTGGAATCGGTCCGCCTGTTACCGGCTGGTTGATGGATTACGTCTATTCCGGCGATTTAGCCGTGGCACACGCAATGTTTACGGTGATTGCTACCTGCTCGGCCGGAGCAACAATATTCCTTTTTTGGGCAATGAAATACTACGATGAGGATGTAGTGAAATAATCAATTACTGAAATTGAATGAATTCAGAAATAAAGAGTAAAAAAGTAAATCACGATAATACCGACTGGAAAGAATCCCCCTACCTTATTTTAAAGGGTTTTTTAATGGGTTCGGCGGATATTGTTCCGGGAGTCAGTGGCGGAACCATGGCTCTTATTACCGGTATTTATCAACGGCTGATCTATGCGATTAAAAGTGTGGACACAAAAGCAGTAAAAAGCCTGTTTACACTACGTGTTCAGCGATTTTTTGAATACCTGCACTGGAAATTTCTGCTGCTTCTTTTCACCGGTATCATCCTTGCCATCATATTTTTTACTCGTGTTGTGCCACTTCAGGTCTACATGTTTACTCATCCTGAGTTGATTTACGGGCTCTTTTTTGGATTGATCCTGGGGTCTGTATTTTTGCTTCTGGCAGAGCTTGATGAGTCTGATCGAAAGTGGAGATCTTTATTGCCGCTATTTGCCGGTGCGGCCATCGGGTTTTGGGTAGTAACCCTGGTTCCGGCAGACACACCTGAAACCTTCTGGTATGTGTTTATTAGTGGGGCGGTGGCTATTTGTGCGATGATTCTACCCGGTATTTCAGGCTCCTACATCCTGCTTATCTTCAGAAAGTACGATTATGTATTGGCTCAGCTCGGGGCAATTGGTTCACCCGAAACGGGCCAGGCCATTTTGAATATCATTCCATTTGCTTTGGGGGCCATTGTGGGGCTCATGCTTTTTTCAAGGCTCCTTTCTTGGCTGCTCGACAGATATTACGCGATTACACTACTTGTTTTGATTGGGTTTTTACTAGGCTCCCTGTACGTAATCTGGCCTTATCAGGATCGGGAATTTGAAGAGATGGTGCGAAGCAGCGAGGTTTTACCGGCTGACCATCCTCGAGTACAGGAAATTTCGGAGCAGGGAATGGATCCCAATTTGCCCCGGTACGAACGCGTGGCAGAGAGGTTTGAGGATGAGGGCGGTTCAGAATTGGTGGTTATTGAAACCGTATCGAGAAAGTTGGTATCGAGCACACCGCTCTCACCGTGGGATGATGAGCCTGCAGGTGAATTGAAGACGGTTGAGGGGATTCTTGGAATCATCGGTGGACTGTTACTGATTATTGGTATTGCCTACCTGAGGAAGGCATCTCCAAATCGTTGAATTATTTTCAGATAAGCGAAATATTTCTTGCTTAATAGACGAGAAACTCCAAAATTTAAGTAGGGACGATAACCAAGTTTTAAGGTGTCAGGAGTTTTCACCGGTGGTGCAATAATTTGAATTTTAATATCAAAAACAGACAACAACCATGATTACATTCAACAAAATTCTGGTGCCGACAGACTTCTCAAAAGGAGCAGAGGGAGCATACGCCGTAGCCCAAAAGATTGCGAAAAAATTTGGCGGGAAAATTGATTTCATTCATATCGTACCAACACTCAAGTATGTAAATGAAAGCATCAAGCGTCTGGGTGTTCCGCTCGATATGAACAAGGATGTCTATCCGCGTGTGATTGAAGAGGCTGAGCAAAAAATTGATAAAGCGATGTCGAGCTACATTGTTGAACAAAATCGCGGGGATCATTTTGTGAAAGTCGACCGCCGTCCTTCTGAAGCCATTGTAGAGCACGCCTCAAAAAACGGATATGATCTAATTCTGATTGGTGCAAAAGGTGCCCATGAAACCAAAATGCTGCGCGGAAGCGTGACAGAACGCGTCATTCGCCGGTCGAAGGTGCCAGTATTTTCGGTAGGAGATCGTTTTAATGCCGATGACGTGAAAAATATTATGGTTACTACCGATACCTCTGAACTGTCGCTTGCTTCATTTCCAATGGCAGCGGCACTTGCCGATTCGTTTGGGGCTAGTCTCACACTATTTCATGTGATTGAACTCTACGGTAGTATATCTGAAGATATTCCAAGGTCTCCGGCCAAAGGAGAAGCGATTTCAATTTATGAAGCAATTATTGAACGGTTAAATAACTACCTCACCAAGCGAAAAATCGAGAATATTCATGTGCAGAGAACGGGCGTGACGTTTGAGGATGAAGTCGTGATAACCGATGGCGACCAAAGCAGAACCATACCGCTCTTTACAAAAATTGAGAAAGGAGTATCAGCACATTATGAAATTGAAAACTACGCTTCCGATTCAGCTGATTTGGTCATGATGGCTACACACGGGCATAGTGGATTTGCCCACCTGATCCTCGGTTCAACGGCGGAAAAAGTGGCTCAATATGTATCCAAACCGGTGATAACAGTTCGGCCGGAAGAGAAAGATTTTGAAGAGGCGTAAAAGGACTTCCCAATAAGGGAACTAACTTTAAATACAAATAGAGAGGTGTTTTATGAGAGTAAGAGAGAAGTATATCGTGATTACCGGTGGAGCCGGTGGAATTGGGTTGTCAACAGCTCAGAAAATGCTTGATGAGGGTGCCGGTGGGGTTTTATTGGTGGACCTTAAAGAGGATGCACTGAAGGAAGCCGCATCCACGCTCAAGAGTGATAAAGTTCACTATGTGGATGCTGATGTTACTTCATCCGGCGATGTGAAAAAGTACACAGATAAAGCCATAGAGCTTTATGGAAGAATTGATGTGCTTTTTTTAAATGCCGGTATCGAGGGGGTGGTAAAACCGATCGAAGAGTATCCTGAAGATACATACGATAAGGTTATGGCTGTAAATGTGAAGGGTGTGTGGCTGGGTATGAAACATGCATTTCCACACATGAAAAAGGGCGGGGGAGGAAGTGTAATCATTACATCCTCTGTTGCCGGACTTCAGGGGACACCAAACGTGAGCGCTTACGTTACCAGTAAACATGGAACGGTCGGTTTGATGAAGGTAGGGGCCTTAGAGGGTGCTGCAGATAAGATCAGGGTGAACACGATTCACCCATCTCCGGTGGATAACCGAATGATGCGTTCACTCGAGGAAGGGTTTGCACCCGGACACGCAGAGGAGGCGAAAAAAGGCTTTGAACAAAGTATTCCTTTAGGGCGATATGCAAAAAATGAAGAGATCGCAGATCTTGCCCTGTTCCTGGCGTCGGATGAAAGTAAATTTATTACCGGAGCTCAATATGTAATTGACGGTGGACTTACCGTATAAACTTTTCAGCTTATATAATGAAAACCGACCTCTGCCGGAGGTCGGTTTTTTTGAGGATTGAGAATTTTTAAGAAACTGTTCCTATCTATTTGATTTTCTAAATATTTGGTTGCAATATTTCTATGTAAAAAATCGGGGGATATGTGAATCTTTTATTCAACATTAGCGTAGACGAACCCGTCTTTTAACCAAAACTACAACACCATTCATTATGGCGATAAGAAATAAGTTACTTTTAAGTCTGCTGAGTGTTCTGGCTTTACCGGGAATCATAAACTCTCAGGGCCTGGATACATTTGAGGAGAAGGTCACGGAGTTTACTCTGGACAACGGGCTGCACTTTATCATTTTAGAACGGCCGGTTGCACCGGTGGCAACTTTTGTCACATTTGTAAATGTAGGCAGTGTAAACGAACCGGTTGGGAATACCGGGGTGGCACACATTTTTGAACACATGGCCTTCAAAGGAACCAAGGATATTGGAACGACGGATTGGGAGAGTGAGAGCCGGGCGATTGCCAGAACAGACTATGTGTACAGGCAGTGGGTTCGTGAGCGAAGTAAACCCAACCCCGATCAAGAAAGGTTGGAGCGGTTGAAACAACGTTTTGATGACCTGGTGGAAGAGGCTGATCAGTATGTGGTCAGTAATGAGTTTACCCAGATTATTGAACAGAATGGCGGCACCGGTTTAAATGCATTTACCAGTGCTGATGCGACCGGATATTTCTACAGTTTACCTCAAAACCGGGCCGAACTTTGGTTTTCGCTGGAATCGGATCGGTTTCTGAATCCGGTATTCAGAGAGTTTTATGCTGAAAAGAATGTGGTGATGGAGGAGCGCAGAATGCGTACCGACTCAAACCCGGTTGGTCGATTGATCGAGGAGTTTTTAAGTGTTGCATATTCAGCACACCCGTATAAAAATCCTGTTGTTGGCTGGGCTTCAGATATTCAGGGGACTTCTATTGAGGATGCAAAACGATTTTATCAGCAGTACTATACGCCAAGTAACATCACCATCGCTATTGCAGGGGATGTGGATCCGGACCGGATGAGAGAGCTGGCGGAAACCTACTTTGGCCGTATGAGTCCCGGACGCCCCGCACCTGAAGTGATCACAAAAGAGCCGGAACAACGGGGTGAACGCCGGTTTGTGATGATTGAGGAGTCTCAGCCATTTTTCCTGTCCGGCTACCACACAGTTTCTCAGACACACCCCGATTTTGCAGCGCTTCAGCTTGTGGGCTCTATCGTTTCTGAAGGAAGAACTTCCCGTATGTATAAGAGGCTTGTAGAAGATGAGCAGCTTGCACTCGCCGTACAGGCGTTTAACGGTTTTCCCGGTACCAAGTACCCGGGGCTGTTTTTAACGCTAGCCGTGCCGAATCAGGGAGTGTCACTGGACAAGATTGAATCGGTAATTGAAGAAGAAATTCAGAAAGTTAAGGATGGCGATATTACCCAGGAAGAGCTGGACCGTGCACTTACCAATGCCCGAGCCAATCAAGTGCGCAGCCTGAACAGTAATATGGGACTCGCCCTCGGTTTTGCAGAGGCACACGCCCAGCGAGGAAGCTGGAGAGAGTCGTTTAGAGCATTGGAAAGGCTGGAGTCGGTAACGCTTGAAGATCTTCAGCGGGTAGCTCAAACCTACTTTATTCAAAACAATCGAACGGTTGGAATGATTAAAAACCAATCTGGCGATGACGAGGAAGTTGCAATGAATTCTGAAGAAAATTAAGGGTACCGAAATGAAGAAATTTATCTTAACAGTTATAGTACTGCTTTTTGCAGGATTACAGATTGCCGATGCACAGAAGAAGTGGAATGAAATTGACTTTCCGGCGATCAACAATTTTGAAATGCCGGAGGTTGAAATTCTGGAGCTGGATAATGGCATCAAGTTTTACCTTGTAGAAGATCGTGAACTCCCGCTTATCAATCTCAACGTACGGGTTCGAACCGGATCTTTCCTGGAGCCGGACAGTAAAATCGGATTGGCATCCATGACCGGTACTGTAATGAGAACTGGCGGTTCGGAAATGTACCCGGCAGATGATTTAAATGAGCTGCTGGAAAACCGTGCAGCCCGGATGGAAACCGGAATAGGTATGACCTCCGGATCTGCATCCATGAATGTGCTGAAAGAGGATTTTGAAGAACTATTGCCGGTTTTTATTGATCTGATGCAAAATCCACTCTTTCCCGAAGATAAAATTGAACTGGCCAAAACACAGTCGAAGTCTGCCATATCACGCAGAAATGATGATCAGGCTCCGATAGCAAGCCGTGAGTTCAGAAAATTAATTTATGGGGAGGGTAGTGTGTATGCACGCCATACAGAATATGAGACAATCGACAATATCACACAGGAGGATATGGTCGAGTTCCACAACAGATCATTTGTAGGGAATAACATGCTGATTGGCGTGATCGGTGATTTCGAGATGGATGAGATGAAATCTACTCTGAGAAGGGTATTCTCAGAACTTCCGGCCGGAGAGACGATTGAAATTGACCTGCCTGAAATAAATTATGCTTTCGAAAACTCCATCAATTTTGTCGACAAACAGGATGTAAACCAAAGTTACGTACTTTTGGGGCACATTGGCGGAATGAGAGACAATCCGGATTATGCAAAACTTCAGGTGATGAATCAGGTGTTGAGCGGAGGATTTTCCAGCCGCCTGTTTCAGGTGGTTCGATCAGATATGGGACTCGCCTACTCCGTATTCGGTTCGTACGGGAGCGGCACGTTCTACCCCGGAACATTTACTGCGGGTGTAATGACTGCCAGTGAAACCACGGCTGAAGCGATTGATGCAATTATCGGCCAGATTGAACGATTGCAAAATGAACCTGTATCTGAAGAGGAACTGCAGCAAACGAAGGATCAATTCCTGAATTCACTGGTGTTCCGATACGACAGCCGCTCAAAAATTCTGAATGAAAGACTGAATTACGACTATGCAGGTCTGCCGGAAGATACATTTGATCGGTTGGTCGAAGAGATCCGTGAGGTGACAACCGAAGACGTTATGGAAGTTGCACAGGAGTATCTGCGCCCTTCAGATGTACAGATACTGGTCGTAGGAAACTCACAAGAGATTGGTGATCAGCTATCCAAGTATGGAACGGTAAATGAGATTGATATTACCATTCCGGAACCGGCAGATGACCGGGAGGTTGTTGAGGGTGATGCAGAGATGGGTCGCGAGTGGCTGGAGCGAATGGCAACGGCCATTTTACCGAACGGTTCGTTTGATGCCGACCTGACATTTGAAGCAGATAACATTGTGCAGACTCCCGGCGGAGAGATGTCGATCGGAATCGAACAGACTCTCAACTTTCAGGAGGAAAGAATTACTTCGATCGTGAATGCCCCGATGGGACAGGTTACCATCGAAATAGCCGATGGGCAGGGTAGAATGTTAGCCGGAGGAAATGAAATGCCGATGCCTCCACAACAGCTTCAGCAGTCCAAAGCTGAACTTTACAGGAATTATGTCTACCTGGCAATTAATAAAGATCAGCTGGATGTTGAATTCCTGGGTATGAAAGAGCTGGATGGGGAGGAGTATGCTCATCTGCGCATCAATGATGAACTGCCGTTGGAGATCTACCTAGACACAGAAACCGCACTTCCCGCCCAGACTGAGTACCGGCAGATGGATCCCCAACAGGGAAGGCGAATTTCAGTGACCGTTGAATATGGTGACTGGCAGGAGCAGAGTGGAGTTCTGATGGCGTATGAAACGATTAGCTACTCCGATGGGAATCAGGTGTCAAGAACTGTGATTTCATCACATTCTGTTAACTAATCTGATTACATTACAAATTGAGTTAAGGCCGGTTTATCCGGCCTTTTCTATGTGATGGAGGCGTTAAAAAGCCGGGCTGATATCTTTTCTGTACGTGAATGAACACGGCCGGTGTACCGGATAATCAATTGAGTGAGCTGATCAATATTGGCAGATTCGTCAAGTGTTATCAAGCTGCTATCATCAATCCAATGGTGTATACGTTCAGTAAATGTCTGATCTATCTCATAAACCACATGAACGCCCATCTGTTTAAGTGCTGCTGCGTTACATAACTGCTCATACTGATTTTTGATTGGAATGGCGAGTAGCTTCTTGCCCAGAAACATCGATTCTGCACACAGTTCAAACCCAGCACCGGCTATCACTCCTCGCGAAGATTCAAGGCTCTCAAGAAAAGGTCTGTTACCAACAGGGTGAACAATCACATTGCTCGATTGATAACTCTTCTCGCATAGTGGTGAGAATATATGCCATTCAATACTTTCAAATTCTTGAAAATGTTTAGCGAGAAAATCCGGATGATAGGATGGTAAATATACGGTTACGTGATTGCCTGTAACAGGAATAAGATTTCGAATCTCTCCACGAATGACCGGTGGCAGAATAAATGAGTCGTACCGCTTGAAGTGAAAGCCGACCGGATGCTGAACAGGCGCAAAATATTTCAGTACAGCTTCAGATAAATAGGATTTTCGATCCGGTCGGGGAGACTTTTCTGATAAAAATGAGGCTTGATGGCTTAACCCGATAGAGGGAGTTTCAGACTGAATAGACGCCCAGGCTGTAATCGGTTCATAGTCGGAAATAACAAGGTCATATTCCCTTGGTTGAATGGTTTGCACATCTTTCAGAAATGTGACGGGCTGAAGGCTTCGCGCTGTTTCAAGAAATGAAACACCGCCCTGATCATTGTAAGCCAGGCTCACTCCGCGTTTTCTGGAAACAGCCACCTCATCGAGATGAAGCCTGCAGTTGTAGCCGCTAAGCAGAACATCAACCGATGCATGCTCAGTCAATTTTGGCAAGATTTCTTTTGCCCGGCTAATGTGTCCGTGGCCTGTTCCCTGTATTCCGTAGAGTATTCTCATTGGATGATTATCTCGTCGTGGATCATTCTGTTTTTTACAAGTTTCTCAATTCGGCGGTTCTCAAGCATTTCCTCCTCGGTGTAGCGATACATATCCCATTCCTCTCCGTCATACTCTAGTGCAGTGAGATTCTCAATCCAGTCGCCGCTGTTCATATATATCACAGATCCCTTATCATTTTCATAGCCTCTGATTTTTGGCTGATGGATATGACCGCAAATCACATAGTCGTAACCTTCATCAATAGCGAGCTCCATGGCTGTCATCTCAAAATCATCAATAAAACGAACTGCTTTTTTTACACTATCCTTAATTTTCTTACTCAAAGAGAGCTTTCCTTTTCCGAGCTTCGTTGATATTCGATTGATGGCTCGGTTGAGAAGAATCAATAAATCATATCCGCGTCCGCCAATTTTTGCGATCCATTTGCTATGTTTCATCGTCACATCAAAAATGTCTCCATGAAAAATCCATACCCTTTCACCTTTCAGGTTCAACACTAATTTGTCGCGGATAAAGAATGGACCGAGCTGCAGGCTGGATACCTTCCGAAGCACCTCATCATGATTTCCGGTTAAGTAGTAGATGTCCGTACCGTTAGCCATCATGGTCAGCAGCGTTCGCAATACCATCATGTGTGATTCGGGCCAGTAGTACTTCTTAAAATTCCATATATCAATAAAATCTCCATTCAGTACAATGATTTTAGGATCGATGGAATTGAGATATTGGAGCAGTTCCAGGGCATGACACCCAACGGTGCCTAAATGAATGTCCGACAGAACAACAATTTCCAATGAACGTTTTTGCATGTAGAGGTATGTTTATGAAGTGCAGCGATTAACGTTGTACGTAACGTCTTGCAGATTGCTAACTAAAGATCTTTACATCGTGTTACGTTATGATGTTGGCATCATTAGTTTTAAATGATGAGATTGTTAATGAATTGTAATCGCGAGGGTTCACACCCTTTAAAATTTGAGAAAATGGAAAAGCGCTGGGTTCTTTATGGCAGTTATGGATATACGGGAAACCTGATTGCAGAGATCGCTTCAAAACGGGGGGCGAATGTAACGCTTTCCGGCAGGAATGAAGATAAACTTCGCGATCAGGCTGAGCGGTTGGGGCTGGATTATGAAGCTTCTGATTTAGCTGATACGGAATCAATGGATCATCTGTTGGGACGCCATGATGCAGTTCTTCATTGCGCAGGTCCATTTATTCATACATGGCAACCGATGGCCGAAGCCTGCCTGAGGAACAGATGTCACTATTTGGATATAACGGGTGAAATTCCCGTTTTTGAGTCACTCAAAAAATTAGACCCCCATTTTCAGAAAAAGAATTTGATGGCGATGCCCGGTGTTGGGTTTGATGTGGTTCCGTCCGATTGTTTGGCCAGCTTACTTTATAAGAAACTCCCGGACGCGACACACCTTGAGCTTGCTATTTCCGGATTGGGTGGCGGCTTATCGTGTGGAACAGCAAAAACCATGATCGAAAATTTGGGAAGTGGCGGTGCGGTACGAATTGGGGGTGAAATTGAGCAGGTACCTGCAGCGTATCTGGTTCGGAAAATCCGGTTTGGAGATCAGTGGCGGACAGCTGTTTCCATTCCCTGGGGTGATATTTCAACAGCTTACACCTCAACCGGGATCGGGAACATTGTTGTTTATGCCGCCGTGCCTAAAAAAATGATCCAAAGAATGAAGTGGATGAACAGACTGGGGCCCGTCGTTAAGAATAACCGGGTAAAATCTTTCTTAAATTCACAGGTGGAAAAAGGAAAACCCGGCCCGACTAAAAAAGAGAGAGAAAAAGGCGAATCGTTGGTGTGGGGCACGGTATCCAATTCAAAAGGGGACTCAGTCGTTGCACTTTTAAAAACGATGGAAGGGTATAGGCTCACCGCCGAGACATCAAGCGAAATTGTTCATCGTGTCTTGAGCGGGAACTTCCGAAAGGGCTATCAAACACCTTCTCTTGTTTACGGAGGGGAGTTTATCCTGGAGTTTGAGAAATCGGAATTAAATTATTTGTGAGTGGGATCAATTCCTACCACCAGCTGAACGTGATTGCTTTTCACAGATCCATTCAACAGTAGTTTACTGTCGGGTAGATCTGAATCTGAAACGATGACAATTTTACCGGGGTTCTCTTTGTTCAGGGTATTAACAAATTCGTGCCAATATCCTACTCGCAGCCAGGTAAATGGATTTTCGTGGTCTGCACACAGCACAAACCAATTCATCGATTTTGAAGGATCTTTTATCTGAAACTTTACTAAATCTGATTCCGAAAGTTGTTTCAAACTGAGTTGATTGGCTATTGCGTAATTTTTGAGCCCATCTACCATGATCTCTGAGTCCGAATATTGCCCAGCATCAGCGGGTGTTTTTTGTGGGTTGATTTGAGATGAAGGAAATGTTCGTATCGCCGCAATCAGCGATGAATCATCAAAGTTTGGAAAAATCTGAATATGATGCTGAACTTTATTTTTGGTCATGTTTTGTCTGAGTGCCTGGAGAACTTTCCCAATACTGATGATCGCATTTCGGTAGTCGTTTTCATCTTCCCGGTAATCTTTACTGACTGACAGTTCCAGCATATTGTTGGAATAGCTGTATTTCCAGTATTTAACTCCATAGTGTTTCGGAGCTTTTTTGATTTTTTCGATCCACGTTTTTAGCATTTCCGTCTCTCTCAAATACGTTTCGCAGTTAGATCGAAGTGAACGGTAAGTTCATCATCTGCTTTAATCAGGCCAAAAAGCCCGGTTGGCGGCTCTATGTTAAAATCAGTCATAAATATTTTTTTACTGCCGCGCGCCCTCATTCTTCCGTCTTCAAGTATTTCACCATCTGCGGTGAAACTGATTTCTCTTGTAACGCCTGCCACCGTAAGCTCTCCAAGAATATTGTAACTGTCATCCGACAGTGATTCAGCGTTGTTGAATACAAATTTAATGGTAGGATACTGATCTGCTTTAAGCGCATCTTTCATGTCGTTGTTCATCTTTCGCTTACCGCAGTCGAATCCGTTTACGTCTATTTCAACCTCCAGGGAAACACTTTGATTGACAGCATCCTGCACGATTGCTTCACCATCATAACTGTGAGCAATACAATCGAACCGATTAACATTTGAACTCCCTTCAATCCAAAGCCGGCTCACCTCTTCGTCAGCGGTGAACCGGTCTTGGGAAAAAATGTCTCCTTCAGCTACTGTAAAAAGCATAATCCACAGGTTAATAAAGATGGAAATCTGAAGAAGTTTCATGTTATGGGTTTAAACCTTAGTTGAAATTCACGTTGAAAGTAATCACCATCTCATCTCTTGCTCGAACGGTTCCAAAAACGGCCGTTGGAGGGTCAATGTCAAAGCTGGTCATCAGTAGATCCTGTTCACCTACAAAGTTGATGGAGCCGTCATCATTCATTTTTGCAGTTACGCTCATGGTGATGTTGTGATCCTTGCCTGCAGCATTTACAGTACCGTTTGCAGAAATGAGTGCTGAGCCGTCTTCCTGAACTTCAACACTGGTTACTTCACTTAGGGTGAAAGTGATATTTGGATAATCATCTTCCTTCAGGTACTTGTGCATATTCTTGTTTAATCCGCCCGATCCGGAATCTAAGCTCTCTACTGGAATAGTCAGGGTCATCTCTTTAAATGTGTCCGGTGTCAGATTTTGGATGGATCGCTCTTCCATCTCAGCAAGAACAAGTGAACCTCTAAGTTCGGTGATATCAGCTCCCCAGCTTCGTACGTTTGCTTCTCCATCAAGTCGCATTTCGTAGTTGTCTTGAACATTAAGGGTAACATCCTGGGCAAGCACAGCGCCTGCCATAAAAAGCATTAAAATCGAGGTGGTTATTAATTTTTTGAAATACATGGGTAGTCTCCTTGAGTTAAATATAACCTGCAGAGCAATAACGCTCTGCAGGTTGTAAGATTATTTAGAAGCTAATTACTGCTTCGAGCATCAATCCGTTGAATTCTGCGTCGTTGAATACACTTCCGGTAGCAAAACCGTCGTATTTCTGACTTACATATTCAACTTTGGCAAGGACATTCTTAGTTAGGAACCATCCGCCACCAACGTTGATTCGGCTAATGTCCACATCTTCACCGGCAGATGTATCACCTGTTACCAGGTTGTAGCGTCCACCGAGATAGAAGTTCTCCTTTTCTCCAAGCCGGTATAGAAGTTCTGCACCATACTGAGTGAAGTTACGTGTGTCAGGCTCTGCAGCAGCTTTGCCGGATGCAAACTCGAGCACTCCAAAGAACTCCAGCCCCTGGAACTTAACAAACGGGTTGATCATGATAGCCGTCATTTCGTTGCTAAAGCCCGGGTCAAATCGAGGGATACGAAATTCGCTTGAGCTTTCAGTAAGAATGTTGTAGTAACGTGATCCGGCGCGGTCACCTGCGTAGAGATATGTTCTTGCAGACTGTCCCGCGTGATATACAGAACCTGTAAGTCTTACACGAAGATCTTCGTTAACCTGAGAGTCATAACCCAGTTTACCTACCAGAGATACTCTGGTTGCAATTGCGCCCGGTGCAGGTTCTACAGTACTTTGATTCAGTTTACCGTTGGTTAAACCGATCATTGCAAGTAAACCATTGGACTGATAGTAAATTTCTCCACCAACCTCTGTTGTAAATGCATCCATGATATAGTTTCCAACAAACGGATTGTGGATAGCCTGACCGTTATCGGTTCTTCTAAAGTGAGCATCACCATAGTTAATCTCCATGTGACCTACTTTGATTGTAACCTTGTCCATCAGTTCATCAAGAAGTCCATCCTGAATAAAATCAAGTCTGTCCACCTGCATGTACCCACCTTTTACATAAGGCTGTCGATGGTGACGTGATGAGAGATAGGTGCGGAGGTGCATTCTCAGGCCGCGCTCAAGCTGTACATCAAGGTCGAGATTTGAAGTAGCAAGGTTAAAGTTCGGACCGAGCTCAAAAATTCCGCCTGCAGCGTTGTCTTGCTCAATAGCTTGGAATTGTAGGGTGTTTGCTCCGCCAATTCGAACTTTGACGCCGTCAAATTCTACATCTGTAGTTTTAGGTGATTCAAATACGTTAAGTCCGGTTTGGTCTGGTGCCCGGAAATATTGTAAGTCGCGTGAGGATTGCGCATTTGCAAAATCTGCCATAAGCAGAGAGGCGATAAGCACAACCATTGTCATCATTGTAGTTTTCATAACTGTGTGGTATTTGTTAGAAATTATGGATAAAAACTTTTTTGTTGTTTGACTTCGGATAATTGAAGTTGTTTTATTTTGCTCGTTCAATCAAAACGACATGACCAATATCGGCACCGATCGGCTGCCGTGTTAGCGGTCAGTCGCTGATTGCGCAGTGGGGAATTCCCCGATACCAATAGGAATTTCCCCTATCGCACGCAAAGATCCATGCACATACGATAATTGTTTTTTATGAACTTATACATTTATTAAACGTAAAAATACTTACTTATAAAAGTTTTTCCAGAAGACAGACTCTTCAATCTTTTTTTGGATTTGCAGCCTTTCACTTATTTGCAAAGTTCACGGTTGTGAATCTTCAGCATTTGTTCTTTCGATCGAAGATGAATTGAAACAGTTGAGTGAAGTTGAACTAACTGTGCGTTTTGAAGGCTCCTCGTCCGGATACAATTCCGGTGAAAATTACTACTCAACAGATGTTAATGAGGGATATTTGCTGTTAAGAGAGAAAGACCAATGTGGATGTGACAAATTCACCTATTCAGTTTGGCAAACAACGTGGAGAATTCCATCCGGTACGAAACAAATGGTGTAACTCTTAACTGTTTGGATAGGCTTTACCTTACCCGGAGGCACCTTCAACCCAGCGGACGGCGTGGCGCATCAGTTCGTTTGCAGTGTCAATCTGAAGTTTGTCCTTGATATTTGCCCGGTGGCTTTCAACCGTTTTTACGGATATGTGAAGCTTTTCGCCAATCTCTTTTGTGGAGAGCCCTTTTCCGGTCAGTTCAAAAACTTCAAGCTCCCTGTCACTGAGCTGATCCAGCGGGTTATCACTTTTCGAACTGTTGCCGGTGGCAAGTTTCATCAGCAATTTATTTCCAATCTTATTACTGAGGTAGATGCCGCCATTTAAAATTTGCTGAATAGCCTGAATCAGTACATCGACAGCTTCAAGTTTCATCAGATAACCTTTTGCTCCTGCGCGAAGTGCCCTCTCGGCATATAGCTCTTCATCATGGCGGCTGACAATCAAAATCTTCAGTTCCGGTACTTGGTGCAGCAGGTTTTTAACCAGCTCCAGGCCGTTCATTCCGGGAAGTGAAATATCAATAATGGCAACATCAGGTTTGAGGGAAAGAATGTCGTTCATGGCATCCTCAGCCGATTCTGCCTGGCCGGCCAGCTCAAACTCTACCTCTTTTTCCAGTGTCATGGCAAGGCCTTTGCGCATCAGCGGATGATCATCAACAATATATATTTTCTTCTTTTCTGCCATAGGTTTAAAATCTGAAACCAGTTATCTCGGTTAGTAGCGGTGTGAAAGTTTAATAAAAAAGCGCATCATTCGCACAGGCAGATTCTATTTGAATGAGTAGTTGTTTCCAACCGGATAAAGCGTAATAATAATTTTGGCGCCTCCCAATGCCTCACTCGTGGCAATATCGAGATTAGCCCCGATCAGTCTTGATCGGAAATGCATGATTCGCACTCCCAGACCGCGCTCTTCCTCCCAGTCGTCAGAAAAACCGGTGCCATTATCTTCAATTTTAATCACAATACGTTCCTTACCCGGTTCAATGGAAATATACACTTCAGAAGCATTTCCGTGTTTAACGGCATTGTTGGTTGCTTCCTGTATAATTCTGTAGAGGTGTGTGAGGCTTGTTGAATCTTCAAAATGGAGATTGTCCGGAATATCCAGCCTGCAGGTGATGTTAAAAAGTTTTTCGGCATTTTTGAGCATGCGTTCCAGTGCGGCTTTCAGTCCTTGTCCTTCAAATTCTACCGGAATCAAACCGCGCGATAGACTTCTTGCATATTCATCAGCCTCTTTTACCAGTCGTGTGATGTCGTCTACTTCCTCAGCAAGTTCGTGCCCATCTTCTCTCAGGGAGTTGGCAATATTACGGTTAATCAGGCTGATACCTGTTAGCATCTGTCCGAGTCCGTCGTGTAAATCCTGCCCGATGCGATGCCGTTCGTGCTCACTGATGCGAAGCACCTCCTGTTCGAGGCGTCGCTGCTCGGTAATGTCTCGTACGATTCCGGTGTATAAGCGCTGCCCATTTACGTTTACTTCACTCACGGCCAGGTACATAGGAAATGTAGTGCCGTCTTTTCTCAAACCGGTAACCTCCCGCCCAATACCGATAATTTTTTTGTGTCCGGTTTGATGGTAGTTGTTAATATAGTCATCGTGTTCACGACGGTAGGGTTGAGGCATTAACAGCTTCACATTTTTGCCGATCACCTCAGATGCTTTGTAGAGAAAGAGATTTTCTGCTGCCTGATTGAATGTTCGAATCTGGGCATGTCTGTCGATGGTAATAATTGCATCAACGGTGGTCTTGAGAATACTTCGTGCCCGCGCCTCACTCTCTCTGAGTTTCTGTTCAATTAAAAACTGCTCCTCCTTGTTTCGTGCCATCTTTTCGGCAAAGGCGAGACGAACATCCAGGCGTTGTTCATCGAACAGAGATTCTGTTATGTACTGATCTACTTCTGCGTCCAAAACCCGATGAAGATGATCCATCTGATCTTTGCTGATCACGGCTATAATGGTGCGATGTTTGCCGCGTTCACTTGCACGGGCAAGCCGGCAGAGCCGAAGTCCCTGATCCGAAATATCACTTAATAGAACGAGGGAAATGTCTTCATTTTCGATCCTGTTGAGAAGTTCATCGTCCGGCTCACCTATTACAACCTGGTGATTCCGGCGCTCAAGGGCATTTTTTAAAATGTGAATTGAATCGCTGTTAAATCCTGTGACAACTGTTTTCATCGATGTAATTTGCTCTTGTGCATAACGTAACTTCAGGCTCTATTTTTTCTGCCTTTAACCTATCTGTCAGGTTGTTCATTAAAATAGTAAATGGTAACGAATAGTCTAATTGGGATTAGTCAGTAATCGGCTTGATTTAACTCTTAATAATTTTCTCGGAACCATCTTCCCACTCAATCTCTGTGGTTTTTGAGGCGTTAAATGCACTCCTGGAGCGAATCCATTTACCATCCTGTATAATTCTTGAAAACCCATGCTGAAGCGGAGCCATCGGGTTTACCTCTTCAAGTCGGGCTGCCGTTTGATGCAGAAGTGATCTTCTGGATTCCACGATACGCTCAAATCGGTTGTCGAGCCGTTCGGTAGCCACAGCCAGTGATTCCCCCCACTTCTGAAGCTGCAGTTGCGGATTTTTAGACTCAATCTGTGAGCCCAGATGCCGGACCCGGTTCCTGAGATTCAGAATCATTCGGTCCACTCTGTTTTCCAGCTGATCATTCAATGACTGCACCCGTCCGGCCTGAAACTTCAGTTTTTCCTGCACCACAAGCAGCGCGTGTGAATTGGCCAGGCGGTCAACATAATCCCGGTGGTTCTGGATTTTCTGTTGCAAAACGGTTGCCAAACTCTGTGTGTAATCCTCCACCAGGTATCGCAGCTCATTGATGTCGGGTGCCGCGATAATTACAGCCTGAGTGGGAGTTGCTGCCCGTGCATCGGCTACGAAATCGGAAATACTGAAATCTACCTCGTGTCCAACAGCGCTGATTACGGGAATGGGACAGTTGAAAAGAGCCCGGGCCACCTGCTCTTCGTTAAAAGGCCAAAGATCTTCAAGTGAGCCTCCGCCGCGGCCAACAATCAGAACATCCACAGGTTCAGGCTGCCTCACAAACCACTCAATCGCTTTTACCAGCTCTGGAGCCGCATTCAATCCCTGAACAGAAGCGTGGTGCAGGTAGAGGGTTGCCACCGGCCATCGTTGTTCAAAAGTGGATTTTATATCATGAAAAGCCGCTCCGGTTGATGACGTAATCACTCCAACTTTACGGGGAAATGGGGGAATCGGTTTTTTGTGGGCATCGCTGAAAAGCCCCTCTTTCTCCAGCTTTTTCTTGAGCTCCTCAAATTTCTGCTGAAGTTTCCCAATACCCGCCTGTTGGACCAGAGTTACCATCATTTGATACCGGCCGTGTGGTGCATAAACTTGAAGATCACCGCCCAGAACAACCTGCTGTCCATCTGTGATTTGTACTCCCAAACGTTGTGCAGTACTACGCCAGATAACACAGGGAAGCTGGGCACTATCATCCTTTACAGTAAAATAGTAGTGCCCGTTTCGGCTCTGATTTACATTACTGATTTCACCTTCAACCAGAATATCCCGAAAATTGTTTTCCAGAATTCCCTTGATCTTTTCGGTGATCTCAGTAACAGAGGGGACATCAAAAGAGAATGGAATTTGGTTTGTCATCTATCAGAAGTTGTTTTCGGCTTAGGGGTTTTTCGGTTTGATGAATGATAATGAAAATATAGGGCACTGTTTGAATGGATCTGTTCACGTTTGCGTGGTTGAGGGTGGAACCTAATGGAGTGGTTTTATCCAGAAAACCATCTCCTTTTCTGATTCACTCGCTTCGTGCAAATCCTTCCAGGAAAAGCTGGTTGTGAGATCGGGACGTTTTTGGTAGCCATATTTACTCCAAATCGGTTCCAGAGATTGATAATTTTCCGGTTTCAGAGGATGGTCCACCGCACGTACAACCGCACAAAATGTGATCCAGTTAAACCCGTCCAGACTTTTGGCATGTTGCTCTCTCTCACTAAAAAAATATTTGTAGATTCCATGCCCGCGATACTTTTTCCTGAGGATTGACTCACCACAGTAAAAAATCTTTTCCGGATCGATCCCGGCCATCAAAAAGGGTTTTTGAAATGCTTCATCCTCATCCCGGAGCGGAATTCCGGTTGAACACCCGACTAATTCTCTGTTGTCAAATACCAACACTGCAAAACTGTCGGGCGATTCTAGATAGGTTTTCAGGTACTCCTGTTCATATTCTTCGCTTCCATCATACAGGTAGGGAAACTCCCTGAAAACCTCGATTCTTAGTCGACCAATTTTTTCCAGATAGGGTTTCAGCTCATTTCCTACAACAGATTCGATCCTTATTTGATTGGATTTCATAACACATTTTTGATTTATACAGACAATTCGCCGGAAGTTCAGATCTCAAATCGTAATTATGCAGAATTCGGCCTATATTTGCACAAAAAATTAAACCTCATTTGATATGGAAGCCAAGCCCAACATTTTAATTAAAAATTGCATACCGGTCGGAGATAATTTTGACGGGAAAAGTTCGATGGATATCCGTATTTCGGATGGAAAAATTTCTGAACTGGGCAAGGAGCTTTCCTCAAACAAAGATGAACAGGAGTATGACGCCGGCGGGGCATTTGTTAGCGGCGGCTGGATGGATATGCATGTCCATTTTCGTGAGCCCGGATTTGAACACAAGGAGACTGTTGAGACCGGTTGCCGTTCCGCAATGTTTGGAGGTTTTACCGAAGTTGCCTGCATGCCCAACACCAAACCGGCAACCCACACCCGCGATGTTGTGGAGTTCATCAAGAAGAAGGCCGAAGGACAGCTCGTTGACGTACACCCGATTGGAACGGTAACCAAAGAACGGAGAGGGGAGTCGATTGCCGAAATGGCCGATATGCAAAAAGGTGGTGCTGTTGCATTCAGTGATGATGGAGATCCGGTTTATGACTCTCAGGTAATGCGTGTGGCTTTGGAGTATTCGTCCATGCTTGGTGTGCCGATTATTAACCACGAGGAGGATCTGGCACTCTCACGTCCTGGCCACATGAATGAAGGGGTGGTCTCAACCCGGCTGGGTCTGGAAGGAACTCCCGGAATTGCCGAAGAGACGATGATTGCCAGGGATATACTTTTGGCGGGATTTACCGGCGGACATATCCACGTGGCGCATATCAGTACTCGAAAGGCGGTTGATCTGGTTCGAAAAGCAAAAGCTGAAGGAATTAACGTAACCACAGAAGTTTGCACGCACCATTTTGATCTGACCGACGAAGAGATCGACAAGCGTCATTTCGATACGAATGTTAAAATGCACCCGCCGCTCCGTACTCAGGATGATGTAGACGCCATGATTGAAGGGCTGGCCGATGGAACCATTGACGTGATTTGCACCGATCATGCCCCTCACGCCATCGAGGAGAAAGAGGTAGAGTTTATCTATGCGCCGAACGGGATTACCGGTTTGGACACAGCATGGTCTATTAGTGTGATGAGATTGATTAAGCCGGGCAAACTTTCTCTCAACCAGGTAATGGATAAGCTGGTTGTGAAGCCTCGGGAAATTCTGAATCTCTATGTGCCTAAAATTGAGGCAGGAGAGAACGCTAATCTGACACTCTTCAATACGGATGAGGAGTGGACCTACAGTGAAAAAGAGGTTCGATCAAAATCGAAAAACTCTCCATACATAGGTGATACCTTGACCGGCCGGGCCATAGCGGTATATAATCGCGGCCGTTTCCATGAAAACCTGCTAAAAGATAAAGCAGAGTAGGCCAATGCAACGGAGCAGGTGCCGTTTGTTGTTTTGTACCTGTCCGATTGAATAACTCTATATCATGCTGCGACTGTCTCAAACTTTATTGGCGTTGGTTATTTTTGCGACTCCGCTTGAGCTATCGGCTCAATTCGACAGCGATGAGATATTGCAGGAGCGGCAGATATTTTCCCGATTTGGCGATATTCCTCCATCCGATTTTGACTACAGTCCCGATCACTCCGAGCCATATGAGTACCTTCTACGGGAAACATCCATTGAGTTTGATGAGACTGAGCGGGGAATTGTGGCCTATATTCACTATTTAGTCCGGATTAAAATCTTAACGGATGATCCAATCCGGCAGACTGAAGCGGCGCTGGTCGGAATTCCATACTACGCCTCCGATAATATGGAGCGGGTCACAAATTTTGAGGGCTACACCTGGAAACCGGATGGACAGTTCTACAGAATTGGTTCACAGGATATCCGAAATGCCGAGCTTAACAGTCGGTATCGGCTGGTTGAGTTTGAGTTTCCCGCCGTTGAGAGAGGGACTATTCTGGAGTATAAATATACACTCGAAAGAAGATATATTGAGGAGTTGCCCGATGTCTACCTGTCAGATCGTGTTCCCGTCCGGGAGGCAAACATCTATCTGAAAAATGCAGATTATCTTCGCTACAATATTCTTGAAGAGAATGTCGATTTTGATCTGAACTACCGGGAATTCAGGGTTGATACGAGCAGTGTACCACTGGTATTCACCTATGAACGTCCTGATCCGGTAAGCGTAGAAAAGTGGAGTGCCAAACAAATCCCCGCTGTGGAGACAACCAGTTACATCTCATCCATTGATGACATCAGAGCAAAACTAAAATTTCAGATCAGTGAATTTGGATTGCCAAGGCAGCCGCTGGAAAATAGCTGGGAGCTGGTGGCCGCACAGCTTCGTCGTAATAGCAATCCGTTCGAAGTCATTACCAATCACCGGGAGCTGCTGGAGGAGTTGAGTGAGTCGTTCAAGGAAATTGGAGATCCGGCTGCACGCCGCGATTCTATACTTATGTATGTCAACTCACATAGCAGATTCAACGGCATTTACACGCTATACGCGGAGGATGGGCTGAACTATATATCAAATGATGAAAGTGCCAATCAGGCCGAAATTAATACCTTACTGCTTGGGTTGCTTCGCCACAACAATATTGAAGCCTATCCCGTGTTTGTATCGAGCCGCGAATCGGGGCGTATCAATCAGGCGTTTCCCTCACTTTACCAGTTTAACCGTGTGCTGGTTGTGGCAGATGTTGAGAGAGAAAAAACTATTATGGATGCCTCTTTCTCTCACAGTTTGCCCGGCCTGATACCGGTGGATTCATATAATCAGCAGGGGTTTGTACTGAAACAACGAGATTTTGAGTGGGCTTCGATTTCTCCTGATAAGAGTGTTTTTAATCTATTTGTTGAAATTAACGGAGCGTTGAGTGAAAGCGGAGCGCTTCGGGGGGAAATCGTCGCCGAAACGGCAGGCTATCCTTCTCGGGAGATCAGAAGAAGTATATCCGTAGGCGAACCGGAGCGAGAGATTATTAAGAAAATCTTTCTGGAAGTCTACTCTGATGCTACTCTGCAGAATGCTAATATTGAGATTGATGATGAAGATCCCAATATCGTCCGGATTCAGTCGGGATTTGAAATTCCCAATTATGCTGTCTCATATACCGATGGATTGGATTATCGGCCAATGCTGGTCGGATATCTCTATCAAAACCCATTTGAAACAACAAGCCGGCGCGTTCCCATTACTCTTGATGCTCCTGAGCAGTTAACGGTTCAATACAATATTTCCCTGCCAAACAATTATGTTTCTGAGAGTTTGCAAGGCGAGCAGCGGACTGAGTTAAGTGATGCCGGGCTGAGGGAGAGTTATAATATTTCAGGAAATTCTCTGAACTACTCATTTGAGGTTGAAATTGGCCGGAAACAATTTTCCCCTGATGAGTATGCCCAATTGCGCCGTATTTATCAGCGATGGGTTGAATTGAGTAATGATACGTGGTTTATAGAAATTGATGGATAACAGTTAGATTACGGTTATGAAAAATATCTTAGCAATTGAAACTTCAACTCCGGTCTGCTCGGTTGCACTTCAAACCGGCGATGGACGGATCAAAGAGAAGCGAATTGAAGGGCGGGGAGTTCACTCCGAATATACCGTTCAGTTTGTAAATGAGCTGCTGGAGCGTGCCGGGCTGCGGGTCGATGACCTGGATGCCGTTTATTTTAGTAACGGGCCGGGTTCATACACAGGGCTAAGGATAGGGGCAGCGCTGATAAAGGGGTTGCTTTTTCAGAAGGATGTGCCGCTTTTTCTGTTTCCAACGCTTCTTTCATTCATGGCCGGGCAGTCTGATAAGATTTCAAACAGCCAAAATTTACACGCGGTGATTGATGCAAGGCGAAATCATCTTTATTATCAGCAAGCAAAGAGTGATTTTTCTGAAATATCTGAGCCGGAAGTGCTCGAACTGGGAAAGGTCACAGATAAGATAGAAAACGGAGATCTTGTAATTGGATCCGGCTGGGATCGTCTGAACCGGAAAGATTTTGCATCTGTACGGTGGCTTGGCCTCGAAGGGGTTACCGGGTCAAGCCTGATATGGGCAGCAAAGAACCCGGAACTGAAAAAATATTTTGTAAAAGGAGATGTGGAACTGTTTGAACCGAATTACTTAACCATGTCTCAGATAAATAACACAACAATTGGCGGATAAAGATTTTTGCTTCGCCTGATATTCGTTATTTTTGAAAGCTACTTAATTTAAAATTTTTACTATGTCTTGGTTTAAACGAAAAGATTCCAACATTCAGACCGACAAGAAAAAGGACATGCCCGAGGGTGTCTGGATCAAAGTTCCAACTACCGGCGACACGATTCACCGGCGCGAACTGGAAGAAAATCTTTGGGTGGATCCGATCAGCGGTTATCACTTTCGGATTGGCAGTAAAGAGTATTTCTCGATTCTGTTTGATGACGGTAAATTTGAAGAGATTGCTGATGATATTCTGCCGGCAGACCCATTGAAATTCGAGGATCGGAAGAAGTATTCGGATCGGATTAAGCAGACACAGAAAAAATCGGGTCTTTCGGATGCCTGCCGTGTGGGAGTTGGAAAGCTGAGTAAACAGGATGTGGTTATTGCTTGTATGGATTTTGCCTTTATTGGTGGCAGTATGGGATCTGTGGTTGGCGAGCGCCTCAGCCGAGCCATTGATCACGCCCGTGAAAAAAAATATCCGCTCATCATTATCTCGCAATCGGGCGGTGCGCGTATGATGGAGAGTGTTCTCAGCCTGATGCAGATGGCAAAAACATCAGCAAAGCTGGCTCAGCTCGATAAAGCAGGGGTCCCCTACATTTCATTTATGACCAATCCCACAACAGGTGGAGTGACTGCAAGTTATGCCATGCTGGGTGATTTTAATATTGCTGAACCGGGTGCCTTGATCGGATTTGCAGGGCCGCGGGTTATACGGCAAACCATCGGGCGGGATTTACCTGAAGGGTTCCAGACGGCTGAATATCTTGTGGATCACGGATTTCTGGATTTCATCGTGCCAAGAACAAAATTGAAGAGTAAGCTATCCCGGCTGTTAAAAATGCTTGCTGCAAAATAGATTTACTGCATAGTACGGCCGGAAAAAATTATAATTGAAACTAAAAACTCTGCTCTGCCATGCGCAGAGTTTTTAGTTTAAAGGAAGAGAAGGATCATGAGATTTGCCGATTACGCGAAAATTTATGTTACAGCAGGAAAAGGTGGCGAGGGAATGTCCCACTTCCGCAGGGAGAAGTATGTACCCAAAGGCGGACCCGATGGAGGAGACGGCGGAAAAGGAGGTGATGTGGTGCTGAAGGGGAATCAGCAGCTTAACACACTGCTCGATCTGCGGTACCGAAAGTTTATCAAGGCAGACCATGGGGAGCGCGGACACACCTCAAGAAAATCGGGAAAAGATGGTGAACCTGAAGTGCTGGAAGTGCCTCTTGGAACCGTGGTGTATGATGCAGAAACCCGCGAGCGGTTGGGAGAGATCACCGAACATGATGAAAAGATTGTTATTGCGAGAGGCGGGAAAGGCGGGCTTGGTAACTGGCACTTTAGGAGTGCGACCAATCAAACTCCTCAACATGCCCAGGAGGGGGAAGCCGGTGAGGAGAGAACTGTTGAGCTTGAGCTTAAGCTCATTGCGGATGTAGGATTGGTAGGATTTCCGAATGCCGGGAAGAGCACATTGCTTTCGGCTCTTTCTGAGGCTAAACCCAAAATTGGTGACTACCCATTTACAACTCTCGAACCCAATCTCGGTGTGGTTACTTTTTCCGATTATCGTAGTTTTGTAATGGCCGATATCCCGGGAATTATTGAGGATGCCCACGAAGGAAAAGGATTAGGGCTGCAGTTTTTAAGACATATCGAACGTAACAAGCTGCTGCTATTTATGGTTGGTTGCGATACGGATATCAAGCAGGAATATCATGCACTATTGCATGAACTGAAGGAGTACAGAGCAGACCTTCTCGAAAAACCGAGAATACTGGCCATTACTAAGATGGACCTTGTTGAAGGTTTTGAACTTGAAGAGCCCGTGGAGATTGAGGACGATACGGATATCGTATACATCTCATCGGCAACGGGACACAAAGTGGAAGAACTGAAAGAGCTGATTTGGAAAAAGCTGAACGAAATTGAGCCGGAAGAGACATCATAGAGCCCTTATTGCGCTGGATTTGATTCCTGAAATGGGACCGGGTCGTGCAAGAAAACTCATGCAGCTATCGGGTGTAGAGAGCGCAGATCAGCTGTTTGAATTGGATATCTGCGACTATCAAAAAGCAGACGGAATCGGGGAGCAGATAGCCGTAAATGTAAGCCGATTTGATGAGTGGGATAAAGTGGATAGAATTCTCGAAAAAACGGAAGACTCCGGCGCCGGGCTGGTAGCTTATGATGATGAAGACTATCCAGAATTGTTAAAGCATATCTATGATCCCCCGCTTATTTTGTGGTACAAAGGGGATCTGAATGCACTCAAAACTCCCGGAATAGCGGTTGTTGGAACTCGGAATCCGGGAAGTTATGGTTTAAAGCAGGCTGAACTCTGGAGCGAAAAACTTGTTCAAAAAGGGCTGGCTGTTAATAGCGGGCTGGCATACGGAATAGATGCGAAAGCCCATCAGACGGCAGTTGATAAAGGTGGGAAAACGGTAGCGGTTCTCGGTTCCGGGATTGATGTGATCTACCCCAACAGGAATAAACCCCTGGCAAAACGAATTATAGAAAATAATGGAATCATTCTAACTGAATTTCCACCGGGTACTAAACCGGATGCGAAAAATTTTCCGGGAAGAAATCGTATTGTGAGCGGAATGAGTCATGGCGTTTTGGTCATTGAAAGTGGAGTGAAAGGCGGCAGCATGATCACAGCCCGATATGCACTTGATCAAAACCGTGAGGTATTTGTGATTCCGCACCAACTTGGCTATATGAAGGGGGAAGGCTGCAACTATCTGATACAGAACGGACAGGGCAAGCTGGTTCGTGATATTGATGATATTCTGGAGGAGATCTCCGTAAATACTACATCGTCGGAAGAGCTTGGCAAACCGGTACAGCCTGTTTGGAAACAGTTAGATCTGTCTGATAATGAGAAGAAGATTTGTGAGGTAATAGACGGCTCCGCAAAACATATCGATCAGCTCAGCGAGCTGATTGGCGAACCAACCTATAAATTACTTCCTGAGATGCTTTCATTAGAACTGAAAGGAGCAGTGGTTCAAAAAGCGGGTAAATATTTTGAAACAAAATAGTATAGAATTGTTAACCATTCGAGGCGTTAACCGGTTATGATACGAGTACAGGATGTAATATTAAGTGAAGACATCGCTACGGCCAAGTTTGCCTGCAATATCACCAAGTGTAAAGGCGCCTGCTGTGTGATAGGTGATGCCGGTGCACCGGTTGGCAAAGGCGAAATACCGGTGATTCGAAAAGCATTTAAAAACTTAAAGTCGCGCTTAGACCCTGAAGCAGTTCAGAAAGCAGAGAAGGAAGGGATTGTGCTTGGCAATTCAGAAGAAGGGTACGAGATCAATTGTATCGATTCCGGAGAGTGTATATTTGTTGAAAAAGATACTAATGGTGTGGCAACCTGTGCAATTCAAAACGCTTATTACAATGGTGAGTTTAACTGGGAAAAACCGATCAGTTGTCATTTATACCCTGTGAGGCTGAAACAGATTGCCGGGATGGATTATGCCAATTATGAGTATATCGAAGAGCTCTGCTCAGCCGCTTGCAGGAATGGCGAAAAAAATGGTATCTATCTTGCAGATTTTTTGAAAACGGCACTGATTCGCCGCTATGGTGAGCAGTGGTACGGAGAATTTTTAGCCGCATGTGAAGAAGTGAGGGAAGCGAAGATTGCTTAAGACAGGTCAGAATATATCGCAAAAGCAGAGTCAGCAGCAGAAGCTATCGCCACAGCAGATTCAGTTTGTGAAACTGCTGCAACTGCCTACGATTGGCCTCGAACAGCGTGTAAAGGAAGAGATAGAGATGAACCCAGTTTTGGAAGAAGCCGACCCGATTGCGGAGGAGACGCTTCAGGAAGGCGAGCCGGAATGGGAAAAGGAGGAGAAACCTAAATCGGAGGATGAACCCGACATCGACCCGGTGGATCAAAACGATGAGATTGACTGGGAAACGTTCATGCATAACACGGAGTATGATGGAAATATCTATTCCGGGTTCTCAAAGTCATCGGGTGAGGAAGATTGGCGGGATTTGCCAAACCCATATCATCAAAGCTTACTGGAGGAGCTGGAGAGCCAGGTAACGCTGCTCGACCTGGATGAGGAGGAGATGCTGATTGCCGATCAGATTCTCGGCTCACTCGACAAAGATGGATATTTTCGACGCGAGACGGAGGCGGTGGTAGATAACATTGCATTCAATCACGGTAAGCTGGTCAGTGCGGATCAGGTTGAGCGCGTTAGAAAAATGATTCAGAAGCTCGACCCCGTTGGGATTGCATCGCGGGATTTGCGCGACTGCCTTTTGGTACAGCTCAGAAGCTCGAACCATGAGAGTGAAATCAAGTCTGTAGCAATTCAGATGCTTGATGAGTATTGGGAAAGTTTTGAGAAGAAGCATTTCAGTAAACTCAAAAACCGGCTGAATATTGATGATGAAGAGCTCCGTGAAGTTTTTGAACTGATTAAAGGATTGAACCCAAAACCGGGTGGTGTTGCAAATCCGGATGAGGACAATCAGCAGTATATCGAACCCGATTTTGAGGTTTATTACGAACCATCGGATGAAGACGATGAGGGCGGGGAAGGGGAATTTATTATACGGTTGAGTCAGCGGAATGTGCCTCCGTTACGAATATCACCGGAGTATAAACGGATGTGGGAGCAGCTAAAAAGCAAAGATGGGGGCGACAAGCAGGCCAAAAATTTCATCAAGGATAAAGTGGAGTCGGCGCAGTGGTTTATCGACTCGATACGGCAGCGGCAAAATACCCTCATGAAAACGATGCGCACCATTGTGTCTCTTCAGGAGGAGTTTTTTAAACATGGTGAAGGGTTAAAGCCAATGATCTTAAAAGATGTGGCTGATCGAATTAAGATGGACATCTCAACGGTTTCCCGTGTGGTGAATGGAAAGTATGTGCAGACCAATTTTGGTGTATTCGAGTTGAAGTACTTTTTTAGTGAGGGGCTGGAAACGGAGAGCGGCGAAGAAGTTTCAAGCCGGGAAGTGAAGAATGTATTAGAGGATATTATTGACAATGAGGATAAAAATAAGCCGTATAGCGACCAGGCACTGACAGATTTATTGAAAGAGAAAGGGTATAAAGTTGCCCGGCGGACGGTCAGTAAATACAGGGAGCAGCTTCAGTTGCCTGTAGCCCGGCTCAGAAAGCAGATCATCTGATCAATGTCCGCTGAACGTTAGAGCCATTTGTAGGGGTTCGTGAATGGACGGGAAATTAAACGCTGCCCAGAAGAGGTACCCAAAAAGCAGAATGTGTAAACCCACCGTAACGAGAAGATAGACCAGTTTGAGCCGTTCGAGATATTTGGACGCATCGAGAGCAGCAAAGTTGAAGCTCATAAACCAGACGAACAGATAGGCAATCAGAATGGATGCAATCAGTGTATCACCGGGATTACTTCCATAAAGCACGATAAATATTGCCGCGACTAAAAAGTTGATGTGCAAAGGCCATGCATAGAGATTTAGCGTCTGGCTCAGATGTCTCAGATTTTTGTTGGGCAGATGCAGCCAGAGAACCGATATCACCTGGAGAAAAACTGCAAGAACGAATCCGAAAATGAAAAGGGATAAATAGGGGTTCGAAGTCCACAAAATAGATGAGAAGTGATGACGTAACACTTCAAGGCCAATTGAGTTGAAAAGCATTTCTGCTGACAAGTAGAAGATAACTCCGGTAGTGAGCGCGTGTTGAAGTAATATGATGAGACCGGGGATCATATTTCGAATCCGATGCTCCAGTACATCTTCAAGGTAGAATGAGTGATTGAAAAAGTAGCGCGATAGTGATGGAAGATAGGCCGGTTGCAGCCGGGCATGTACCAGAATGGACCCAAATATGACAAAAAGAAAAATGACGTTCCAGTTCATGGCCGGGGGTGTCTCAGCCCGGTATGGAATTGGAAATGGGATATGCACCCCGTCACGGTATGAGCTGAAAATAATTTCGAAATCTGGCTTCGTGGAGATTTCCTGAAAATACCATTCTGCCGGCAGGATGATCAGACTCTCCTCATGCCGGAGTGTTTCGACGACCAGTTGCTCCAACCTAATGAGTGATTCCCTCAAATCCTCTGAAGGTCGAAAGTGTACGGCATTTCGATTTTGCACGGGATTATTTTCCAGATCGGTGTAAACTCTGAAGTCAACATGTTGTGGGCGCGGTCTCGATCCATCTGATAGAGCGGTTTGAAAAAATACCGGCAGTTGAACTCCTGCTTTTACAGAGTCTGCAATAGCTGCTGCCTGTACGTTAAATCGGGGGTGAATCTCATTCGGATATTTAAAAAGACCGACGGATGTAATTTTACCTGGGTATCGGTTTGCTAGATCATTTGTCTCTGAAATGATCTCTCGAATGAACTGTGAAGACTCTGATTCGATTTTGCTGAGAGTTGGATATTCAATCGGGAATTGAAAAATCAGATAAAACGGTTCAACAGGAACTCCCTGTAACTGTTCCAGATGATTGAAAAGCAGAAAGTCGATGCCACCAGATGATGCTTGTTGATACTGATCTTCAGACAGATTTGGCAATTCTCCCTCCAGAGAAAGAGCGATGCGATGTCCCAGGGAGGTGTCAGTTTCCTGCTCGGAAGAACTTTGGTAAACATCCCCGAGACCCATTAAAAGGAATGCAAGAATCAGTGGCAGCAAAATGCTCCGCTATTTTTTGATTTCAACAGTTCGTTCGATTGGGAGTTCGCGAGTCTCTTTAAAACTGGAGAGCACAATATTGGATCGAGTTCGGGATACGCCGTCCCAGGATTGTACAAGTGAGAGAAATTTTTCGAATGATTCGGTATTCTTTGTGCGCACTTTAAGAATGTGGGATCCGTCTCCGGTAATGGAATGGCACTCCAGCACCTCAGGGTGTTCGGTAACATGCTCTACAAAGCTTGGATAACGCTCTGATCCATCCACCTCTACAAAGATAAAAGCCGTTATGTCGAAGTTGAATTTCTTAGCATCCAGTATTGCGTTATAGTCTGAGATTAACCCTTTCTCTTCCAGCTTCCTCATCCTTTCTGAAACGGATGGAACGGATAGGTGGACGATATCTGCAATGGTGTTTCGCTGTGCCCGCCCGTGTTTTTGGAGATGATTTAAAATTTTTATGTCTGTTTCATCCAGTTGATGGTTCATATCGGTCATATTTGCCTAAGATTTCTAATCTGTATAGAAAATATCCTTAATTAGTTAAGATATCAATGGACTTTTGTGTGTGAATCGTAAAATTTTTTTTACAAAAAAATAGCCCGGGAGAAAAATTTCAATGCAGGTGTTTCGACTCGTATCTTTGGGTACATTTGGCGGTTGCTGCTCCGCTGAAATTCAACTTTAAACCGACACAAACCTCCATTCATGCTTGATATCACATTTATCAGAGAAAATCCTGAGCTGGTTAAACAGGGGATGATCAACAAAGGCGAAAAGAGTGCCGATGCTGTTGACAAAGTCATTCAAAAAGATGAGGAGTGGCGTTCGCTTGTAACAGAGATCGACACGCTTCGTGCAGAGAATAACAGTCTCTCCAAAGAGATCGGTAAACTGATGGGGCAGGGCAAGAAAGAGGAGGCTCAGGCGATTATTAAAGAGACGTCTGAAGGAAAAGAGAAGCTTAAAGAGCTGGAAGAGAAAGTATCGGTGGTGGCAGAGGAACGAGATAATCTTCTCTATAGCATACCGAATGTGCCGGATGCTTCTGTTCCTGTTGGATATAGCGAAGAGGATAATGAAGTCTTTAAAACCTGGGGCGAGCAAGCAGATGAAGAGTGGCTGCAGCCGCATTGGGATATCGCTGAAGATAAAAAATGGATCGATTTTGATCGCGGTTCAAAAGTGACCGGTGCAGGGTTTCCGTTTTATGTTGGCAAGATGGCGCGGCTGCAGCGGGCGCTTATCAACTTCTTTTTAAATGAAGCAGTGGAACAGGGATATACCGAACTGCAGGCTCCCTATTTTGTGAATGAAGATTCAGCCAGAGGAACCGGTCAGATTCCGGACAAGGAAGACATGATGTATACCATTCCGCGGGATGGTTTTTTTGCCATACCCACTGCTGAAGTTCCGGTTACGAACTTCCACAGGGACGAGATTTTGTCAAAAGAAGAATTGCCCATTCGATACGCGGCCTACACGCCTTGCTGGCGGCGGGAAGCGGGAAGTTACGGGAAAGATGTACGCGGGCTGAATCGTCTCCATCAGTTTGACAAGGTGGAACTGGTGAAAATTGTTCATCCGGATACGTCCGATGACGAACTGGAGTCTCTGCGGGAGTACGCAGAATCTCTTCTTGAGAAATTAAAACTGCCATATAGAACTCTTTTGATGTGCACCGGAGACATGGGCTTTACGCAGACCAAAAAATACGATCTGGAAGTTTGGAGCCCGGGCCAACAGCGCTGGCTGGAAGTGAGTTCCTGCTCCAACTTCGGTTCATTTCAGGCTCGACGGATGCAGCTCCGTTTCAAAAATGAGAAAGGCAAAACAGAAATGCTCCACACGCTGAACGGATCAGGACTGGCGCTGCCAAGGGTGGTTGCGGCTATTATTGAAACCTATCAAACCGAATCCGGTGATGTGAAAGTGCCGGAAGTACTGCGGCCGTTTATGGGGGCGGAAATAATCTAATCATATTCGAGTTTTTTCTCGCAGTTTTGCGCAGATTACCTCGTAGAATTTCGCTGAGGCTTTAACTTTAAGCCTTAAGCAATGCTAGAATAAATCTTAATTAAGGGCTAAAGCCCTGCTTGTGGGGTAAGCTTCTTCCAGCCCGTTGATTGAAGTCAACGGTAATAGATAAATCAGGTAAAGTGCTTTGCTTTTTTTCTGCGAATCTCTGCGGCACTATCAGCGAGTATCTGCGAGAGACATTTTATATCTGGTTAGGAAATCCCGGATTGATATTAACCAACTTTTTCAATCCTGTTATTTCATTTCTACATGCAACTCTTATATTGTGAACCAATTCACTAATCTAATTGGCTCACTATGAAAAGAATTGTTCTCTTTCTCTTTTTTACACTGTTCGTTTCGTCGGCTTTTGCTCAGAAGCGACCGATGACAACGGATGATATCATCAACATGGACCGGCTCGGTTCAGCTATGATATCACCGGATGGTAACGCAGTTATTTTTGGTAAATCAACCCTGAACTGGGACGATAATAAACGCGAAACCAAGTACTACTACATCCCGGCCGACAGCGGTGCCGTCTATCAATATATCGGAGAAGCGGGCGGCAGTGATATGAAGTACTCTCCGGATGGAAAGTACATCTCGCTTAAGCGCTCTGTTGACGATAAACAGCAGCTCTTTTTATTACCTACAACCGGAGGTGAAGCGGTTCAGCTGACTGAACATAAAAACAGTATTGGTTCTTATGAGTGGGGGACGGATAGTAAAGCGATCTACTTTGTATCGAGTGTCCCTCGCTCTTCAGATGAGGAGAAAGAGTACAAAGCCGGTTACGACCAGCTATTTGTGGATGAACCTCCGCATGGCCAAACGGAAGGAAGCTGGAATAACATCTGGAAGTTTGATATCGACTCAAAAGAAGAGACGAAACTTACATCAGGCGAGTTAATCGTGGGTAGTTTTGCGGTATCGCCAAACCAGGAGCGGATCGTTTACACTGCGCGGTTTGAAAATCGCAGAAATCAGCAGTATCTGTCAGAGATCTACTTACTTGAAGTAGGCGACTCCACCGCCGTGCAGTTAACAGAAAATGAAGTGCCCGAGGGTGGGCTCAACTGGCTGCCCGATAATCAGCACATCCTATATTCGGCCGCTCATGATGAGGAGTGGGAATTGCACCAAAGTAAACTTTGGAGAATGCATGTTGACTCAAAAGAATATGAGATGATTTCCGGTCAGTTCAATGGAAATATCGGCTCTGTTCATATGTCACCGGATGGTGAGACGATCTATTTTTCAGGCTCCGTAAAAACCAATTCCAACATCTTTTCGATGGACCTGCAGTCGGGTGAAGTCACACAGCACACCGATCGTCAAGGGTCAGTTTCTATTGTTGATATGAATCGTACCAGGGATCATGTACTGTTTACATTCGAGGATGTTCAAACACCGCGTGATCTCTATGCAGCCTCATTTGAAAACTTGGATGATCCGGTTCGGTTAACGGATCTGAATCCATTTGTGCGAGACAGCCTGATACTTGCTGATTATGAAGTGGTACAGTGGGAAAGTTACGACGGATTGGAAATTGAAGGATTGAAATACACTCCGGTAGATATTCAACAAGATGGATCAGCTCCATTTTTATTACACATTCATGGCGGCCCGGCAGGTGTTTTCAGAAATTCATTCAGTCCGCAATACCACGTCTGGGCCGGCCTTGGATATGTGCAGCTCGCTCCGAATGTGCGCGGGAGCACAGCTTACGGTGATGAACTTCTGAGAGGCAACATTGAAGACATCGGCGATGGCGATTATGAGGACCTGATGAGCGGCGTGGATATGCTGATCGATCAGAACTGGATTGATGAAGAACAGATGGCCGTGCGCGGGTGGAGCTACGGTGGAATTCTGGGCGGAACCACCATCACCAAAACAGATCGGTTTAAAGCGGCATCATTGGGTGCCGGAGTATTCGACTGGACCTCTGAATATGCCATGGGTTTTAACCACGATGTGCGGTTGTGGTACATTGGCGGTGAGCCGTGGACGAATCCGGAGGGCTATCGGGAGCGATCGGCAGCCACTCATGCAGCAAATGTGAATACACCAACACTGTTTTTACATGGCGATCGTGATCGTGTGGATACTCCGCAACAGAGCCTGATTTTCTTCACCTTCCTGAAAGATATCGGAAAAGTAGATACCCGGTATATTGAGTTTAAGCGAGAAGGGCACGGAATTCGTGAACCAAGAAATCAACGTGTAAGGGATGTGGAAGAGATTCGATGGATTCAAAAATATGCACGCGGAATGGAGTGGGAGCCGTGGGAAAGGGAATTGAATAAAGAAGATGAGAATTCTGAGGAGGATTAAATCTTTAATTAAATTCGGTATTTGATGAGCCGGACAGAACAGATGATAAAAGAGTTTTGGGCATATCGTGCCAACTTTCTGATATCATTTGTCCTGATAGGCCTTGTCGCCTTGCCGGATGCTGAATTTTTTCATGAATGGGCTCTTGCAGGAATTGTCGGAGCCCTTCTTATTTCTGTTGTGAGAGCAATAAAAGCCGGCAAAGCAGCAGATAAGAAAACCGCTATAATTAATGGCCTTATCATTTTTCTGACTTCTCTGATTTGTACTGCAATATTCTGGTACAGGGCGTGGTTAAATCTCCCTTCAGGAATATTGATTGAACCTGTCTTTGACCTGGTTACAGGATTTGGTTTTTGGTGGCCCGGAATACTCTATGCGTCGCTTTTTCGGCATATCGACGAAGGTTGGAGTCCATCAAGCCGTGGAAGATTTCTGCAAAATCTGGCCATTGGGTTTGGAGGAAGTCTCTTGGGTTTGCTGATTGCCTGCATTTTACTGTAAATGGTGTAACATAGCTGCTATGCTACCGCGTAGAGTTTATCCTCCTTGAAGTTAAGCAATTTCTCAAGAATGGGCTGCATCTCTTTTTCGTTCATAATTTCACCGCGCAGCTTTTTCCCGTTTCGGATACCCTTCAGGTACTGTCCGTAATGTTTTTTCATGATGATGACGCCATAGCGTTCTCCATGGTGATCCACAGACAAGCGCAGCTGCTGAGCACACAGTTCAAGCCGCTCCTTTACGGTTGGATCCGGCAGGAGCTCCCCGGTTTCAAAGTAGTGGCGTGTCTGCTCAAAAATCCATGGATTTCCAATTGCACCGCGTCCGATCATTACACCGTCAACCCCGGTCTCATCAAACATCTGTCTGGCCTTCTCGGGAGAGTCGACATCACCGTTTCCGATGATGGGTATTTCCAGTCCTGGTGTTTCGGTTAGTTTTTTCAGATAGTCCCATCGGGCATCGCCTTTATATTTTTGAGCACGGGTTCGTGCGTGAACCGTAAGCGCCTTCACGCCAACACTCTGAAGCATCAGTGCTACTTCCTGAATACGGATCGATTGATCGTCCCACCCAAGGCGTGTTTTAACGGTAACCGGAAAATCTCCGGCAGCATCGACAACGGTTCCGGCCATTCTCTCCATCATATCGAGATCTTTGAGGCATCCGGCTCCGGCGCCTTTCTTTACAATTTTGTAGACCGGACAGCCGAAATTGATATCTATCACATCCGGATTGTTTGCGACGGCTACTTTTGTGGCTCCTTCCATCGCCTCTTCGCGCCCGCCAAAAATCTGTATTCCAAACGGCCGCTCCATCTCCGCAAAATCCATTTTGTGCTGGGCGATATCCGAATCTCGAATGATAGCTTCCGAACTGATAAACTCGGTATATACGATATCCGCGCCCTTTCGCCTGCATATTTGGCGAAACGGGGAGTCGGTTACATCCTCCATCGGAGCAAGAAAAAGCGGTCGATTACCTAAATCTATCTGATCAATTTTCATAAACTTATTTTTGGTTACAGACTTTCAAAAATAAGGATTTTTACGGTTTCTCACATAATGGTAGAAATTTATAAAAAACAAAGCGCTTTCATGGATGGAATCCTGTTCAAGCAATAGCCATTTGATAATTGAACATGTATATTAATAGCTGCTTTAAAACAAATTTCAATAAATTAACGGGAGTTAATCAATGGCACTTGCAATTTCAGGAATTGAAGAGCTGCTGGGCGATGACGCCGATAAGCTGCTCAACCACACTTGCACAACTATTCCAAAGGAGAAACTACACATACCGTCATCAACGTACGTGGATGATGTTTGGTACCATTCAGACCGAAACAACCGGGTACTGGGAAATCTTGAGTGGATGTTAAACCACGGCCGTCTGGCCGGAACCGGATACCTGTCAATTTTACCGGTCGATCAGGGGGTAGAGCACAGTGGCGGAGCTTCCTTTGCTAAGAACCCGGACTATTTTGACCCGGAGAAAATTGTTGAGCTCGCTATTGAAGGGGGGTGTAATGCCGTAGCTTCAACGTTTGGAGTGCTTGGGTCTGTAGCAAGAAAGTATGCTCACAAGATTCCATTTCTTGTGAAAATTAATCACAACGAACTGCTTACTTACCCAAATACCTACGACCAGATTATGTTCGGCAGTATTCAGAAAGCCTACGACATGGGCGCCGCGGCAGTGGGAGCAACCATCTACTTCGGTTCAGAAGAGTCAACCCGCCAGATTGTGGAAGTTGCCGAAGCGTTTGAGTATGCACACGAGCTGGGAATGGCTACTGTTCTGTGGTGCTATACCAGGAATTCTGCATTTAAAGTGGGCGGAAAAGATTATCACACATCTGCTGATTTGACCGGCCAGGCGAACCACCTGGGTGTGACCATTGGAGCGGATATCGTGAAGCAGAAATTGCCAACGAACAATGGCGGTTATAAAGCTCTGAATACCGGAGATTCATCCTACGGAAAGCTTGATGAGCGTATTTATACTGAGTTGGCAACCGATCACCCGATTGATCTTACCCGTTACCAGGTTGCAAACGGATATATGGGGCGTGCAGGACTCATTAACTCAGGCGGTGCTTCCGGCAGCGACGACTTTGCCGATGCGGTAAAAACAGCCGTAATTAATAAGCGTGCCGGCGGTATGGGGCTAATTAGTGGTCGTAAAGCGTTTCAGAGACCGATGAATGAGGGTGTGAAACTGCTCAACTTCATTCAGGATGTCTATCTCAATGACGAGATAACCATCGCTTAATTTCTTATCTTCAAAAGGCCGTACAGAAAAATATGTGCGGCCTTTCTATTTATATAGAGAGTAAATATTTCTACAACGGGGTCTATATTCCCTTCCAAGAAAAATACATCAATTGCAGGAAGCTGAAGAACATACAGAAAATAGCGGTTCACTGATCTCATTTCGATATATGGCACTGTCTATATCGTTGAGCATGATCAGTATGGCCGTTGTTATTTACCTTACATACACGCCCGGAATATTAGAGCATCTTGTTCCAAAACGTCTACCCGGTATTTTTATCGCAATTGGGGTGATGTTTTTAAAGGTCTATTTTTTTGCAGCAAAAATTCGTTTTCTGGCCGATAAGGCCATCGATTGGTGGGCTTCTATCAGGATTGCGCTTACCTGGGATTTTGCATCGGCTGTAACTCCTTCCACAATAGGCGGAGCGCCTGTTGCTACCTATGCAATGACGCGAGAAGGGCTCAAGTTGGGTAAGTCCTCCGCTATTGTACTTTATGGTGTGCTTTTAGATCAATTTTGGTATGCTATGGCGGTTCCAATTCTGCTAATTTCGAGTATCTATTTTAATGTGATTCCGGATGGAATTGGGATGGTGGGTAACGTAACGATGTTTTTGATATATGCCGGATTGTTGATTTATGGCGGATTGCTTACCTACGGGTTGCTTATTAATCCGGCCGCAATGAAGAGAATTATTGAAGTGGTTTTCAGACTTCCGGTATTACGCAAATTTGCCGATAAGGTGAATGCTGAAGCGGATAATATGGTCGATTATTCCAGGGAGCTCAGAAACAAACCGATGAGTTTTGTCATGAAAGCTTTTTTTCTGTCAACCATGAGCTGGCTCTGCAGGGTTGCTCTTCCTGTCATTGTAATTTTGAGTCTGCTGCCCGGTGATGAAATTCTTTTGATTCTCAGGAGTCTTTCGATGAATCTGGCATTTTTGGTGATTCCTACTCCCGGCGGTTCGGGCGGTGTGGAAGGTTTGTTTGCCGTTTTTTTGGGGCCGCTGATTGACCGTACTGCCTTTATCGGATTGGCCGTATTTGTCTGGCGATTTATTACTTACTATTTCGCCATAGGAATAGGAATTATAGCTATGCTCTGGTATGTGAATACAACGGTATCAGAAAAAATTGATGAGATAAATACAGAAGCAGACAAGGGTGGGGCAGATGGCGAAACCTAAAATTCAATATGAATGCTCTGCGTGTGGACACCTATCTGCAAAATGGCTTGGATTATGCCCGGCCTGTGGCGAATGGCATACGTTTGAAGAGAAGTTTACAGAGAAGAAATCAAGCTCAAAAAAACATAAGGTTGACATATCTAACACAGAGAGTCCGGATGCAGTTGCACTTTCTGAGGTTAAACAGTCGAAAGAGGAGAGAACCAGCACCAATCTGGTTGAATTTGATCGTGTTTTGGGCGGAGGGGTTGTGGATGGCTCATTTCTGCTTTTGGGGGGAGATCCCGGCATCGGGAAAAGTACGCTGATGCTGCAGGTAGCCAAAGAGAGGTCCGATCTGAAAATACTCTACATTGCCGGGGAGGAGTCCGCCTCACAGATTAAACAACGAGCCGGCCGAATTGGAATGAGCGGTGAAAACCTGCTTATTTATAACAATACCGATGTTCGCAATGTGATCGATCAGGCAAGAAAAATTAAACCGGACATTCTGGTGGTTGACTCCATTCAAACGGTATTTAGTTCGGAATTAAGCAGTCTTCCCGGAAGTGTACAGCAGATTAGAGAGTGCTCGGCTATGTTTCAGCAGTTGGCTAAAAAAGAGGGAATCACCACGCTGATGATCGGGCACGTAACAAAGGAGGGGGATATTGCCGGGCCTCGAATTCTGGAACACATGGTAGATACGGTTCTCCATTTTGAGGGGGATCAAAGTCAGCTTCACAGGTTGTTGAGGGGCGTCAAAAATCGTTTCGGTCCCGCAAATGAAGTGGGAGTCTTTGAAATGCGAGATACCGGGCTGCATGAAGTTATTAATCCATCTGACCTGTTTCTCGCAGAGATGAACAGTGATATCAGCGGAAACTGCGTGACCTGTATCATGGAGGGGTCCCGGCCAATTTTGATTGAAATACAGGCTCTTGTGACACCAAGTAACTATAGCACACCGCAGCGTACAGCAAGTGGGTTTGATCAGCGCAGGCTGTCGCTGTTGATTGCCGTACTTGAGAAGCGAGCGGCAATGGGTTTTGCCGGACAGGATGTCTACTTAAATGTGGCCGGCGGTCTAAAAATAAACGATACAGCCGCAGACTTGGCAGTCGTAGCTGCACTTGCCTCCAGTTTAAAAGACACACCTATCCGTGATAAATCACTCTATATAGGTGAAGTGGGACTTGGCGGTGAGGTGAGAAGAGTGCCGTTTTTAAAACAACGGTTGTCTGAAGCAGAGAAGATGGGATTTAAAAATGCTGTTCTGCCGGTCAGCGATACCGCGGGTACGTTTAACATGAAGTTGAACCCCGCGGATCATTTGATGAAGGCTCTAAAATAGCAGCCCAAACACTGCCTTTAGTAGTTTTCTCTCTGACGTCTTCTCTCTTCGCGAATACTCTTCTTGAGAGCTTCTCGTCGCTCTTCAGATGGCTTTGTGTACTGCTGACGCTCTTTGTACTCATTCAGCACTCGTGAACGTGTTACCATTTTCTTGAAGCGATTAATCGCGCGGTCAATACTTTCGTTATCTTTAACTTTTACTCCGATCATACCTAATGTTGAGTTTTTGAATTTTATACAGACTCCAAATATAAAAAGCTTTTAACAAAAAAACAGTTCCATTCTTAAAAAAACATTCCTCTTGAAGATCTTATCTTATGGGACAGTATTTATAAGGAATCCGGTAAAAATATTGACATGATTCACACATTTATTCAAACGTTAAAAGAGCTCCTAACCCATCCTCGCAATGTTATAGACCCGTTTCTGGAATTGGAGGAGAGAAAATATATGCACCCGTTTCTCTTTTTGATGGTGGCTGCTGTTGTTGTTACTATGGTTAACACACTCCTTGTTGATTTCGCATTTGAGCCGGTACTTACAGAAATGGAAACAGAAAATGAGCAGATGCAGGAGATTGCCGAGTGGATTCAGATAAGCACGGTTCGATCAACAACACAATTTTTACCCCTCTCTTCAGCGCTTATTCTGGTGCCCATGCTCGCAGTCGGAGGGCTATTTTTCTTTCGCGATTACCTGGCCGGATTTTTCAAACTGTTGGTGTTGAACAGCTATGCTGTAGGAGCTTCCATGCTGTTTCAGCTGGCTCTAATTCCAATCTGGATCTTTTCCGGAGTGCCGCTCAACGAGCCGCTTGCAAATGCAACGCTCCCCGCAGTATCGCTTGCAATACCTATTCTTTGGATTTATAAGTCGTATATTCTGAATTCATCCTTTCTGATCTGGACCCGAATCATTTCCACTTTTGTAATCGGGTTTGTCCTTTACTCGATGCTCACGGGGTTTGCAGCCGCTGTGATAGGATATATGATTTTTGCAATAAACCGAATTGTTGAGATGTCCGGGTCCCTATAGCATTTGAACGGCTTTTCCAAGTTCATCCACGGCAGACCGGCACTGTTCTGATGTTGTGTATGGTGCAGGACCAAATCGAATAATATCTCCGCGAGCATCTGTAAACACACCGGCATCGAGTAAGATTTGCCTCAATGTACGTGCATGCGGAGCTTGAAGAGCTAAGAAGCCTCCCGTCTGGTCAACAGCCCTTGAGTTGGCGTGTTTGATAAGATGCTCATCAAATTGTTTCTCATCAAACAACTCCCGCAAATATTGAACCTGAGCGGAGTATTGATTGCTCAGAGTTTCTGAATTGAGTCCCATCCGGTCAAAAAAATGAGATACTGCAGCCGCCCTGTATTGTGAGATGGGATCGTACGTTCCGGTAGCAAACTTTTGATCCCCCTCATCAAATGATACAGCCCGGTCATCCCGCGGTTCATCGAGCGTTTCAAATGAGGCGAACCATCCGGTTACACCGGGTTTTAAGTTGCAGTCGGACGGAAAGCGAAGAAAACAGTTGGCTTCTCCCCACTGCAGGTATTTATACCCTCCAATAAGGATATAGCAGTGCTCTAAGCCGTCTTGACGAATGGAGAGGGGCACTACATTGGTTCCGTGGTAGTCGTCGATCAGAATCGAAATTTCACGTTCTTTGGCAATGTTTGCGATCTCTCCCAGTTTTGTGTTCACTTCGGATGTTTCAAAGTAAACCCGGGAGAGCATGATTGCCGATGTGTCTGAATCCGCTTCCCTGTTGATTTTTTCCAACAGCTTTTCATCATTTTCATGAGGCAGAAAAACCACATCCATACCAAGCTCTTTATATCTGCTGAGCTGACGATACATCGAGTGAAACTCACCGGTGGTGGTGATAATCTTCGGTTTATTGGTCAGGTTGAGTGACGAAAGCCAGGAGACCATCAGCACATGGGTGTTTTGTTCTCTGCAGTACCTCCCGTCCGGATCATCATAATATCTTCTCAGATAATTTCTCAGAACTTCGGTTTTTTCAAAAGCAGGCTCCCATTTGGTGTCAACTTTGTCGGCAACCATCTGCATATATTCGCGCACTCCGTCAAAAGCAACATCAGGCCAGGCTTGATGGGAATGACCGGTGAATAGCAGGCGGTTTGCCACATTGAAATGGGAGTAGTGGGGCTGAAGTGCTTTTGCCAGTTTATCGAAATCCATATCTGGGTATGATTAAATTAAAGTCGTGACTCAGTCGAAATCTCCTTTTCGGTAACGCTCTGTCAGACGCTGTTCATTCACCCGTTTTAGGCTGCCGAGAGCTTTTTCGTCCACGGCTGCAAGGGTCATTTCCCTCTTACCGAGTGCGCCCGGTGCTTTGGCGACTTTCCAGCCGCCAACGGCCATAGCTGCACGCGCCTTGGATGCGGCGCAATAGGTGGCCAATTTTGCGCTTTTTGCCGAAAATGAGTGAAGTCTGGTAAAAACGTCCGGAGTCCAGAGCTCTTCATTTACCTCTGGGGAGAACGGATCATGAAAAATATAGTGGGTCGGCTGGTCAGGGTCCGGCATCTCTTCAAACCGGCCGATAAAGAGTTGTAATGTAAGATAGTCGTTAAGGTGAAATGTGTTCAATCCGGGTTTTACCTTCTCAAAAATTTGTGGCAGAAGTTCCCGGTAACCGGTTTGATTGAGCTCATCTCCAAAATCAAAACCCTGTGCAGTCAACACATCCACGGGAAAAGCCTCAACAGAGTAGAATGTGACGCGGGGCGGATGGACAGACTTCTCAAGGTAATCCTTCAGCAGAATAAGGTTCAGGCCGGTACCAAATCCCATTTCAAAAATGTTCAACTGCTCTTTTTGGGGCAGATCATCAAGCAGTCCGGAAGTTTCAAAGAAGACAATTCTGCTTTCTGAAACAGCTCCGTTCGGATTGTGGTAGTGCTGATCAAACCGGGCCGAGTAGAGTGTAGTGGACCCATCTTTTGTTTTCGAAACGATGGGTTGATCAGGTACTGATTCCATCTTTACGCGCTTGCAACTTCATCCAGTTTCACTCCAACCAATCGGCTCACACCTGTCTCAGGCATAGTGATGCCGTACATCATTTCCGCTTTCGACATCGTTTTTTTGTTGTGCGTAATAATGATGAATTGAGTGTCTTCACTGAACTTTCGGATCATCGATGCAAAACGCTCGATGTTGGCATCATCAAGCGGTGCGTCAACTTCGTCCAAAACACAAAACGGAGAAGGCTTTACCAGGTAGATGGCAAAGAGCAGTGCAATCGCCGTCAAGGTTTTTTCACCGCCCGAAAGCTGGTTGATGCTCGACGGACGCTTACCTTTTGGATTTGCTTTGATGTCTATTTTAGCTTCCAGAGGATCTTCTGCATCCTGTTCAATCAGCAAATCACAATAATCATCTTCATGAAAAAGCGTGTTGAATACATTTTTGAAGTTCTCCCGGATCTTTTCAAACGTCTCGTTAAAGCGCTGGGTTGCTGTTTGATTAATCTCATCGATCGTCTCCCGCATCTCCTCCTCAGCCTGTCGGAGATCCTCAATCTGCTCCTCATAAAAGTCGAGGCGTTCTTTTTCCTCTTTAAACTCCTCAATAGCCAACGGGTTTACATCCCCGATTCTGTTCAGTTTTTGACGCAGCCATGCAATCCGCTCTTTGGCATCCTCCGGTTTCATATCCTCAGGGAGTGAATGTTCCACCTGATCCATCAATATTCCATAGGTTTCCCAGATGTGATCGGAAAGCGACTGGGCTTTCATCTCCAGTTTCTCATGTGCCATGGAGAGATGATGTACCAGCTCCAGATTTACATCTTTCCGTCGTCTCAGCTCCTTCAGCTCTTTCTCTATTTCGTTGATGATGCCCCGCTGCTTGCTGCTCGCCTCTTCAGCCGCTGCAAGTTTTTCATCCGCTTCCTGTTTACTCTCTTTTTTGATGGAGAGCTGTTTTTCAGTCTGCTCAATAGCATACCTATACTTTTCGATCTTCTCCTTACTCTCCGTCATCAGCTCTTTGCGGGAAGTGAGACGGCTTTTCATACTCTTAATGCCGTTCTCGGCACGTTCAATATCCCGCTCCAGGTTATGAGCTTTGTTCTTTACATCCTGGTGTTTCAGCTGCGCATCATTATATCGATTCTGAGCAATCGCCCGTTCATCCTCAAGTTTTTGCAGTACATCCTTTTTTTGCTTCTGTTGCTTACTCAGCTCTGTAATTTTCTGCTGAAGCTCTTTTTGCTGAGGGTGAAGTGCATCCAGCTCTTCCTGTGCAGAGTCTAGGTTAGATTGCAGGTTGGATTTCCGATTCTTCAGATCGTTGATATTCTTCTCATATACCTGTGCATTGGAATTCCACCGGCTCGCCTGCTGCTCAAATTGGCGGATCGATTTCTGCACCTCTTTAATTTGTCGGCGAATGGATTCGGCATCCAGAGTTTCCAGCTCTCCATTTAGCTTGGAAAGCTCGTTCTCTTTTTTGTTTAGAGACTCCTCAACTTTTTGACGATTACCTTCCAGTTTTTCGAGTTTGTCTTTTAAACCGAGGCGTACACCGGCTTGCTTATTTTTACTTCCGCTCTTCAAAAACCGGTTAGCTGTGATTAGATCACCATCTTTGGTGACAGCAGCAGAAACACCATTTTTCAAGGCGCCTTTACCCACTTCAATCGAATCGGCCAGGAGCGTGGTGCCCAGCAGCAGTTGCGCAGCTTGATCAAATTCAGAGTCGCAGTTCACCTTATGATAGATTGATTCCCCAAGCACTTCATAGTTGCTGTTCAGCTCGTTTAAGGGGATAAATGTGGCGCGTCCTTTGCTCTCTTCCTTCAAAATTTTAGAGGCCCGAATGGCGTCATCCATCGAGTCCACAATCAAAAAGTTGATCATTTCACCGAGTGCCATTTCCAGGGCCGGCGCAAGTTCTTCAGTCGTATGCAGAACATCACCGACCGGGGTTAATTTCGAAAAATTATCCGAATGGTTCTCGGTCAGATAGGTGATGGAGGAGGGGAGAGCTTCATTCGATTCCGCCAGACTCTCCATCAGGGAGATCTCCGACGAAACTGCATCTTTTCTACTTTTCAGAGAGCGTATTGCCTCCCGTAGCTCTTCTCGCTGGCTCTCAAGCTCGCGCCGTTTCTCCACAGCCTTCTCAAGCTTCACCTCTTTCTGTTCAAGTTCGCTGTTAGCTTCTTTCAATTTATCCTGAACAAGTTTCAGCTCGCCCTTTGCATTGATGACCTCCTCTTCCAGGTCTTCAATATCACGATCAATCCGCAACCGGTCATCTTCACTGTTCTCCAGTTTCGATTCAAGTTTAATGCGGTCCGACTGAAGTTTGGTGAGTTTTTTATTGACGTCACTGATCTCAATTTCCAGCTCATACAATTCATGACGTACTTTCGTAAACTTCTGCTGAACTTCGTTAAATCGTTCTTTTGAACTTGTCAGACTCTGTTCGGACTTTTCCCGTTCGTCGTCAAAATTTTCAAGCTTTTCGATACTCTCCTTTTTGAGCTGCTCGAGCTCCGTTAAATCCTTGGAGGCCTGTTCAATATCATTCTGGTGCTGCTCTATTACCCCCTCTTCGTTTACAATCTTCTCTTTGGTGATGCGCAGATTGGTCTCCATATCCCTGATGGATGCGTGGAGCTGACTTACCCTTCGTTGAGCTTCCGCCTGATTGCGCTCTTTTTCCAGCAACAGGTTTCGTGATTTCTCTTCATTTCCTTCAAGCTCTTCTACTTTTTGGGCAATTTCCTTTTTCTCCTTATCCGCGTTGTCAATCCGTTCCTGAAGCGGTTCGAGCTCATCTTTGACGGCATTGAACTGATGGAGAGTGTATCCCTGATCCAGGGAGGTCAGTTCTTTTTGATACGCTTTGGCTTTGGCAGCTTTGTCTGCCTGAATTTCAAGAGAACGTGCTTTTTTCCGAACTTCAACTAAAATATCCTCAAGCCGCTGAAGGTCTTTCATCGTCTCATCCAGCTTTCGGAACGTTTTTTTCCGCTGATCTTTATAGCGGGTTACACCGGCGGCCTCTTCAAACAGTCGCCGGCGATCATTATTCCGGTCGTTCAGAATTTCCTCAACCATTTTGAGTTCAATCACGGAATAAGCGTCTGAACTCATCCCCGTGTCCATAAACAGTTCCATGATATCCTTAAGCCGGCAGGGTGTATTGTTAATCAGATATTCGCTGTCACCGGAACGATAGAGTCTTCGGGTGATGGTTAGCTCGCTGTACTCTACGGGCAGGATACCTTTGTTGTTCACAAAAGTTAGGGAGACTTCAGCCAGGCCGAGGGCTTTCTTTTTAGCTGTACCGTTAAAAATAACGTTGCTCATGGCACTTGAGCGGAGAAGGGTAGGGCGCTGTTCCCCCAACACCCATCTGAGGGCATCCACCACATTGGATTTCCCGCAGCCGTTCGGCCCTACAATTGCAGTGATACCACTGTCAAATTTTACATGAGTTTTGTGTGCAAAACTCTTAAACCCGTGAAGTTCTAAATCGGATATATACATGTTCTAATTTGTATAAATAGGGAACGGCTGAAAATAAAAAAACATGGTATTTATACCATCGCTAAATCAGTTTGCTCAGTACAAGAAAACAGATTTGACGATGAAATACCATGTTTAAAAATAGAGGGGATCAAACTGCACAATTATACAGTCATAATCTCTTCTTCTTTGGTTTCCAGCATCTTGTCAACCATTTCAATGTATTTGTCTGTCAGCTTCTGAATTTCATCTTCCCCTTCAAAACGGCTGTCTTCAGGGAGAGACTCTTCCTGTACCGTTTTTTTGATTTCGTCATTCGCATCCCGCCGCGTATTTCGAATACTTATACGCGCTTTCTCTCCAACTTCCTTGGCATGTTTTACCAACTCTTTTCTGCGCTCTTCAGAGAGCATAGGAAGGGGAATACGAATAATATTGCCGTCGTTGTTTGGATTCAGGCCGAGTCCGGAAGACATGATCGCCTTCTCAATATCCTCCATGGATGATTTATCGAACGGTTGTACAACCAGCAGGCGGGCTTCCGGTGCAGAAACAGATGCAAGCTGATTCAATGGAGTTTGTGAACCATAGTAGTTCACTTTAATTCCGTCAAGAAGGGACGTAGTGGCTTTACCTGCCCGAATATGAGAGAGCTCTTTTTTACAAAAAGCGGCAGCCTCCTTCATCTTGTCATCGGCATCGTCAATAATCAACTGAATTTCTTCTGGTATCATGGCAGTCTGTTCAATTTAATCTGAAAGTTTACTCGCGGGTTCATGAAAATCGAACCCTAACAGCAGGTTTTTAATCAATGTGTGAATTTAAGAAAACTGCTACTCATCCCAAACAACGGTTGTACCGACAGCGTGTTCCGAACAGACAACTTTTTTGAGATTACCCTTCTCATTCATGTTAAATACAATGATTGGGGTTTCGTTGTCCCGGCAGAGGGTGAAGGCTGTAAGGTCCATCACGCTTAGCCTGCGGCGTAAAATTTCATCGCCGGTGATTCTGTCAAATTTAACGGCGTCGTTGTTCTGTTCCGGATCTGAATCGTAAATTCCATCAACACGTGTACCTTTTAGAATGACATCCGCCTCAATTTCTATGGCACGCAGCGAGGCGGCTGTATCAGTGGTGAAGTAGGGATTCCCGGTTCCGGCGCCAAAAATCACAACCCGGCCTTTCTCCAGGTGCCGGATGGCTCTTCGTCGAATATAAGGCTCGGCAATCTCCTCCATCCGGATAGCGCTCATTAGTCTGGTGTGTACCCCTTTACGTTCCAATGCATCCTGAAATGCCATGCTGTTGATCATAGTGGCCAGCATTCCCATGTAATCTCCCTGCACGCGATCCATTCCTTCTGTCGCGCCTTTCACACCGCGAAAAATATTTCCTCCGCCAATTACCACGGAAACTTCAACTCCCTCTTCCTGAACTGCCTTTACCTCGTCTGCATATTGAGAGAGGATATCCGCGTCAATCCCGTGTCCCTGTTCTCCTAAAAGTGCTTCGCCGCTTAACTTGAGCAGTATTCGCTTATATTGATTTGCCACTGGTTATTTATTTAGAAGTTCATAGATATAAAAAAGGCCACCTTTTGAAGGTAGCCTTTTTTGAAGATAAATAAATTATGCTTCGCCAAGCTGCAATCGATAGAAGTTCTTGACGAGGGGAGCATTGTTTTGCTCCAGATACTCTTTCACGGAAATTCCGTTGTCTTTCACGAATTTCTGTTCGTGGAGAACGCGTTCTTCGTAGAAACGTCGGAGTTTTCCTTTTGCTGCTTTCTCAGCAATCTCTTCCGGTTTTCCTTCGTTGATGAGTTGCTCTTTTGCAATCTCAAGTTCTTTCTCAACAACGGAAGCGTCAACGCCGTCACGTGTAGCAGAAAGCGGATTCATAGCAGCAATCTGCATCGCTATATCTTTTCCAACGTTGTCGTCAGAAAGGTCTCCGTCAAAATCTACAAGCACGCCAAGCTGATTGCCCGGATGGATGTAGTCGATCAGGGTTCCGTCCGTTTCAACGAGTACAACACGGGCGATTTCGATTTTCTCACCGATTTTACCGACCATTTGCTCCAGGTGCTTCTCAACGGTCAGCCCGTCAATTTCTACACTCATCAGATCATCTGCGCTGGTGATGTCGTTATCGTAGGCAGCATCCAAAAATGTTTTGGCCTGATTCTGGAAGTCATCATTACGCGCCACAAAATCTGTTTCGCAATTGATTTCGATAGCCGAAGCCTTTTTACGATCATCGCTGATACGGGTCAGGATCAATCCTTCATTGGCTTCACGTTCGGCACGCTTCTCAGATACCTTTTGTCCTTTTTTACGGAGAATCTCAACAGCTTTGTCCATATCGCCGTCAGCTTCTGCGAGGGCTTTTTTACAGTCCATCATGCCCGCTCCGGTTACATCGCGAAGCTTTTTTACATCTTTTGCACTAATGCTCATTGGATCAGAAAATTTTTCAGTTCGGGTTTACTCTTTGTCAGAATCGTTATCGTCTTCTTTCTCATCTTTAGCTTCAGACTTTTCTTCTTCTTTGTCTGAATCAGATGTTTTTCGACGACGCTTACGCCGTTTGGTTGTTTTACCGGCCTTGGCTTCAGCCTTCTCACTGTCCTCATCAGAACCGGAATCTTTCTTGGCTTCGGCGGCTGCTTCTTCCATCAGCTCTTCTTCTTTAATTGCTTCGCGCTCTGCATTACCTTCGATGATGGCATCGGCAATCTGAGTGGTGATCAGCTGAATGGTTCGTGCTGAGTCATCATTTGCAGGAATAATGTGATCCGGAATATCAGGATCACTGTTAGTATCCACCATAGCGATGATAGGGATATTCAGTTTCACTGCTTCATTAATCGCGATATGCTCTTTAATGGTATCCACAACAAAAATAGCACCCGGAATGCGAGTCATGTTTGCAATACCGCCAAGAGTTAATTCGAGTTTTTCGCGCTCTCGTTCGAGCATCAATCCCTCTTTCTTGGTCAGTTCATCAAATGTACCATCCTTCTTCATTTTCTCAATCTCTTCCATACGAGAGATGCTCTTGCGAACGGTACTGAAGTTGGTGAGCATTCCGCCCAACCATCTGTGAGTTACAAATGGCATCCCACAACGGATCGCTTCGGTTCTAACAATATCCTGAGCCTGCTTTTTGGTTCCTACAAAGAGAATCGTTTTTCCGGCACGGGCAAGTTTTGTAACCTCATCCAGGGCTTCCTGCAGGTAGTTGTTAGATTTTTTGAGATCAATAATGTGAATACCGTTTCTCTGCATAAAGATGAATTCTTTCATCTTCGGGTTCCAACGGCGGGTCAGGTGGCCAAAATGTGCACCTGATTTTAGTAGTTCTTCTACGCTTGCTGCTTTAGGCATGGTATTTTTGTCTTTTTTTGAGTTAGTCCTCTACACAGGTCATCCCCGATGCGCTAATCCCGTTTTAAACAGGGACACTCGGCGAAGGGTCGCTGTGTATGTGTATTTCAGGCGCCGGCCTTTTGCCGATGCCTGAGTGAGAGTTAAAAAGTTTCTTAAGTAGGAGTCGAAAGGAGGGAGCAGTGGTTAAATGTAAACCTGCAACCTGAAGTTTGGCTCTCTTATCGTTTAGAGAACTGGAACTTCTTACGAGCTTTAGGCTGACCGTACTTCTTACGCTCTACCATTCTGTCGTCTCTTGTAAGCAGTCCGTGCTCTTTCAGTACTCCGTGTACATCTTCATTCAAGTCATCGAGTGCGCGAGCGAGTGCCAGGGAGATAGCTCCAGCATGGCCGGTTACTCCACCGCCTCTAACGGTTACCTTGATGTCATACTTGCCGTCAAGTTCGGTAACCTCAAGGGGAAGACGCGCGATATTTACACGAGCCTGAGTGTTGAGGTGCTCTTCGAGCGGTTTACCGTTCACGATAAACTCACCGCTTCCTTCTTTGATGTATAAACGAGCTGTGGACGTTTTACGGCGTCCGATGTAATTTTCTTGTGTCATTATGAGAATTTAGATCTCTAAAATTTCTGGTTGTTGTGCAGTATGTGGGTGAACTGATCCTGCATATACCCGCAGATTTTTCATGATCTGTCGGCTAAGCTTATTCTTAGGCAGCATTCCTTTCACAGCTATGTTGATCAGGGATGTCGGATCTTTCTTCTGCATGTCGAGAGCAGATGTAAATGTTTCAGAACCGATGTAGCCTGTATGCTTAAAGTATTTTTTGTCAGTCAGTTTTTTGCCGGTCAGAACAACTTTTTCCGCGTTGATAACGATCACGTTATCGCCGGTATCGGCATGCGGGGTAAACTCCGGCTTATGTTTCCCACGAAGGACAGATGCAACACGCGAAGCGAGGCGCCCCAGCGGCTGATCTTCTGCATCAATAATTACCCACTTTTTATCTACAGTGGCTGATGTTGCGTTGTATGTTTTATTACTGATCGTATTCACGATATTCTCTTTGTTTTCTTGCAAAATTGGAAAGTTGAAAAAGATAAAGGGATTTATCGTGTATTGCAATACTGAATTGATTCAAAAATCATATCCAGCACTTCACTCTATTTTCACTTCACCCAAACCGCCCGGTTCCAGCCCTGAACGACCAGGAAGTGGCTGCGATGAAGCTGATTCGATTACGGCCGAACTATTTGAAAATATTATTCATCGGTTTGACATTGATTCAATATGTATACATATATATCCCTAAGAGCAAAAGGAACATGTGAGTAGTGAATTGTCAGTGTTAAAGCGATAAGTCATGTTTACAGTAAAACGAACTCTCCTTTTGTGATCATTTGAATGCAGCGTGCATTCCAAGCCGATAATAACGGTTTATTGAAAATTTAATTAATCAATGGTCATGATATGAATCGATTAAAAACAACACTGTTAACACTATTTTCAATAGCAGCTTTTTCATTGCTGATGATGTTCAATATTACAATCACGGATGGCGAGTTTGATTTTTCTCTGTGGGGGGAATCAGTTGTAGCAAATAGTATAGATAGTGAAAAAAAGTTGTCTGGATCCTGAGGATGAAGATGAATATTACTACGATAATACAAACCCCTGGGATGCAAGAAACTGTAATTTGGATGGAGAAGGGTGCCTCACATGCACATCAACTCCAACAGACCCAATTGAAAACTAATCCAACTAAAAAAGGGGGTGTTTAATGCACCCTCTATTCAAATATAATGTGGTCGGAAATATGGAAAGAATTGTTTCAAATATCCTACTGATTGTTTTTTGTTCAATAATAGTACAGGCATGTGCTAAAGAAGACAAAGCAAAGAACGGAACCATTGTTCAGTTGGAAAAAGCATCAGAACTGGATATAAATGTTACAGACAACGCGCTCGGGGAGTTTTTAGGGGAAATTGTTGTAGATGAGGAGAATGGTTATTTATACGGCGTTGATTTAAGAGCTCGAACAGCATATCGAATAGCTTTGGAAACAGGAGAGGCTACATCATTAGCCCCCGAAGGACGAGGGCCTCAAGAGTTGTCGATGCCGGTTCAGATTGCAATAGGGGATAATGGAATTAAAATATATGATAATTCCCAGAATGTGATTGCCCTTCTTAGTGGTGAATCTATAGTTGATAAATTCCCGGCTTATGGGGAGCATTCAGTTTGGGTGAGAGGATATGCAGGATACGTGTGGGGAGAAAAACTGATCACATCCATCGAAGATCCGGAAACTGTAAGAGAGTTAAATTTTGAAGAGGCTTCTCCAATCGGAATATTTGATTATCAGGAAAATGAACTTAAAAAAGTGGCCCGATTTTCACCTTCTGTGGATAAACTGGACGCTGAGTATAAGTATCCAATCATCTGGTTTGATGCTGAGAAGAATGTGATTTTGTATATGCTACGGACCGATTACACTTTGATGGGTTATGATTTAGTTATAGGGGAAACCGAAGTGATTGCCGGGCATAAGCACCCGAAGTATCGGGTTAGAAGTAAATCGGTAAATCCGGGTGGGTCATCATCTATTTCTGCGGCTATGGAATTAGGTACCAGCATGTCTCAGGTTATTGGAGTAAACCGGGTGGGGAGTAGAATTATAATAGTATGGCAAAATTTCAATGATGGATATTATGAAAGTCAGGGAGATGACTCGCCCGGCAATGTAGATTATTTCGGTGTCGGATATGATCTTTCTGAACCAGGTGATGTGGTTGAGTTTGAGCTTCCGGGTCGTTTCCTCGGTGTATATGACAACCAGTTAATGATCGAAGAAAACATGGGAGCTGCAGAGCTTGTGATCGGCTTTTACGAGTTTGATGAGTAAGTGGGCATGATGTAGAACAATTGCTTTGCCTGACGCTGCCAGGTGCTTCGCACACTGGCAGGTCCTAATCTCAATTCTCACTATGCTTTTAACTTTTTCTATTTCTGCAATTCAAAAGTTCAGCCTCTTTCGTCCGGTAAGTTTAAAACGAAGTCTTTTAAATATTTAAGTCTCACTCCTCCCAAACCGCCCGGTTCCAGCCCTGAACGACCAGGAAGTGGCTGCGATGAAGCTGATTCGATTACGGCCGAACTATTTGAAAATATTATTCATCGGTTTGACATTGATTCAATATATATACATATATATCCCTAAGAGCAAAAGGAACATGTGAATAGTGGATTGTCGGTGTTAAAGCGATAAGTCATGTTTACAGTAAAACGAACTCTCCTTTTGTGATCATGTGAATGCAGCGTGCATTCTAAACCGGTTATAACGGTTCGATAACAGTACAATTAAACAATGATCATTTTATGAAACGATTAAAAACAACACTGTTAACACTATTTTCAGTAGCAGCTTTTTTATTGCTGATGATGTTTAACGTAACCACAACGGATGAGGGTTTTGAATTAACTCTGTGTGGGGAAACGGTTTTAGCAAATGATGGTGAATGCCTGGAAGTGGAAGGAGAGGTTACACCACGGTTGTTAAATTACACCGGGGATCCAAATCATCCCTTAAATTGCAATCATGCAGGCAATGGATGTGTGCCATGTACATCAACGCCAATTCCGGAATAATGGTAATTAGAGCTAATTTTTTGTTCAGAATTACAGGGGTGGCTATAATAGCACTCCTGTTTTTTTATTCATGCAATCAAAATTCATTTGACAAAGTAAAAGATGCAAAATTGGAGAGGGTTGGTGGAATTGTTGTAAATAATCAGTTTGATCAACCTGAACTCATTATGGAGGGGCTACGTGTTGATGATGCAAAAAGTATTGCATATGGCATTGATGTGAAACATCGGCTTCCTTTTAGATTCTCTTTAAGAACAGGTGACTTTCATTTTTTAGGAAAAAAAGGAAGAGGGGCTCAAGAGCTTGCACAACCCTCACTTCTGGCAGTAATCGATGGATACATTTTAGTTTATGATACTATTTTGGATATGATCGCCTATTTGAAGGATGATGAAGTAGAAAGTAAAATTGGAGGTTTTAGTAAGCACGGTATATGGCTTCGGGGGTTGTATGGATACTATTGGAATGGCCACCTGATAACAGCAATAAAGGAGCCGGATAAATTAAATGCACTTGATTTTGATCAAGCCATCCCTATTGCATTGCTGAATTTATCTGACAGTACGCTTACTAAAGCAGGCCGCTTTTCACCCACATTAGACGAATTAGACTCCCTGCAAAAGTATCCTCTCCTTGCTTTGAATCATGATACAGGTTTGATGTATTATGTATTCCGGTCGGATTATACTGTTATGAAACTTGACTTAGAATCCGGAGAAACAACGATAGCTAGTTCGTACAAACCCTTAAAAATGCGAATAAGAACGATCTCGTTCGATCATAATAATGCATATCACTACTCTTTACATTTCTCCAAACAACTGAATGAAGACAGGGCACAGCTAATAGGTGTAGATTTGTTGAAGGATCAACTGATCGTGGTACATCAAAATATGCAGGCTGAATTTTTGGATAACAGAGATCCCAAGTTTCTCGACTATTTTGGAGTGGTCTACGACCTACCCGATCTCTCCAATCCCCGTGAATTTACCCTCCCCGGAAAGTTGCTCGGTACGTGGGGAAACCGCCTGCTGATCGAAGAGAATGATGATGTGATGGAGTACACCATCGGATTTTATGAGTTTACAGAGTAAGCGGTTATGATGAATGACAACTGCCTTGCCTGACGCTGGCAGGTCCTAATTTCACTTCTCATTAGGCTTTTAGCTGCTGCTCTTTCTGCAATTTAAAAGTTCAGCCTCTTTCATCCGGTAAGTTTAAAAAGAAGTCTTTTAAAGTTTCACTCCTCCCAAACCGTCCAGTCCCAGCCTTCAATTCCGCGGTTGTTACGGCCAATCACATAAATCGGCTTTGTAAGGTCTGCATTGTTTAATGACGTTTCTGTATATGTATGTCGGATAGCTATTTCCCTTTGGTTACCTGAAAGATTCGTATACCGTATAATATAATCCTGTATGTCACTTTCGGGAAGTGGATTCCAGCTTACGTCTGTTATATTGCCTTGCCACCTGGTTATATCCAGTCCGGTTACTTTTGATGGAGCATTGGCCAGCATCATCAGCGTAGCGGTTGTGGATCGAGAGACTTCCTGAACCAATCTGTGATTGATCGTCTCAAGCCGGTCGGTCGTTTGGTGATAGTTTGGATTACCCAAAATCGGGTAGGATCCGATTCCCCCGAGAACGTCACCGTATGCATCAAAGAATACATGTGCATCGGTGTTTCGGTAGTAGCGCGAATCGTATGTGATCAGGTCGGTAAATAACATGGCACCGGAGTGCTGCACATTTTTAATTCCGTGATTCGAAAACCGGATGGTGTTGTCGAGGCGGTGATGTCGCGTCCACCCCATCATGTCGTTGTTTACCACACCCTGAGCCCAAAGTCCTTCCTCTTCAGCTAAGCGAACAAACTCACGGGCTCCAAGTAATCCGGACTCTTCTGCCGTTAATGAAGCAAAAATAATCGTGGCCGGCTGGGGATTATTTGCCAGCACACGAGCAGCTTCCAGAAGTACGGCCGTACCCGATGTGTTATCATCTGCACCCGGACTGTGCTGCACGGAATCAAAATGGGAGCTTAAAATGTAAACCACTTCGGGATGTTCAGTTCCTTCAAGGCGGGCAACAACATTGGCCGTTTCAATATCCCCGGATGGGTTGAACCACTGCAGCTCCGGCTCATATCCAAATGATTTCAGTGTTTGGTAAATGTATTCGATCGCTTTTTGATTGCCGGGCTGACTGATATGCTTCGACCCGAAATCGTAGAGATCTTTTTGATAGTGATAGAGTCGTGTCAGGTTGATCTCTTCGGTCAGCTCTTTCACAGAGTCCTGAATCGGTTCAAACATTTTTTCCGCATTGGCCAACAGCTCCTGTTCACTTCTCAGGTTTGCCTGAAGGCGCTCAATCAGTGTCTCTTTTGAGATTTTATCTCCAATCCTGACGAGGTATACACCCTGTTCCGGAGCAATTGTGTCGCCGCCGCGTTGAGCTACAACCAGCAGTTTGGTGCCATCCGGGCTTGGCATCCAATCATTCTCCATCGATACGGTTCGGATACGGTTGTTGTGGAAAAGCCTGTAAAAATCTTTTGTGTTGACATCATAAATGTGGGATCGGCGATGCCGGGATTCGCCCATCATTCCCACTACTTTCTCGTCATTCAAAAAGTGCGGAAAAAGTTCGTGCTGAATATCAAATGAGAGCTGTTCGTGCGTTCCATCTGCGGTGTGAACCATATGGAGATTCCAGCTGATTCCCTCGCGCAGCATATAGGCCAGTTTACTGCCATCGGGCGAAAGTGCAGGGTTCTGAATCGGTTCACTTGATGAAACCATCTCGATGGCTTCGAGTGATCGGCTGTTTAGGTCCACACTGTGGATTGCGGTGTCACCGTCATCATTAACCATAAATGCCAGGCGATTTCCGCTGGCTGAGAGAGTCGGAGCCTGTCCCACCCATGTATTTAATTTACCTTGTTCCAGGCTGAATAGGATTATTCCGTTTTTGATATCATAGCTGTGCCGCTCGATTTTTGCCGGTAAAGGAAATGGGGAGGAAGTGTAGGTGTTAAAAACTACGCGGTCACTGCCGGCTACAGGCAGCGGGGTATCAAAAAAACCACGCTCTGTTGTGATCTGGGTAAGCGCCCCATCCTCAATGTTGACTGTAAAAATATGGCTTCGATCGGCTTGATCCGGATTGAGGCCTGAAAACCAAAGCAACCCGTCCTCATCAAAAGAGGGCGTCCGTAGAATTAAGTTTCCGGTATCAATTTTGTCGGTTGATCCGGATTGAAGATCAAAACGATAGAGCGAAGTGTTTAAAGAGGCTTCGTACTGTATTTCTCCGCGCAGCCGATTGATTTCAGCCCGATTTCTGGCATTGAACGCCTCAGATAGTTCGTTTTGAAGGCGCCCCAGCTTTTGAGTGGCTTCCGTTCCAAAAAAGATCGCATGCCTGCTATCCGGAGAAAATTGAAGGTCGGTTCCTTCAACAGTGTGAAGATGCTCCACACCCGATTCCGTAATTTTACCGATTTTCATGACCGGGCCGTTACCGGTCAGATCATTCCACATAAAATGGGTGTTATCCGGACTGAATACCGGATTTCGCCCGTCCTCGCTAATTTCATGAACTTTGTATATCTCACCGGTTAGTTTGGCAATGTCATCAAAATAGAGATCTGCGTCCGGCCCGTTCAGGATCTCCAGAAAATCCTCAATGGCACCGATGTAGTTACCGGCATCCCATTTCAGATATCCTTCCAAGTATGGGCTGTTTGGATCTGGAGTCTGAGCCTGGGTTGAAATTGAAAATAGGATTGTGGCAAGAAAAATAGTTGTGGTAAACAGTCGGATCATCTATTCGGAAATCTTGATTAAGGGTTAACCGAATATATCCGAGTGAGTTGTAAAATCCTTATAAGAAATAGGTTCGGGAATAATATCCGTTAGTCAGGCTTTATGAGGTATGGTAAAGGTATAGGACGTTCCTCCACCGGTCGGTGAAGAAACACTCAGCTCAGCTTTGAGATTTTCCGCAAACGTACTGATGAGCATTGCGCCGAGTCCGTTGCTTTCATCAGGATTGAAATTTGAAGGAAGTCCCGGGCCATTGTCCGAAATGGTCAAAAGAAAGTGGCTTCCTTCGTTTTTGAGAGAGATGGTCAAAACCCCGGTTTTGTCTCCCTGCAGCCTAAAGGCATGTTTAAATGAGTTGACAACCAGTTCGTTTACCAGCAAGCCGCAGTAGATAACTCTTTTTGAATCGATGTAAACCCGGTCCAGATCAAAAGTAAGAGTCACTTTTTTATTTATTTCTGCAAAGGTGGAATGAATCGATTCAGCTAAATCTCTGATGTAGATGTCTAGCTGAATTTCCGACAGTGATTCAGTTTTGTAAAGCTTATCGTGGATTAATGCAATGGATTGAATTCGAGACTGGCTGTTCTGCAAAATCCGGATGGTCTTTTCATTTTCAGTGCTGTATGATTGCATTTCGAGCAAGCCGGAAACAATGGAGAGAGAGTTCTTAACCCGGTGGTGAATCTCTTTGAGAAGGAGCTCTTTTTGTTTGAGTGAGAGCTTTATCTCTTTCGTTTCAGTTTGAACACGATACCTTTGAAAGAGATAGATGATTAGGCTCAGTACGGCTATTCCAAGCAGGCTCCAAAATATCAGGCGAAGATAGTATGCAGGCAACCCGACGTAGTTTAGATCATCCGGGGTGCGCAGAAAAAGTTTGTAATTCTTTTCATCGGGTACTTCCGGATTGTACTCTGTGATGATGCCCCGAACCCCAATTTCATCCCCTACATTCAGTAGGTCAAATTTGAAATCTGAGAACATGAAATGAAAATTGGAGACATAGATCATCATACTTCCGGAATGATCCTCAGGGGAGATCGTGACGTACTTTCCGTTAAACGTACTCCCTTTTTCGGTGATAATCCCTTGCCCTTCAACCAAAACACCAAGGAATTTTGCAGGTTCATCGATTGCATCATTAAGGTGTAAGGGTTGCAGGTGTTTTCGAGTTTGAAAAACCCGATAGGAGTCTGCATCAACCTCAACAAGCCCGTTATAGGTATCAATTTTACCCCATACAAAGAGGCTGTCTCCCGGGGCAATAGGTTCTTCAATGTTGTATGAAAATATGGAGATACCGGACGAATTATTTTGGATAAAAACCTGAAGATATTGCTCATGAAATAGTCCGCTTGCTGAATTTGCAATTCCGGTAACGGTAACGTTCTCGCCCAGAAAATCGGGTATCCAATCATTATCTGCATCAGTTCTTATCTGCTCAAATGTCCAGGTTGTGTCAGTTTTACTCTGCCCATAGGAGACAGAAACAGGGAGGAGGAGGATGATTATGCAAAGGCAAGTTAAATGTGTGATGATCAGCTTTTGAAGCGGATAATTCATTCGGGAGCCTGTAGTAGATGTAGATAATTTTTAAGCGGATGTGTCAATTTAGTAAAAAACTTTGTGAATTATTACAGTGCATTCACTTTGCCCGGCTAATTAGTCGGAAGTTAAAAAAAGCGTTTTTCAGATCAATCGATCAATTTTTGTCATAGATTTGACAAAGATATTATCTCAAAAATCCCTTATTTTAAGACGATAGAAAAAGTAAGACTTTTAACATCTTGAAAGCACAGAGGATTTATGACAACTGACAACCCACTCAAAAAAACCAGGATTCCGTTTAATACGGGTTCGGGAGAGGCGAATCTCTATAGCCTGAAAAAGCTTGAGGATCTTGGATACGGTAACATCAGTAAATTGCCGTTCTCCATCAAAATTTTGCTCGAAGCGGTATTGAGAGAGTGCGACGGATTTGCAATTACAGAAGACGATATTAAAAAACTGGCAAATTATGATGCCAAAAACCCATCCGGGGAAATTCCATTTAAACCGTCACGGGTAGTTTTGCAGGACTTTACCGGTGTGCCGGCTGTGGTTGACCTCGCCGCACTCCGATCTGCTATGAAGCGAATGGGCGGAGATCCAACCTCCATCAACCCGCAGGTTCCTGTAGATCTGGTGATTGACCACTCTGTACAGGTAGATATGTTTGGCCAGGAGTATGCCTTCATGTTCAACGTTGAGAAGGAGATGGAGCGTAACCGTGAGCGATATGAATTTTTGAAGTGGGGGAAAGAGGCATTTGATAACTTCCGTGTGGTGCCTCCGGGACGCGGAATTGTGCACCAGGTGAACCTTGAATACCTGGCAAAAGGAGTATTTACACGAAAAGAAGATGACGGTTCAACCGTAGCCTATCCTGATACGCTGGTGGGAACAGATTCTCATACTACGATGATTAACGGACTCGGTATTCTTGGATGGGGAGTTGGCGGAATTGAAGCGGAGGCTGCCATGCTCGGCCAGCCGATTTCCATGCTTGTTCCTGAAGTGGTTGGGATGAAACTGACCGGCAAACTTCGTGAAGGAATTACCGCAACAGACTTAACTCTTACGGTAACACAGATGTTGCGTGAACACGGAGTGGTAGGAAAGTTTGTTGAGTTTTACGGGGACGGTATCAGCAACATGAGCCTGCCCGACAGAGCTACTATTGCGAATATGTCGCCGGAGTATGGAGCCACGATGGGTTTCTTCCCGGTTGATGAAGAGTCTCTCCGCTACATGAAGCGTACCGGCCGATCGCAAGAATTGGTTGATCTGGTTGAAGCTTACACCAAGCAGCAGGGACTGTTCAGAACAGATGATACCCCGGATCCGGAATTTACTTCTACGCTTGAGCTGGATCTAAGCACGGTTGAGACCTCACTTGCAGGTCCAAAGCTGCCTCACGACCGTATCAAATTGAATAACATGAAGAAGGCATTTGAAATGTCTCTGACCAGTGATAACCCAACAATGGGCTTTAATCTGGCACAGGAAAAACTGGCCAATAAAGGCGTTTATAAAAACGGTCAGGAAATTGAGATGAAACACGGTGATGTGGTGATTGCCGCGATCACTTCCTGTACCAACACGTCAAATCCAAGCGTGATGCTGGGTGCAGGTATTGTGGCCAAGAAAGCGGTTGAAAAGGGGCTGAAGGTTCCGGCCTATGTGAAAACGTCACTCGCTCCGGGCTCTCGTGTGGTAACGGAATACCTGAAAGAAGCAGGGCTGACAGAGTATATGGATACCCTCGGTTTTAACCTGGTAGGCTATGGATGCACTACCTGTATCGGTAACTCCGGCCCACTCCCGGAAGCTGTTGAAAAAGCGATTAAAGAGGGTGATCTGATTGCTGCAGGTGTACTTTCCGGAAACCGTAACTTCGAAGGGCGTATCCATCCGTGGGTGAAAGCAAACTACCTGGCATCACCGCCACTGGTTGTTGCATATGCTCTCGCCGGAACCGTGGATATTGATCTGGCCAGTGAGCCGATCGGTAAAGACAAGGATGGAAATGATGTATATCTGAAAGACATCTGGCCAACAACCGACGAGATTGCCGAGCACCTCGATGCCGCAATTCGTCCGGAACTGTTCGACGAAATGTACAGCGACATTTTTGAATCAGAGACCTGGGATGATATTCCGGTTTCAGGCGGTGATCTGTTCAACTGGAGTGAAGAGTCTACATACATTCAGGAGCCTCCGTTCTTTGTGGGCATGAGCGAAGATCCACAGCCGATCAAGCCGATTAAAGGCGCCAAGGCCTTGGTGAAAGTGGGGGATTCCATCACAACCGATCATATCTCACCTGCCGGTAACATTGCCGAAGATTCTCCTGCAGGTAAGTATTTAATTGAGAATGGAGTAAAACGGGAAGATTTCAACTCGTATGGCTCACGTCGTGGAAATGACCGAGTGATGACCCGCGGTACGTTTGCAAATGTTCGCTTCAAAAACCAGCTGGCTCCCGGTACAGAGGGTGGGTTTACTACCTATCACCCAACCGGTGAAGTGACTACGATTTATGAAGCATCACTGAAATACAAAGAGTCGGGAACTCCTCTGGTTGCACTGGCAGGCACACAGTACGGAACCGGATCATCCCGTGACTGGGCTGCGAAGGGAACCAACCTGCTTGGAGTGAAATGTGTGATTGCCGCTTCTTATGAGCGAATTCACCGTTCAAACCTGATCCAGATGGGCGTACTTCCGCTGCAGTTTAAGGATGGTCAGGATGCTGACTCACTCGGGCTGGACGGAACGGAAACGTTTGACATCCACGTGGATAACAACGTGAAAGCCGGAGACGAAATCAAAGTAACGGCAACCAAAGAGAGCGGTGAGGTGATTGAGTTTACGACCGATTGCCGAATTGATACTCCGGTTGAAGTGGACTACTACCGAAATGGCGGTATCCTCCACACCGTACTTCTTGATTATCTGAAAGAGAACAAGAAGTAAATCGATTACCGGATCCTTACGGATTCAAATAAAATTAAAACCTCCGCAGTGTTAAAACCGCGGAGGTTTTTTTATTAAAAGCTTCTTGCCAATTACATAGAAAGTATTTATTCCCCGATCGGTACAAAAACACTATGTGCACCCATATCACCATTTTTTGATAAAATAGCCAGATACAGATAGATCTCTTTCCCTTTCATTGAAGCGGGCAGGGCGAGTTCGGCAAATTCATCAGCTCGCACAAAATCATGAATAGAATATGCGGCAATTTTTGCTCTGTTTGTGATGGTTAAAATTAAAACTCGGTCGGTTCCCCTGGCATTTCCTTCTCCACTGTTATCACTCCAGGTAAGATGAATCTTCTCTGCATCTGAATCTCTTTTCAGTTCTGCAATGGGAGATTCAACCTGTTTTAAAATGCCCGTCGATAAAATTAGTTCAGGATAGTTGATGACCGGACCTTCGTCAGATTGTTGAATAGCCGATTTCATGTTGTATGAAATAAAGGCACCCCTCCGGGTTTTCTCCTTTACATTCCGAAAAGAGACGTTGATAAATGGATTTAGCCTTGCGGCCATCGATGAAGCCAGGCCAAATCGGTTTCTGTTCGCCTGCTGTTTCTTAGTGCGGGGATTTTTCATGGTCGTTGGAGCTGATTTTATATAAAACGTATCGCCCCGTTTTACCCCAACCACATTTCCAATTTTCCCTCGAAATCCTCCAAATATTCCATCCGGTAATTTAGCCATAGTTCTTGATCGTTTTATTCAATATACCTTGCAGCAGGCAGTGACTCTACACCATAGAACCTGATGCCTCTTGTACACTGCAGATTAAAAAATTAACAGCATTAGTTCAATTCAAGCTAAGGAGTCTTTGGGGTTGTTCTTCAGGTACTTTAATAATTATTCCAATTCAAATAGTTATCAACTCCAACTCGATAACAGTGTTAACACGGAGTTGATACGGTATTGTCACGGTGTAAACCGGAATCGGATGTGAACTCGAAGTATATGATGACTTGCAATGCGATATGCTAAAATAGCCGGAGTTTGTGATTTAACGATTCAGATTTTCACGAAAAACCGGCAAGAGAAAAAAGTGATTGAGTAACTTGGATTATTAAGCTTTATAAACACTCATGAGGAAGTGGAGTGGGGGGGGGGACTCTCGAATTGAAAAGTTCTGAGGTAAAAAATAAAAAGAGCTCATTAGATATTAATGGTTGGCTGCAACTGTTAGACAATGTTCGGCGGGTGCTTTTTTTAAATATATGCACGGATTTTAGAGATAAACGCTATCAATTAGAATACTCATTTTAATGAAAAGAGATATAAACCTGATCAAAGAAATCCTTATTGAAATTGAAGAGTCCGGAGCACCAAAAGAGAGTTTAGATGTTGAAATTCAAGGCAGATCACCAGAAATAGTTTCTTATCATATCATGCTCATGAAACAAGCGGGGCTTGTTGAAGCGGAAGATGTATCGGGTAGCAATTCATTTGGATGGATTCCTATATCCCTCACCTGGCAAGGCCATGAGTTTCTGGATGCAATCCGGAATGATACGGTTTGGGAAAAATTGAAGGCTAAACTAAAGGAACAGGGTGGGAATATTCCATTCCATGTAGTAAAAGAACTTGCGGCTGTTTTCTCAAAGGATCTGCTCACGTAGATTCAACCGTTTCCAAAAGTAGCATTTCACCCTTTTTTTCGAAATATTCAGGTTGAATAAACATAGAGCTATAGCACTTTTAAATAACCATTCATCTGCTGAATAACGGGATACTAATTTGTAAGCATGTTTGAACAAACCTTTACCAACATTGACAACTCACTCTGGAAGGATGCGGGGTGCGACAGTGAACTCGACTATATTGAACAGACCTCATGGGTACTGTTTCTGAAGTACCTGAACGACCTGGAGCAGGAGAAGGCCGATGAGGCTGAACTTCAGGGGCAGGAATACGAATATATCCTGGATGAGAAATACCGGTGGCACACCTGGGCCTATCCTTTGAATGATGCGGGTGAGCTGGATCATAACGCCACCAAGACCGGGGATGACCTGATCGACTTTGTGGACGGTGAGCTTTTCCCCTATCTCAAGAAGTTCAGGCAGGAGCATATCGATAACCCGCAGACGATTGAGTATAAGATCGGTGAGATCTTTTCGGAACTAAAGAACAAGATTCAGAGCGGGTATGTGCTTCGGGATGTGATTGATGAGGTGAACAACCTGCCGTTTCTCTCTGCGAAGGATAAGCACGAGCTGAGTCATCTCTACGAGACGAAGATCAAGAATATGGGCAATGCCGGGCGGAACGGCGGACAGTATTACACGCCGCGTCCGCTGATTCGGGCGATGATCAAGGTGATTGATCCGGAAGTTGGGGAGACGATTTACGATCCTGCCGTGGGTTCGGCGGGGTTTCTCTGCGAGGCGTACGACTATCTGTACGATAAGATGGAGAAGAGTACCGAGAACCTGAATACCCTGCAGAAAGAGACCTTCTTTGGGAAGGAAAAAAAGAACCTCGCCTATATCATCGGGATTATGAATATGATTCTGCACGGCGTAGAGGCTCCCAATATTCTGCACACCAATACACTGGCCGAAGACATCCGCAACATCCAGGAGAAAGACCGACATGATATCATCCTGGCCAATCCACCGTTTGGCGGGAAAGAGCGGAAGGAGGTACAGCAGAACTTTGATATTCAGACGAGCGAAACGGCTTTCCTGTTCTTGCAGCACTTTATTAAATCACTGAAAGCCGGTGGACGGGCTGCGATTGTGATTAAGAACACCTTTTTGAGTAATACTGACAATGCATCCATCGCACTGCGGAAGCATCTTCTGGATACCTGTAACCTCCACACCATTCTTGATATGCCGGGAGGCACATTCCTGGGCGCGGGAGTAAAAACGGTCGTACTCTTTTTTGAGAAAGGAGAATCCACAAAAAGCATCTGGTACTACCAGTTTACCCCGGAGCGGAATTTGGGCAAGACGAACCCGCTGAATGATGATGACCTTGCGGAGTTTGTAGAACTTCAGAAAAAGAAACCGGAGACGGAGCAAAGCTGGAACCTGAAGGTGACTGACATTCCGGAGGATACGGCAGACCTGAGCGCCAAGAATCCAAACACACCGGATGAAGAGCCGCTGCGAAGTCCGGAGGAAATCTTAGCGGAGATGGAAATGCTGGATGAGGAAACCCAATCGCTGATGCAATCGATTCGGGAGTTGGTATGAGAGAGGGTTGGCAAGTAAAAAAACTGAAAGAAGTGTCTGAGATTGGAGCTGGTAACTCTGCTCCTCAAGAGGATAAATATTTTCAAAATGGTATTTATCCATTTATTCGGACATCTGATGTTGGGAGAATACTATTTGGTAGTATTTCTGAAAGTGCTGATTTATTAAATGAACAGGGAATTGAAAAGCTTAAGCTTATACCTGCCGGAACTATACTAATCCCTAAAAGTGGCGCATCTACTTTCTTAAATCATAGAGTTATTCTGGAAGTCGATGCTTATGTGGCCAGCCATTTAGCTACAATTAAAACGAACCAGGAAGTCTCTAATAGATATGCACTATATTTTTTAGAGACGGTCAAAGCACAAGATTTAATACAAGATCACAGTTATCCATCACTTAAGTTGGCTGACATTAAAGAAATAAAAATTCCTATCCCTCCACTCCCCGAGCAAAAGCACATTGTAGCCATTCTGGATGAGGCGTTTGAAGCCATTGATCAGGCCAAGGCCAACATCAAGAAAAACATTGAAAACGCCGAAGAGCTGTTTCAGAGTAAGCTGAATGAGATTTTTTCGCAGAGAGGGGAAGGTTGGGAGGAGAAACCGTTAGGAGAACTTACATACGTGAAAAGTGGCGGTACGCCGAGACGCTCAACTAAAGAATATTGGGAAAATGGAACAATACCTTGGTATTCATCAGGTGAATTGAATGAATTATTTACCAAAAAATCTGAAGACCTTATTACCGAAAAAGGATTAAAAGAGTCGAACGCCAAATTATTTCCTAAAGGATCATTATTGATCGGAATGTATGATACTGCTGCATTGAAAATGTCAATTTTAGACCGTGACGGTACATTTAACCAAGCAATCTCAGGTGCCAAGCCAAACGAGAATCTTAATCTGCAATTTGTGATGCATGCCATCAACGCGATCAAACCTGAGTTGATGAAACAACGAAGAGGAGTACGTCAGAAAAATTTAAACCTGACAAAGATTAAAGCTATTCCAATTCCTTTTCCAAATATTGAAGTGCAAAACGAAGTAGTAGCTCATTTAAGTGAACTGCAGAATTATACCGTCACTTTGATAGAATCTTATCAGAATAAGTTGGAGGATTTTGACGAACTCAAAAAATCCATTCTCCAAAAAGCTTTTTCGGGTGAGTTAACGGCAAGTGAAGAAGTTGCTGCATGAAGGAGGATAAACATACCGACAAAAAATCCCTCCGCTTCATAAAAGGTTCTACCACCGATTGGGATGAGTTGGCGAAAGATTGCGTGTGTTTTGCTAATGGCCGTGGAGGGGTAATTTTGATAGGTATAGAAGATGATGGTTCTTCCCCACCTGAAAACCAAGCTATAAAAGACCGTAGCCTTCCGGAAAAAATTCAGAAAAATATTGCACACCGCACCTTAAATGTCGGTATCGCAGTAACGATTGAGGTTGCAGGCAATAAAGCAGAATATATTCGTCTGGAGGTCTTCCGTAATGCACAAACCATTGCCTCAACCACAGATGGCCGTTACTACATCCGCGTACATGATGAATGCAAACCGGTTCCTCCTGATGAGATGGCTCGATTAGCAGCGGAGAAAAATGCTTATGTTTGGGAAGAGCAAGTCAACAAAAAAGTACCAACCTCTCGACATGATCCGGATAAACGCCAAAACTTCCTAAATGATATTCGTAGATCACCTCGTGTCAGTGACTTTATTAAAGAGATGTCTGATGAAGAGATACTTGAATTCTACTTTTTCCAGAAAGAAGGAATTCTTACCAATTTAGGGATCCTGTGGATTGGAACCCGGCAGGACAGGGCAAGCATTTTATATCCCCCTGCCATACAGGTCATTCGCTACAACGAAAGTGATGAAAAGGTCTGGAAGTTGTTGCTGGATGATCACTTCAAAAATCCCAAAGAACTACTCAACAGTGTGCTAAACGATGTCCCCGATTGGCAAGAGAGTATTGAGGTTTCAGAGGGGATGTTTCGGAAAAACATCCAATTCTTCCCCATTGAAGTGGTGCGAGAGTTGGTTGTAAATGCTATAGTACATCGAACCTATACCATGCGAGGCGATATTTTTATCAATATTTTCCCGGACAGATTAGAAATCCACAGTCCGGGTCGCCTGCCTTTTGGCGTAACTCCTAAAAATATCCTGAGTCAATCGGTAAGGCGTAATGAGCACCTCTCAAAAGTATTTTACGATTTGGAATTGATGGAAAAAGAAGGAAGCGGTTATGATTTAGTGTATGCCAATTTGCTTGCCTCAGGTAAACCAATTCCTGAGGTTAAAGATCTTGATGACAGAGTTGTAGTGATTGTGAAAAAGCAGTTTGTGAGCAAACAGGTTATCCGCTTAATGGATAAAGCAAGCTCAGAGTTTAACCTGAAACAACGTGAACTTATCACACTTGGCCTATTGGCTCAACAGCAATCATATACAGCTATTGAGCTGTCCAAGATTTTAACTCAAGATAAAGAACATGGATTGAGAAGCTGGCTTGGACGCTTACTTGATTTTGATCTGGTTGTAAAGACTGGCCGGGGGAAAGGAACTCAATATGAAGTTAATCCCGAGTTTATACGACAATCTCAATTCAAGGGGAAAACCAGTCTGAAGAATATCGAAGATCATCGGTTAGAAGAATTAATCTATAAAGATGTAAAAGCATATCCGGAAAGTTCTTACAGTGATATTCACAGTAGAATTGGTAAGGAAATAAATGCTTATAAAGTTAAGAGACTGTTAAAGTCAATGACTGAAAAAGGTATTTTAGAAAGAACCGGTGAAAGAAGATGGACTCGATATTCTATAAAGCAAAACTTGCAAGAAAACACATAGAAACTTTATAGAAACTTTATAGAAACTTTATAGAAACAGGACTCATGAATGAAGCGCAAACCAGACTGGAGCTGATTACCCCCGCTTTGAAAGAGGCCGGCTGGGGTGAGGTGGAAGATAGTCATATCCGTGTGGAGGTTCAGATTACGGACGGCCGGCTGATCGGGAATGGAAACCGAACACCCAGGTTAATTGTCGATTACATCTTAGAGTATAAAAACCGGCAGCTTGCGGTTGTGGAAGCCAAAGCTCGGGATAAATACTACACAGATGGCGTGGGGCAGGCGAAGGACTACGCCGAACGGCTGCAGGTACGCCATGCTTTTTCTACCAACGGAGAGCGCATCTACTACATCGATATGGATGAAGGGTTTGAAGAGGAGATTCAAAACTTTCCAAGTCCGGAAGATTTGTGGCTGAAAACGTATCCGCCTGAGGAGGTTCAGAAGAAGCCTGAAGTATGGAACTGGAAAGAACGGTTTAATGATGTGCCGTACGAGCGATTGATGGGGAAGTATTTGCCCCGATACTATCAGCGCAATGCCGTGGAAGCCGTACTGGATGCTATTGCGGAAGGCCGGGATCGGCTGCTGCTTACGATGGCAACAGGCACCGGAAAAACAGCCACCGCTTTTCATATCTGCTGGAAACTGTTTCAGGCTAAATGGAATCTGAACCGGGACGGTGAGCGAAGGCCGCGTATTCTGTTTCTGGCTGACCGAAATTTACTGGCTAATCAGGCCACACAAGCGTTCGGAGCGTTTAATGAAGATGCGATTGTGCGGATTCGTCCCAATGAGATCAAGAAACAGGGCAAAGTACCCACCAACGCCAGCCTCTTCTTTACCATTTTTCAGACCTTTATGAGCGGGCCGGATAACTCACCCTATTTTGGCGAGTACCCCGAAGATTTTTTCGACTTTATTATTATTGATGAGTGCCACAGAGGCGGAGCCAATGATGAGAGTTCCTGGCGGGAGATCATGGAGTATTTTAGCCCGGCCGTGCAACTGGGTTTGACCGCCACGCCAAAACGGAATGACAACGTAGATACGTACCGATACTTTGGAGAGCCGGTGTACACCTACTCCCTGAAGGCGGGTATCAATGATGGATTTCTGACTCCCTTCAAGGTGAAAGAGATTTCAACGACAGGCGACAAGTACCGCTATACGCCTGATGATGAAATACTGGAGGGAGAAATCGATGAGGAAAGAGAGTACACGCTCGAAGAGCAGAACCGCATCATCGAACTGATGGATGTGGAGAAGTATCGGGTGAAGCTCTTTATGGATATGATGAATCAGAAACAGAAAACCCTGGTGTTTTGCGCCACGCAAATCCATGCGGCAGCCGTGCGGGATCTGATCAATCAATATGCAGACAGCAGCAATCCCAACTATTGCCACCGAGTAACGGCTGATGACGGCAAGCGGGGTGAAACGCATCTGAATCAATTCAAAGATAATGAGCGGACGATACCAACCATTCTGACAACCTCACAGAAGTTGAGTACGGGAGTGGACGCGCCGGAGGTACGGAATATTGTACTGTTACGGCCAATCAATACCATGGTGGAATTCAAGCAGATTGTTGGACGTGGTACCAGAGTCTTTGACGGCAAGGATTACTTCACGATCTACGACTTTGTAAATGCCCACGAGCATTTCAACGATCCTGAGTGGGACGGTGAGCCGATTGCGCCGGAGCCTCCGGGGCCCGGGCCAGAGTCGAAGCCCTGCCCGGTGTGTGGTGAAAGGCCTTGCACTTGTGTTTCGGAACCTGAACTCTGTGAAGAATGCGGGGAGTATCCATGCATCTGTGAGAAGAAACCGCGAAGAATGGTTCGGGTGAAGCTTTCCGATAACAAGGTTCGGGAATTAGATTCGATGGTGAAAACCAGCTTCTGGAGCCCGGACGGTAAGCCGATTTCAGCGGATCAATTTATGGAGAATCTTTTTGGTGAACTGCCGGAACTGTTTAAGAGCGAAGATGAGCTTCGGAGAATTTGGAGTAAGCCCGGAACGAGGAAACAGCTTCTGCAAGAGCTTAGTGACCGCGGGTACACCAATCAACAGCTTGAGGACTTGCGCAGAGCGATTCACGGTGAAGAGAGCGACCTGTTTGATGTGTTATCGTATGTGGCGTACCACAAGGAAATTGTACCCCGGACAGACCGCGCCAATCGGGCAAAGCTGCACCTGGATTCGTACGACCCGAAACAGCAGGAGTTTATCAACTTTGTGCTTGAACAGTACGTGAAGGAAGGCGTAAGCGAACTGGATGATGACAAACTTGGCAACCTGCTAAAACTGAAGTACCGGGCCATTGCAGATGCAAAAAGAGAGCTTGGAAAGATATCGGCCATCCGGAATACGTTTGTGGGTTTTCAGGAGTGGTTGTATAAGGAGAGGGTTGGGTGAGTTAAATTGAAACAATATTTATGAGAGTACTATTAGACACCAATATTATCATTCATCGAGAAACAAATCGGATAGTAAACTATCAAATGGGCAACTTTCGGGGAAGCTTACATCTACCTGATAAGATAAGTAAGGATTTGCACAATAGAATGTTAATCGAAAAAATTGAAAAGGTAATTTTTCAACTTCCTGAAAGGCGGCGGGAAGTTTTTTTGTTGAGCAGATATGAAGGAAAATCATATAAAGAGATAGCTAATATACTTGGGATTACTGTAAGCACTGTAGAAACCCATATGAGTAAGGCCTTAAAAACAATGAGAGAAAAGTTCCTGCCTCTATTAGGACTTAGTTTTTTTCTATTTTGCAAGTCAATATTGTAGATGAGATATTTGCTAAAACAAATTTCTGTAGCCTGATAAGAGTGTTTGTTGGGCATGACATAAATTATTTAAAATCTTATCTATAGCGTTTATCCCCATGAACTCATTTAATACACGCACGGCACAACTTTCCCTTCTTCCATTTCTACTTTTTATTGCACTCTTTCTCGGTTCGGGGCTGATGCTGCAAGCGCAGGGTGTGGAACGTGCATTTCAACAGCTACCGGGGCACGTGGCCATTATTCCCGCACTGATGCTTGCCGTATGGCTGCATCGCGGAAAACTGACTGAGTCAATCGCGATGCTTGTGAAGGGTGCAGGAAACAGCAATATCATTACAATGTGTATGATTTTTCTGCTGGCGGGTGCGTTTTCGAGTGTGGCTTCTGCAACCGGAGGAGTAGATGCAGTGGTGAACGCCGGGCTTCAGCTCATTCCTGCCGGATTTGTTTTACCCGGACTGTTTATGATTGCCGCATTAATTTCTCTGGCAATGGGTACATCGGTAGGTACCATTGGCGCTCTGGCACCGGTGGCGGTTGGTTTTGCACAACAGACGGGAACTGACCCTGCTCTGATAGCCGGAGCGCTTTTTGGCGGTGCAATGTTCGGTGACAATCTCTCCATTATTTCCGATACAACGATTGCGGCAACACGAACGCAGGGTGTGCCGATGAAGGATAAATTTCGGGAAAATATTAAAATCGCTCTGCCTGCGGCAGTTATCACATTGGTTCTTTTGATGGCTCTGGCAACAGATGCCGGAGCGGTTTCCAGCGAATCCCCTCAATGGCTGGCTACCATTCCATACATCGCCATTTTGATTCTGGCAGTCGCCGGTATGAATGTTTTTCTCGTATTAATTTTCGGTGTATTGATGGCAGCCGTTCAGGGCATGTTCCTGACAGAGTACGAGCTGACTGCACTGGGAGGTGATATTGCTTCAGGATTTGCGGATATGCACGGTATCATGATTCTGGCCATGTTCGTAGGGGCACTGGGTGAGTTTATTAAACGGCAAGGAGGCTTGCAGTGGATTTCCGGGGTGATTACCCGAATGGCGGAAAAAGCGTCACGATCAGGAAACAGGGCCCAGCAGCTGGCAATAGGCTGGCTTGTATTTATCACCGATGTCTGCATTGCCAATAACACGGTCGCAATTGTTGTAACCGGGGAGATCAGCAAGTCGATTGCTGAAAAGCATAATATTTCCGGAAAACGAACCGCCAGTCTGCTCGATATCTTTGCGTGCTCGGCACAGAGTTTTATTCCCTATGGAAATCAGGCACTGCTCCTAAGCGCTACGTTTGCAATCTCCCCATGGGATGCAGTAACCAACAACTATTACGGTGTAATACTCCTTGTTTATGTGATCGCTTTTGTTCTGCTTGGAAGAACAAACAGTCGAAAAGATTAACGTAAAGGGTTGTGTAAATTCCGAGAGTGTAGGTTAGAAAATTCAGGAAAATTTATTTAATTCCTTTCTGAGAAATTTTTCAGATAAAAGTCCTTATTTATTTGTTAATTGTGCATAAAGGAACTCTAAGTAATTATTTTATAGTATGAATAGGAAAGAGGGCAGTTCGCAACATGACCCCGCTCAAACCAACCTCGAAAAAGAGAACCTCTCACTGATTCTTGAAACCCTGGAGGGTATCAACAATACAAATGAGTTCAAGACGGTTTTGGTAGAGAGTATGGAGGCTGCCCGTCTTGTTATGAAATCGGAAGCAAGCTCGCTTTTTCTGGTGGATGATGATAGAGGGGAGCTTTATATCAGTATTCCAACAGGGCCGGCCAAGGATGAGGTTGCCGGAAAAAGTATTCCAAAAGAGAAAGGGATTGCCGGATGGGTACTCAAAAATAAAAAACCATATCTTTCCAATGATGTCTCAACATCGGAGCACTTTTACGGTGATTTGGTAGAGTCTTTCACAACCAGAAATATCATCTGTGTGCCTCTTGTCAGTAAGAACGAAGACGTTTTGGGAGTCATTCAGGCGATGAACAAACGGGATAAGGAGCTTTATCATGAAAACGAAATTGAGGTCTTTGAAGCTCTTGCCAAACACGTTGCGATCGCTATTGAGCGGACACGAAAGATCGAATCAATGCGCGACACAATAGATGAGAAGGATCTGATGATTGCAGAGATTCACCATCGGATTAAAAATAATCTTCAGGCACTATCGGCTCAGGTTCATAAGGATACGGAACAGATAAAAGATAAGAAGGCAAAGGATCTATTCAATAAAATTGAAGTCCGGATGAAGTCGATGGCCGAACTGCATGACATGCTGGTTGAGAAGAAGATCAACGAAAACATAGATCTCTATGGTTATACTCAAAATTTAGTTGAGAAAATTGAAGACTCGATGAGTTTTCAACAACTGAACGTTGGGTTTGAGGTGTCCGGTTCGGGTGTGAATATTCCACAAAACAAGGCACTGTTATGCGGCCTGATTTTGAATGAGCTGCTAATTAATGTTTACAAACACGCATTTGTGGATGGTGAACGAAAAACGAGTCGTGTTGAGGTAAATGTAGCCGAGGATGAGGGTTTGGTTATATTGAGTGTTGCAGACAATGGAATTGGCGTACCGGAAGATTTTTCTACTCAGTCGAAGCACTCCATCGGTATGTGGATCGTTAATGAACTGCTTCAAAAGCTTCACGCAGATATGACTATTCTAAATGATCCGGGTGCCCGATTTACCATCACATTTAAGAAGTAGCCCTCAAATTTTCGCCTTTATCCCAAAAATTGTTTATACATAAGGGAGTTAAAAAAAACGGGTACTCATGGAAACACCTGAACTGCATAATCTGAACGAGGGGGATATTCTCAACTCTGTTCCGGATAGAAACATCCGCGTGCTGCTCGATACGATTGAGGGAATCAACCAAACCAAGGAGTTTAAATCAGTTCTGATAGAGAGCATGGAAGCGATACGGTTGGTGATGAACTCAGAAGCCAGCTCATTAATCTTGCAGGATCGGGATACCGGTGAACTTTATGTAAGCATGCCAACAGGTCCCGTTAAGTCGGATATTGTTGGTAAGAATATCCCAAAAAATAAAGGAATTTCGGGGTGGGTGGTTGCAAACCGGCGCCCCTATCTGACAAATAAACCATCCGAATCAGAGTATTTCTACGGAGAGCTGGCTGAAGGATTTACAACCCGAAATATTATTTGTGTTCCGCTCATCAATCGCGATAATGAAGTGATTGGTGTGATGCAGGCGTTAAACAGAAGAAGCGGTGAAGAGTTTACTTCCCGGGATGTTCCCGTAATGCAGGCACTCGCTTCTCATGTATCCTGTGCAATTGAAAGAACCCGGCTGATTGATCGCCTTCACGACAGGTTAAAGCAGAAAGACACAATTATTGCTGAAATCCATCATAGGATCAAAAATAACCTTCAGGTAATTCTATCGATAGCCGAAACAGAAGCGATGGATATGGCGGAGGGTAAAGCGAAGGATGCATTTAAAGATGTTACGTACCGAATTCGTTCGATGGCAAAACTCCACGAGATGTTAAGTGAGAAAAACCTGGAAAACAGTGTGGAATTGGGCGGATATCTGAAACAGCTATCCGAAACCATTCAGGAGACGATGAGCTCCATTCTTTATAATGTGAAACTTGAATTGGAAAGTGAACCGATTGAGGTGCGGCAGGAACAGGCGCTCCTATGCGGGTTGATCTTGAATGAGTTACTGATCAACATTTACAAACATGCATTTCTTGAAGATGAGAAAGAAGGAAAGATTGAAATCCACCTTTGGGGTGAAAATGAACAGGTTAAGCTTGAGGTTTCTGATAACGGAGTAGGCCTGCCGGAGGATTATCGATTTGAGAAGAAAGAGTCGATCGGGATGTGGATTGTGGAAGAGCTGCTTAAAAAACTGAATGCTGAAATATCGGTCGATGGAACAGATGGGGCTCGGTTCACCATCATTTTTCCATTGAAATAGATTGGTCAGACCGGCCATCGTCCTAACCCTCTCATTGTAAATAGCCTGGCTAACAGATGTTTTAACGGTGAATTCAGAACCACCTTCAATCCGTTTCTTATCCAAATATTTGCAGACTCTTTTCTGCCCAACACCATATTCATGTTAGCGCGTTTGGCCACCTGTTGAGCAATTCTTCTCTGTTGATTCGAATACTTTTGGAGCTCTGATTTTTGCCTTTCAGGAGAATATCTGATTCGCAGGAATGTTTCGAGGCAGGCTTCTGCATCCAGCCACCCGAGATTCATTCCCTGCCCGCCAATGGGGCTTACGATATGAGCGGCATCTCCGGCCAGCACCATTCTTCCATAGGCAAATGTTTTGGCCATCAGGTGCTGGACTCCGAAGCTGCTGAGCATATTGTTTTCACATGAACCGAGGTGATACCCTGTTCTAATAAAAACCTCTTCGGTCAGTTTTTTTACATTGGGTGTTTCGAAATAGTGGTCGGTTTTCACAACCCAACGTCTCTGGCCGCTGGGCAGTGGAAATGATTCCACAAGGCCCTTTTTATGCAGATAGACGGCCGCTTGATTTCCGAATTCTGTATTGTCTTCAAAATCACCCATCATGTAAGTGTCGGGATAGGAATTTCCCTCAAATGGGATGTTGCAGGAATTTCGGACTACACTATGTTTTCCATCACAGCCGATTACATAGTCTGAGCTGAGATGATGTTTTTCATCCTCTTGCGTATATGATATCTCAACCCGGTTGTTGATCTCTTGAATGTCCTGAACCTCTGCACCTCGAATGAGCACAGTCCGGTCCAGATCTCGCAATTTGTTTTCGAGAATTTCTTCTGTTTTCCATTGTGGAATTGCAAGGATGTAGGCATGAGGCGGGGGACAGGATCGAAAAGAGACTTCACCGGCAAGTTTATAATCCAGAAATGCGAGCCCGCTTTCAATTTTCAGTCCGTATCGAAGAAATGGCTGGGTAATTCCGGATTGGTCAAACAGATCAAGAGAGACCGGGTGAATTCCAAGAGACTTAGAATGTTGATCAATTTCGGTCCGTTTTTCAAGAACACGACAGGAAAATCCATTCTGGACAAATCGAATGGCCAGGTAGAGTCCAACCGGTCCGCCACCCACAATGGTTATATCCATTTTATTCATTGTCCGGTTCATTTTGATGAATTGCCAACAGCCTGAACGGAAACTTACGATTTACGATCCATTTATCCGGCAGTAGCTTTTGAAGCTCACTTTTTCTAAAACTTCGACGGATCGAAAGCTTTCCGTCCGGTACAATAAAACTGTTTCGAAAAAGCATAGGAGTGGTTAATGCAAAGAGTCCGTAACCGATGTCACTTCGTTCAATATCGTTGAAAATCACCAGTTGCTTGCTCAGTTTTTCTGCATCCTTGCAAAGGGCTACAATTTTTTCATCCTGCAGGTGATGGAGCAGGTGGTTCGAGATTACAATATCAAACTGAAAACCATTTTGAACCAGTTCTTTCGAAGATTTGTGGGTAAAGTGGATCCGGCTGTTGTGGATATTCTTTTTAAAAAAGATATTTGCTCTGGGATCGGGATCAGATCCGGTAAACTTCATATCAAAACTCTCTTCTGTGCAGAGCCGATCCAGCAGTTTTAAAATATCCCCGCCGCCGCAACCGATATCGAGAATGGAAACAGGTTCGTTGGCTGATTGAATGATCGGTTTAAGATGATTCCGGAAAATCGATTCCCATCCGGATAATTGTCTGTTGATGGTTTTAAATTGTTGATAGGTATTGAAGAGCTTTTCCTGATTGCAATCTTTCTGATCCATCCATTCGGTGAGATCCGGGTTTCGTTTTTTTAAGAAGAACGGCATCAGGAACCGGGGATTTTTGTCAGCAGAGCAGATTCAAGTGTTAACCCGGGGCCAAATGCCATGGTGAGAGTCCGACCGTTGGTATTGTTCTCCTCAAGAAGTTTTTTCAGAACAAAAAGAACAGTGGCACTGCTCATGTTTCCATAGTCTGATAGAACTTGTCTGGATGCCGAAAGGGCGTCTTTCGTTAATAAGAGAGTCTTTTCAACATTGTCCAGAATGGCACGACCGCCCGGGTGAACACCCCAAAGGTTAATGTCGGAGAGTTCTAACTGATACTGATCCAACACGGGAGACAAAAACGGCTCCAATCCTTCTTCCAAAAGCTCGGGTATATAGTTTGATAGAACCATGTTAAATCCGGTATCGCCGATAGACCACGCCATGTCATCCTTACCTTTATCGGTAATAGCCGATGCAAAGGCATCTATTTGAAAAGCGGAAGTTTCGAGTTTTCGATTACTCACAATTGCTCCGGCGCCACCATCCGCAAAGACAGATGCAGACAGAAGATCATCCATTTTTGGATTGGCCTGAAAGTGGAGCGTGCATAACTCTACAGAAACAATCATTACATTCGCTTTGGGATTTGCCAGGCAGATTTGATTAGCCATTTTAAGTGCAGGAATAGCTGCATAACAGCCCATAAACCCCAGATGATATCGCTCTGTTTTAGGAGACATACCCAACGATTTGATGATGTCGTAATCCGGCCCCGGCGTGTAGAATCCGGTACAGGAGACAGTGATAAGATGTGTGATGTCTTCAGAACTGAATCTGGACTGATTGATTAGTTTTTGAGCAACTTCAACAAAAAGTTTTCTTCCTTCACGAATGTATGTGTCGTTTCTACTGGCGGTGCCGGGAGTTGCACCCTGCCCATTAAAAAATAGTTGATGATTTGCTGTTTTCCGGAAATCATCAACAACAGAATAGCGTGTGTTGATACCCGACCTGCTGTAAATATGGTGGATAATTCGTTTATCTCGCTCGCTGCCCGGCACTATCTCTTTCATTCTGTCTCGCAGCTCTTCCTGGTGATATGAATATTTTGGAACGGCAGTCAGGATGGTGTGAACAAAAGCGGACATGACAAAAAGATTATGTGACTCTTTACATTATCATCAACCTGATGGGGCTTGCAATTCGTTCACTCGCATAAAGATGTGATACTAATTTTCAACCAGTTTACTATCTTATTACAAGTAAACAATTACACAACGGGGGAGGAGATATGAAGATCAACTGTTTCAGTTTTCTGATTTTATTAAGCACGTTGTTGAGTTTTTTAGAGCCTGATGTGTTATCCGCACAATCCAGCCATGGCGACACAGGAAATGAGGACACAATTATACTGAGTCCGGCTGCAGATTCTCAGGTATTTCGGTCGGCTGAAACCAACAGTTACTCCTCCATGAACGGACTATTTTTTGGAAGTGGAATTGTGGGTGTGGAAACGATATATAAACAACCGGGAGCCCGCGCCGATCTAAGCCTCTCTCTCTCAGCGTATTATGATGCTGTGGAGTCAGAATTCCGAAGTGGGGATTTGTTAATTGGGGCGCTCTCCATTGGCCGATCAATTCCGATAACAGATTTCTCGAACTCTGCAGGATTGAAAAAGATGGAAATTTATTTCCGGATTGGCCCCGGTTTTGGAGTGGCCGGACGGGGAATCATTGAAAATGGAAGGGTACAATATTTTCCGGGCATAACCACGGCAACAGAATTTGGAGCGATCTACCATTTTACAGAACGGTTCTCACTATTTACGAATGCCGGCGGAAGATTTTACTGGTTTCCCGGATTGGATGAAATGGGCTTGATTGGCAGACCTGCAGTGATGGTTGGGATGCAGTTCAATTTCACCGGTGGCATTTCAATGGTTCGGTTTTAGGAGGATTTAACCGGCACCCATCGCCTTCGTCTTTTTGAAGAAACGAATATTGTGAAGAATTCCTGCAACGGTCAGTCCGGCAATGAGTCCTCCCCACAATCCCTGAGGTCCATATCCTGCAATAAAGCCGAGATAATATGCCAGTGGAATTCCAATAACCCAATAGGCTACGAGATTTACATACATCGGTATTTTAGTGTCTTTCAATCCGCGAAGCGCACCAAACCCGCTGACTTGTAATCCATCAGATATTTGAAAAATGGCAGCCATAAATAGAAGCTGAACGGCCATATTTGTTACTGCCTGGTCATCAGTATAGATTGCTGTAATGTATTCGGGAAAAAGAAACATAATCATTGCAGTGAAGGTCATGATAAAACTGGCCGTTGCCACTCCTACAAACCCCCGGAATCGGGCTTCATCGGGCCGTTTTCTACCAACAGACTGCCCAACACGTGCAGAAATTGCGACGGAGAGTCCGAATGGAATCATAAAGGTCATGGATGCAAAGTTAATTGCTACCTGATGCCCGGCCACCGCAACTGTGCTGATGGTCCCCACCAGAAGGCTCACAACTGCAAACATGGTTACTTCCATGGTTGAACTGATTCCTATCGGCACTCCAATGCTCAGGAGTTCCTTCAGATATTTCTTTTCAGGCCAGCGGAATTTTCCAAAAATGTCGAACCGTTTGTAGGCTTCAAAACTCATGGTAAACCAGAGCATGGCAATGAACATCACTGTAAACACTATGGCCGATGCATAGCCGGTGCCTACAGCGCCAAGTTGTGGGAAACCGAGCTTTCCAAACATCAACACATAGTTTGCCGGAATATTAACAAGGAGTCCGATCACTGCAATGAACATAGCCGGACGGGTGACGCTCAAACCCTCGTTGAAATACCTTAAGGCGCCAAATGCAAAAGCGGGAAAAATTCCCCAGGTTATTGCTTTCAGGTAGCCGGATGCAATCGGGATGATTTCATCTGTAATGCCAATCAGTACAAGAATTAAGTCGAGATTTCTCAACAGGAAAAAACTGGGTATTGCTAAGATCAGGCTCAGCCAAAGTACCTGTCGAGCGTTTTTGCCGATCAGCTCAAAATTCCGGGATCCTACATTTTGTGCAACGATGGGAGTAACCGCCATCATACAACCCAGGCAGAGAACCACAAACGGCATCAGTGTGCTGGAACCCACAGCTACGGCTGCCAGGTCTTCGGGCGACAAGCGTCCCGCCATCACGGTGTCTACAAAACTCATGCTCATTTGAAGAAGCTGAGTGATGATTACAGGTACACCGATTTTAAGCAGTGAAGATAGCTCCTGCCGAATTTCTGATAGATATGTTGAGTGTTTTGCATCCATAATTTACGGAGGCAAATGGTACGAAGATTTGGGGAGAGTTGTTACCCTTAGATGAGTCGAATTAAGAGGGTATTACACTGTTGGAAATGTGAGAATAAACGTAGTGCCTTTGCCCGGTTCCGACTCAAAAGTGATTTTGCCGTTATGTGCTTCAACAATTTTTTTGGCGATGGCCAAACCGAGACCTGTTCCGCTTGATTTCGTTGAGAAATTTGGCACAAAAATCCGGTCGTGATCTTCCGGTGAGATTCCATCCCCGTTATCAGAAATCTGCACTCTGACTGTTCGGTTTACTTTGTAGGCCGTGATTTTAATTGTAGCAGTTCCATCAGAATGAGCTTCGATTCCGTTCTTCACCAGGTTGATAAAGACTCTTCGAAGTTCAGCTTCCACACCGCTGATGATCAGGTCGTCATTGTGAAATTGAACTTCAACGGAAGCGGATGCGTCATGGCTGTAGAGGTCACCGATGGAGATCAGAAGTTTTCTTAGATCCACCGGTTCAAATGGGTCCTGTACAGGTTTTGCAAATTTTGAAAAATCGGAGGCGATCTTGTTCAGAGACTCTATCTGCTCGATGATATTCTCTGCGGTTTTTTCAATAATAGGCTTCAGCTCCATGACTTTCTCAGGATCAGCCTCGAGGCGCTGTTGCAGATGCTGCAGATTAAGTTTCATAGGTGTGAGCGGATTTTTAATCTCATGTGCAACCTGCTGTGCCATCTCTTTCCAGGCCGCTTCCCGTTCAGCTTCTACAAGCTCTTCGCGAGCCGTTTCAAGCTTTTCAACCATCTCGTTGTATGCTTTGGCAAGTGACCCGATTTCATCCCGTCCGGTTACGGCTACTCGTGTGTTCATATCGCCGCGGGTAATTCGACTCAACCCACCTTGTATAATCTGAAGTGGTTTAGTGAGGCGGTTTGAAAAGATCACTGTACCGATAATGAAAAGTGCAAAAATGGCCAGGTATATAACAAACAATGAGCTGGTAGCCTCCAGTAGCTGCTCTTTATAAACGGGAGATTCCACAAACGTTGGAATGGCCACTGCTCCTGCCGGCTCCTCATCCTCATTTAATAGGGTTCGGTAACCTATCAGCAGGTTTTCTCCGGCAACAATAGTGGTGGTTGTAATATGACGCCGCTCCCGGTTGTAGAGGAAGTCGTAAACGTCATATGGCATGGTACGCGGCATCACATACTGCTGAAAGATCTGAGGTGTGGTGGAGTCGAGCACATTAGAGTGACTGTAGAGTATGGCGTCAACGTTAAGTGGTGAGGCATATTCAGCTAATCTGCTGGCGCGCCTGGTAGAACTTTCGAGCTGAACCTCTCCGCGAAGAGATTCTGCCAAACTGTTTAATTTTGTGATCAGTTCGCGTTCTACATTCTCTTCATTCTGCAGACTAATTGCGTGCTGAGTGGCAAAAATTAAGACGGTAAGGAATAGTATTGTGGAGAGGATAAGACCATCGAGCAGCCGATCTTTGAATTTTCTACTCTGCCCAAACAACCTGAACGGTTTAAACCCAACAGTGGAAAGCACTGCGAATATAAACAGCCCAAAAAAGATGAGTACAATCAGGTACCTGAATGAAGAAAACAGGTGATGGGTAAACCCGGGGAGAGGTGTACTGGCTTTTATAACCCGGCCATCGTTCTCTCGGACGATGATTTCCCTGAACACTCCTTGTGGTGTCACATTGGTGATAAATGCAATCGAATCCCGGTCAGATATTTCCGCCTCACGAACCGGCAGACGATTGTACTGAGGCTGATTTTTGTAAATCCCCTGCATAGAGGTTCGGTTTACCCTTTGATCGATATACTCTGCAATGTAGAAACTCTGTTTCCAATCTTGTTCGGTATTGACGGACAGAACAGCCCGCATTGGGCGGTTATAGTCCGGCCGTTCGAGATAGGCGGCTGCAAATATCCATGCAATGATTGTGTTGGACTGGATTTCATCATAGATAGGAATCCATCCTCTGTAGAAAGAGACAAACTCTTCTCCCAAATCTGTAGGTCGATCACTCCAGATAATAGGGCGATTGGTAACTCTTCGTAACTGCTCTCCCTGGTAAGATGTTCGCATGAGCCGCATGTCTACCAAAGAGCGCCATCCGGGGGAGTCCAGGTTGGTGGAGTAGTCACTGATCAGGTTTCCATTGACATCGAGAAGCTGAATCTCAAAAGAGTGGTCGCGCCATTCGGGACGTATACTGTTTTGAATAGCACGCTGGAATTGACCCTGAAGGAGTGCTGTACGGCCTGAAATATCTTGTTCACTGACAAATATCAGAGAACTTTCAAGGTCAACCAGCAGAGTGTAAAGCAGATCCTGTGTATTTGTAACTTCCTCCTCAGCAAACTCGGTTGCTTTTTCGGTTAATTGCCGGTCGAGGCTTTCTGATGCTGACGACCAAATCAAAAAATAAACAGAAATGGCTACTAGAAGGCTCGAAAGAAGTACTTTTCGAAAACCTGACATCTCAGTAAAGAAGTGTGGCTTTTCATGGATCAGATGAATGACCAATAAAAGGGTCAGATAGGTGAAGAGAGCAGAGATGAATGCCGTCGATTGAATAGCCTGATGTTGAAAGAGTACATTGATTAAAAATGTAAACAGTAAAAAACTGAACAGGGAGGTAATTGCTATAACGATAGACTTATCTTTTTCGAACCGGTAGAGAAACAGCCCCACGGATATTACGATGCCTGAGAGTCCCGTAAATAGAATTGCCGAGGTGATATAAAAAATAAAAACCGGTATGTCGGGTGCTAACTCCAGGTCCAGGAAGTCCAGTATACTGCCGGTTAGCACAGAGTCGGTTAGAAGAAAAAGAAAGTGAAGTGTGCCCGACGAAAACCCACCGAAAATAGCTGCAAAAAGGAGTGTTTTCAGGTGAGAATCCTCTCCAGTTTTAACGGAATGAAGCAAGATGTATCGAACCAAAGGTACCAATACCAAAATTGCAAATATTGCATGCAGAACGTATTGGATTAAGTATGGGTATTCACCTGCATTGAAAACTTCAATCAGGTTTCCGGGTACAACCCACTCCATAAACCCAACGAATTGGAAAAGCGAAATCCAGACTATAACCGGAAGAGCTATCAATGCCTGTAGTATGAGTTCATTCTCAGAAAACACACAGAAACTAATGAAGAGCATGATTACAGCCGCAAAAAAGAGGAGGTGCACATAGCTGTGCCACTCAAGAATCGATTCAGAAATTTGTTGGTGGAAATAATCCACGTTGGAGGGATCAGCATAAACGGTACCTACCGAATCAGATAATTCGGTGGAGAGAACTTTATACTGAAGATCGATGGGTGTTGAGGAGAAAAAATTGAACGTTACCGGGAATGAGTTGTTTAAGTCTTCATGATCCGAGAGATTAAAACTGACTTTATCTTCAAAAGGGAGGTTTGTGGTCTGTTCCAGTTTATCTGCAGTAAGCAGCAGATAGTCTACATCGTTGATGGTAAAAGATCGTTGACCGAATAGGTAAACGACATTATTACGTTTGAGGAGAGTGACTTGAACTGCATCACCGGTCCCGTTTGTGAGAGTTGGCGAAGGGGTGAGGTTAAACCCGTCCCAAAGCCATTTTTCACCATTTCGAATAATGGCAGTACCCCAAAAAGAGAAGCCCTGAAGTCGGGTGTGGATCAGAGATCGGTTTTGATCAGACAAGGATGTTGAGCGCAAATATTGGTATAGTTCATCGGATCGCTCTTTAAAATTTATATAAGTCTGATTAAATACCTGCTGGGCTCTACTTAAACTCTCCTCGATTTCATGATCCAATTCATCCTGATTGGGAACCCGGTCCGGATTATTGGAGAACTCAAAAAAAAGTAGCAGGGCAGAGAGGGCCAAAAAGAAGAAGGCGCTGATTTGGAAAAAATATTTTTTCTGGCCGCTCAAAGTAAAATGTTGAATGTTAAATAGGGAGCGGAATCAATTTGTGCTCCCTAACCGGTTAAGCGAGAGTGTCTTCTATATGTGTGATCTTGGCATCGTTCCACATTCTCTCAATGCCGTAGTAGTTTCTTTTCTCTTCTGTAAAAATGTGAACTACAATATTAACATAGTCAAGAATTACCCATCGTCGGGAGTCTTTACCTTCCTGCTGCCAAACGTTCTCTCCAATTTCCTCTTTCACTTTTTGTTCCACACTGTTGGCAAGTGCACGTATTTGCGTATCGGACGTACCGTGGCATACAATAAAGTAATCTGCCAATGTGGTCAGTTCCCGTACATCAAGCAGTACAATATCTTTAGCTTTCTTTTCCAGCAGACCTTCTGTTATTGCTTCGATTAACTTTGAGGTGTCAACGGATTTATTCTCGAAAGGTGCGGTAAATTGCGATTCTTCTTTTTCAATTGTTTTTGTCATAGGCGGTTAATTAATCTTTATAAATTTAACTGTTCATAATCTGATCCGATCACTAAAGTGACATCCAGGTAAAACTCCGGTGCTTCCTCCCTTAAAATATACTGATCTTCAACACCAATGGCTCTTGCCACTCTTCGGGCATTCTCAATTTGGCCGCTTCTGGAAATAATCAATGTATTGGGAACGTCAAAATGGTCGTAATTTCCGGTTTCAACAACATCAAAGCCAAACTGTCTGAGTGTTCCCGTAAATTGATTAGCAAGTCCAGAAATTCCAACACCATTTAATACCTCCATCTGTATGACAGTACTGATTAATGTCGGGTCTTCAACGGCTCGTTCGCTGGCTATTCTTGGATACAGCAACCTGGAGCCCAGTGCAAACAGGAGGATGATTAGCAATACGCTGAGAAAGCCAATAACTGAGTTAAGAATAAGATTGCCGGTCTGATCGCTTTGCTTGTCTTGACTCATGAACCGCGATTAGTATCCGAACGGTGTTCTTCTGAACGGAGAGTTATAACCACCGTACATGCTTCTGTAGGGGTTTTGTGAGAACTCGATTGAGAGTCGGGTGTTCTCTGAAAATTTGTAATCAATTTTTGCACTGTCAATAATAATCTGAGTGCCCAAATTGTTTGTGTTATTCATAAAACTGTTACCAAATGGAGAGTGGAGTACAGAAACATCCAGCTGTGCATCCAGTTTATCACTCACATCAAAAAACATTGAGTTCGTGTAAGCATTCAGGTTGTGGGTCTGTCCGCCAAAATTTGTGAACGACATACTGTATGAGTGGCTCATCGTCATATTCAGTAAGTTCATCCAGCTGCCAGGAGAAGACGCCTGATGTGTGTGAGTTACAGCTCCTGTATACTCTTCGGGTTGATGCTGCAGATCTTTTCGAAGCTGTGCTTCTGCAACAAGAGCGGTAAATGAAAAGATAATAATCAGTGTCGTCAGAAATTTCATGGCTTTCAACGTAAAGTTCGTTTTATCAATAAACGTAGGCTGCTACAATTAATTATAAGTAAACGGACGCAGTTAGTAAATATGATAGTAAAATTTAAATCACTCTTAATTCGTTTCAGATGCTTGGCACGAATGCGCCGTCATTTGTGAAATGACACAAAAGAGCCTATATTAACAGGCTTCTATAATAATGAATTTATTAACGTAAAATTCCCTACCGTTTTGAAAATGAAACTTACGGATTTCAAATTTGAAATCGAAGATTTTAATGTACCTGAAGAACCCGCCGAACCAAGAGATTCATCAAAACTGATGGTACTGAACAGAGAGGACCAATCCATTAAACATGAGGCCTTTTCTGATATTCATAAATACCTGAATAAAGGTGATGTTGTTGTTTATAACAATACCAAGGTTTTCCCCGCCAAGTTGAAGGGAAAAAAAGAGAAGACCGATGCAGATATTGAGGTGTTTTTGCTTCGTGAGCTGATGCCGGAAAATATGTTGTGGGATGTGCTGGTGGAACCGGCGCGTAAAATACGTATCGGGAATAAGCTCTATTTTGGTGAAGATTTGATCGCTGAGGTTGTGGACAATACTACATCGCGTGGCCGGACGATACGTTTTCTGTATGACGGGCCCAACCAGGACCTGTACGACCGACTGGATGAAATCGGTGATATGCCGTTACCTCCATACATAGAAAGAGAGCCGAAGGAGAGCGATAAAGAGAAGTACCAAACAATCTTTGCAAAAGAAAGAGGGGCGGTAGCAGCACCAACGGCCGGAATGCATTTTACACCGGAACTGGTAGAAAAACTTGAGAAGAAGGGTGTCGATTTTGTACCTGTTACTTTGCACATCGGTTGGGGTACATTCCGTAATGTAGAAGTTGAGGATTTAACGAAGCACAGAATGGACTCCGAAAACTACTTTATCTCTCAGGAATCGTCTGACAGAATAAACGAGGCATTGAAGAGCAAAAAGAATAAAGTGATTGCCTGCGGTACTTCTGCTGTACGTGTCATTGAAACCAGTGTAATGGCAAGTGGAATGTCGAAGCCCGGTACCGGCTGGACGGATAAGTTTATCTACCCAGATTACGAATTTAAGATTACGGAAGGTGTTATTACGAACTTCCATCGTCCGGAATCGACTCTATTGATGCTGGCTTCTGCCTTCGGTGGGTTTGAGTTTGTAAAAGATGCCTATAAAGAAGCTGTGGCTAAAGATTATCGATTCTTCTCCTTTGGAGACGCAATGTTAATACTCTGATTTTTTGAACACGGGGTCAATGCAATTTTCGCTGATTATTCCGGCTGCCGGGTCAGGTACTCGTTTGGGAAAGGATGTTCCTAAACCCTACCTGGTAATAGCCGGAAAATCAATTTTGGCTCACACATTAAATCGTTTTTTGAAGATTGACAGCCTGAATCAGATTATTGTGGTTACTTCAGATGACTATCTGAAAGAAACCTCAAATATTCTGAAGGCCGAAGTCGGACGGCTGCCATTCCATGTAGTGAAAGGTGGCAATGAACGGCAGGAATCGGTTCAAAATGCATTGAATGTTGTATCCGGCGAATCTGATTTGATTGCTGTTCATGATGCGGTGAGGCCTTTTGTGTCAAAAACTACGATTGAAAATTGTTTGAATAGGGCATCACTTAGGCGAAATGACGGCGCAATTGTCGCTGTTCCATCGCGCGATACCATCAAAAAGATAGATTTGGATTCTATGATCAGTCACACTCCAAAAAGAGATGAAATGTGGCTGGCTCAGACCCCTCAGATCTTTAAAAAAAAGGTACTCATGGAGGCCTACAGGTTCGCTGCTTTAAATGGAGTTGCCGGAACGGATGATGCCTCACTGGTTGAGAGAATTGGAGGGGTTGTAGAAATTGTTGAGGGAGATATTCAAAACTTTAAAATAACCTATCCGCTGGATCTGCAATTGGCGGAAATGATCTTGTCAAAAAAATAGTATAAGAAATGGATCTCAGGATTGGATATGGATATGACGTTCACGCATTTGAGGCGGGGAGTGGCTTGGTGCTTGGCGGTGTGCATATTCCGTACAGTAAATCGCTAAAGGGACACTCCGATGCAGATGTGTTACTGCACGCCATTACTGATGCCCTGCTCGGCTCTTTGGCGCTGGGTGATATCGGAACGCACTTCCCCGATACAGACTCTGGATATAAAGGTGCAGATAGTTTGGTTTTGCTGAGAAGAGCATATCAGTTGGTGATTGACCGCGGTTATAAACTTGCCAATCTGGATGCAACTGTGGTTGCTGAACAACCAAAGTTAAACCCTGTAATCCCGAAGATGATTGAGGAAATTTCAGGTGTACTTGACTGTGAGAGTAATCAGCTTTCTATTAAAGCAACGACCGGTGAGAAGATGGGGTTTGTAGGGAGGGAAGAGGGGATAGCTGCGCAAGCAGTGGTATTAGTGAAAAATGGGTAGTATTAATGGCAGTTGAACTCTATATAAATCAATTAGTGGATTGGATCATCTCCCTCTCTCCGGTTAAGATCTATCTTATATTTGCGATTGTAGCCTATATAGAAAATGTACTTCCACCCGTTCCCGGAGATCTTTTAGTCGCATTTGGTGGGTATTTAGCGGCAGAGCAAATTGTTGGGTTTGCACCTCTTTTGGCAATAACAACTGTCGCATCAGTAGTCGGGTTTATGAATATGTATCTTATTGGCGCACACTTTGGTCATAAAATTGAAGAGCATCGAAGTCGTTTTTGGTTGATGAGAATTGTGGATGTAAAGTACTATGACAAGGTGAAACGATGGATGCAGCGCTGGGGTCTGGGCGTGATTTTGGCAAATCGTTTTTTGGCAGGAACCCGATCCGTTATATCACTTGCCTCAGGTGTATCCAGGACTCGGGTCAGCACAACAATCATATGCGCTGCCGTCAGCTCAATTCTTTGGAATTTTTTGCTGTTGGGCGCAGGCTGGCTGATAAATGAGAACTGGCAGGTGATTGGGGATTATCTGAATATCTACGGTTGGACAATTTTGGTAATGCTCATAGTGTTGATTGGGGCGAGGATTCTCTACAAAAAGAGATATAAAACGAAGGGAAAGAAGCCCGGAAAAAATTTTTCAGAAAGAGTTGATTAATATCAGAGATGTTTTTAGCTTTTAAGTCTTTCGCGGGTGGGAAGTATTCTACTCGCGTTTGGTGTTAAAAGGGCGGGCTGAAGAGATTGTCTCTGAAGTAGTATCGGCTCTTGGAAGTTTTTGAAAATTTGATCAGCCAGTGTAGCTCAGGGGTAGAGCAGCTGTTTTGTAAACAGCCGGTCATCGGTTCGAATCCGGTCACTGGCTCTTTGAGTGTAGAGCTCAAAAAGCACTGGGGGGATACCAAAGTGGCCAACTGGGGCAGACTGTAAATCTGTTGTCGTAAGACTTCGCAGGTTCGAATCCTGCTCCCCCCACTTACGCGGGCGTAGCTCAATTGGTAGAGCATCACCCTTCCAAGGTGAATGTTGCCGGTTCGACTCCGGTCGCCCGCTCTCTGAAAAAAGCCGATATAGCTCAGGGGTAGAGCACTTCCATGGTAAGGAAGGGGTCGTCGGTTCAATTCCGACTATCGGCTCTTCAGGTTGAATGTTCAAGAAAAATAAATCATAAATAATCTTTTTT
>NZ_MDWE01000012.1 GCF_001715195.1 Rhodohalobacter halophilus
ATATCAAATACCTATGAAGACACTTATATCCACGTTATTCATCCTGCTGTTGTTCACAATCGTTCATGTTGAACAGGCGATCTCTCAGGTTCAGAACGAAGCGAATATCTCTTCCAGTGAAATGAGGAGTATGCTTAACTCCAATCAGATCCCGCTTCACCGGGCTACCAACACGGAGGGTTCACCGTACTATTTTGAGGATTTTTTTGAAGGTGTGGTGCATTTAAAAAATGGATTCAGTACCCGGCCTCTTCAGATTCGCTACAACACGCATACTCAGAGTGTGGACTTTATGAGTGGAAACCTGGCCTTTAACGTGGAGGGCGATAACATCGACTCTTTTACATTTTCTGACGGAGAGAATGAGTATAAATTTTCGAAGGGGTACGAAGCGCGCGGTATTTCTGAGGATGATTTTGTTGAAGTTGCTGCTGAGGGAGAAGCGACATTTATTGTCCGCCACTACACAAATTTCTTTGAAGATGCTTCCACATACGGACAGGCCACACAGGAGGATCGGTATGTGACGAGCGCTGTTTTCTATCTGAAGGTAGATGATGATGATTTTAACAGAATCCGAAGGCCGAATGAAAGACGAATTATGAGGAATTTTGACCGGTTTGAAGATGAGCTTGAAACATTTGCCAATCAGCACTCTCTTGACTTTTCGGACGTGAGGGATGTGGCGCGCCTGGTGAAATACTATAACTCACTGGCAGAATAGAGTAGTTACCGGTCAGCTCAGAGTTTGAGCAGCGATCCCAAAACTGTTCGCCATCAGATAGAAGAAAAGGAAACTTGTTTAAAGAAAAGAATGCAACAAAAACTTCGTGATTCTCTACAGCCATCAGCCATTGAACTGAGCCGGTTTGCCTTAGAAGGGAACTTCTCTTTTTTGAAACAAAAAGCGGGTGATGGGGTCCGGATCTCATCTGTAATAAAGGGGAATGCTTACGGCCACGGGATCTCCTCGTTTATTCCGATGGCAGAATCGTGCGGGATTAACCATTTTTCGGTCTTTAGTGCCGATGAGGCGGAGGGAGTTTTGAAGTTCAGATCTGATCCTGATACAGATGTGATGATTATGGGGATGATTCGTGATTCTGAACTTGACTGGGCAATTCAGAACGGAATTGAATTCTATCTGTTTGAAATGAGCCGGCTGAAAGCGGCTGAAAAGTTCGCAAAGAAGAATCAAAAGAGGGCATCTGTGCATCTTCAGCTTGAGACCGGTATGCACCGAACCGGATTTGAAATGAGGGAGTGGAAGGAGCTCTTTAAGCAGACATCGGAAAGTGAATGGATAGATGTGAAGGGGATTTGCACACATTTTGCCGGCGCTGAAAGTGTGGCGAACTATTTTAGGATTCAAAATCAGAATAAGCGTTTTCAGGAGGCGCTGGAGCTTGCTTCAGCCTATTTTGATCCGCTGCCTGCCCGTCACGCCGCTAGCTCCGCAGCATTTCTGACAATGCCCGAAACCCATTACGATATGGTTCGTGTGGGAATCGCACAATATGGATTTTGGCCCAGTCGTGAGACCTACATGCATCAGGCAAAAGCGAACCGTTTTCAAGAGGATGTTGATCCTTTGCGACGGGTAATGACCTGGAAAAGTGAAGTGATGAGCACTAAATGGGTGGCTGCCGGAGATTTTATCGGTTACGGGAATGTCTATATGGCCGGACGAGATATGCAAATTGCTACGGTTCCGATTGGATACACGCACGGTTTTGGTCGAAACCTGACGAATGCGGGACACGTTCTGATCAATGGAGAGAGGGCGCAGGTTTCCGGTCTGGTAAACATGAACATGATCACCGTTGATGTTACAGATATTCCCGGAGTACAAAAGGGGGATGAAGTGGTGTTGATCGGTCATCAGGGAGATGATGAGATCACTGTGGCCTCTTTTGGGGAGATGACCAATAACCTGAACTATGAAATTTTAACCCGTCTGCCGGCTTCAATTCCTAGATTGGTGGTCGCGTGAGGGGATGTACAAATAGAAGACCCGTCAGGTTTCTGAAACCTGACGGGTCTGGCCCAACCTTCAATCAAACTACTTCACTTTCTTCTCAATAATTTTTTCCAGCCTTGCCGCAATGATCATCGGATATTTTGAAGTGAGGAAAATGGGGTTTTTCCGGCCTGAGATGGTGATCTCAATCGTATTGGATTCCAGGTCAGTGATGACATCCAGCACTTTATTTAATCGATATTCTCTCGAACCGGACCCATATATAATCATTCGCCGATCGGTGATGACGAGTTTTCCATCGATCTGAATTTCATAGCCAAGCTTCCGGTACTTTACACGATTCTTCTGAAACCGGTCCTGAACCCGCTCTTCAAGCAGTCGAACATCATCAAAATCTGCATAACAGATCTCACCCTGCACCAAAGGGACAGGTGATTCCTCTTCATGAAGCGGACGCTCCATCTCCTTCCTCACTGAGGAGGCCAAGTCCAGATACTGGAGCTCTTCAAAAATAAACTGATCCGGGAGATCCAGCTTTTTGATCAGCTCCCTGATTTCATTCTCTTCTTCTTCACTGAGCAGATGATCATCGAGAGCGGCCTCCAGATGCCGGGAGAGAATGGCCTGTTTGGTTTCCATGATAAAACTGTCATTTACCGGAAGCTGTTTCTCCAGTTTGTTATAGGCAAATATGTATTCATCTTCCCGTTTTTCCATGGCAATCTGCAAAATTACGGTAAAAAGATCGGGCATAAAGCGCTCATTATATTTACGCGGCGCTTTCTCCTCAAATCGTAACATGGGGTCCAGGTCGACCTGAGATGGATTTTCTTCAAACTTTTTGGTGAGAGACTCCACCATCTGATGACCTTTCCTGCGCCATCGGTAATCCCGCAAAACGGTGAGTAAAATAATGAGGAGTCCAACTGCTGAGATGATCCATACGGTCTGTTCACCCATCAAAAGTGCTGCGGCAAGAAAGATTGCTGCAAGACTCCAGATGAGAGGACTTTTGTAGAGAGGTATGCTCTCGGCAAGCTCCGGCCACGGATGCGGTTCAATCAGATCGTATGGTGAGGAAAAAGTCGAGCCGGTATCTACAAAAAGATCGGTCGGCCCGTTCGGGTTAATTTGTGCCCGTCGGCCGTTCGGTTTGATAGCATCGGGAATATCCTTCCGTCTCTTTTGCCCAAACTTCTCCCGGTAGTAGAGTCCGTGCCGTCCGCCATAAACATAGGCTCCGTTTCTGTTCAGGCCGATTCTTGCTCCGGTAACTCCGCCCGAAACACCAACGCCGCCCTTTGAAAGGTTAATCCGTAGAGGTCCCGCTTTAAATGCTTTTCTTATAAAAAATCCCATGGCGCCAAAACTCTGAAAGTTTTAAATGTATTACAACCTTGTTTTTAGTTTAGAACTACACGGTTTATGTTCATTTGTTTCAGTTTGTCTGAGAATTCATTGCCTCGTAAGTTAAAGGTGGAATGAATAAAGTTTGCTCAGCTAAATCTATTAAATAGAGATATATGTCAGATTACTACGCAGCCATTTTCGGTGCCGGCATTTCCGGTTTGTCGTTGGCGAATCAACTTCATCAAAGAGGAAAAAAAGTTTTGCTGATCGACCCGTTTCGGGCTGACCCCGAAGCTCCCGGACCACCGGCCGCAATGGTCAACCCATCGGCGGGACGAAAAGGAAACCTGGTATGGGAGAGTGAGAAGTGCCTGAATGCATTCCGAGCAAATATTGAGAACCTTGCAGAGAAGTCGGGCAGGGATGATCTGTTTAACGCGACCGGTGTTTTGCGTCCTGCCATTACCGAGGAGCTGGCCGAGAATTTTAAACAATCACTAGAAAAACAGCCGTGGCCTGAGGGGTGGGTAGAGTGGCTTGAACCGGATCAGATAGAGGAGATCAATCCCGGAATTGCTGAAAACTATGGCGGTTACTTCATCAAACCGGGACTCACGGTTTTTGTGGACAACTATCTGAACACCTTCCGAAAAGTATTGACGAATGGCGGTGTAACGTTTAGCGGTTTGAAAACGATGTATGAATTTCGCGAGTCGGATTTTGTTCTTACCGACAAAAAGGGGAAGACCGCAACAGCAGAGCATGTGATTGTGTGCGCCGGACATGATACTCCCGGTTTTGAAGACTGGGCCGAGCTTGGGATACAGCGTGTGAAAGGCCAGGTAGCCATTTTTGAAACGGAGCAAGAATTGCCGTGGATGCACGGACTCTCAGCGCTGGGATATATTCTGCGGCGAAAACCGAATGAACTGATTGTCGGTTCAACCTACGAGCACCATTTTGATGACGTGGAGATCACGGATGAAGCACATAACCGGCTGTTTGGCAAGCTGGAGAAGATTCTGCCGGAGATCAGCAAAAAGGTGAAAAAGACCGGACAGCTGGCCGGAGTTCGAGCAACGGCGCCCAATCATCTGCCGGTTCTGGGAAGACACCGGAATAATCCGCAGTTATGCATCTTTTCGGCCATGGGGTCCAAAGGGTTGATCTATTCGGAGTATATGGCGTCCATTCTGGCGGATCATCTTATATCAGGTTTGGAAATACCTGATGAGCTGGATACGGAAAGAATTTATCGCCGATTGCGTAAGAAAGGAAAGATTTAGGAGAGTGGATTCACCGCGGAGGCGCTGGGAGCGCTGAGTGTTTTTTTACTTGGTGATGGTGGATTTCGAATCTGTCGTTAAGTATCATTCTTATAATAATCTGTAATAATTTAGAACATAACATGAGTTTGTAATATTGTTGTTGAATTTGATAAGAAATCCCCTCCTTCCCAAGGAGGGGAATAAGGGGTGGTTCGAACAGGTCAGGTTCATTTTTCAATCTATATTGAAGGAAAAAATTGAGATCCAACCACCCCTGTCCTCCGTACGAGACTTCGGAAGGCTAGCCTAGCCCCTCCTTCATAAGGAGGGGATTTTACAAGTTTTCTACTGCGATTCCCAGCGCCACTGCGGTGAATCACATCCCTTCGATGTAATCGCCGAATTTCCAATCGGATTCGAAGTCGGGATTGAGCTCCTGTTCAGTTAATATAGCCTTGACCATCGCAACCGGAATGCTGTTATTTTGCAGTATCGCATCGTGAAACTCTTTTTCGTTCATCTGTCCGGATTCAACCAGTTCCATTCTAAGCGAGTAGAACTGCATGGCCCCAACCATGTAAGCGATCTGATAGAGCGGCCCGTAATTACCTTCAAAAGATCGCCGGACTTCCGCCTCGGCATTGGCGTATTCGTGTCCCACCTTATCCACTAAATAATCGATGGACTGCTGGGGTGTCCAGTTCCCGAGGTGGTAGTTCAGTGAAAAGACAATACGCGCGGCTCGGTGCATTCTCCAATAGAGCATCCCGATTCGGTCTTCGGGATTGTTGGCAAATTCTTTTTCCCACAACACAAATTCCCAGTAGAGCGCCCACCCTTCGGTCCAGAACGGGGTTCTGAACATCCGGCGCTGTGTTTCATATCTCTGATTCATAAACTGCTGCAGGTGGTGGCCCGGAATCAATTCGTGGTGAACGACCGCTTTGGAGAAATGAGGGTTGTTGCCCCGCATGCTCATCATCTTCTCTTCGTGAGTCATGGTATGGGTCGGATAGGCAATTCGGACTGTCTCCCCGCCCAGAAAGAATGGAGCGATACGCTGCCATTCCGGGCTCAACATCATCATCCTCCAGGTCTCTTTTGCCATATCGGGGATGGTTACCAGGTTCCGGGATTCGAGAAACGTAACGGCTTCATCGGCCAGGTCCTGCACAAGTTTGGGCTGTTCTCCTGCCGGGAGGTAGGTGGTTTTAACCTGTTCGAGTGCAGCTTTCCAGTCATCGCCAAAGCCGAGTTCATTGGAGGCTTTCAGCATTTCACGTAAGGTCCAGTCATACTGCTCGTTTGCGATGTCTATCAACTCCTGCGGCGAGTAGGAGATCATCTCAAAAGCCAGCCGGCGGTTGATCTCATTTTCTCCGATGGGATTGCCGGTAATTCCGCTTTCATCCACAACTTCTTTATCCTGATCGTAATGGTTTTTAGCTAATTCAGCATAAGACTCAAACGATTCTTTGAGTATTTCAAACGGCGATTCCACCCACCAGTTGAAATCGGGAGAATAGCCGTAGTAAAAATCGTAGACCTCTTCTATAGCATCTTTCAGTTCCTCAATAGCATCCGACAAATAGGCCGCATCCCGCTTGGAGAGATGATCAGCTTCTTCTAGTTGATTCATTTTTCTTTCAATTTCATGATGCCAGCTGTTCATCCATTCGGCTACTTTTTGCCCTTCAATGGAGTGACCTCTTCGGCGCAGCTTAATAAACTCCATGATTTCCTCTGGAGCAGGTACGTATGATGCAATTCGATTATACTGCTTGCGCTCTTCCTGTAAGAAGTAGAGAGACCGGTCCAAACTGTTCTGAAACAGCAGGTAATCCACCTGTTCGGAATGAGAGAGGTCATCAAAAGAGATCTCCCCTAATCGTTGAAGCTGAGTTTCATAAAACTTTTCAAAACGGTCAAAATACTCATCTGATGGCTGAACGGAGTAGAGCCGGTTTAGAGCACCGCGATCGGCCTGGTAGTGGGTGATCAGATCGGTGACAGGCTGGGCAGACAGTGAGGTTGCTGTAGAGACAAAGAGGAATAGAAACAGATATTTTAATATGGATCGCATTGAGTGAAAGGTGTTTTCAAGTTTCATCCATGAAACCAATTATTTTTGATTTCTGCAATTTGTGAGCTGTAATTTTCAGAGTATTTGACTGTCGTCCCCTTTGGGGCTTTCGATCATACAGATTGATAGATCTTCATCGTGCGCTGCACGATGTTGTTGACCGGCGCTCCTTCGGAGCTAAGTTTGCTTAGGCTGAATGGCTCAAGGATTCAAAAGTTCTCTACAAGCTCGAACAGTCGGGTTATGAGATTTGAGTTTGATCTCTTTGTCCTGCAACTGTTTGGGCTTTCGATCAGTCAGATCGGTTGGCTATCTAAATTTTTTAATCCTACATACTGTGTGTTTGCCCCAAAGGGGCAAAGTCAATAACATAGTGCAACGCGCTATGCCGGATACTACGGCAATAGATCTATATAGCCCTGAAGGGGCTTAATCCATACAAAACATTACAATGCCTCAGTCCCTCTCGAAAGTATATACGCATATCATAATCAGCACAAAACACAGAAAAAACCTGATTGATGACAAGATAGAAAGCGATTTATATAATTATATCGGAGGGATATGTAAAGATCTGGAATGTAACCCCGTACAAATTGGTGGATATAAAAACCATGTTCACATTTTATGTCTCTTGTCAAGAAAGATTACTCAAATGAAACTTCTTCAGGAAATAAAACAGGGCTCTTCCAAATGGATAAAAACGATGGATGATCGATACGCAAATTTTTACTGGCAGGATGGATATGGAATTTTCTCAGTCTCTCCGAAAGGAGTAAACTCCGTTATCGATTACATTCAAAATCAGCATGAACATCATCATAATATGAGTTTTAAAGACGAGTATAGAAAATTTTTAGTGAAGTATGGAGTCGACTTTGATGAACGATATGTATGGGATTAACCTGCCAATTCATTCTCGGATCGCTGCCCGCGTTGGGGCAGCTCTGATGGGTTGACATTGTATCATCGTGCGCTACACGATGTTGTTGACCGGCGCTCCTTTGGAACAGAGTTTTCACAGACTGGATCGCTTAAAGATTAAAAAGTTCTCGACAAGATCGAACTGATGGTCGAATTCATTACGAATCTGAACCACCCCTATATCCTCTCCTTAAAAAAAGGGAGATATTTTTTAGATCTTCAATCGTGGTAACTAAGAAGCATAATTAAATTTACCGAATCCGCACTTTCAGGCCACCCATCAGCCACCGTCCGGGCATGGGGGCTCCGAGAATTTCCTGGTACCGGGTGTCGGTCAGGTTTAATCCCTGGACATAGGCGGCCAGTGGCCAGCCGGAGAATGTATACTGAAGCTTCAGGTTGGTGAGGAAATATCCGTCGGGTACATCTCCGGCAATCAGGTCGGCCGACTCTGCATTGCGCACTCTGTAAGAAGATTCGGATGTGATTCGGAACCTGCTCAAACTGGTATCAATGGTGAATGAGAACTGATGCTTTGGGTGATTGGCAATGTATTTTGAAATCTCGTTCTCATTTCCCGAAGTGCGAATCCAGGTGTATCCGGCATCGGTACGAACCGTTTTTTGTGATCCGACATCAAAGCGGTGGGATGCCAGAAACTCCACACCGGCGGTGTTGCTGGATGCGATGTTCAGCGTATAGAAATAGTTCTCGTCCGGCTGCAGGTTATCCGCATTGGTTATGTCAGAAGAATTCGTCAGTGCATAGTCGATCAGGTCCGATGAGGTTCGGTAGAAAAGGGTTGGGGAGATGAGTGTGCGGTTTGTAGGTCTCCAGTCCATGCCGATGTCAAAGGTCCAGGAGCGTTCGGGAAGAAGGTCGGGATTTCCGATGTTTCGCAGCGGTGCAAGATCTTCAATCTGTGAGGAGATAAAGCGCTCGGTGAAGTCACCCACTCGGATGGCTCGTCCCATGGAGCTGCGCAGGGTGATCTCTCCTCGGTTGTATGCCATGCTGAGCTGAGGCAGAAATTCAGGATCATTCTGGGTATCGAACTGCAGACGTGTGCTGGCGGTCAAGCTGAATCCGCTGCTCCACCCGGCAGAACCGATCAGGTAGATACCACCCATTCGGTCTTGATGATTCCCACGGTCTGTGCTTTCAATCTGTTTATCCAGCATCTGAGCTCCGACCATCAACCGGCTGTTCGAAAGGGATGATCTGCCGAGGTCTCCAAGAGAGATTTCGTGTGAGAGATTTACAAAAAACTGATCTGTGATGTGCTCATTTACCGGAGATCCAATCCTTGAATTAAAGTCGAAAATATCCTCCACATTTCGATAGGAGATATTAAACTCCGTTCTGTTCTGACCTGTGTCTCGTGTGATGGCACCGAGCGCCCACCGGCTGGAGATCTGCTCTACGGACTCATCAAACTCACTTCTTGTGTAGAAGTAGCGCGCACTGAAATCCCGCTCATCCGCGCCGCCACGCACGTACCACGACCAGTGATCGTTCATCCGGTAGGAGAGAGAGGTGCTGAAATTGGCCAGTTCAAAGTAGTTTTCGTAGTGAGTTTGATCGGAAACACCCGCTTCAAAACCGGGATTTGGAAGGCGTTCACCGTCAGAAAAGACTCCTCGGATTGAGGTGCTGAGTCTCCACCGATCCTGCTGAAGTTCAAAGGAGAGATCGCCCATGCGGAGATTGTTCTCCCCATAAGCGATATCGGCATCGGCGTAGGAGAGGAGCCCGTCAGGTTTGTCGATCTCTCGCTGCATGTACATTTTTGTTTTAATATGAACCACACCTCCAACGGCATCGGCTCCGAAGGAAGCGCTGGAAGGACCACGGATGATTTCTATCTGGCCGATTTCACCCAGCGAAACCGGTATATTGGTATTGAAATGAGCCGTTAGCGGATCGTTCAGCGGCACATTATCGAGCATAAAGAGAACCTGGGAGAAGGTACTGCCTCTCATACCCACATCGGACTGTACGCCAAAACCCTGCCGTGCATTGACGTTGATTCCGGGAATGGATTTGAGCAGATCATCCACAGAAGTAACAGGCATGGCCTCAATCTGCTTCTGAATGATGACGGCCACACTTTTGCCGCTTTCGGAAATGGTTGAGGTGATTCGGGAAGAGGTTACGGAGATGGAATCGAGTTCGGCGGTGAGCTGGGCAGAAGCCGTCTGAATAAATATAGGAAGCAGTAAAAGAGTCATTACGGTACGAAGAATAACTTTCATAGGAACAGAGCTGTTTTTGAACACTAAAAGATTTTCTTGAATGTGCGCAAATATAAGCGGAGGAATCAGGAGTGCAAAAAGAAATTCAGACAGACCTGGCTTTTATATTTTTCCGGTCGATGATCTTTTTTTTGCGGTATTACGTAAAGTGATCTTTTCCTTTGTTTTGCCTTTTTTTCAGAATCCAATGTATGATGGGAGGCGCAATAAAAAGAGCCAGAACAACTTGACCGGTGTATATGTAGATAAGAAGTGCAGCCAGTATGCAGGCCAATACAATGATGAAGGAAATCAGCCACACTTTTTGGTTTATAGTCATTAGTTAAATTCATTTTGAATTAAGTCTTCAATAAGAGAATGGAATTTGATCGTAAATAAACATTTTAACGTCACTACGAGCATCGTCGAGAAGTCGAAGTGGCTTTACTTTTTAATTTCTCGCAGATGTTCTGCGCAAATCTGCGAGATAGAATAGTTTCCATCTAGTGGTGTAATAAATTTTGTATATGATCCTTAAATCTAACTTATTTCAAAAGACTCAATCGTTATTTCATGTCGCTTCGCCTTCCAGTCTCAGAACCTCAATGGGCGAGTGTTTGAAAATGTGGCGGCTGCCGCTCCATCCAATAACGATGGCCGACAGTACGACCGCTCCCGTAATTATGGAGAGGACAAAGAGATCCGGTCTGAATGCCAGATCAAAGTAGAACCACGCGAGACCCCAGCTTGCGATGAGTGCGAGCAGCAGTCCTGTTAATCCTGCAAGCAGTCCAAGCAGTGCATACTCAATGGTTTGAATTCCGGAAATCTGAGCTTTATCTGCTCCCAGTGTACGCAGCAGAACAGCTTCTCTCGTTCTCTGTTTTCGACTGATGGCAATAGAGCCGCCCAGAACGATAAATCCAGTCAAAATGCTGAAGAGTGCCATAAATTGTACGGCCATGGCAATTTTATCGAGAAACTCCTGCACACTCTGCAGTGCCACCCCAATATCTATGGCTGAAATGTTCGGGTGCTGCCGGACAACCTGCTGCTGTATAGCCGTGGTTTGCCGATCATCATCGGTCTGAATTACAGTCGCAAAAAATTGAGGGGCATTTTCAAGTACTCCGGCCGGAAAAACCACGAAAAAGTTTGGTTCCGGACGGGTGAAGTCGACCTCCCGAATACTGGCAATTCGAGTCGCAACCTGAACACCCTGCACGTTAAAAGTGAGAGAATCGCCAACGGTTACATTCAGATCATCCTCAATATTTGTAGCGATGGAGATGGGAACCACTGAGTTGATTCCAGCAGCTTCAGAAACCCACTCTCCTTCGGTGATCGTCTCAGATTCGCGCAGCTCACTCCGATAGGTGACTCTGTACTCTCTGCCCAGAGCCCAGCCGCGAACGTTAATCGTGGAGTCCTCTCGTACTTCAGTGGGTGTCATTCCATTCCACTTTGCCAGCCTCATCGAAACGATAGGAACATTCTGCAGAATCCTGCCTCCGTTCTCCTCCGCAATATTCAGGATATCCTCATTCTGATCGGTTTGAATATCATAGAGCACAAGGTTTGGCATATCATCGGAAAACTGCAGGTTGATCCGCTGCAAAATGGCATCTTGCGACAGATAGAGCGTTCCAATCAGCAGCATCCCCATTCCGAGCGTGGTCATCAACATGGAGGTCTGATTGTTTGGGCGAAACAAGTTGGCTGCTCCCTGTCTCCAGACGTAGGTAAATGATTTCAGCCGAAACCCTTTAATTCCGGCCATCAAAAATGATGCAGTAACTCGTAAAAGCAAGACAAAAGCGATCATACTGAGAGTGAAAACGGCTGCCACAGTAAAACTTTCGGTGAGAAGCCCTATAATCAAAATGAGTATAAGCAGGGTAGCGCCAACTGTCACGCTTTTCACTTTTTTTGAGAGGGACCGGATGGGAGAGAAATCAGCATTCCGAAGCGTAAGCATTGGGGAGACAGTGCTGACACCGGCAAGCGGCAGAAGTGAAAACACCACGCTTATTAAAATCCCAGTAAAAAGTCCCATGGCAATTGCTTGAACCGAAACAGCCTGAACAATTTCAAACGGTAGCAGGTCGGTAAAGAGGGTGGGCAGGTAGAACTGTAAAATCAACCCGATACCTGTTCCAATAGCGGCTCCGGCAAGTCCCATCATGGAAATTTGTATGGCTACGGATGCGAGAATTTGTTCTGCCTTCATCCCGATACAGCGCAGGGTTGCGACCATGGATGTTTTACGTTTCAGGTAAACATGTACGGCACTGGATACACCGAGTCCGCCAAGCAGAAGCGCCACAAAGGCGATCAAGCCCAAAAAGCGGCTTAAATTTGAGACGATCTCATCAAAATCTTCTTTGCGTGTTTCAACGGTGTCGTACCGAATGCGATGGTCGCCCCGGAATGAGCGTACCCCCTCAACGGCTGAAGCGATCAACTCAGGGTTTTCAAATTGAAAATAGGATTTATAGGTGACGCGGCTTCCGCGGTCCAGCAGACCGGACCCCTCGAGTAGATCCCGCGACAGGTAAATTCTTGGCCCGATCAACGAGAATGCTGCGGCTTCTCCGGGTACAGAGATGAGCTCTCCCGATATAGGAACTCGAATGTTGCCAACCTGAATGGTATCGCCGGGCTGAAGGTTGAACTGCTCCATTGCAGACTGCTCCACCAGTGCGGTGCCATCTCTCTGGTAGTTTTGTGAGGCGTTTGCAGGAAGGGTCTCAATCTGGCCATACATCGGGTAGGGACCGGAAATTGCCCGTATCTGGGAGAGCCGGTTTTGCCCCTCATCCGTGAAAATTACCATAGAGTTAAACTCCACAGCATCTGCTCTGTTTGCATCCAGCGTGTCGAAAAAAGATTGAATTTCTTCCGGATAGGGCTGATCCATCCGTACTTCGAGGTCGGCACCCAAAAGTTCTCGCGACTGATCATCAACTGTGAGCAACACGTCATTTCGAAAAGATAGAATGGCAACCAGTGCGGCAACACCGGCAATGACCGCTGATGTATATAGTAGCAGGCTTTTCCACTGAGGACGCGCATCTCGAAAGGCCAGCTTCCAGCTAAAGGGATTGAATAACTCGCGAATCAATTTCATTCTGATGTGCCGGCCTCAACGCTTACAGTTTCAGGTTCAGAGGTGTATGTGTCGCGATAAATTTCTCCGTTCTTCAGCTCAATAATACGATCACACTTCTCAGCCAGGTCGCGGTCGTGCGTAACAATAACCAGTGTGGTTCCCTGTTTTCGATTCAGCTCAAAGAGCAGATCTTCTATCTGTTCGCCGGTCTCGCTGTCGAGATTTCCGGTGGGTTCATCGGCAAAAAGAATTTCCGGTTTATGGATGAATGCCCGGGCCAGGCCAACTCGCTGCTGTTCACCTCCGGATAGCTGATTGGGGTAGTGATGGAGACGGTCGCCCAATCCTACCTGCTCAAGCAATTCCCGGGCCTGGCTTTCAACCTCTCGATAGGGAACGCCGCGCAGCTCCACAGGCACCATCACATTTTCAAGTGCTGTAAGAGTAGAAATAAGCTGAAAGGATTGAAATACAAAACCTATCTGTTCGTTTCGAACACTGTTCAGCTGATCTTCCTTCATGTCGGAAATTGGCTGACCGTTCAGGATTACGTGTCCCGAGGAGGGACGATCGAGTCCGGCACAGAGCCCGAGAAGTGTGGTTTTACCACTGCCCGAGGGACCGACAATGGCGCATGAAATCCCCTTTTCAACCTCGAAGGAGACGTGATCCAGAACGGTGAGTTTATGGTCCCCGCTTTGGAAGGTTTTTGTTACATTTTCTACAGACAGGATGGAACTGTGATTCATTGATATTCAGTTAGTTGTGAAAAAGTATTCTATGTGATGGTTTCATCCTGAACGGCGTGACGATTCACACGGTTTGATCATAAAAGAGTGTCAGTTTTTAAAATCTATTCAAAAATGATCTGTTATCATCCTGAGAGTTAGGACGCCGCAGTATGTTAATATTAAAAGGTTTTTAGAACTCATTAAGAAACAATCAAACCAACACGTTGTAATACGAAAAACATTCCGCTTAAAGTATCTTATTTAGTTATGAAATGTAAACGGACCGCTCCACTTCAGGTTGCACTCTATTTTGCCTTTTTTCTACTGGCTTCAGACCTTAATGCTCAGAAAAAGCAGATTCTGATTTTTGGGGACAGCATCACCGCCGGTTATGGGCTGGAGCAGGAACAGGCTTTCCCGGCATTTATTCAGAATAAGGTTGACTCACTCGAATTGCAGTACAATGTAGTAAATGCCGGATTGAGCGGGGAGACTTCGGCCGGCGGACTTCGGAGGATTGACTGGGTGTTGCAGCAGCCGGTGGATATTTTTGTTCTGGAACTGGGCGGTAATGATGGTTTGAGAGGTATAGATCCTGAAAATACGAAACAGAACTTGCAGGGGATCATCGATAAGGTATCTGAAAAGTACCCTTCTGCAACAATAATTCTGACCGGAATGGAAGCCCCGCCAAATATGGGCGAGCAGTATACATCTCAGTTTCGTTCGATATTCAATGAGCTTGCCGAGTCGAATGATGTGGTCTTTATGCCTTTTATACTGGAAGGAGTTGCCGGTGATCCGGAGCTCAATCAGGGAGATGGAATTCATCCGACGGAGGAGGGGCACAGGATAATAGCTGAGAATTTGTGGGAATACCTGGCAAATCTTTTGTGAAAATTTCATGCTTCGGGCAGCAAGCACCAAATTCCAAGCATCAGAATCCAATTGCCAAATTTCAGATCGGAAATTGTTTATCTGGAATTGCCGTTATTTGTATAAATGAATCGCAGTGTCGTTGCAGGGAAAGCGGGCACGATATTTAATTGTGTGATGTTAATTGTGTTGAAGGAAATTGACTTGGAGATCTAATTTTTATGAAACTTATTCTAATCTTAATTACGACTTTATTTACTATGACGGATCAAGCGGAAGCTCAAAATGAGAATTATGAAACAGCTGTATTCGGTGCCGGATGTTTTTGGTGTGTGGAAGCAATTTACCAACGTGTAAATGGTGTGGTAGCCGTAGAGTCGGGCTACGCCGGCGGACATGTTGAAAATCCGACCTATAAACAGGTTGTGAGTGGAAACACAGGCCATGCCGAAGTAGCCAAAGTCACCTTTTATTCGAATCAAATCTCATTTGAAGAGCTGCTGGAAGTGTTCTGGCACACGCACGACCCGACAACCCTGAACAGGCAGGGTGCGGATGTGGGCACACAGTATCGATCAGCAATTTTCTACAACTCACTAGAGCAGAAGAAGATTGCCCAAAAGTCGATGAAACGAACGGATGAGTCAGACCTATGGGATGATCCGATTGTGACGGAAATTACACCGCTCAGTAATTATAGTGTAGCTGAGGATTACCATCAGAACTATTTTAACAACAACCCGAATGCCGGGTACTGTTCTGTAGTGATTGCGCCAAAGCTGGCGAAGTTTAAAAAGGATTTCCCGCACCTGCTTCAAGAATCTATTTAAGGGTATTTATATGAAAAGACCTGTCAGGTATTAGAAACCTGACAGATCTGATTTTTCGCAGAGTTTTGCAGAAGAAATCCGGGGTATCAAAAAAGATTGTGGCGTAAAAAATCATTGCATATTAACAGGTATCATATAGTTCAATTCAATTAACTCAAATAAAAAAACCTTCAATTATGAAAGTACAATCGATAATATTTGTTGCAATTCTGGGACTCAGTTTGATTTTTGCATCAGTTTCAACTGCACAGGAACGCGGAAATGACAGCCCGCGGGTGAGTCCCAATGCGTCAGTTTCTCAAACGATTGGCACTACTGTCGTAACAGTCACATATGGCCGACCCGGAGTGAAAGATCGGGTAGTTTTCGGTGAGCTGGTTCCCTACGATGAAGTCTGGAGAACCGGTGCGAATGAATCAACGGTGGTTACCTTTTCTGATAATGTGATGATTGAAGGCGAAGCGCTGAGTGCGGGTACCTATTCACTTTACACCTTGCCAGGGCTGGATGAGTGGAGTGTGATTTTTAACAGTAAGCTTTCGTGGGGTACCCAATATGATCCGACGATGGATGTACTTCGTGTATCTGTGGAACCTCATACCGGAGAATTCATGGAGCAGATGATGATCTATTTTGAAAATGTATCGGAAGACTCCGGCCACATGATCATCCACTGGGATGAAATCAAAGTACCGGTAAGAATTGAAGTGATGAACTAAAATAAACAGACCTGTCAGCGTGCCGATCATTATCGGTTCCTGAGAGCGTCCGGTTTCTCGCAGATGTTCACGGATGAATACGCGGAGTATCGCAGAGTAAAATTAGTGCAATTTCGGGGCTTAATATATGGGCCGGACATTTATGGCTTTTTAAAAAGTATAGACCAGTCAGGTTTTCAAAACCTGACTGGTCTTTTTTATACCCAATAATTAAAACCCAATCTTCATATTGAACATCACATGGCGTTCAGCCTGCGGGTAATAGTAGTTGAAGTGACGCTGTTCGCCGCCGGAAATCCATCCGAAGGTGTATCCGTTGGCTACATACTTCTCATTCAGGATGTTGTTTACGGTAAGTGAAGCCGTCAGGTTTCTGACAAACGGTGCCGTATCCCAGCTGTATCGAACCACCAGGTCATTGATCCAGTACGGGTCGATAGACCGGCTTTCAGTCTGTGTGTTGTCTAAATACTGGCGCGATACATATTTGGATACCCACTCGGTTCTGAATCCGCCGGATTGATAAGTGAGAATGGAGTTGGCAATGGTTGAAGGCGACATGGCGATGTCCACATCTTCAAGTAGGAAACGCTCCTGTCCGCCCTGATCAAAATCATCCAAGAAGTATTCATATTCATTTACCTTATTTCTGCTGAATGTGAGATTTCCATTCCACTCAAAACTGTTTGAAATACGTGCGCCAAGCTGAAGTTCAATCCCGGCCCGGTAGCTGTCCGGTACATTCTCACGGACGGTATTCCCAACATCATTCACCTCACCGGTTGTAATCAGTTGATCTTTGTAGAGCATGTAGTAGAGATTTACGCCCAGGCTGTACCGGCCAAAATCGCCGTGATATCCCAATTCATAGTCGTAGAGACGCTCAGGGTCGGGGCGGCTCTCTTCTGTTGATTCCACGTAATCTCGTCGCGTCGGCTCTTTTCCGCCTACGCTGAGTGATGCAAACGCACGCTGACCATCCGCAAAACGGTAAACCACACCGGCTTTCGGGTTGAAGAAGTTGATGCGGTCGCGCTGGGTTACATCGTTCACCTCGCCGGTGTTTCCGTCAATCCGAAGTCCAAGAAAACGATAAGTCACCGCGCGATACTGCAGATCCAGGTAGGTGTTAAACGAGGAGCTGAAGTAGTAGTTCAGTTTTCCGTAAACGTTGAAGTCGGTTTTAAACCCGTTGTTGTCGTAGTAACGGTCGCCGGGCTGACTATCGCCAGCAAACTCTGCCCAGATCACCTCACCAAAGTGGTCTCCGTCGTACTCATTGTATGCACCGCCCACAATCAGGTTCCATTCATCTTCCAGGCGATATTCACTGGAAGCAATCACACCGTAGAAGTCGTTGTCCAGCCATCGCCGACGAACCAGATCGCTGCGCTCAATGGTCTCACCGCCAATCTCGATTGGGTCGATATTGTAGGTGCTCAAGCGGTCGTTATCGCGGAACTGCTCAAAATAGCCGCGGCCGTACGTGTAGTGCAGAGAGGTGTTGGCGGTCCAGTTGTCGGTTAGTCTGTAGGAGTAGTGCAGCTGGTAGTGATCCTGCTGGTAGTTGTCCACCTGATCTTGATAGGTAAACTCATTGAATCGACGGTTTCCGAGATTATCTCTGAGGCGATCGGCCTCTTCAGGACCAATCCAGAGATCGGTAATGTAGTTCTCGAGCTGATTCGGATTGTTCTCAAGAATCGGTTCCGGTACTCCGTTCCACGCCTGGTAGGTTCGCTCCTGGCCCGAGAAAACATCTGCTTTCAGCAGACTTCGGTCACCGTGTCGGGAAGCAGAGAGATAGAATGAGCGAAGGTCAGATTCCGCTCGGTCGATATATCCATCCGACTCAATTTTAGAGAGACGTCCTTCAATCTGCCAGCCGTTATCCATCAGGCCGGATCCAAGCTGAACCGTCGCTTTTTGAGTGCCGTAAGCGCCAACACCGAGATCCACATCCCCGTAGGCATCGGGCCGCATCAGGGCGGACTGAAGATTCATGGTCGCTCCGAATGCTGAAGCTCCATGTGTTGAGGTTCCAACTCCACGCTGAATCTGAATGTTCTGAGTGGAGGAGGCAAAATCGGGCATGTTGACCCAAAATACACCGTGAGACTCTGAGTCGTTCAGCGGTATGCCATTTACGGTTACGTTAATTCGGGCTTGATCCACACCACGGATTCGCATGTTGGTGTATCCGATTCCTGCTCCGGCATCGGAGGCCGAAACCACGGAAGGTGACGTTGAAACCAGCATGGGTATATCCTGTCCGGTGTTGCGAAGGTCGATCTCCTCGCGCGAGATATTGCTGTAGGCTACCGGTGTGGAGTCGTCCACGCGCAGCGCGCTTACAAAAACCTCACCTGCTGTTACCGGCTGGGATATGAGCTCAATTTCGAGAAAGGAGTCTGTTTCAGTAAATGAAACTGTTTTGGTTCGATATCCGATAAAACTGACTTGGATTTCGTAGTCCGACTCCCGCAGCCTCAGGCTGAATTCACCGTCAGCGTTTGTGGATGTACCGTTGGTGGTACCCACTTCAAGAATGGATGCTCCTGCAAGCGGTTCACCGGTGTTACTGTCGGTAACTCGTCCGTCTATGGTTTGAGAAATGGCTTGAAGGGAAGTCCCGAAGAGGATCGGGATGAGTAATGAAAATAGTTTCAGGTAAAAAGACATGATGCCTCCATCATTTTAAATGCGATTGAAGGAGGAGGACAGTGCGCGGCAATCATCAGCTGAATTTGTTTGTGATGGCCTGCACTGCAGATCGGTTTCCCTACGCCGGTATAACCCGGTTCAGGTTCACAGGGTATGATCTCAGTCCCGATGAGTGACTACCGGGACACCCCCAACCTTATTGGTTAAGTATGTGGTTGAATGATACGGGTGTTTAGATTCAGACTCAAGACGAAACACGAATTTCAAGACCTGTCAGCACCAACCGGATCTGACAGGTCTGTTCGCAGGGATAAATCCCGTGCTCAAATCTTAAACCTACGAATGGGTTTGATATTTCTCCCCTTGATGGGAGTACCCGATTTGTCGGTGAAAAACCTTTCTGCACCCGAAGGTTCTGAAAGCGTCTGAATAATTGAAATCTCGAGTTATAATTTATCGCAGAGTTTCGCGGATAAAACTTTGTGCTCCTTTGAGTCCTGACGACTTGGCGGCAGGATAAAATGAGCAGGCCACGAAGGTAGAGAGTTCCGAAGTTTCACGAAGGGCCTTTTCACTGTAGGCCGCCGGGATATATTCCGTACTTTTATATATTGTTTCCATCAAAGATGTCAGAGCCGTTGGTGTTGGCAGTTCTTTGGAACACTCAATGAAATAAACATGATGAATAAATTTTATCTGCTTCTTCTTACAATTGGCTTAACCTTCATTTCATGCAGCACATCCGAACGGGAGTTAACTGTTGAGGAGAGAGTCAGGGAAGATGTGGAGTGGCTGTCTTCCGATGAGATGGCGGGTCGGCTGGCCGGATCAGAACAGGAAGCTATTGCCGCTAACTATATCGCCGATCGTTTTCAGCAGATCGGGGTCGATCCATTTGGCGACAGTGATACTTACTTTCAGCAGTTCACCCTCCAAGGCCCTATGGCACAATCGATGGGAGTGGAAAATTATATTTCACGAAATGTCATTGGAAAAATTGAGGGAAATGAGCAGCCGGGGCAGTGGATCATCGTTGGGGCTCATTATGATGGACAGGGTCACGGGGGAACCATATCTCTAAACCACGAAACGGCTGATACACTTCATAACTCGGCTGATGATAATGCCTCCGGTGTTGCGGGGTTGCTCTATATTGCAGATAAACTCTCAGAACGCTCCTTTAATAAATCGGTGATGCTGATTGCCTTTTCCGGTGAAGAGCTGGGGCTGCTTGGTTCACGATATTTTACCGATAACTTTTTTATAAACCGAGACTCCGTAGCGGCCATGATTAACTTTGATATGATTGGGCGATTGACAAATGATGAGCTGACAATTTTTGGAACCGGAACCTCCCCGGAATGGGAGGAGATCTTGAATCAAACAAGTTCAAACGGATTGGAAATTCGCCGAAATCCAAGCGGGACGGGGGCAAGCGATCACGCACCATTTCACGATATCGGAATTCCGGTACTTCACTATTTTACCGGTACCCACGACGATTACCACCGGGAGTCTGACACATCTGATAAAATCAATACAGAAGGAATTATACGGATCACAGACCATGCTCACGAGTTGATGCAGAATCTTGACAAAGTCTCTGCCGGTGAAATGGAATTCACTCCAACTGCACCTCAACAGTCAAATGTGATGAGTGGTGATAGTGTGACGATGGGCGTTTTGCCCGATTACAGCTATTCGGGAGATGGGTTTCGAATAGATGGGGTGCGGGATGGCGGACCTGCAGAGATTGCCGGCCTCAGAGCAGATGATATCATTATTCAAATGGGTGAGATTGAAATTTCAGATATCTACACCTATATGCAAGCTCTCGGAGAATTTTCACAAGGTGAAGAAATTGTTGTGAAAGTTCGAAGATCGGGAGAAATTGTAGAACTGCCACTCACATTTAAGTAAACCGAACCATGAAAAACTTTCTTCCACTTATATTCATCTTCACTTTCATTTTCGGGCTCATTTCATGCGGCGAAAATCGCGTGGATTTACCCCCCTTACCGTCGGGTGTTCAAACCATATCTCTATTGGGAGATACACTCACAACGCCGAAACTGTCTCAGGAGGTGTTTGAAAGTCATAATGAAAAATTTCTGGAGGCAATCTCGAATTACCGGATTGATCCGGAAAATGCGGAAAATATCATTTGGCTGGGCAGAAGAGCTGCATATCTGGGAGAGTATCGTGAGGCGATTAAGATCTTTACCGAGGGCACTTTTAAGAACCCCGAGGATCCTCGAATGTATCGTCATCGGGGTCACCGCTACATCACGCTGCGCCACTTCGACCGGGCAATCCGCGATTTTGAGCGGGCTGAAGAGCTGAAGCGGGGAGTACCCGATATGATTGAACCGGATGGACTGCCCAATGAGCTGAATCAGCCTGTGAGCACACTCAAATCCAATGTTTGGTATCATAAGGGGCTGACACTTTACCTGAAAGGTGAATATCATCGGGCGATTGAAACGTATGAAAAATCACTGAAAGAGCTGGATCTGACAGACGATATGCGTGTGGCAATGCTCTATTGGTACTACTCAGCTTTGAAGCGGAGTGGTCAGGATGAGCGGGCCGGTGCGTCGATAGAAGATATTACGGCGGATATGAATTTAATCGAAAATGATGTCTATCTGAATCTGATTATGGTATTTAAAGGATTGTTCAGCCCGGACAGGATGATGGAGGTATCGGATGATGCCCTGCAGAATGCCACATTGTGGTACGGCATTGGCAACTGGCACTATATGAATGGGAGAGAAGAACGTGCAATTGAGATCTGGGACCGAATTCTCGATACCGATGAATGGGCGGCTTTTGGATATATTGCGGCTGAGGCGGAGATAGCAAGGATTGTAAACTGAGTAAGACATGACCTGTAAGCACCAACCGGATCTGACAGCGTCTTGCCAGGAGCCGCGCGGATAAATCTCGCGCTGGCATGTTAAACCCATGAGTGGGTTTGATATTTCTCCCCTTGAGGGGAGTGCTCGATTTTTCGGGGAGGGGTGTAACAAAATGACTGCGTCTTGGTTTTCCATTGAATAAATAAGAGTGAACTCAATATATCTTAGAACTTCTGAGTTTCCCTTGTGGATATATATGTGTTGACCAGAAAAATAGCAAGACAAGAGATTTCAAGAAGGAGATCAATAACCTGAAAGCCCCGGTAAAACACCGCAACAAAAAATAAAAAAAGGCCGATAGCGTCGCCACCGGCCTCTGCAAGGACACTGATGTCAACGCCGGAAAGCTCAATCAGAATCCTTAACCCCAATTGAATATAACTGAATAGTTCATAGAAGGAAAATTTGATTAAAAAGATATAAGTATATGATATTCAGTTTATTACCTTAATTAAGGGGGGCGATTGTCCGATTCGGGTAGGGGTTCGGAAGAACTGATAATCGAATGGTTATCGATTTGGAAAGAGTCGTATACGGATCATACATAAGTGAGGTCAGCTTGTTCTTATGATCGTTTGCAGCCTGCGGCCTTCATAGACAAACGATTGGCCGCAGATACGTGATATTCGATTTGAAAAGGGATACAGCTAGATTTATCGGTTCGCAAAATTTGAATCGATATTCTCCAATCATGTATCAAGAGGCTTTCATATTCGAGGGGGTAGTATAAATCCGCTGAAGCCTCGAAAAACCTATTGTATATGGATATTAAACCTTGTAATTTTACCGCCCTTCAAGATGCTGTATGTATCAAAGGACCCATAGCTCAGTTGGTCAGAGCAGTCGACTCATAATCGATTGGTCGCAAGTTCAAGTCTTGCCGGGCCCACATCCTGCCAAACAGAATGAGAGGGGCTAAAAACCCCTCTCTATTCCTCTCTAAAGCAAAAAAAACCTCAAAAACTAACATTGGTAAGCGAGCAGAAGTGATCAAAAGTGATTGCTTCGCACAGCTCAATTCCCAGTCTTGGTGTCCAAATTGGTGTCCATTTTGGTGTCCAATTTTTGAGGGTTTTGGGAGTCACTCTAAACGAGAACTCTCAAATACTTTGGAGTGGAACTATGGCATTTCTCACAAAACGGGGCAAGTACTATTACGTAAAATGGAATACATCTCAGAATGGCAAAATCAGAGCAGTTCGAAAAGCTCTGGGAACCCGTCATAAAGATGTAGCTCAAAAAATGGTGACAGAGCTGGAGAAGCTGGAATCGCTCGGAAAGATCGATCCATTCTCATCCGGCTTTAATCCCAAACGAGCACTGGCAGATGACAAGCCTGATAAGACGGTTCAATGCGCAACTGTTACGGATGCACTGAATCTATTCTATTCTGCTAAACAACATTTATCACCGGCAACTGTCGATGCATATAAGCGAGCACTCGATCACTTCGTAGAATTGAACGGACTGGATAAGGCAAGTCCTAAAAGTATCCGGCCACATCACTTCGAGAATGTAATCTTCAAACGTGGTATAACAGCAGCTACCCGGCACTATTACTTTCGACATTTCCGTTCGTGGTGGAAATTTCTGAAAAAGAAAAAAGTAGTTGAAGCAGATATCTTTGACTCCCTGAAAGAAGATCTTCCACGTATTCGAGAAAATACACGGCCTAAAATGATTTCAGAGGATGAACTTAAAACACTCTTCAAAACATTCGATTCAGAATTGAAAAGAAAGAAAACCCTGCCGGAATTTGATCCTGAAAGAGTGCAGCACTGGTTCAAACCTATTGTGGCTCTCTATTTCTATGGTGGATTACGAAAGCACGAAGCCGGTTACTCACCTGAATTAAAATATTCCGGGTTGAAAGGCGAAAATTTGATCTATGAGGACGGTGAACTGACTTACATCTACCTTCCCCCAACAAAAGGCCGGAAAGAGCGTCAGATACCGATTATCAAAGAACTGCGAGTACATCTTGAAGATTATCTCAAACAACGGGGTACAGTAAAGCAAAAAGACTTTGTATTTGTTTATAAAGGTGGCACCTCTGATGGACTGCCGGTTCGAGGGGATCGTGTTTATCGTGAATTTAAACGCTACGCAAAGGTAGCCGGGATTCCCACTACCCGCAGCTTACATGGCATGAGGCACCAGGCTGTTACGACCTGGATTGAGAAAGGATTTCATACGGCTGAGGCAAGTTATATGGCTGGTCATTCAAGTCAAAAGGTGACGGAGAAGTACACTCATTTGACTGCGAAAAGGCTGAAGGAGAAGATGGATGGATTAATTTGATTGAATCCCTAAGCCTTGAGTTAAGAATAAATCGCCTATTTTAATTCAATTCCAACATTTTATCGCAATCTTTTTTGTTTCCAAGGATTACGAATTTGTCTCCTTTTTTGACTTTTGTCGAGCCTTCGGGAATTCCTATTGAGTGATATGTATTTTTTTTACTTCTATCTGAATCTTCTGAAGTCAATCGTTTAATTGTTAAGATATTCACGCCATACCTTTTGCGAAGACTGAGTTCGTTCAGGGTATGATTAATCATCGATTCTGGAGCATCAATTTCAAAAATGGATAACCCATCCCCTATTTCCAATAGATCTTCAATACCTTTTCTATGAAGAGTTACTCCCATTCTCTCCGCTACTTGTCGTTCGGGATGAATAATTTCAGTAACACCTACTTTCATTAAAATTTGTTCTTGTGTTTCTGAATTTGCTCTGGCATACACTTGCTTTACTCCGGCTTTGATTAATTCCATCGATATTAATACAACTGGTTCAAAACTTTCGCCGATAGCAATGACCGCAATATCAACTTCAGTAATTCCATGTGATCTTAATTGAACCGGATCTGTTGAGTCAAAACAGATGGCATTAGAGGTAATATTTTTTACTTCATCAAGGTGATCCATGTTATTGTCAACCGCGATGACATCAGCTCCTTCTTTGGAAAGTGTTTTTACAAGAGCCATACCAAATGCACCAAGTCCGATGACAGCAATTTGTGGTGAGTATTCTTTAGCCATAATTAGAATGATTAGTAGTTAGATAAAATCATGCAACCATTACTGATTCTTCAGGATATTTATAATTTCGGCTTGTTATTTTATGAGCAAAGGCTACGGCTACTGTAAGCATTCCAACGCGACCTGCAAACATCGAACAAATAATAACCAGTTTACCCGGATCACTTAGATCACCTGTGATGCCTCGTGATAATCCTACAGTCATAAATGCAGACACCTGCTCAAATAAAATATCAATAAATGTGAATTCTTCGAAGATAGTCAATAGAATCAGACCTATGATCATAACCACGATGGCAAGAAAAACAGCTGTAATGGCCCTGAGAACGACCGCGTTGGGCACGGTTCGATTGGTAACTTCTACTCGGTCACTACCGATGACATTTGCTACCACCGATTTGTAGAGCACATAGATGGTCGTTGTTTTTAATCCACCGGCTGTGGATGATGGAGAGGCCCCAATTACCATCAACATAACAACAATCATCGTGGCACCGGCACTTAACGCACCGGTATCAAGTGTATTGAATCCTGCTGTACGTGAAGTTACGCTCTGAAACGTTGATAAAAGTAATTTATCTCCAAATGTATAATCAGCAAGGACTCCATTCCATTCAATTAGCAGTACAAGCAGAGCGCCTGTAACAATTAGGAAAGCTGTCATTCGAAAAACAATAATACTGTGAATGGAAAACTGTTTTCGTTTACTATTTCCCGTAATTCGATTGATCGATTCCCAGACTGTAGTAAAACCAAGGCCACCAATAATTACCAATACCATTGTCGTAATATTTATTGGTAGAAATGTGGCGTTCATTGGATCAGCAAGGCTATTGGTAAATACCGAGAACCCGGCATTACAGAAAGCAGAAACTGTATGAAAAAGTGAAAACCATAAGCGCTCACCTGTATCAGGAATAGCACTTGCCCAACTGAAGTAGAACGCAATAAACCCGACAAACTCCACTGTAAACGTTAAAATGACAATCCGTTTCATAGTTTTGGAAATCGTATTCACTTCTTCACCTGAAATGGTTTCCTTCAATACATTGCGTTCTGAAAGGCTGAATCCACCGGAAAGGTACATGGCAAGAAAGGTGGCAAATGTAACTACCCCGATTCCACCTAATTGAATCAATACCAGGATTACTCCCTGACCAAACATCGTTAAATGAGTTGCTGTATCCACAACAATTAATCCTGTAACACAAACGGCACTGGTTGCCATAAATAGGGCATCTATGAAGTCCAGTCCCATGCCGTCTGTGGTTGAAGCTGGAAGCATTAATAATAACATACCGACCATGATCACGGAAAAGAAACTAAGTAATACTAATCGTGCCGGATTGATGTTTTTAGCGAGAATATCAGGGATCACCTGAATAGTTTTAACAGCTACTAAAAAAACAAGATAAATTTGAATAATAATCAGAAGAGTTTGTTCTGCTCCCGTGAGGCCGATTTGATTTAACAGTTGAAGAATGTATACATCTTCTACTACCATTAATTCAATACCAAAAATCAGCGCAAGAGTTGCAGCAATTCCCTCAGGCCAGCGTGATTTTAAAAACTGAACTCTTTTAGTTGTGATCACTAATCGCACATAAAAGTAAACTCCAAAGGCAATTAGCAATACTTGATCTATAAAGCGGACAAGATGTAATGACTCATATTCTTCAGTATAGAACAGTGGAGCAAGAAGTGATACAAAAACAGCGATACTCAATATAATCGAGAAAGCGTGCAGCCATGGAGTTGCTTTCCGATTAAATTCATAAAGATCATCTTGCAGAAATCGAAATTTAAAGGAAAAACTTTCGTGAAATGATTTGAAGTGAATAATCCACTCGGCAATTCTTCGCCTCCATCGATAAGGTAGATAATGCCACATTTAGGGTTAGATGATCTATGATTAGTTCAAATTTAGATAGGATGATAACCAATTATTTGGAATATATGTTTCGATAGTGAAAGCATTTACTATGTTTTTAGAATACTCGACTTTATTATTTTTAACAAATTGAGAGTTACATAGGAACTCGTACTTACTTTGAGCTTATCTACACAAATCGTGTAAGGATTTCTCTTTTCAGGGTTCATACTAATAGAACCTTAACCAAGAGAAAGGAGTAATTATGACTGAAGAGATCAGACTAACCAGAGATATACATAATTTTGTCCGCGGCCACCTTAGCTTGGACGAGTCATTGAGGCTTTTAGAAGAGATTATTGAATCAGAGGAATGGATGACGCATTTAGAAATCGATATGCTACTGTATGACATGGCAAGAAAGAAACGGGAAAAGGTAGGTGTTAAACCTCCTATTCCCATCTTTTATTAAGAAGTGATATTCTCAGATTGAGTAACTCCAACCGATACAGCAAAACATCCATACAGATAACCTGCTGCCTCAAGTATTCCCAGGATAAGGAATAAAGTTGTGTCAATTTCACCGATTTGAAGCTTTCCGGCTGAGATTGATCCGGCAATGGCCAGACTGGTAACACCACTTTTAGCTATATCCTTGCCCTCTTCCGGGGTTTTGCCTCTGAGTAGCTTGATGATTGCAGGAACGGCGGTAATAGTTTTTTTAAGTCGTCTGATCATTGTGATGATGGATTTAAGGATTGTTTTGGTGTGATTTCAATTTCGAGTGCTCGTATTCTGTCTTCATGATCTTCAAGCCGGAATGTTGAATGGTTTTGATGGTTCTCCATTGAATTCTTCAGCGTTTCCAGGTCAATACTTTGAATTCGCTGTTCGGCCTGAATATTGATCATCAACTCGTACCACTTTTTGATTTCGGCGGTTTGATTGTTGATCGAGTCATAGATCCCGGTTAAAAAGAGACAGATGATTGTGGTCATGATGACCTCTTTGTACCTGCTGATGTATGATTCAATGTGATATGACAGGTTAGACTGGTCTGGCTGTTGTTGCATGAAGTTTCAGCGCCTCATCAAAGGTTATGGTTTTTCTGTTGGTCTGGCAGAAGAAGGTTCCATCCACCACAGATTGATAGTAGTAGAGACCGTTTATCCGAAGCCAGCGTAATGGCCGCTGTTTCGGAGTAGATCCACTCCATCCATCAACATGTAAGCCAATGGCCGGAATATCTGCTTTGGTTGTCGGGCATTTGTAGCTCCAGTCGAAATACAAGCCCACTCCCTGAAATGGCCAGGTTGTAGCAAGCAGCCAGTGGTTCATCGCAGAAGCCTGTTGCACACGCCATTGAGTAAATAGCAGACAGTCAATGGCTTTGCCTTTTCCGTGCGATCTCTGGTTATTTCTGCGCCATGCAGACGTAATCATAGTTGGGATACCTGTCCACTGTCGCCATGCCAGGAATGATTGCAGGAATCCGGTATCCATTCTTCCGATAGAGTCCTGGATATCAAATTCACTGATCTTAAAGTGGCCACCATAAGCATCAATTAAAGCGAGATAGTCTGATCGAGTCATCGTCTCCTCCTGCGTCTGGATTTCCACCAGCAATATCCAAGACCGATGGCCAATGCTCCGGCTTTATACTTAAATGGAATCTCTTCATTGATGTAGTCTTTGGCAGTTTTGATGAGATCCTTTTTGGTTTCATTATTTGACTGATTATCAACTGGTGATTCACCAAGGCCGGGAGTTGGTTTTGAACAGCCACAACCACAGCCGAGTCCATTATCGTAGATGTATTTTGATTTACTCATGTAGGATGATTTTAGGTTAGAGGACAAGTTTTAGTAGTACAGCAGCTCCGATCAGGCCACCACCAACAAGTGCTGCTTTCTTTTTGCCAATTCGATGATTTCCGTTGATCACAAGTTGATCTCCTTCCACTTTGACAAATGGTTTACGGGGAGTGGTTGCAACTGAAGGTTCACTACCGGCATCCGGTTTCGGATCAACAATGGGGTGACTACCTCCGGTTTTGGGATTTGAAGTAGTCGTGGTAATGATGGGTTGAACCACCGGCTTTGATATTGTGGTAATTACAGGAACAGGCTTTTTAATGGGTTCGGGTTGCAAGACCGGTTGTCTTACCGTGAGAGTTTTTACCACCGTTGGCTCAATAGTTCTTTTGACTGTTGACCCACCGGATGAATAAGAATCAACGGGTTGAAGAATCATCCTGTCATCGTAAAACATTGGATCTGTTTCCCGAATGGCGATTCGTCCGAGACCGGCCGGATGTTCATTGTGCACATAGCTTGATTGTGAGCTCATGGATTATGTTTTGTGAGTTAAAAATTTATAGGAGATGAAACCGGCCAGTACCATTGGAAGTATCATTACTGAAAATGAAGATGCTTTTGATACACCAAGCATCGATTCAATGATCTGTTTTCTCCTCAATACATCTGATCCATAGTCTTTGCCGGTTGTAACCATATCAGGAGAAAGGCCGGAAGAAACTGCGGATCGAACCCTTGATGCTCCGGCATTGTAGGCAGCAACCGCTGGTTGTAGCTCTCCATGAAACTGGCGAATCAGTTGAGACAGAAACTCGGCTCCATAATGGATATTTGCCCGATGATCATTGTTTGCAAACCGATTGGTAAACTCAGGGTGGTATCTGCGATCAATTTGCATGATGCCGATACCATTGCCGTGATCTCCAGTCCAGTTAGAATCCAGATTCAAACCCATGTTGCTCTCTCGTGAAGCGATGGCCAGTAGAAGCGCAATCGGAACATTATGTTTGATTGCAGCCTCATGAAAATAGCCGATCAATCCACGAATGCGGACATAGGTGAGCTGGGAGGAAATTTGAATTGTGCCAGGCATTAAACAACCGCTTTACAGTTGAATCCAACCTTAACAGATTCGCCTGGCTGGATAGTGAACTGATCTACTTCAGCCAATGCTCTTCGAGCTAATAACCGTGGTGAATAAGCATTTGAATTTGTTCTGTTGCCATACAGACCGATCTCTCGCACAGTTATTGGATTGGCACCTCTATTTTCAAATATGCGCTCAACTGGGAAATAAACCTCATTTACTACATCATCGATTACGAGATCACCAATATGCATACCATGATGGACAAGCGCGCCATCTTCATACCCATGAGATATTCCATGTTTGTTGTTATCGTCAGGGGTCAGATTCGTGTCGGTCATTGATACGAATTTGTTGTCTTCACCAAGACGAACACCAAATTGCCATGAATGAACATTCGTTGAGGTTCCGGGTGATATTCCGGTTCCACCTCCACCCAAACCACATGCCAGATTCCATTCAACACCATACGTATGTGATGCATTAGGATTTGCACAACGGTGTAAAGCATGCATGAACTGTTCTGTCCATCCTCCGTTTGAACCATTCAGGTCAGTATCCTGATTGAAATTTTCAATCTCTGATAGAATTTCATAGTCAAGGGATAGTGTTGAGGCATGGTCAAGGTTAACCGGCGAGCCCAATATATCACGAGCCATGAGCATATCGTTGCCATACAAAGCAGATTTTAACCCGATTTCTGCAATTTGTTTAACGACTCCTGATTCGTTTGTAAATGGCCTTGATATAGTGAATTTGGAGCTTTTTTGATCCGTTAAAACACTCGATAAGGAAACATTTCCCTGATTGCACCCTCGTTTGAAATATCCCGGTAAACAAAGATCAGAAGCTTTTACTGGTCTATCGTCAGTTCCAATGATAGGAAACCACCTCAATGGCATACGCTGATATGAATCCCACCACTCAGTTTTATGGTAAGAACCAATACCAATACCTGAAGCTCCATCCCATTCACCAGTTACGGAGGGTGCAATGCCTTTTATTCTCCAGTTATAACGGCTTATGCGTTGATGGATGTAAGGGGTTTCCCCTTCATGAATCGAAAATTGTCCGTTTAGCCCCTCAAGGCCATGAACCCCCTGAATACATAGCATTTGTACATTTCCGCCATTGTAATCAATCCAGTTATCAACTGTGATATCTACGTCTCCGTCTGCTTTGACATTTATGGCTGTGATGTTTCTCTCGCCATATTGAGTGTTCCAATACTTTGGTTCTCTATGGCCGGTCATACACAGACGAATATACTTCATCAGGTTGGCGACAAAGCTCTCACACTTCATTCTGTATAAATGCTGCTCATTCAAGGTAAGGTCGCAGAACATATCAAGTCCAGAGTTTGACCGACCAATGTTTAAATCAGTTATAATTTTTTTCATAATTAAGTAATCGTAATGCTATAAGAGGTTTTAAGATTATTGCCACTCGATGACTGACTCGATTCATTATCAAGTGTCTTTGGCGCATCAATTACAGATTCAATGCTTGCTGGTGAGTCAGAACTCATGGGTTCCGTAGTGGTAGCTGATCTGGTGGTTGGTAAAGATTGAGAAACGAAATCGATGTCAGATAGGGGTATTAACTCAAGCTCAACTTCTGTAGTAAGTTTACCACCAACCTGCATCGTTATTCCGGGAGGAACGATCACCATATAAATCGGTGATTCGCCAACTCTGTCTGAAATTGTTCTTGATCGAACCCGGAAGTAATGACGGGTGTCTAAGTATGTAGTGGGAAACCACAAGCGATGATAGCGTACCATATTTTGTGGTTCAGAGTTGTACTCGGGTGTGGTCATCAAGTCATCTGGAGATATTCCCCAATCCATTTGAGATGATGCTTTTTCACCTGTTGCCCAGCTTACCTGGATAGAACCATCCAATAACATTCCGCTGACAACACGCATTTTGAAGGGTTCTCCAAATTGTTTTCCTGAAATCTTACTCATGTTAATTCGCCCAGAAGATTTCAGTTACCAGTGCCTTGGAGTCTGCTTCAGCTCCGCTTGCATCATCCCATAGCCCCATGAAGGCACCTTTGTATAGTTCTCCATAGGTTCTCAAATCAAAATGGAGAGTTTCTCCGGCCCGGATTTTGAAGGTGTAGTGATTGTCCGTGATTCGCTGGCCGTCAAGTGCAATCATCAACTCCCCATTGCTGTTGTTATGGACAATCACACCCAGTCGGCCCGGATTGGAGTTCACCAGGCGAACCGGGGAATTGCCTTGACGCATCACCGGGGAAATGGACGTACCAATTCGTTTTCCGGAAACGGTAGCCAGAGAACCGGAACCACTGCCACGCATTTCGCTTAACAGGGAATCCAGTTTGGCAGAGAGTTCACAAAGTGCTTGAATGAGCTGATTCCACATATCAAGCCTCTTCGGTCATCAGTTCATCCTGAACCACATAGCATTCACACAAGAAGCTGACTTCTGCTTTCTGTCCATTTGCATTGGTGGCGTACACATCGAATGGTACGTTTGAGCCGACAATGAATGGAACATTGGCATATTTGCCGTCGAACTCATCATTGATCTGATCGATATACAGCTCACTGCGAACCGTAGTGTTATACACCTTCATCGAAGAGGTGACATCCGGCCGGTCACTGCTCATGGCAATTCGCCGGACTTCAACATCTACGCTTTTGCTTTTCACTCCGAGATCAGCGTTGATTCCACCGGCAGGCACCGATGCATGTCCATACAAAAACCGGGGTACCGGAACGGGTGAGCCTATTTGAGCATACGCAGAACGTAGTTTACTCATGGCGTATTGATCGTACCCGATCAATTGGATATTTACAGTCTGTTTGGATGTTGCCTTGTTTTCAAGCTCGAATACGATGTTGTTGTTCTTCTGAATAATGAAAGGAGCAAAAAGTCCGTCAATCGATTTGAAAAGGGTGTGTACCACGGAAAGTTGCACGTCCCTGAACATATACAGGTCTTCGTTGAGCCGTGCCGAAACCATGATCTTGTTCATATCCTGGCTGTATGGAAGAATTCTCCGAATACCGAAGCTTTCTCCACCCATCCCGTTCATGATAATTTCACCCTTGCTACCGGCAGCAAGCTCCAGGGATTTAGAAGGGTTGTAGGGAGAGGATTCTTTAGGGGGTAAAAAGTTCTTTATGATTCTCATATCTATCTGCTTGGTTAGCCACGGTTGAAAAAAAATCACCGGCCACGATTAGTTGTGACCGGTGAATGAGAGGTTGGTTTAAGCGTCCACTTCTGCTACAACCAGCGAGGCACGAAGCCAAAGCTGGCCTTGTCCGGATTGCGTCCAGTTCTCTGCTGATGGGAAAACCGATGCATCGTCAAAATGCACAGCCAGAGATACTGTCTGGTTTACAGCCAGATCGAAAGGATCAGCCAATCGGTATTCACCGGCAGATTTCAAAGTGGCTGTTCGCTTGTAAGCGGCCACCGCATCCACGGTATTGTCCGTAGCGGAAACCAGTTGCAAACCGGTTCCGGCAAAGTTGGAGAACTCGCTGATTGGAGCACGGAGAAACTCTTTGTTGTCGTTGTCAGCCTGGAGCAGAATGGCAGCATCCTTCAGGCCGTTGACGATGGCACGGGCATCGATTCCGTGCTGTGGATCATCCTCGATGAACTGCTTGGTGATCTCAAATGAAAGGCCAAGAATTCGGCGCTTCATCGATCCCGGAAACGGATTGTTTACGTAGTTGTCTCGGGTAACTTTCCGAGTGGCATTGGCAGGAAAGAAGTTGATAACAGAATTGTTCTGTTCAACTTGCTTTGTGTCATAGTAGGTTTTGATTCGTGCAGTTGCAGGAACCAGTGCTTTTTTACTGATACGATTGCTCATAACTCGTGATGTATTAAGGGTTTATTTTTTGGCTTTTAGCCGTTGAGTATTACCAGTACCCCCCTTATGTGCTGTCAGAGCTATGAGACAAATGGTTACACTTCGATGGTGTTCTCCACCTCGAATGATGTCTCCACGTCAGCTACATGCTGAGTGGTTTCGGGAAGCCGGGGCTGAGAAGTATATACGTGTCCGGTATCTGCTCTGCGTTGGCCACCAGTGATATATCCTGATCCATCCATCAAGCCTTGTGATGGTGTCCAGTCAGGCATAATGAATTTGATGATCTCCATTACCCCCTGAACTCCCATACCCATTGCAAGACCACGGATGTGGTTATTCTTGCTCATAAGCGTTAAGAGAACGCCTGCGGTTAAAGGAATTCCGGCTCGTGTTGCTTGCTGGATGGTAGCAGATGAATTTCCTGTCAGTATGGGGACGGCCAGTGCATTCACCTGAGCTGCTACAGCTTGGCCACCAAGAATGTATCCGGCGGTAATCGCCTGCTGTTTAAACTCGGAAACAGCCTTCTCGGTTGTGATTTTGCTTTTTTTTGCCATGTTACTGCGTCTTTGGTTTGGGTTTTCGATTATGTGTAGCTCGGAAGGATTTTTTGCGAATACTCGCTCTTTCATAAGCACCTTCTCGGTTATGTCGGGCGGGCTCAATTAAGAATGCCCCTGCCGTCTATGTTTACGTTAGCGATGATGTACACATCACCGTATTTGTACACCGGTCGCTTTCCGGAGTCGAAGTAGTGGAAGTAATGGTTATCCTTACCTTTTTCATCATCGGCATAGATTACCTTGTCACTTACATACAAGATTCGGTCGGCATTTCCGGCACTGAGTAGTTTCTCGCCCGAAGGTGGAAACAGCTCATAGTCGTAGTCGTCGGCTGGGAAATGGTGAAACTCTTCAAACATTTCAGCCGCTTTTTCACTATTCATCGCTCCTTTGGAGAGCTTCATTAAACTGGTTGGAAATACAAAAATGGTGGTTCCGTCTGCATCGATGATCATAGCCAGATCATCCCGTTCTGCTTCAATTCGCTCCATCATGCCACCCTCATCGATGATCTCCAGCTCTTTTACAATTCCTGCATAGACCAGGGGTTTTTCGTAAAGCGTTTTAAGCAATGCCGGTCGATTTTTGGCTTTTGGTCGCTTACCTGTTCCACCGGAGGAGTTCTCCCGGAAGGTTCCTTTTGAACCTGATTCTCCTTTTAAGGCTCCAACATCACGAACCGTGATGGCCTTTTTGATCTTGTACGTGGGAGCGATTCGGTTGATCTCTTCATAGAGTTCATTCCGGTCGGAATAGCTTACCGCTACCAGCTCGTTGACGACATCATTGAGTTCGATCACCGTTTTCTGGTTTGTATCGAGATCCGTTTTAGCCGTTTCAAGTTCCTGACGGGTGGAGGTAAGCACCCTGCCAAGTTCGGCCAATGTCTTTTCAGTTTGTTTTAAATCGGTGTTCAACAGCTCCAAACGACTCTTGGATGTTCGTTGCCAGGCTCGTTCCAGGGCAAGGAATAGCTCAGCAAGCTTGCGGGTGATAATTGGCTGCCACTTTGAGATTTTGAACATATCCAGAGTTTGTTTGATCTCTTTAAAGCTTCGATCTCCGCCTGACTCGTCTGTTTTCGTCTTCTCCGCTTCGATATCTACTCCATACTCACGATAGAAGTCTTCTTCGGTGGCAATGATATTTCCAAGGTTGCCCGAAATGGATCGTCCTTGGCCGGTCTTTTCTTCCAGTGACCACCCGAAAGTTTCGCCAAGTTCTTCTTTGGCCATTCGTTTAATCGAACCCCAGTTCGCCTTGTTGTAAAAAGCTCTGTCCGGCATATTACTGTCGGGAATCAGATGAAACCACACCCGTCCATTTTGGTTGTTTTCCGGCACATCCAATTCAGCCTTCATCCGGAAGCTGGAAATTCGCTTCGTATCTGATGAAAGCTCAACATCGATTTGATAAGGTTCTCCATTCCATCCGAACTGTAACTGGAAAAGATTCTGCTCGATGGCCTGCTTCGCACTTGCCGGAAGCTGTGAGGTTTGCAGGGCTTTTTCTCGCTGAACTACAGACTGCATCTTTTCCTGCTTCGAAGTGATATCATGAGTCGCCTGCTTCTGGCTGGACTCTAACCGTTGCACTTCAGATTCCAAGTTCCCAATCCTGTCTTCAAGCAGGTTTTTTTGCGCCAAGGCTTCAAAGAATTGCTTTACCCGTGGATCGGAGTTGGTAGCGGCCACCATCTGTTCGTACTCCAGTGATTCGCTGTCACCATCAGTGATGGTTTCTCTGGCTGTTCCAAAAAACAGATCATCGATCCAGCTCTGTTTCTTCGATACAAGTTCCAAGCGGTATTGGTCAAAGGAGTCCTGCATCAAATAGTAGTGGATGTTGACTTCTGGATACTGATTTCCCTGGCGAAGTCCACGGCCATTACGCTGCTGAATCTGTGAAGGCGTATAGGGTACATCCATGTGGTGCATATCGGTTGTCCACTTTTGCAGGTTCATGCCCTCTGCAATGGACTGATTGCCAATCACCACCCGGTATTTGCCTTGGTTAAAATCATCTTGCACTTCTTTCTTCAGTGCTTCCTTATCGTCCTTGCTGCTTACCGAATAATCGGAACCATCTTTATTGGTACCAATGATCGCACCATTAATGATGGCGATCTGTTCTTTTGGAATACCGGCCTTCACCAATTCGGATTTAATTAGCTGATGGAAACTACCTCCCTGAGACTGATGAAGGCTGATCCAGTCGCAGAAAATGATCTGATTGCGGATAGCCGGATTGCCTGGATTTGATCGACTTGCCTTGATCTTCTCCCATTCATCATTCAGCTTCTGAGCACGCTCCTTTGCCTCTTTTTCACTGCCGAAGATTCCTTCATCCCATGTATGTTCAGGCTTCTTATCCTGCAATATGTGTAGGGGTTCATACATCTCCTTTTTATTATCCCATACCACCCAATACCCGGATTTTTCTTTAACCACACCCTTGCTGGTTATCACCTCTACATGAGAAGGGTTTGATCTCATATGTGGCGGTGAAACTGCATTTCGTTCTCTGCCGTGGCGATTGAAGTAATCCCCGTAAATGTCTTCTGATTGAGCAGCCGGTGCCGGATTGGAACGTGCCTGATACGAAGTGGCCACGGAGTCCACCAATGCACCAAGCTTCAGATAGGTTCGATCAATTCCTTCAAAATCCTTGTCATAGACACGCAGATCCGTAGCAATCTTGCTTCCATCTCCGGTAATGACCAGGAAATTATCCCTGGTTTCGCACTGCCGGTCTTTCATGCAGGCAAGTACGTCATTAGCTCGAAGGATGATATCATCGAAGAGAAGCTTGTGAAGGTCACTTGGCTCAATGACCACATTTCGGGAGTTGGCTTTTGGCCGTTTGAATTTCGGCTCCAGTACTTTGGGCTTCCCGTCAGATCCTTTAACCGGCTTGCCGTCACTACCCAGAATGTAGTCTGGATACTCTTTGTAGAATCCAATGAGCTGATCATAGCTCTTAATGTCCATCACTTCATCGATGATCTTCCGCATTTCCGGCAAATTGTAATAACCGGCCACCACTCGTTCAGACCGGTATTCGCCATTGGTCTTTTTAACGATCTTCTCTTCCTCCCGGACAAACAGGTTGATGAAGTTATCCAGGTTTTCGATTTCGTACTCTTTGAGCAGATCAGGGGCGCAAAGGTTAAGCATATGCCATACTTCCACCGGTGAATTAACTACAGGTGTTGCCGTCAGTACAAATACATTCCTGTACCCAATCTTACTGAACAGCCATCGGGTTTTCTGAAGAGCATCTTCAGCTCGTTGCGAAGGCTTATTGGCAGAAATTCCCAGCTTGGCTGCTTTCGCTGAACCGAGTGCATTTTTATAAAAATGGGCTTCATCAAAAAACAGACAGTCCACACCCAGTTCATCGAAAAAGATATCCGTTTCGAGGCGTTTGGCCTGCGCTACATTTCGAAGCTTGGTTTCCCACTCTTCCATCTGCTTTTCCAGGCGTTTCATCATCGAAGTTTTCGCCTGTTTGGAAATTGCTTCATCCTCATCCAGCAGCTCTTCAAAGTTCTCCAACATCTGGTTGAAGTACTCAATGCGCTCCTGGTAGATCCGGGCCTGCTCTTCAGGAGAAAGCGGAAGCGATTTAAACGCATGATCGGCAATGAAAATGGCATCCCAGTTGTAGAGTTGCGCCATTGACAGCTCTTTATGCTTGCTGTCTGATGTCATTTTCATATTCAGAACTTTTGCATCGGGAAACAGCATCATATACTCTTCCACCCATTTTTCCTGAACCTTACCAGGTACAACAAACATTGGCATTTGTGCAGCTCCCTGTTGCAACAGAACCTGTGAGGTAATGATTGAGGCGAGGGTTTTACCGGCTCCAACATCATGGCAGTTGGCACCTTTACCGTTCCAGACCAGCTTTTCAGCGATTGCCCGGTTGTGTTTGTACACGGTAAAATCTTTTACCCCGTAAAAGGTATCACTCATTCCACGAACACGTAGAGTACGGCCGTCAAACGGGGGATTCACAACAGCGTTGTAGGTGTTATTGTAGGCCGATTCGATGAGTTGCCGAATTTCAGTGGAGGCTTTCGTCCGTACCCAGTTATTGAACTTTTTAGGCACATGCGTCAGCATCCGGTTGTTATTCTGCCGCTGAATTTTCCGTGCCCGCTCAATAAGAATCTGCCCTTTATCACCGGACATGGACAATGCTTGCTTCAGCGTCATGTTTGGAAGCAGCTCGTCATTTTCATCGTAAAACTTCAGCGGGAAGGTACTATCCTGAATGTAGGAGTTGATGATTTTGGTAAAGGGAGTCTCGCCCCATCCTAAATTCCAGTCATCATTGGTTTCATCGCCACCGGAAACGTACCGTCCCCACTTTCGGAGCTTCATGTAAAACCGATTACCCAGATCCGCTTTATCTTTCACAAGGCCAATCTCTACCTTGTCGTAGTTCATCTCATCTTTGATCCACTCCTCAATAGCTTTGGCTGGCAGATAGGTAAAAATGTGCTGTGGATCGACTGTGATATTGTAGATATCAATCCACTCCGGAACCACTTCTTCAAGTGCAGAAATATTCTTTTCAAGCTCGTTTTCACGGGCAATGGCCAGCTTTGACCGAACATTTCCGGCCAGGTACTCATAGCGGAATTCATGACGTGAAGACTCCGGGTTCCAGTAAAAATCTGGATGTGATTCCAGAGCTTCCAAAAGTTCGCCAGAGGTAGCCGTGCCTCCTTTGTACACCGACTGGAAGAAATCAATATCAAGCGACTCACCAATCGACCGGCCAAACATGGCCAGCTCTGCCAGATCAGCGGAATCACCGATGGTGGGTACATAGTTACGGTTGAACATGGAATCGGCATCGATGATATCGGCATAAACCAACTCGCTGTTCACCGGATCACGTTTCACCAGGGTAGTTAGTTTGTAAAGCCGGTTGTCGTATTTGAAAACCGAGCGAATATCTTCGTCTTCATCAGGGATTCCGAATGATTCAATGTGGCCGGAGAGAAGCTCTTTAAATTCACTTCTAAGCGCATCCTTTTCGGTAGTTTCCCGTGCCAGTGCAGTAACGTAATCATCGTATTTGTCCAGAAGGTGACAAGCAGATCCAATTCGGTTTTTAAGCCCTTCACCTTTACCGGATAGCGGAAGAGCCTTGAAATACCTGCGCTGTTTTTCATAGAACTTGTTTTCATGCAGGACAATATTCCCCGGATGATACTCCCGGTGAATATCCAGCATGATCCCATCATCGGGAATATCATAAAGTGGCATTTGTTCCGGTAGCGGATAGACAAAGGACATTTCATCCGATAGAGCTTTTGAGATCACAGAATCCGTCAATTGCCCCTTCACGCCCATACGGGAAAAGAACTGGACGTTATGCCCCTGAATGTGTTCACCCAATACGTTTTCAGGATGCTTTTTGTAGTAAGGGTTGAAAGACGCACGATAGGTCTCACCATTATACTCGTGCGTGCTTTCAATCAGATCGTCATATGCAAATAGCCGGTTCAGTGGGCTGTCCACATCCGGATGAACCTCACCGGAATGATCGCCATACTTTTGGAAGAACAGAATATCGGTCGTAACCGACGTGTCGGCATTATCCTTGAAGGCCGAGGATGGAAGCCGGTATGCGCCAATAAACCTGGCACGCTGTACCATTGCTTGGCGAATAGCCGGATCTTTCTTATCCATCGTACCGGTGGACGTAATCACAGCCATAAATCCACCCGGTTTGAGAGAGTCCAGAGATTTAAGAATAAAATAGTCGTGAATCCTTGGGCTAAGGGGTGCAAGCGGATCTCGCTGGGTATGAATCTTCAAATCACCAAACGGCACATTCCCGACAACACCGGTAATGTTGTAGATAGACAGATCACTATCAGCAAAATTTTCATGTCGGACGGTCTGCCTTGGATATAACAGTCTGGCAATCCGTGAACTGATCGCTGATCGTTCAACCATAACCATTCGGTAGGCATCCCGATCTGGCAGAAAGCCCGCAAAATTTCCAACTCCGGCTCCCGGCTCTAAAACATTTCCGCCGGAAACACCCATCTTTTGAAGCTTATCCCAGATGAACTGCACCACCGAGTAAGAGGTGTAGTGTTCATTGAGCAGGCCACGTTTGCCACTGGCTTGTTCATCGCTATAGCCAAGCCCACCGGCTCCGGTATATTTTCGCAGTACATCAATATCGGCTTTGGTGATTGCCCGATCTTCTTTCTGTAAAACCTCAATGGCCAGCTCATTGGCTTTTCGGCGCTCGGAGGCCGTCATTTTGATCGGCTGATAGTTTTTCAGCTCAGCGTCAGAAAATCTGCTTTCAAATTTCGATTCTCCCGTTCGATCTCGTTTACCTTCATGGGATGGGCTGGCTGATTTTTCCGGTTTTTGAGCCTCTTGGAACAGACTGTCAAAATCCACACCGATAATGGAGCCATGCTTTCTGAATAGTTCCAGGGCTTCCTGGCGATGCTCTTTGGGAAACTTATCCAGGGTAAATGCCAGGGCAAGTTTCTTCACGGTTTCGCCGAATGCATTCTGAAGTTCTTTTACTTCATCCGATGGGTTTTCCCGAATCGTTAAATCTTCCTGAAGCCGGTCGAGATCTGCTAAATAAGGTTCAAGTGCTTTGGCTGCTTTAGTATTTCCCATATCCGCTTTCCATGCCAGATCGGTCAGCTCCAAAAGCAGTTCACCATTCAGATTCCCATTCTTGTACGGATAGTGGGAAGCCGCAGAAATCATCGACATTCGCTTGGTTTTGATCTGGATCTCTACCGGTGTGGTTTTATCAACCACAAGAATAAAGTGGTGTGCACGGTATCCATCAGCCGGACGGGCATACTTATCTTCATGTTCCCAGACAGTTCCAAGCTCGCCATCCAGAATTCGTTTAACAATGGCTTCAACCTGCTTTTGAGAATCGAGCACGGCCATGCACCCGGCAATATCTGTGAGTCCGGTCGTGTATTTTTCACCCGGTTGGTCGGCAACTTTTACCGTAAATGGAAATCGTTTACGAATCAGTTTTCCCAGGGTAGAATACATGGTCTTGATCCGGCCTTTTACCAATAGTGGCAATCCGGTATCGATCAGCTTTTGCATGACTGATTTCAATGCAGGCAGATAGGCGTTTTTCTGCTTGATTAATGCTTTGATTTGTGGCGTCAGTTCGGCGCTGTCAATCGGAACCGTATCGCCCGGAACCAGTGGGTTTGGATCGTCAATATTCGCAAGTCCATCCCCATCCCAATCGCCTAACCAGTGATCAAAGTCATCCTGGTGGATTTCCTGAAGCTCGTCGATATTTGTCTTAATCTGCGACATAGCTTAGCTCAACACCTTTTCTAAAAATGCATCCAGCTTATTCTGGCTTTTCCGTGCTGCCTCGATATCGATTCCTTTAGTTTTCGGGGGAGCTTTTTTCCGTTTAGCCGGTTTGCGTTTCGTTTTTGCAGGTGTGGATTCAACAATGACTGGAATCTTCTTCCAGCCGGATCGTTTGGCTACTTCCGTTGTGGCGTTACCATCTTTGATGAGGTACTGACTGCCCTTTTTTCGCACCTGAATTGGTGCCCGTTTTTTTAGGTCACCGTTTGCTGCACGTTTCATAAAACCCAGTGCATTTTCGATGCTTTTTTTCCGGGTTCTTTTTCTTGGATACCAGCTTCTCCAATGGCACAAGCTGTGTACCGTTTGGAAAGTCAAAGTAGTCCCTGTGTTCCTCCGGCAGGTTGTATCGTTTGATCTTGTCGGTCAGCTTTTCAGAGCTTTTTGAAGCCTGATCTGGTGGGCAGTCGTTTCCGGTTTTCTGCGCTTTTTTGAATTTCCGTTCCTGTCGTTTGTACTCTTTAGCTCCGAGAACTTTCTTAGCATGATCCTGCGAATAGATCATCACTTCCAGGTCGCCATACTCTTTTACCAGTTGCCGCCATGATGCTTTAAAACCTCCACTGGCACCTTCCGTGCAAATCTGTGTTTCCAGCCTGCCATCAAGCAGGAGTTCAAGTACATACTTTTTGTTGTTGTAATCAGGGGTATATCGGATGCTCAAATGGGCAGATTCCGATTCTCCTGAATGCGCCTTTGCATAACAGGGCATTTTTGAACCAAACATGGAGTTGGCACGCTTCCATGATCGAACTTTATGCAGCTTATCAATTTCTGATAGTGTGATTCTGAAAGGTACTTCTACCGGGTTAGCTCGTAATGACTTTACTTCTGTGATGAGATTCTCAAGATCGTTAAATGCCATTTCTAAAAGCTCATCAGGATCGATTCCATCGATTTCGTAAACGCTATCGAGTTTAAGCATCTTTAAAAACTCTTCTTCTTCATCGACACTAATTTCTCCATCAACTACTCTCAAAACCTGATCGGCAAAGTGCACATTGCTATCGGAGTGGTACCTGGAGTAGTTCTCTTCTAACCAGTCCAGTTTATTTATAACCTGATCTTTTAAACCTGTTGGATTACTTCGTGAGGTTTTCTGCTTGGTATCGGTTGCAGTAAATGGAACGTCTATGGAGGTTAATGTGCGGTACCGGTTCTTCTCCGCTTCGGCTTGGCCTTCTTTGGTAACTTTGATCTCAATATCACATTCGTGAGCAATACTGGTGTTGCCTTTATACTTCCCGTCTTTGGTAGCATGGGCTACCATGATGAAGCTGATATTGTTTTCCCTGCACCATTGAGCCAGCTCGACCGTTGCCTTGTCGTTGGCTTCAATCACCGTAATCGAATCCAGGACGCAAAAAGCTGTCCGGTTATTCCGAAGGGTATCTTTTAAAGCTTCGAGAGACTTCCACTTTGTGAAGTTCAGGTTCTTGTGAGTGGCATTGAGCCGTTTTACACGATCTACCAGGGTTTTGCCAAAATGCTCTTCAGCAGGGATGTATTCCACCCGGCCATGATCGGCCAATGCATTGGCAAGCCCCAGGCTGAACGTTGATTTTCCTGCACCTTTCTCGCCCCAAATAAACATCACGGCATTCCGCTCGGGTTCTCCCAAAAGCGTCCCGTAAGGTTCGGATACTTTTATTCCCTGAATATTCAGATTCGATAATTCCCGTGCGCTGAGGGTATTCAACTGATCCATCGTTACCCTCTCATCTTATGAGCTGCGAATGCAAGTGCTCCAACCAGAATACCGGCTAAGATCCATTTTTTTACTCCGGGTGAAGCGGTCTGTTCAGCAGGATAATTAGTAGATGTGATATCCGAAATCCCCAATACATCGAACAGTTTTTGATTGGCAATACCGTTGGGTTCCATCAGGAATAACCCTTGCGCCTGTTTAACCGCGGACTCCGTTTCCGGGCCAAAAATACCATCCACTCCATAGACAGGCAGTGCAATTCCGGCTTCCTGAAGAGAAGCTTGGAGTACCATTACTTTTTGTCCTTTATCACCTCTGCGTAATGTCATAACCTATTTTTTTCGATTGTATAATTTAAGTCCGGCCATGCCAATCAGAATTCCAACAGTTAGAAGACCACCAATTTTCAGAATAGCACCCGGTGCATGGCTGGCAATGGCTTTATCTACGTCCAGTTTTTTCGAAAGGGCAACCACATCCACATATTCAAAGTATTCATCAATCACCTGAGCATATTGCTCGTAGTGCCTGCTGATTCCTTCACTGCTGGTGGTTACACCTGCCATGTTCAGAGCAATGGTTGCATATTTTCCACGCCGTCCACTGGTAGCGTTGTTTATCAGTCCGGCAAAATGCAGAAAGGCATTTCGTGAGGTTCGCTCCAGGTAATCACCGATAGCTCCAAGTCCTTCATCCACTACCTCGTAATCTCTTCCTTCGATCAGTTCTTTCACTTTCTGCTGGTTTTGCCGGTTAGTTGTTTCACACCATCTCGAAGGCCGGGGAGTAAGGGAGCAGCAAAATAAAATCCGGCTCCAACACCGGCGATAATGATGACTCGTTTCAGCATGGTATTCACTTCACCTAAAGCTGATCCGGCTTTCATGGTTGGTAGTTCATACCATGAACGGGTAGGTGGAGCATAAATCCCGGACTGCTGGCCATCCTCAACACCCAGATCCAGAGTCATGGCCATTGATTGCTCAATCCGGTCTTTTTCCTGAAGATTGTTGATGTCCACACCATCCGGGTAGAGTTCGAAAACAATTCGGTTCGTTGCATCCGGCCGGAAATCTCGATCAAATACCAATCGGGCCTGGGCACGGCAATTTTCCCATATGGATGTTCTCATTCGTTGCGCACCCCACACCTGCCCATTGTCAGCCGAACGAACCACAACAAGTGCATCCGGGCACGCTCCCCAACTTGCCAGAAATGGGAGAAAGAACACCTTCGCCCAATTGCGAAATGTTTCAATTTCCAGATCCAGTGAAAACGGAACACCCTCTCTGGGGAGTCCTCTTTGTGGATTACGGCCAATAATTCGAAGCTCGGCTTTGTCAGTTGCGATGACATTACCGACAATTCGTGACTCACCAAGGCCGGTTGACGTAAAGGAGGATTGATTGCTCACGGTCTACCTCCTCAATATTCTATACCCACCATAAATGGCCAACACCGTGATGATGGTATTTCGGTTGTTGCGAAACCAATCAGCAATACCAAGATTCACCTCTCCATCGATTCGCTGGCAAATACCTTTTTTGCCATCTTCGACCTCTGATCCTTCACCCATTTCTGTGGTCTCAATATCGGGCTGGATATACATACCTTCTTCGGAATCAAAAACCCGTGGATTTCTCATTCCCGGAATGGTTCCGTCCAGGTATCGTGATTGTCTGACTGTAATCATGGGTTACTTCTTAAAACCTTTCATGACAATAATTCCACCACCAACGGCAACACCGGCAATGGCCAGGTATTTCATGAAGGAACCACTTTGGGGTGCCCTTGCAACATGCTGGCCGGGATAGAGGGGTTGTTGCACAGAACTTTGCTTATCCTTATTGATCACTCCATCAACCGTCACAATGGTATGTGTAGCGGTTTGAAGGAATTGATTGATACTGTTGAGTGCATTTGAAAATCGCGATGGCTGGCGAACGGCCGATTGGCCACCGGATGCAATAGCGGCCTCGGTATTTAACAGATCAAAACTGTCGTATCCACTGGTTTCCTTAATCATAGATGATGTTCCTATTTAGAGGGTTTCGATTTTCTTTTGCTTTTCAGAACGAGAAAAAGAACAGCTCCGGCAAGGGCAACTCCACCTATGGTAAGGCCGGTTTTCATCGCTGAATTAGCTGTCTGCTGTTTTTGAGCTGTACTTGTTACCGTGGTTTGAAGCGCCTGCATCATCTGTTCTCGCTGGCTTTCCCACTCGGCTTTTTGTTCAAGCTGTTTCTGATGTCCCTGGCATAATGCCTGGCTTCGTTCACGCTGTCTTCGGCAGCTTTTCAGTGCGCCAAAAAGTTTCCCCCTGCAACTTTGATTTGCATACCGGCAGGGATCGGTATCTTCCCAACTGCCTAAACCCGTTTCGACAGGTGAATGAGTGAGTACCTGATTGCTGTCAAGAACAAGGTCGCCGGTGCTGGATACGTAACTGCTTCGATTCATAGGGTCATCACTTTTTTATAGTCCAGATCACGATGCCGGTAAGCAGAATTCCACCTGCCGTTAAACCGATATACATGGTCATTTTTCGTTTACTGTTTTGGGCTCGTTGGTCTGCCACAAAGGAGTCCGGCAAATTCCCGAACCGGTTCAATTGATCTACTGCCGGTTTTCCCAGCTCATCAATGATTTGTGCATAGTGCTGAAGAATGTGGTTTTCGGTGTGAGAATAGGAGATCACTTCCGAACGCACTCCCTGCTGCATCAAATAATTTCGCAGGGCACTACGAAGCTGGCGTTCATCTTTATCTCCGGCTGCAAATATCTGTGAAAGGGTATTCTTTGCGCTGATCCCGGTGCTTACCGTGGAAGCAATAGCCGCTACCGCAGTAATCGGATCAAAGCCAAGTCCATCCGGCAGGTGGTTGGGAATGTGCCGGGATTTTGTGATCAGCCGTTCATCAAACGCATATCCCGGATATTTTAGAACAGTGGTGTCGAATGACCTCCATCCGGCCGGTGATTGATAAACAGCATAGATATGATCAAAGTGGTTACCGGTTCGTGATACTATCCGGAATCCGGTTCGAATGCCAAGGCTTTGTAGCAGGGAAGCTCCCAAAATTGCATGATCATCACAATCTCCGGCTTTCTGTCGAATGGTCACATCCGGCGATTGAATTCGCTCAATATTCCAGGGATCTCGAACATAGTTGATATTGCGAACCATCCATTTATAGATGGCATCCGCAATCAGATCAACATTGCGTAGGTCGGGCTGGCCGGTTGCGGAATGCTTACGTACAGAACGGGTGATGTTGAGTGCAAGACTGCGAATTCGTTCATCTCCGGTGTACTTTGCAACCAGATCCGTGGCCGCCTGCATCACGCCATCAATTCCCGGATAGCGGGTCTTTTTCACTGAAAGTGGTGCTGTGGCACTTCCCGAGGAAGTTGCCACAGACCGTGCCCTAACAGAACGCTGTCGGGGTGCTGGTAATAGCGTTGATGATATGTCGCTGAACCCACTCTGCATTAACCAATCACTTTCCGGGTTAACACTGAAACCGTATGATGTGGATTGTGCCTAAGCGAATTATGAAACCTGCTGGCAACTGGTTTAGAAAGTTCTCCGGTGGATATGAATACTCCAACAAACCGCCCACCACGGGTAATGGCAGTCATTCCGGGGGAGTCTGTTTCACTATAAATTCCATCCCGAAACCGGGTAATTGTTTTGGTAGCTACTTTGCTCATGCTATGCCGGTTGAGGGTTCATGTTTCGGCTACTCATGCTGATCTTTTGAAGCTCAGCGATAACCTGGATCAACAGGGTGGTCAAATCGGGTTCGATTTTTTTTGACAGACCTGTGTACCAGAGTAAAAGTTTGGTAGCAGACTCAGCCGGGATGTTGGCGTATTTGGCCAGATGTTGCCCTGATCCATCCAGAATGGGATATATGCTCTCTGCAATCTGCCTTGCGCCGATGTCCTGCTGTAGAGCCTGCTTACCTAACGTTATTGCCATTTGCAGCCAGTCGCCCATCTGCATTGGCCTTCGTTCAATTTGTTCGATGATGGCGATCTGATTGTGAACCCGTTGTGCGTATTTCAGATAGAGATTCCGCTTATTCTTTTCAGCCATGAACGACATGGCCATTGAAAGCAAATCAAATCGGTGTTTTGGCATTTCCTGCATTACAAGCCCTCCATATTCGGTTCATGGTGGCCGTTGGCTTTGCTTGCAAAAAAGTCGTTCAGGCCGATTGCCTCTTCATCAAAAGGAGAGCGGTGAGGGGATTCATCACCCTCACCGCTTTTCGGGGTCTTTGCCTGATTATTAGGGGAAATTTCTTCATCGGCTACGCCTGCATCACCATTCATATCCTGTTCAAAAGCTTGGCGAAGCTGTTCAGTCTGTTGGGGTGAAAGTTCCGTAGAGGCAGATAGTGCAGGTTGCCCCTGGGCTGTTAGTGCTCCACCCAGTATACCGGATAGGTTTTCAAATAAAGTGGGAGCTACATCTTCCAGCATATCCAGAATACGGTTGCCGGTTGTGCGGTCGCCGGATCGGTGTTCAAGCTCCATCTTGAATGCCTGACGTTCCAGGTCTATAATTTGCCGTTCAAACTCCCGAGTGTCTCGACGGTGATTTTCTTTAAGCCTTTCAACCTCCAGCCGATAAGACTCTTTTAAATCGGAAATCTCTTTTTGATGGCTTAGAAGAGTTTCGGTTCGATCTTTCGACAGCTCTCGTTTAAGCTGCATGATCTCATCTATCTGTAATCTAATCTTGCGATCTGAATCGTGAAGCTCTCCTTCCAACCGGCCACACCTCTCACGATAATGCTGAACCAGTGATTCATCTACAAAAGAGGGTTTTTCTCCACCCAGATACGACTCCATTGAAGGGCGACCTGCCGTAGAATTGCTTTTTTCTTTAATGGTTTGACCATTAAGAGGCAGTTCGTTTAAATCTCCGGTATGCGATTGAGAAAGTTCGGCCATCTGTGATTGAGTTTTCGTTCAAACACAGAATAGGAGGGTAAATGTTGCTCTACAACATTCAAACGAAGATTTGGATGGATCTGGAAATGAAAAGAATTACTCAATATTTAAATAGTATTAGGTGATTATTATGCAGCTAATTAGCCTAATTATAGGTATATGTGTGATTTGGAGTAAAATTTACTTTTATGTACAAAATATTCTACTTTACTCACCATTTGTTCGGGGAAATTCTGAATTACTACACATATTTTATGCCGATTTTGGCTTAGCAAGGTAGTTTTTGGACAAAGTTCGATTTGGTATAGTGTTTAATGAAAGTCCAAACCTCCATCTTTTTATGCAAAAGAAAGAAATAATTAACAGAGAAGCTGCTGATAAATCTAAAGGTTTTCGCCTTCAGAAGTTACGGGCTGCAAAACTTGCATTAAAAACTGTGGATGCTATAACTGAATACTCAAAGGGTAAAGTATACTTTGCAACTGAATATTTAGGAGATGTATATATAAACACCCACAAAGGGGATGAACAAATTTATGTTGAAGAAGACAAGAATTATTCTTCAGAAAGAAATTTTTCCCTAAATAGCCCTCAAATTAAAAACGCTCTTGTTGCCTTCTTAGATTTATGGTTTGACTTCAATTTATCTAATAATGTCCGGTTTGGATTTTATACAACAGCAAACATTTCGAAAGAAAAGGAAACTTCCTTTATTAAAAGTTTGGGTCTGAAATTACCAAATCAAGCTCTTTTGGAATCTATAAAAGACGTAGATAGCATAAATTCCAAAACCATAGAACTGTTTAAACAAATAATTACGCATGAATATGAACTACAATATTCCTCTAAAAGTAATCAGGGCAATCTTGGAGGTATAAAAAAACTATCAGATGATGACTGGGCGAAATTTTGTAGTCTTATCAATTGGGAATTTGGACAAGAAGATCATAAATCATTGGAAATTGAATTAATTGATATCATTAAGGAATCCAAATTTTATTCTTCTTCACAGCATGCAGGAAAAGAGGAGATTATTAGATCAATGATTTTGGAATCACTTGATAGCAGTCAAGCAAATGATATTAAAGCTTTAAGGGTTTTGGGTGAGGTAGATCTTAAAGTAGTCTTTTTAGAAGTAGCGTCACTGGATCATAGTCATATGCCTGATGATCCAGTGTATAAAATATGGAACGATTTGACTCCTTCTGACAGTAGAAATCTAAAAGAAAAGATAAGGGAAGTAACTACAGTTTTTAGTGAAAAGAGACTTTCTAACTATGCAATAACCGTATCAAGAAGTTTAATAGAAAGTCAAAAGTTAGAAACGCATAATAACTTTATTGCTATGAGATTTAGAATCTATGAGCACTGTAATAGAACCTTGTTAAGGTGGCTAAATGATCACCCAAATGATATCTATACAGAAAAAGAAATTGATGAGCTTAATGATTATTTGATTACTTCTTGTGTTAATTACATTGAAGGACTTAAATCAGATTTCAATTATTCTTTTTCAAGTAGGGCGGTAATTGAAGGAGTAATAATACAGTTATTTGATACTTGTTATTTATCATATGAAAATTAAATGATCATGACGGAGATCAACAAAAAACGACTTATGTTTGTAAAGGGTGAAGACTTTTATTTTATGTCTTACAATACCTTTCTACTATTAGATATTTTGAACTGTAAATCATCAGACAAAGTTTTTAAAGACTATAAAAAACTGTCTTTTCTAATAGATTTCGTTTCCAACCCATTACTTACTGAGATATTAAGTAATTCAAAATCTAAACATAATTTGAGCATATATGACAAAGAATTGCTGAACGAAGCATACGGTAATGGAGTAACAAGAATGGCTCATTTTAAGAGATTACTCTTTAGTTTAGAAAAGAAAGAGTTTATAGGATTAGTAAAAAATCAGAAAAGAAACACAATTGATATCTATCTGAACCCTGAAGGTGATATTAATTTTCTGAGAAATGAAGAGATTTTTTATATAGAAAGAAAAAACGCAGAAATTGTTAAATCGAGTATCCCTCGATTAACAATCTTAAAATTGGAAAACGTATTGTCTAATCTATTTAACAATTTCGGAATTACCACATGGCCAATTTCTTAATTAAGAAAGCGTATTACAAAGGTGATAATTATTCTTACGAATCCCCTTCGTTTGATGTTGGAGTAAATATAATCGAGGGTGACAATGGTTCTGGGAAATCTACTTTAATGGATTTGATATACTACGCTTTAAGTGGGAATCCTTCGCAATTCAAAATTTCAGCAACTGATAATCATACTCAAATAGTCAATGATTCAAATAATTATATACAACTGATTGTAATTATCAATAATGTTGAGTATTCAATTAAAAGGTTTATTGGGCAAAATGATATTCTTGTAAATGGTGAGGATATAAGTGAAATTTTACCAATTCACAGAAGTCAGAATCAGAAATACATTTTTTCGGATTGGTTTTTAGAAAAATTGGGAATAGAGTCAGTTGAAGTTTTTCAAGGATCAAAAAACTGGAGAATAAATCTCTTGGAACTCTTTAGGCTTATATATCATGATCAAGATCCAAATCCCAGGGATATATTTAAGAAACCTGATATTGAAAATTTCATTACAGACTCTTTAGAGGTTAGAAAAATAATATTCCAACTTCTTATTGGTAAGTCTTATTCCAAGTATTATAAAAGTGTATCTAAATTCAAGGAGTTACAAACTAAAAAGAATAGTGCCAAAGCGACTTTAGATGAGTATAACATAATTGCAGAATCATTAAATCAAGACAATGAGGATTTAAATTTAGTTCATTTAGAAGAGTTCAAAGCTGAGCTTAATCAACGATTAAACCGTTTGATGATACGGAGAGATAGCCTCAAAGATAATAGACCAAATACATCTGAAAATTTTGCAAAAGTTGATTCAAAAAAACAAGAACTTATTAGCTTGCAAATTTATAGAAATGAGAATGATGAAAAAATTAAAGGGATTCTTACTGAAACAATAAAGTTCAGTCAGCTACAAGAAAATTTGATACTTGAAGCAACTCAGATAAAGAAAATTCTTCACATGCATGATAAACTGGATCTGTTTTCACCAAACACTTGCCCTTATTGTTTGCGAAATGTAGATCGTGATCACGGAAAATGTGTCTGTGGCGGAGAAATCGAAGAAGAACAGTATGAAAAGTTTTTTTACAATAGTACTGAATACACTGAAATACTTAAACAAAAACAAAAATCAGTTGAAACTGTAAATGATGCTTTAGAGGAACTTAGAAAAAAGCGAGCCTCCCTTTCAGTAGAGACAAAAAAAATACAAGAAAAGATAAATAGCATCGAAACGGAGATTCAAAAACTAATTAAAGGCGTAGATGGCAAAATCGATACGAATTCTTTAAATGAAATTGATGATGAAATATTAGCTGTTAGAGATAAAGTTAATGTTCTAAAAAGGCAGATCGAGATTGAAAAAAGAAGACAGGCTTATCAAGATCAATATAATCGCTACCTAAAACAGTACGACCGACAAAAGAGAATTATGACTCGCCTTTCTACTGATGCAGAAAATGATATTGAAAACAAACTTGAATTATTTGACGAAATATATAATGAGTTGATGATAAACTCATTGCCTGACTGTAAAACTGCTCGTCTTGATAGGGAAACGTATAGACCAATTATTAATAATGGAGAGTACAGAGAGGCAAGCTCCACAGTTGCTGTTAGACTTATGTATTATTTTACTCTATTATATTTGTCTACTCAAATTGATGAAATTAAATTTCCAAGATTTTTACTCGTTGATACACCAGAAACGGCCGGTATTGATGATGAGAGTTTAATTAAATGTATTGCGCAACTGAAGAATATCGAAGAAAATTCAACTAAAGATTTTCAAGTAATATTTACTACTGGAATTGGAAAGTATCCTGAAGACTACGCTGAAAAAGTTGTTCAAACATTAAAAAAACCTGATCAAAGGCTGTTAAATAAAAATTAATTATTTCAACAGATTTTTTAGCTTTTCTTCTTCATTGCCATCTTTTACAAGATATGCCTCAACAGATTCATTTACTTGATCAAACCTTAATTCTGTTTGATAAACCGCAATCTTACCTTCCTTTTTCAATTCTGTCATTCTGTCCATTACGTTTTTCTTGTAAACGGTATCTGGATTACCTGTTAAGTGCTCACCCTTACTTTCTATAATATAAATTACCTCTATTGTATCATCATCTTTTCTTTTTGCGGCCACAAAATCCGGTTTGATTTTATTTTCTTGCCAACCTTGAATGGAATACCAGTTTTTACCAACTCTATTTCTAAACCACCAAAGCAGCTTGTTTTGATTTTCCAATATTGAAGCAACTCGTTGTTCAAGACTGTTCATTGTTGAAACTTCAACATCTGAGTATAGGTTTTTCGAATACGTATTTGGAATGTTAGTAACCGTAATGAAATCATTCTCAGGTATTTTATAACCTATATTTTCATGGTCGCTTACAGCCAACTTCAGCAATCCACTTTCGAGCAAACTCGAAAAGATTTTTTCTTCCTTCTTTCTCCTATTTTGTTTTAAATCTTTTGTGATTATAGATGTGATATAACTGAAATGCTCACTGAGCTTTTCTTTTCCAATTTCATTTTCAAGCTCTTGAATTACAATATTGGTAAGCTTTCTTGATAAAAATGAATTTTCAACTACCTCTGAAAATCTTCGTGTCATGTAATTTTTGGATATCAGACCTTGACGCCTGAACTCAGTATTTTCTTCCTCAATTACAGTTTTGCTGTCCTCACTGATTGTAACCGAAAAAGTTTTTTGTTCTTTATTCTCTTCACTAAGTGATTCTTTTATTCGATTTATTACCTCGTTGGTTAAACTGTACTCATGAAAATTGATCTTTGGGCGTATATCAAAATCATAATTAAACTTTCTCTTATTATCGTTGTTGTCAACGATTAACCAAACTGGCAAATAGAATGCGTATTCATAGTTTTTAAATTCTTCCCGAACAAAAACCTTTTTGGTAGGATTGATATTTTCTTGAGTTGAGACCTTCATTTTAGAAATGAGATCTTCAAGACCTTCTTCACGGAAGCCAGTACGAACACGCTCTAAAATATTTCTTGTTTCCCCTTTTGAGTAATAAACATAACTCTCATCCAATTCCTTTATCCCAGTCTTTTTTGCCCTCGGTTGTCTAAGTATTCTGCCAATTAACTGTGTTACGCCGGTATTGGAGTTTACGTTGGGTATTATTCCCAATATATATGCGAATGGGCAATCCCAGCCTTCACTTAATGCTTCCTTCGTAATAATAAAACGTATCGGACAAGCACGGGTTAGTAAATCAATATTTTCAATGTCATTCTTTGAGCTTGATTTTATGGCGATTTCATCTGGATTTACCCCCATATCAATTAAATGCTCTTTCACATCTTCACTATGCACAAACCCACGCCCTCGTTGATCTTTTCCAGTTCTTTCAACCTGGATTAGGGCTATTGGCCGTATATACTCTGATGTGTTTTGTCGATATTCTATCGCTTTTTTTTCAAGCTCATCTCGATGTTCGGAAATCTGATTAATCATTCCCTTCCAGTCATCTTCTTCACTACTATCCGGGGGATGAATATGCAGATCGAGTTTTACCATCTCTTCATCTTTTAGCTCTAAACCACTAACAGTTGATAAGATATTCATACCCTCCCTGGGAGTTGCAGAAAGCCCCAGAACCATTTCTGGATTTAGATTATCAATAGTTTCTTTTGCTAAAGGAGTAAAGACTCTGTGAATTTCATCAATAATCAACAATGGCTTTGAAACTCTGATAGCGTTGCCGAGGCTTGTGAGAAGCTGTGCTTGTTCCCCATTTTCCCACATTACATCTAAATTTGGAACCTTGTTCTTCCAATCTTTATGTAGGTCATATCTATTGTCCTGCGGGAAAAAGCTTTCATAGCCCCCGCTATCCTGAAAAACTTTCAAAGCATCAAGGCTGTTTGATCTGCTTATAGACTGAATCATAATGAAGAGAACCACTAAATTCTCCTCTATATCCTGTATTGATAGCTTTTGTCCTTTCTCTTTTATGATTGTTCTACCGCCACTTGCCTGATCCAGTAACTGACGGTATGGATGGCTTTTATCCCGTAATCGTTCAATTGTTTGATTGTAGATAATTTCTTTAGGCACAACCCATACTACAAGGCCGGTCTTCTTTTCTTTAAAGTGAGTTTGGAACTCCCGTATAGCCTCAACCGCAAGAATTGTTTTACCTCCACCGGTCGGTACTTTTAGCGTTGTCCGTGGATAAAAATTACCTAATCCGTTTTTGCAATGATCGTGATATGGTTTTTTTATTGACTCGAACGTTTTTTGCACGTAGTTCAAACTATCTCTTAAGTCCTCCGGCAGATGCTCAGAAGCTTTTTCAATAGCAACTTTATTTTCTTTTGCTACTTCAAAAAAGTGCTTTAACTCGTTTACAACTCTTATTTGATACTTTTTTAAGTACATATTAAGCTTCTAAATTTCTTTCAAATAAGTTGTAGGGGATAGAAACAAATTCAACCTGATTTGCTGACATGTATTCTTCGTCTAAGAAGCAGGCCGGAGCATAAATAACTCTTCTTTTACCAGGGCTTTCCTTAATGATCTCTTGTGCAATTTCAAGTGTCAGGGCAAGCCGGGTTAATTTCTCAAAATCTTGTTCATAGATAAGAAATATTGATCGACTACCATTATTACCCACAAAATGTTTATTTGGATCTATTTTTTCTTTTTCAGAAAGATTACTGCCGGTTGCTAAATAGTAAACATACTCTGCAAATTGATTATATGTCGGTAGCTCACCTTCCAATAATGTATCCGGGTCAATTGGTGATCCAATTTTTAAATATTTAAAACCTTCTTGAAATTTATATTCTTCAATTACTTTTACAATTCTTTTTCTGGTTTTATCATGACAAACATTCTTATCAGGCTCCTGTTCTGAATTCTCTTTCATCTGGACTAAAATGAATTGCCTGTTCCCGCCATCATCTTTATTTAACTGCATAACCGATTGTCCAGTTGTCCCTGATCCGGCAAAAGAGTCTAAGATAATGTCATTTTCATCTGTTGTATACTCGAACAGTTTTTTTAGAATTTTTGGTGATTTTGGGTTCTTAAAAAAATCTTTTTCAAATAGTTTTTCCAATTCTTTTGTAGCAGCTCTGCCATCCTCATAGATTATACTTCTCAATCTGGCAGTAACTGTTTCCAATCTTTTCTTTGGTTTTATTAAAGTAGTTTCATCCTCACCGAACATAATATTATCATTGCCAATCATCTCTATCATTGTTGATTCAGGATAGCGAAATCCTTTTTCAGGTATTTTGCATGGCTTTTTAGTTACAGGATGAATCACTTCATATTCATATCCTCCAAACTTTGTATTCGCAACATCACCATCGTGGAAAACACCTAAATGATCGACATTATCATAGTGAGTAACTTTATCTAATCTATCTTCGTTATCCCTAATCCATTGCCTAAGTTCTACTTGAATACTATCAATGTCTTCACCAAACTTTTCTTTGAGTTCAGTGTATTTCTCTTGAATCCTCTCTGCTCCCTCTGATATTGCTGTCCAATTTTCCTGAAATTCTTTATTGCCTGCATAACTAAATATATATTCATGCTCAGTTGCAATTTGAGTTGGATTATTATCTGTTGCTGTTTGAACTACTATAACACCAAGGAAATTTTCTTCACCAAAAATTTCATCGGCTAATAATTTAAAATTAAACGCTTCATTGTTATCAAGACTTATAAAAATTACTCCATCATTCCTGAGTAACTCTTTTAGAAGCTTGAGACGAGGAACCATCATGCACAACCATTTATCATGCCTGGTTAAATCCTCTTTTGAAACTTCTTTATCCAGCCATTGTTTAATGAGAGGGCTATTTACTTTATCGCTATAAATCCATTCTTCTTTTCCAGTATTATACGGCGGATCAATATATATACATTTCACTTTGCCGGAATATTTTGGAAGTAATGATTTTAGAGCTAATAGATTATCTCCTTCTATAATTAGGTTTCCATTGCCTTTGTCTTCTTGAAAGTTTAATTCAGAAGCATCCTCAAGAGAGTGGTATGGAACACTTAAGTGATGATTCCATATTATATTTTTTCCTTTAAACTGAAGGGTTGGCATAACCGTTAATCTTTTTTTGTTGAGTATTTAATTCCTTCTTCCGCCACTTTTAATACCTGAGCGGCAACATTTTCATCTTTCACTATTTCATATACTTGATCAGCAAGCCACAAAATCAAGAGCTCTTCTGAGTCAATATTCAATACTTCTGCAATTTTGTGTATTTGGCTACGCTTAGCTTTTCTTTCACCACGTTCAATTTTGCTGTAGAGTGGTGTATCTATTTCAAGTGCTGTGGCAACTTGACGCTGCAAGAGACCTTGAGTTATTCGTTTATCTTTTATTTTTTCACAAAATTGCATCGGTTGACTGTACAGGATGTGACTTGTCAATTTTTGTGCAATTTATGGATGCTAAACCACAATCAAAAATGCCACTCCAAATGTTTTAAGGTTAGGGATTAATAAATATAAATACGTCTCTCACTTAAATTATTCGACTTTTCATTTTGGCAATTTCCTTATCAACTTCTTCTTTTCGAACTACCAAATGAGCCGGTCGATTCGTTCGAAAATTCTGAGCGATTGGTTTTGGATTTAAAAGCGGACGCACGCACTCATAAAACATGCTGCTTCGCATTCCGGTTTTCTCTTCTACATAGACCTGGGCCTGCTTTATTGTCATTACTTCAAGGTTTACCAGGTATTCGATATTGGTGGTGTCTTTTTTTGTCATTTTTGTGGGTATTTAGGTTGTTTGTTGATTTTAGGTACTGCCTTAATTATTAAACCTTCTATTCTTAAAAAATCTGGTTTGTGTGATTGTCGCTGTAATTTGTTTCAAAAAGGGAAAAACGACGTTTAATCGTATGAAATGGCCGTTTTTGATGAAACAGTTGTGGAAACATTGCTGTTTCAGGTCGATTTTAGTTCTAAATGGATATAATAAAAACAGATACTTACGATCTTCGATCTTGAAACTTTCTTGAAACATGAATGTTACCGTTTCAGGAGCCAATGTTTCATTGGGTTTCAAAGAAGTTTCAAGCAAATGTTTCATAAAAAGTGTGTTTATGATGATTTAAAGTTCGTTTTATACCTTTTGAAACATTGAAACAGAGCTTTTCCAACTTTCACCGATCTTATATTACTGGTTAAAAAAATATGTTAGAATGGGGCTGACTCTTCATCAAGTGACTCCGTGTTTTTTGGTTGCAGGTCATCCTCTTCTTCAACGATTCCATATTTCATCTTATAGGTTGCCCAGTCCGAGCTTCCAACTGGTCTGAACTTGTCCCAGTTAAAGGCATTTCTGAAAATTTCGATCTCTACCGCTTTAGGAATGGAGTAACCTCTCTGCCGGGTATAACCCAGCGCAATTCCGGAAGCTGACTCACTAATCGCCCAATTAACGACCTTTAAATCGCCATTTTTCCCTAAATCGCTTAAGTCTTTCAGCTTCTCATCTACAATATCCTTTCTGACAAGGCTATCGGTGCCACGTTTCTCCTGTTCATAGATATCCCATACCGCTTTAGCCCAGAACTTCAATCGGCCATCTTCCATCCAGTTAAAATGAACTGTCGTGATTTTCTGCGCCTGAATAAGCGTACCAATAGAGTCGATGTAATCGGAAAGCGGATCATGTCTTGCAGCAATTACCGCATTTCGAACGATCTCTTTACGTATGAAGCCAAAAAGCTTTTTATCGATTAGCCCATCAATGCGATCATGTAGGTTCTCCTGAATCAATGTTTTGAATGATTCATCATCACTCTTTTCCAGCTCCCGAAATTCCAGCTCCACACTGCTGATCTCTCGTCTGTACTCCGGTTTTAACCAATGGTACACGGTAAGAAGTGAGGCAAACTGACTGATCTGACGATCCTGAAGAACCGCATTTGAATCTCGTTGAGCAATATCCTGCTTAACCGTATCCCGGAGAAAAGAACGCATTCGATCCAGATCCCAGACAAAGAGCTTTCGGTCAACCAGATAATAGTTCTGCATGTAGGAGATCATCAAGAGCTGAAGGATCTCCTTATTTTGCATGAGCCATTTCACATGCTGCTCCGGGCCTCGGATGCTTTTTTTGTATTCATAGATCAGCGACCGGCTGAGCAGGTGATCCGTGGCCGGTTTAAAGTTGCTGCAAAAAAGAGGCATGGTGCGAACCTCTTTGCGCTCCTTTCCCCATTTATTTCCCTTTTTGATGTTCGTTGGCCGGGGTTTAAGTTCAAACCAGGAGTTCCAGGTCTGATCTTCGATCTTCGCCTGTTTTCCCGGTACCTGGGGAACGTGCTCATCAATCCATTGAGGAATCTGAGATTTCATCTCCAGGGCTTCATCCACCGAACGTGGCGGTGGCGTATTCAAACTGTCCAGGTAATTAATTCCAAAGAAGTCCAGAATACGTTTTGCAACTTCACCTTTCCCTACGTTTCCCTCCCCATACAGGTACAGGAAGATGATATGCTTGAAGTGGCCATAGATCTCATCAAAATAGATATAGCTGAAGATGTATGAGAGAATGAGCTTTCCCCATTGATCAAACTCGCTGTCTCCTCCCACCATTTTACAGAAGTGAAACTCTACCTCTTTAAACTTCTCTTCGAAGCGTTCATCATCAAACAGCATCCGCATGGCTTTCTTGTAGTGCCCGGACGGATCGGCAACCCCTAACTCAAAGTGGGGCAGGTGTACGGCATCATCCGGTGGTTTAATGAACTTGTTATCGCCAACGGGGAATGCGCCATCCTGAAGCGCAATTAACTGTAGTTGCTGGCCGGTTTTCTTGGGAAAATTGATCAGAACATTTCCGGCCAGAAAGTACTTATCTTTTTCAAACGAAATGAAGCCGTAGTGATCATATTCCCGGACGATCCTCGGTTTGTAGTAATGGTTGACATGCGACCAAAAGCTGCGCATCTCTTCATTCCTCATGTTTTTCACTTCCAGGACATCCTTTTCCCAAACAGCTTTGGAAAACTCCTCAACGCTGTGTGTTTGGCCTGGCTCAAACAGAAATGGTTTGTAGATCGCTTCTTTAAACTTGAAGTATCGAATTCTACCTTCATAGCTTCGATCCCAATCCTGGGTTTCGGAGTTCCACTTCTCAATGATCGAGTCCAGTAAGAGGTCAAATTCCGTCACTACAATACTGTCACTGCCTTTTCTTCGAAACCATCTGTAGGTTTCGTAATCTCTATAATACTCCAGGCTATCTTGTTCGGCCTTCCACTGATCTTTCCACCGTTCAAATTCAACCTCCAGGCGAATCTCGGTTTCCTGAATTGTGGCATCGTTTTTAAAAGCCACATACTCTGGCAGGGTGTAGGAATTTCCTTTAGAATCGTGGCACCGGCCTTCATCCAGATTGATTTCCAGATCAAAGCCACCATGAATGATATTTTCTGCATTCGATATGACGGTCTGGTTCTCGTAGATATGTTGAAAATCATCATACTCTCTTTTGAGCAGCCACCGCCAAAAATCTGCGTTATACGTTTCTACCGGCATACTTCGGCCTCGCTATTTTGGGAGGCTAAGTTTGAGTATTCTGTCATGTAAACAGATCGGCTGATGGAATCAGGAATAGCGGCCAGCAGTTTGATGATATCACCCCGTTCCGGTTGCGCGACTTCAGTTACATAGTAAATCCAATCCATTGATTGTCCATTTGATAGAATGGTTACAGAGAATCCTTCTGTCAAACCTGTTTTAATACTTTCACGAACATTCTCCCAGGCCACTTCACCTACCACCAATTCACACCGGTTGGTAAACTTTCGCAATGCTTTTGCCTCTTCTGGTGTAAATGATGCAGGGATGTTAACCGCTGCTTTGTTATCAATTTCATCTGTTGGTGAATCACCACAAATCACGGTAACAAGACCAGCCTTTCTGATTTCAGACCGTACCTTTTTTAAACCGGGAATAGGTTCCGGGATTCTTGGTTCCTTTTTATCCGTGCCGGTGCTACTGTTCTCAATGGTGATGTGAAACCGGTCAGCGAACTGGTAGATCACCTCATGAAACTCCTTTCCATCGATACGCATCACAAAATCAATGGCATCACCACCCAGTCCGCACCCGAAGCATTTATAAATGCCTTTCTGATCGGATACGTGAAAGGACGGTGTCTTTTCATCATGGAATGGGCAGCAGCCTTTCATTCCGTTACCGGATCGCTTCAGCTCTACATAGTCTGAAACGATACCGGTTATGTCATCACGGGAGAGATCCCGGATCTGTTTGATTGCCTGTGTAAATGTCATAGTACAGGTACCCCGTAAATTTTCTTCATCCCAATAATCAGTTACTTTTTATCGATTGTTATGGTAGTTCCGCAGTTCGAGTTGAGCCTTAGCTAAAATCTCTGCGGTTGTTTTAATGTCCAGTGGTTCGGTAGGCGCAACGGTAGATGCAAACAGTTGAAGGTCTTCAGCTTCATATAATATGGAAGCGATAAACCAAACCGTTGCCCTGATGTCATCCCGGCCAATCGTGATGTTCTTGTCTTTTGCAATAATGGTCATGCTATTTATGTTGCTCATTTCCCCCAACGCTCCAGTTCGGAAAAATGAATCAGATAGCGACCGGTCGGTGATTTTTTAAATTTCGTGATGTTACCCTTGCCTACGTAGTTTGTGACGGTTCGATGCTGAAGCTTGGCTCGTTCAGCAAACTCTTTCGTATCTAACCATTCAGACTGTGGAATTGCATCGTGAATTAATCCCTTGAGGTATTCAAGCTGACTCTCCAGGCTATCTATGGCTTTAAATAGTTTTTGTTGTCTATCTGCGCTCACCGGCCACCTCCATATTTTGCCAAAATGAAGGATTCTCTCTTTTACTGTCTGCAATAAAGTTTTTGATTGCATCTCGCAGCCAAGGTGTGCTTTCGTGATGTTGTGCTACTCTTATGACTGCTGTGTGACTTACTCCTCGTACCCCGTTTGGTCTGACGACACTTTCTGCAAAATCCTTGAGTTGCATATGCTTTAGTGTAAGTGCAAGCTTCAAGTCCCAATGTAGGTTCTGTTTTTTAATTGACATAATAATTCGTTAATTACATATGTTAGTTACAACTGTTAGAAATCAGCGAAGAAAATAATCGTAAATACTCAATTTTGCCAAGTAAAAGATCAGAAATAAACGAAATAGCCAGCCGAATAATCGCTGTTAGTGCACTTTACCCATCCAACCGTGAATTCCTCGAAAAATGTGGGATTACAAACCATTCGTTAATAACCGATTTAAAGAAAAAAAGAATTAAAAATCCGGGTGCTGATATCCTGGCCAAAGTGGTACGGGGTTCGGGATGCAGTGGCTCCTGGTTGCTTACCGGACTTGGCGGCATGTTTGATAAGGAAGCTGACTATGTGGAAGAAGAGGGGGTTAGCTATGTGATGATAAAAGGTGCCATCAGTCTTATCGAAGAGTTTGAGAAACGAATTGAAGAAGCCGACGACGCTGAACTCACAAACGAATTAGAAGTAAAGCTTGGAAAACTGCTTGTACGGATTTTGGAACGTCGTGGGGATAAAATCAACTGAATAAACTTTTGAAGTAAACAGGACTTTATTCCTATATTTGAACGCTAACAAAAGTTAGCGAGTGGCAGTGATCGAAAATGATGATAGCAAACAAACGACATATCGCTTTTGGTGTCCATAACCGAACAATCGGAATGGATAAGAATTGCTTTGGTGTCCAAATTGGTGTCCATTTGAAATCACAAATCCCTGCGAGAGGGATAAAATCACTGTTTATTACGTTGTAGGACCCATAGCTCAGTTGGTCAGAGCAGTCGACTCATAATCGATTGGTCGCAGGTTCAAGTCCTGCTGGGTCCACTCATTTCCTTCTCTTTATGCCAACCCCAAAATCTGGGTATTGTTTTTGGATGAACCATTTTATCTGTGTTGTGAAAACAGATCTGCACTTTCACAACTAGGTTTGTACTCGACTCCCAGGATTTGAGTATTGTTTTTGGCTGAGGCCATCTTATCTATATTGCGAAAACAGTGTTTTCGCGGTTCAAGTCCTGCTGGATCCACTCCTTCGCCAAGGATTCGAAGTGCGCGCACTAAATTACCATGGCTACGATGGACACATACTCCTTTTTTGAGTAGAAGTTTTGTAATCAGCGAGATGATGGTTCCCATAATGAACACTCTTTTTATAAATTTTTGTGAGAGTACAACCAATCGACATTCGGTTTGTTAATTTAATAGCGACTTTAGTACAAGAAGTGAAGAGGTTATTCTAATCTGCTAAAAAAAGATATTAACTAGAGATAAATTACCTGAGTTGAAGTTCACTGCTTATGAGTGGTCCAAAAAATGGGAAGCTTACAAATTCAATTCAGCCTGTCCTTTAACAAACTCACCGGAGGAACAACTCACATGAAAAGTAAAACTAAAATTCACGATGGAATTGTCGGAGTCATATATCTGACAAGCGTATTGTTGGCCGTTTATATCAATTTGAACTGGCTCTATCTGGCTGGTGCTGTGGCCGTTCTTCAAATTATGAGTATGTTTACCGGGTTTTGTCCGGTTTATTATCTGCTTAACAGAACCATGTCGGATAAAGAACAGGTGAATGTTGCTTAGTATCATTTACCATTCAAGTGGTTATAAAAAAATGAAACGACACAAATGCCCAAAAGCAGAAAACACTAAATGTAGTAATTCCTTTGGGCATTCTTTTTTGCATTAGATTAAATGTAAGCTATAACCTATTCTCAACAATCCAGCATCGTGAATTTCTTCTGAGCAATTGATTACTCCTCATTTTCAGCCTCATGGCCGGGACGGGTACGGGATGGCGGATCGCTGGCAGGAAATGTTTGTTCCAGCTCTCTATTTAGTTTCCTATTCTTATTTGTGGATTTTTCATCCTTCGTTCGCTCTGTACTCTTATGATTCTCTTCACTCATAATCTTAGGATTGGTTATCATTCTCTGCATCGTTTGTTTATGAAGCTATTATCTAAACAGGAGATTTGCTGGAAGCATTCAATGAGGATTATCTGAAAAATGAACCGGTTCTGAGAACGTTTGAGCGTTTATGCTCCTTTGTTATGCTTGAACTCGGTCGATTAAAAGATCTCCAGTCGATATAAAAAAAGGGATTGAGGTTTTCAGCCTCAATCCCTGAATGGTTGTTGAGAAGCGTGCTCAATCGCTTCTCAGATAGTAACTCTTGTTTTTTATTTGTGTATCGTGGTTCTCTGCATATAAGACACAGAAAAACAGAAACCCTTACACAAATTTTAAATTTAATATTGAGCCTCTTTTTTGACCTTTAACCTTATGATATTCAGTAACTTAAATTGAACTTTGCAAACCTTTCAACTGTCTGAAATAAATTTTCTGAACAATTTGTATCAAAAATTGAGAGTGTTTATTCACGTGTTGAAAAATCCTGATTAAAAGGATTAACCTCTGCCCGATCTGTTACAACCACCTCCGAATGACCTGTTGATATGTGGCAACTGTTGCACGCCTGTATCATTACGAGATTTCGATCTCTGACCCGATCCCAATCACCTGACTCAACGGCATCTTCCAGGTCTTCGATAGTGGGTTCGAGCATCGTCTGTGTAAGCTGGCCAACCGGCTGATCGTGATAAACCAGATCTGCCAGAATCAGCTCTTCAGTAGCCTCTTCCAATTCGTGAATGTAGAAATCAAGCAGATCTACGTTTTGGTTCTCTATCGCGTATGAAATTTTATGAATCACCGTCTGCATTAAGGTCATTGTTTCATATAGTGCCGGTTCCTGAAGTTCAGCAACCCGGTTTTCAAGGTTGGTAACTTTTACCCAAAGATATCCACTCAGTACGACGAGAAATATGCAGATGGCGGCTAAGGCTTTATTCATAATGGCAAGGATTTTAAAGATTTCAATTGATTCAATTATCAAAATAGATAAAGCACGGTAAAGAACTAACCTTCATACCGATTTTAACCAAGTGCATGTGTCAGGTCTTCGATCAGATCGTCGGGATGTTCCAGTCCAACGCTCATCCGGATCAGGTTTTCAGGTGTGACAGAGCCTTCACCTTCACTGCTCTGGCGGTGCTCCCATGTGCTCTCCACACCGCCCAGGCTGGTGGCCCGCTTAATCAGTTTTGAGCGCCCAACGATGGCAATCGCTTCTTTTTGATCGGCATCAACCTGGAATGAGACCATACCCCCAAAACCTTTCATCTGCTTTTTGGCAATTTCGTGACCGGGGTGAGAGGGTAGACCGGGATAGATCACCCTGGAGATTTTTGCATAATCACTCAGAAAGTGAGCAATTTTTTCGGCATGTTCATTGTGGCCCTTCATTCTATAAGCCAGCGACCGGGTACTGCGGCTCAGCATCCAGCAGTCCTGTGGCGAAGGAACAGCCCCTCCCATTTTCTGGATCAATTTGATCCGTTCAAACCACTCATCATCTTTTTTGGCAACCAGAGCACCGCCCAGAATATCGCTGTGACCGCCAAAGTATTTGGATGTGGAGTGCAGAACGATATCCACACCGAGCTCCAGCGGAAGCTGATTAACCGGTGTGGGCCAGGTGTTGTCGGCTACTGTTTTGAGCCCGTGTTGATTTGCTAAAGTGGTAACTGCTTGGATATCCGTTATGCGCATCAGCGGGTTGGATGGCGTTTCGATCCAGATGAGTTTGGTATTTGGTTTGATATGTTTCTCTATGTTCACAAGATCGGTCATGTCGATGAAGCTGGATTCAAGACCCCATCCCGTCATAATTTTTTTGACCATTTTGCGATTTCCCGCATACACATCTTCGGGGATGATGATATGATCGCCCGGATGAAGAGATTGCAGAATCGCCATTCCTGCCGCTATTCCTGACGAAAACGCCGCTGCAGCTTCACCGCCTTCAAGTGTGGCGATCAGGTGTTCGAACTGTAGCCTGTTGGGATTACCCAGCCGCGTATAGTGCAGATCCGATTCATCCCGTCCCTCCGCGTCGATCTCATAAATTGTACTGGGTGAAATTGGAGGCACAATCGATTTGGATGGATTGTGAATATCGAGGCCGGCATGGATGGCTTTGGTTTCAAATCGCATAGTCTTCCGTTTTTTTGAGTAAGGTGGAATTAGTGAATAAAATAGTCTTTACAGTTCCTCTCCTTTGCAATGAGGAGGTAAAGGGAAGGTCCAAGTTAAATAGTCAATTGTCCTTAAACCTTCATAATAGTACCAAAATCACGCATCTTTATACAAAAAAATTGCAGACCCTTTCCGGAGTCTGCAATCCAATAACCACAACCCTCTTGATGAATAGTTAAGGAAAATATTTCTATACAGCTACCTTAATTTGTACGGATGGAATCAGCTTTACCTCAGCTTTGATCGAGCGGGTAATCAGACAGATCTGTTCCGCTTTTTCAAGAAGCCGATACGCTTTCTTCTCTTTAGATTCATCGTTGATGGTGAGGTCAGCCTCAATCGTAACTTCACTCATAATATATTTACCGTTCTCATCGCGACTCATTTTTCCGGTACTCCGGATCTGCAGGTCTTCAAAATCGAGTTTTGAATACTCAGCCACGGCAGTGAATGATGTCAGAAAACAGCTGCTCACCGATGCCGTAAAAAGATGCTCCGGCGACCAGATTCCCTCAACTCCTCCGGGAAATTCCGGTGGAGTGGCAACATCGAGTGAATCTTCAAGTATGGGAGATTTCATCGTTCCGATGCGCCCTTCCTTCCACAAGATGTTTACTTCATAGTTATGCTCTTTATCGCTGCTCATATTCGGCCGTTTTTTGATTAATAATCTGTTCTAACTGTGCAGGTTGAACAACTCCGGCCTGCTGCCATAAAATCTCTCCATTCTTGAACAGGATCAGTGTAGGCACTCCGCGTACCTGATATTTGATCGCCGCCTGAGGGTTCTTCTCTGCATCGATTTTGATGATATTGATATTATCACCCAGACGTTTTTTCAGGTCTTGCAGAATCGGGCCCATCATTTTGCAGGGACCACACCAGTCTGCATAAAAATCAACTAAAACGGGAGTATCCCCGCTAATTATGTCATTGAATGTCATCTGCTTTGTTTCTGTACTCATTTCGTTCATTCTCTTTTGGGTTATTGGTGTTTAAACTTGTCTGCCATAAAATTCCTTTCATTTTATGCAGGGGGAGACTAAGACTAAACTATTTTATCTCCTCATATTCCACATCTTCAATCGGCTCCTCTGATGCAACGGCTCTGGGTGCACATTGTCCGGCCATGCAACCTGTATTGGTAACGGCCTGAAACAGGAAAAAGATTGATAGTGCCCCGGATAGGGGTGCATTGTGAGCCAGCCAGTTATACCCAAGTGCAAGGCCAAAAATCAGGGCAACCCAACGCATCGGATGCCAGTTTGTAAACAACTGTTCAGATAGATTTGAAAACATGAATGAAAATTGTGGTTATTGAAAAAAATGTGACAGTGTGTAGAACGTTTGTATGCGATATTTCTTACCTATTAAACGTCTCTGTTAATGAATGATAAACTACTGAGCAGAAATGCAAAACTCAGTTACAATTGTTACAGAAGTGTGATTTTGTTACGACTCAGCCTTACCAGCTTATTCCCCTCCATCTGCTTTAGCAGACGGCTGATGACAACACGCGCAGTTCCCAGCTCGTTGGCAAGCTCCTCGTGGGTGATTTTGATGGATCTTTTGCCACTTACTTCAGATCTTTTTTTCAGAAAACGAAGAAGACGTTCATCCATCTTTTTGAAAGCGACCGCATTCACTACATCAAGCAACTCCTGAAATCGCTGATGATAAATACGAAAAATGTAATCGATCCACTCCGGATGGTTTTTTGTGAGGATACCCAGTTTTTGCACAGGCAGAAGCAGAACCTCACTCTTTTCGTTAGCCACAGCTTTCAGCTGGTTGCTTTCATTATACAACCCGTTCAGTACCGACATAATACAGGTGTCTCCCTCTTTTAGGTAGTAGAGGAGTAGCTCTTTAAAATCGTCATCAGATTGGTAAACCTTTACACTGCCTTTAAGAATGATAGGAATTGCGCGAATTGAAGTATTTTCTTCAAACAGTATATCCCCGGCATCCATTTTTTTAATCTGCCCGTAGCGCTTTAAGTCGGAGAGAAACTCTTCTGAAGCTTTAAATTCCGAAATACTTTTCAGCTTGTTGATAGACTCTTGTTCTTTAATCATATTAAAAAATATACAAGAGAATCTGCATTTCAGCCACTTAAGTTGTCGGGATTTGGAATCGCTTTAAATCGCTCTTCACACAACTCCTTCAATGCCATATTCATCTGCTTAAAGCCCAACTCGGTTTTACGTAAGCCACTCTTCAGAAATGGAACCATCACTCCGGAAAACGATTCGCCATGTACAAATGCCGTGCTGCCATTCGGCAGCTTGCTGAGTCTGAAATAGTGCTCCCCGTCAAAAAGTCCTTTCATTAAGAGTTTACCTTTCCACCGAAACTCCTTCTGGGTTTCATGTCTCAAAATACTGGGGTTAAACTTCATAGGCTTTTGTGAATCCGGGGGGAGGATGGTGATCAATAACTGCTCCTTGGAATCGGATGCCCATTCAATACTTCGTATAAATGGGTTCCAGTCAGGATAATTCTGAAAATTCATCAATGCATCCCAAACAATGTGAATCGGGGCGTGAATATGTACAATCGTTTTGATTTGCTTCATTGAAGACCAAATGTAAAAAATTAGCAGTGCAGAACTTGCCATAATTACGGTAAAAATCGATAGTTGTTACAAATCGTTCATTTTTTGATTGCACGATTTAACAAATTTGTTTCAGAATTGAGGGTATAAAAAAGTATTTTTACGGTTGAATTTTACATTGAAGAATTAGACAAAAACGAAAGAATCTATATGCAGGTATATTTGAACGGTGAATTTTTAGATCAAAAAAAGGCGGCGGTTTCTGTAGCCGATCGCGGCTTTGTGTTTGGAGACGGTGTGTATGAAGTAACACGGGTTGTAAACGGGAAGTTTTTCCAGGAGAAGGAACATCTTGATCGTTTGGATGAAGGGTTGAGGGGGCTGAAAATTAAGCTTCGGAGTGAGATCAGAGATTCAATACCGAACATCAGCCGTGAACTGATTCAGCGTAATGGACATGCAGAAGGTGAAGCGACAGTTTATCTTCAGGTGACAAGAGGGGCCGCATTTCCGCGAACACACACGTTTCCGGAGCCAGAGGTGCCCGCTACGGTTTACCTCTCATCAGGACCTTTCAAGCCGCATAAGGAGCTTCACGAAAAAGGAGTGGATGTGATAACCGTACCCGATGTGCGCTGGACACGGTGTAACCTAAAGACAGTGAATTTATTGCCTAACACGCTGGCACGCCAGCAGGCAAAAGAGGCGGGAGTCAACAGCGCCGTGATGATTCGGGATGGCGTTGTGACAGAAAGCCCGAATGCGAATATCTTTGCAGTAAAAGATGGAACACTCTACACATTTCCTGCATCGAACTACATTTTGAACGGCATAACCCGTAAGGTGATAATCGATATTGCCAAATCACTTGATATACCTCTGGTTACCGAACCGGTTCGCCAGGATGACCTGTATGAACTGGATGAACTCTTTTTTACCGGAACTACCACCGATGTACAGCCTATCGTCCGAGTAGATGGAAGAGAGATTGGAAATGGAACTCCGGGAAGAATTGTGAAATCGATTCAACAGGAATACAACAGCCGACTTTACGGATAGAGGCTTAGAAAAATTTGATTCATTTTTATTAACCGCGTTTTTGGAATCACACCGGAGCGCGGTTTTTTATTTATTGAGGGGGATGTTGAAATGGAGTAGGAGAGATCCCTACCGGATTGGAAACCCGTACTCTAACACCTCAATAGACCATGGGGAGTTTCCCTATTTTAGGGAATCACGATTCTCGGTATCCTGATTGTAGAACATAACAACAGGAATTTATAAACCCCGAGACAATGAAATCGATGAAGAATTTTCCACAATCAACTGAAGACCTTAAGACAAATCTGTCACCTGAAGAGCTTGCTTATTTTGAAGCGATCATCTTGAGAAAGAGAGAAGAAACACAGGATGAGCTGGAGTATCTGCAGCGGCAGGTTGAAGAGATCCGTTCATCTGATGATGACGATGCTTCCAGTTTAACACATCATATGGGAGACCTGGGGAGCCGGGAAGAGAGCCTGGATTTAACATATCGGCTGATCCAGAGAAATCGAAAGTTCATCAATGAGTTGAACCGTGCACTGGTACGAATTGAAAACGGAACGTACGGAATTTGCCGGGCAACAGGAGAGCCAATTGAGAAGGGACGCCTTGAGTTTGCACCGCATACAAGATATAGTATTGCCGCCAAAAAGAGCGGATTAGACAAGAGAAGAGCAGCATTTGCGTAAAATGCAGAAAAGGGAGATATAGATATCCGGTTAGGGGTTCCGGGTATAAAGAAAAAAAGCCCGTCCTGATGAAAATCGGGACGGGCTTTTCTGTTTCCGGTTGAGCCGGAAAATAGGTCGCTTATTCGTATGTAAGACTGTTTACATCAACCGCGCTAAGACCTTTAGGTGTCTCTTCAACATCAAATTCGACTTCTTCGCCGTCTTCTAGTCCCTGGTTTGGAGCCAGGTTATTTACGTTGTTTCTGTGAACAAAAATATCTTTGCTTCCGTCATTTGGCTTGATGAATCCAAATCCTTTTTCTGCATCAAACCACTTAACTGTTCCTTGTTGTGTCATTGTATTGTATTGGTATTGTTAGTGCACCCAAGAAAGGGTATTTCAGAAGAGTAGAGTTGAATGAACGCGTCAGTCTCAAGAAAGGCTTACCGGGTGTTATTGTATTGTGAATGGGTAGTATAACGGATTTATTGATCAATACCTAACATTTTGCAATAGCTGAAATGAAAATATTTTCCGTTACAACGCTTTTGACGGGGGATCGATCAAGATGAATCTGAAAACCGATCAAAATATTCTCATTTTGAGAGTATGACCGTCCATACTCAATTCAATGGAAGTTTTTATAGACAACCGATTTTTCACCAAGACTCCAAAATTTTGAAAAAGTTAGGTATGTCACTCAGAAAAAAGTAAATTTTCAACCCGATAGATAGGGGTAGGAAACTTAAGTTCTGTCTAACGTCTGATCTACCGCTCGACAGGCACCTGCCTGAAATGAACCATAACAAAATGATTACAAATGGATAGTGATAATATCTCTGCAGAGGTGAAAATTGATAATATGGGGAGAGTTCTGTTTCTCTCTACAATTGCCGCCATCGGCGGTTTTCTTTTCGGCTTTGACAGTGGCGTAATTAATGGAACCGTTGGTGCACTTCAGCAAGCTTTTGATTCGGATGCAGTTGGAACCGGTTTTAATGTAGCCTCGATGCTGCTTGGTTGTGCTGCGGGGGCCTTTTTTGCGGGTACGCTGGCCGATAAATTTGGCCGAAAACCGGTACTCTTGGTTACAGCCGTGGCATTCATAATCAGCGCCTGGGGTTCGGGATCTGCGGGCTCATCAATGGCATTTGTATTTGCTCGCATTCTCGGGGGACTGGCCGTAGGAGCTGCCAGTGTACTCGTTCCGGCCTACATCAGCGAGATTGCTCCGCCAAAAGTTCGGGGGGCATTAACTACGTTGATGCAGTTGATGATTGTGATCGGACTGTTTATTGCGTTTCTGAGTAACTATTACATTGCCGGAACAGCCGGTGGTGCTACCGAGACTTTTTGGGGTGGATTCGACGCATGGCAGTGGATGTTTTGGGTTGAAGCGTTACCTGCTGCGATCTTTTTTCTGGGTTTGATTTTTATACCTGAATCGCCGCGCTATCTGGTGGCTGCCGGCAAACTGGATGAAGCTCGAGAGGTGCTCACAAGCCTTTCCAATGGTGAAGATGCTGATAATAAAATTCGTGACATACAGTCTACTCTTGAGGAGAACCGAAAACCAAGGCTGTCTGATATCATTTCTGAAAAGACAGGTAAAATTCACCCGATTTTATGGGTGGGTCTTGGATTGACGACCCTGCAGCAGTTTACCGGAATTAATGTGGTGTTCTACTACGGAGCCACGTTGTGGCAGGCTGCCGGATTCACCGAAGAGAATGCACTGCTTCAAAATGTGATTAGTGGGTCAGTAAATGTTCTCTTTACATTTGTGGCTATCGCGCTGGTTGATAAAGTGGGCCGAAAACCGCTCTTGCTGGTAGGGGCTTTGGGGCAAGCACTTATGCTTGGAATACTCGCGTTAATATTTGGAACGGCAGCCGTTTCTGATGGCGGTTCGCTTCAGCTTGAAGGAAATATGGGGCTTTATGCACTGCTCTCAGCAAATGGGTACATCGCATTCTTCGCCTTTACCTGGGGGCCAATTATGTGGGTGATGCTTGGAGAGATGTTCCCGAATCAGTTCCGGGGTGCAGCACTTGCAGTTGCGGGTCTGGTCCATTGGGGCTCCAACTTTACCATCACCATGACCTTCCCGATTCTGTTGGCTTCAATTGGCTTGGGCTTGTCATATGGAATCTATGCGGCGTTTGGTGTGATCGCCTACTTCTTTGTGAAGAAGTATATCAAAGAGACAAAAGGACGTACCCTGGAGGATATGTCCCGCGATGTGCAGTAGAAGTATTGAACCCGAGGATTAACATGTTTATTTAAACAACCTGAGAATGATGAAAACTTGAGGCCCACCTTTAACCGGGGAGGGCCTCAAGTTTTTATGGTAATGGCGAACTCATGGAGACAAATTGAGACAGAAGCAGATATTCAAACTGTCTAAACCACACATCATTCCAATGCCGGTTCAAATCAAATAGATTAAACTTGAACCCGTTTTACACCCAATTTAAGTGGTTCCTCCACTAGCACTTCATACTTAGAATATAACACCTTCCCACTGAAGACTTATCCTGTACTCTGCATCGCAGCGGCAACACCGTTAATACTGAGAAACAGAAGCTGTTTGAGCTCTTTCAACTCCTCCTCACTATCTGCTCTGTCTCGTCGATTCAGCAGTTCAACCTGAATTAGATTGAGCGGGTAGGTAAAGTTATTTCTGAATCGGATTGAGTTTTGGATCACTTTGCGGTGATCAAGGATATTATCCTGTTCTGTAATAGAGAGAATGATCTGTCGCGACTGCTCATAATCGTTCACAATTTTGTTGTGAATTTTTTGATCTGCTCTGCGGCTGTACATCTCTGAAGTCAGCATATGAGTTCGCGCAAGTTCTCGCTGAGCGTTGTCTACGATGGTTCCGAAGAAACTCCACTCGCGATACCACTTTTTCAGAAGGTCCATGATTTCCGGTTTCTCTTCGAGCAGTGGTTTAAGTGCTGCTCCCAAACCATACCAGCCTGGCACATTGTAACGTACCTGAGTCCAGCCAAAAACCCACGGAATGGCTCTCAGGTTTTCGAATTGGAGACCACTTTTTCCGCCTCGTGAAACCGGGCGTGATGCGATAGGCAGATTCCCGATATGCTCAACCGGAGTGATCGTTTTAAACCATGGCCAGAAATCATCATCATCAATGAGGTCGCGGTACGCTGCCATCGATTCAGATGCGATGCGGTTCATGATTGATTCTGTCTCATCACCCTCCACGATTGGCTTCTGGCCTTCACCCGCGGTTACACGGGCAACGGCATTTACAATCTGCTCGAGGTGACGCCGTGTAATTTCGGGAAGTGAGTAGCGGAAGGAGATAATTTCACCCTGCTCGGTAAATCGGATACGTCCGTTGTTACTGATGGAGGGCAGGCCCAGAATTGCGCGATTGGATCGTCCGCCTCCCCGGCCAACAGATCCGCCACGGCCATGGAACAGTCTGAAATCCACATTCTGATCTCGCAACACTTCACCCAGCTCAAGCTGTGCTTTTTGAAGTGCCCAGTTGGCCATCCAGTAGCCGCCATCCTTATTACTGTCGGAATAGCCAAGCATAATCTCCTGGAAATTACTCCTGGCCTTCACCTGCTCTTGATAAACCGGGTTAGTCAAAATGCTCTTCATCTGACTGGCACTCAAGTCGAGGTCTTCGATGGTTTCAAAAAGAGGCACAACATCTATTTCGCTCTCAACCTGTCCCTTTTGGAGTTTCCAGAGTCCGGTCTCCTTTGCAAGCAGCACCACCTCGAGCATGTCACTCACTCCGTGCGTCATACTGATGATATAGCTGCCGAAAGCATTTGGGTCAAGCTGTTTCAGGGTGCTGATCAGTTTGAATACGTCCAGAATTTCAACGGTAGGTTCACTAAAGGCTGCGTTGATGGGGGAGAGTGGACGCGGATTCCGTAGCTCCTGCATCAGCAGATCCACTTTCTCCTGCTCATCTAATGAAGCGTAATCTTGATGTACATTCGCGGCGTTCAGCAGTTCGCTAACAGCGCTCTCATGCCTTCCGCTGTGCTGTCGGATATCGAGGGCGGCAAGGTGCAGTCCAAATGTATTAACCCGGATTCGTAGATCGTTGAAATTTCCATAACGGGCTACATCCTCAAGCCCGGCCTCTTTTAATGAGTCAGCAATTAAATCTAAATCCTTTTTGAAATCACTGGCAGAGTAGGTGGCTGAACTCAGTACCTCTTGTTCGGTTCCGTTTAGCGCGTCAAGCATATTTTGCAGGCGATGCATGATGTGCGTTAACTTTTGGCGAAACGGCTCATTTTTGTAATGTCGCTTATACTGATCGCTTAGCGGAACTTCTTTTTCATCTTTTTGAAGTGAATGAAGAAGTTTTTCGGGAACATTCACAAAATTTTTGGAGACGGAAAGATATCGCCTCACCATTCTCAACTCGTTCATATACTGCTTCAACGCCACACGCCGGTGATCGAGTAAGGTTTTCCAGGTTACATCACGTGTAACATTCGGGTTGCCGTCTCGGTCGCTGCCAATCCATGAACGATATTTCAGAACGATGGGGAGGTCCGGGGTTTTGCCATACTGCTGAGAAAAAGCAGACCGGATATCATCGTAGAGACGGGGAACAGTGTTCCAGATAGCGTTTGAAAAAAAGTAAAGCCCATTTTCCACTTCATCTTCAACCGTGAGCCGTTCCGGACGAACTTCGTCAGTGGAGATTAGCAGCGCAATTTCGTTGATGATTTGATGGAGATACGCCTCCTTCTCATTTGGTGTGAGATTTTGATCATCCAGATGATCTATTTTTGAGGTAATGCTCTCCTGTTTATAGAGAATACTTCGGCGCCGTGCTTCAGTCGGGTGAGCCGTAACCGTTGGCTGTATATCGAGTTTTTTAAATAGATCCAGTGCGTCTTCAAAACTCATCCCTTTCTGTTTAAAATACTTCAGCGCATCAGCAATACTTTCGGGCCGCGGGTTGTTGACGTCTATGGTTTTGGACCGTTCACGGTTAATTCGGATAATTTCGTGCTGTTCCAGAGAATTGACAAGATGAAAGAAGATGGTTGTTAATCTCAGCAGGCTGCGAATCTCATCATTCGTTAGTTGACCGATCTTTTCGGAAAGCTCACGATTGGCTTTTGTCCCGTTGCTTTCGAACGAGGATGCTGCTTTCTGAGGAAGTTCAGCAGACAACTCACTTAGCGATTTTTTGTCTGTATGCTCAAGGTAATCTTCAAGAAGTGCGGTAAGTGAGGTCAGTTTCTTGGTGAGAGACTCACTGATGTTAGATCTCTCTGCGTATTTTTTGATTGTTTCTTTCCACTTCATATGAGATGAATCCGTTTTTACGTGATTAATAATTTTAGCAAATGCAGCCATACCCCACAGGCCAGGGTTATAAATAATCAGCCTGCATTGGGATGAACAAAAACAATTGCATTTGCAGTCCGGCAGCCGTTAAACGACTGCCCGTATCTCATATAAGGTAGAGGAGCGAGAACACCAATACGGTGAACAGTATTAAACTCATGACAACTTCCATTGCCGGGCTGTATCGAGTTGCTTCATTATTTCGGTCAGTGAACGGATTCAGCCAAGTCATCGGATTTTTAAACTTCTGTGTGAGGAATCTGGCGATATCCCAAATTTTATCTTCGACACGATCATAGAAGTTATCTACACCGTTCACAAAAACCTTTCGTGTGAGTGGAGCTGCTTTTCTGTAAAACCAGTCCACATCAAGCGCGATAATCAGCTCACCGGCAAGCTTTTTGCGCAACAGCCAGAATCCGGCAAAGGTCATCAAACTAATTTGTGTAATCTCCACAAAGTGATACACCGTAAAGGGATTATAGTCATATTCGAAAGGGAGGTACATGTAAAGCGCTTGCGGATAGAGGCCATAAAAAATACAGGCGAATGCCGCAATTCCCATCCCGATGTACATATTCTTCGGGATCGGCTTAACGTCAATATCGTTATCCTCCTTCCCGAACCAAGTGTAGTAGGGAAGTTTCAATCCAACACTCAGGAATGTGCCTACCGAAGCAAACAGGAGCATCAGCATTGCCATTTCGTTATGGGCATAGCCGGCTGCGCTAATCGTCATCGATTTACTGATGTATCCGTTAAAAAGCGGCAGACCTGAAATGGAAAATCCGCCTACGAGGTAGAGACCCAGAACATAAGGCATTTTTTTGGCGAGGCCGCCGAGATGCACCAGCTTGGAGGTGCCTGTTGCGTACAGAACAGCTCCGGTACTCATAAAGAGGAGTGATTTATAGAGAATATGGCTATAAGCGTGTGCCGTAGCCCCATTCAGTGCCATGTCGGTACCTATCCCGATACCGCACACCATAAATCCAACCTGACTGATAATGTGATAGGCCAGAATTTCGCGAATGTCTTTACAGATTACCGCGTAAACAACGCCGTATATGGCCATGGCCGCACCGAACCAGATGAGTAATTCCCATCCCGGAAAAACACGTATCAAAACATAAACGGCGGATTTGGTAGTAAAGGCGCTCATAAATACCGCACCTGTAATGGTTGCCTTCGGGTAGGCATCTGCCAGCCATGTGTGCAGCGGAATGACTGCCGCGTTGATGGCAACACCCACAAGCATCAGCACATTGGCAATGGTGTAATTTTGTTCGAGGGACTCCACCATCAGCGAACCGGTGGTCATATAGTGCCAAATGATTCCGGCCAGGAGCAGTCCTCCGCCCAATATGTGATAGAGCAGATAGCGTGTACCGGCTTTATCGGATGCTTCTGTACGGTTCGCCCAGATCAACCAGGTGGAACTGACGGCCATCAACTCCCAGAATATGATGAGCGAGAGCAGGTCGCCTGCGTACGTAACGCCCAAGGCACTTCCTGCATAAACCAGAGCGTTGATCTGCTGACCAAGATCTTTGATATGCCAAGCATAGGTTCCCGCAACAAATGCCGTAATGGCAAAGATAATCCCAAATACACGGCTCAACGCATCCACTTCCATAACAATAAGCTCAAAATTACCCAGAGATGCCGTTACGGAGTATCCGTCGGGACGGGTAAGTACAAAAGCAAGCGCAGCGATGGGGAATATTAGAAACGCTGAGCTCCTGATTTTTTGTGGAAGCAGCGAGAGCAGAACCGCTCCGATAATTAAAATGACACCCGGTATGGTTAAAATCTCAATCATAGTAGTTGATGTCGCGGTTTACAATATTTTTAGCAATGAACTTGGCAAAGTAGATGATCACGATACAGCTTACAAAACCGAACAGCGCATAGAATGCAGGTATTGAGTTCCACCAGTGGCTGTCATAATCGGCCAGGTAGGTGAACTCCAGCACAAGCGTGACCAGAAACAGAATTCCTAATATGATCCAATGCCAGTTTTTCATGGTGATACAGAGTTAAAAAGTGATGTGCTGATTTGTGAAGCAAGATCGAAAAAGTTGAAAAACAGATTCGGGAAAAGGCCGAACAGAACAGAAAGTGTTGCCGTGACGATTATCGGGACTACCATAAACGGCGAGGCTTCCCCATATTTTTCGAGGCCTTCCCCTTTTCTGAAGTACGCCCGGTGAATGATCGGGAAGAAGTAACCTGCATTCAGCAGACCACTTACAATTAATATGATTACAGGGATCATCATATCCCCCTCAAGCGAACCGGAAACAAGGAAAAATTTACTGAAAAATCCGTTGATGGGTGGGATTCCGGCCAGTCCCATCGACCCGACGACAAATGCTCCCATGGTCCAGGGCATCACTTTGGCGATCCCGTTCAGGTTACTGATGTTTTCCCGATGAAGGTTTACAATGATGGCACCGGCGCAGAAGAAGAGGGTAATCTTCATGGTAGCGTGTGCCGCAATGTGCATAATGCCACCCTGAATGCCGAGTGGAGTTAAGAGCGCAATACCTAATACAATGTAGGACAGATGCCCTACGGTTGAATAGGCAAGCCGGCGTTTGAGATTATCCTGCGCAAAGGCGATCAGTGATGCAATCAGAATTGTGGCACCGGACAGTACAATTAAAATTTCGTTGAAGCCGTAATCGCCCATTACATCCACGCCGAAGACGTAACCGACAACACGAAGTACGGCAAAAACACCCGATTTTACAACGGCAACTGCGTGAAGCAGTGAACTAACGGGTGTGGGAGCTGCCATCGCTGCAGGCAGCCAGCCGTGAATTGGCATAATCCCCGCTTTAACGCCAACTCCGCCCAAAAACAGGATAAACATCACCAGCATCATGTGGTAGGGAATGTCGGCATCACCGAGAATTCCTCCCGGTGTAAAATCGAGGGTTCCGGTATAGTAGTAAACCATTCCGGCTGCAGCAATCAGGAGAAGACCGGCTGTAAGCGTGAATGCCAGGTATTTCCGTCCGGCTTTAATGGCATCGTCCGTTTCGGTATGAATAACCAGCGGATAGGTAGCAAGAGTTAAAAGTTCATAAAAGACAATAAAAGTAAGCAAGTTACCGGAGAAGGCAATCCCGATGGTTGCAGAGAGACAGATAGCAAAACTTGCGTAGTATCTCGTCTGTTTGTGCTCTTTGTGTCCGCGTACATAGCCGATGGAGTAGAAGGAGGTGAAGATCCATAGGCCGGATGCGATGACTGCGAAGAAAACTCCCAGAGGATCAGCGTTTAGTGCCAGCGGTAAACCCGGAGCCAGATCAAACAGATGGAGTGTAACACTCTCCCCATTCAAGGCTGATGGAAGCAGTGTCATAACCAGGCCAAACTTCACAAGTGCGGCAATAATTGTCCATGTCTCCCGAAGGTTGGGTTTGGATGAACTCCACAGTATGAGCGGAACCGCTGCAAGCGATGATAAAATTGCTAATAAAGGTACAAGCGTAAGATCCATCTATTTTGTGTGTAATTAATATCTTATAAACTGAATCTGATCAAAGTCATTTATTGGTTACATCGGAAATACATCAAACAGAATTCCCACAATGGCAGCATTTGCAAACCCAATCACAAAGAGTGCAATTGCGAGGACAGATGTTGGAAACATCATGCTGAAACTCACCTCATTTCGCTCTGCATCGGCTGCCTCTTTCTGATCTTTCTTCGGATTCATCATATATACATTTTCAAGAATTCTGAAGAAGTAGACTGCGTTGAGCAGCGAACTGATCAGAATTACAGCGAGGAAAATCCAGTTCTCATTATCAATGGTTCCAAGAGCGAGGTACCACTTGCTGAAGAATCCGGCAAGAGGCGGAAGGCCAACCATCGAAATGGCTGCAACGCTAAACCAGGCCATAGTCCAGGGATATTTTTTTCTGTAGGTGTCATCGAACAGGCTGATATCGGAGTGCCCCTCTTTCATCCGAAGGCTTCCGGCAATCAGGAACAGGCACGCTTTCATGACGGCGTGGTTGAGAACGTGGAGCAGTGCCCCGGCAAATCCAAGCGGATTGGCAAGGCTGAGCCCCATAATAATGTACCCGATCTGTGAAACACTACTGTAGGCCAGCATCCGCTTCATTTCTGTTTGAGCGATAGCCATAATGGAACCGTAAAGAATACCGACGGCCGCCAGGCTTCCGATAATTGTGGTCATCGGTATCACAGCATCTGTAAGTTCAACCCCAAACAGGTAGAAAACGATACGGAAGAGAATATAGGCGGCAACTTTTGTGCCGATAGGTGCAATGAGTGCAGTGGAGCTGGATGAAGCGTAGGTGTACGAATCGGGCAGCCATCCGTGCATTGGGAAGAGCGCCGCCTTAACTCCGATACCGACCACCATCAAAATGAGAGCGGCAACCACAGACGTATCAGCTGCAAAGTTTGGCAGCATGGCCGCCATGTCAATAATATTTAGGGTACCGGTAATGGTGTAAAGGAAACCAACTCCCAACAGGTAGAGTGTACCGCCTGCAGTACCGATTATCAGATATCTGAATGCGGCGTATGGGGCCGGCCGTGAACCAATGGCAATTAATGCATAACTGGCCAGTGAGGATATTTCAAGAAATACATAGAGATTGAAGAGATCGCCGGTCAGAATCATGCCGTTAAACCCGAGTAGTGCGAGCATCGCAAGCGCGAAATATGGCATCTCTTTCCCCGGATACTCCGTTCGGGCAATTTTACGAGAATGGATAAATACAAAAAATGCGACCGTATTGATCACCAGAATGAAGAAACCGGAGAGTCCGTCGTAAACAAATTCGATCCCCACCGGGGGCTCCCAGCCGCCAAAAAAGTAGCGGATGCTACCCGTTTGAAGATAGGAGGCAAAGCCGTAGAGAGAGAGTACGGACGCAATACCGGACCCTAAAACGGCAAGGGGCTGCGATGTGGATGGTCTCCACAGGCCGAATGCCGGAATCATAATGGCAAACAGTACAAATGTAAGGGCAATTAATGCGGGTAGGTGCGACTCAATCATTGAATTTCTTCTAACAGTTCCTGTTCGTCGAGGGTACCGTATCGGTTATAGATGGCCATCAAAAGGGTAAAGGCAACACCCAGGGTTGCCACACCAACAACAATGGCAGTAAGCATCAGTGTATGCGGCAGGGGGTTGAGATAGTTTGCAACCTGTTCAACCGGAATGTTTGCATCTCTTACGGGTACAGTTGCGTCCCATTTTGAAGCAATGGAGACAAAGTAGAGCACTACCGAGACCTGAAATATGGCCAGACCAATGGTTTTCTTTACCAAGTTCTTTTTAAATAGGATGCCATAGAGCCCCACGCATAGCAGAATTACCACAAACCAATAAGCGTAGTGGCCCAGAAAAAAATCAAGCATAATCTTCACCTTTTACCATGTTATCATAAATCATTACCAGGATTGCCATGACGGCAAGGCCGATACCGACTTCAATGATGAGAATTCCCCAGTAACGAACCATTGCGGGTTCCATTCCTGTAAATGGCAACAGTTCGTAATCCAGGAAATATCCACCCATAAGCATGGCTACCAGGCCTGTTGCAAAGTATATGATGACTCCGATTACAGCCAGGGGGGTAGTGGCAAACTCCTGAATTTGCAACCTTGAAACCCGGCGCCCGCCTGATATTCTGATTAATAAAACCGATGCGGCAAGAAGGGTTCCGCCCTGAAAGCCTCCGCCGGGGCTGTAGTGACCAAAAAAGATCACATACCAGCCAAAAAGCATGATGTAAGGTGTAAGAAGTCGGGACCCGAGCAGAACAATCGGGCTTTCATCCTGATGTCTCATACTACCCTCCGTCGGTTTCTCAGGATTAAAATAGTTATCAGGCCGGCTGTAAAAACCACAACCTGCTCACCAAACGTATCAATACTTCTGTAATCGCCTAAAATAACGGTTACAATATTGGGTGTTTTGGCATCATTATATGCCTCTTGAATCACGTAGCTTCCAACAACCGTTGTGCCTGTGATGCTCTCCTCGGCATGCATCAGGTTATCCGGATCACCCCGGTATGGGAGGTCGCTGGCCGCATAGATTAAGACAGATGCGAATAAAATCAATATGATGATTTTTAGTGCTTTCAATCGTTTGAATGTCTTGTGGTTTGATAGATTACAACAACATATAGTACTCCGGATACACCGGCACCGATCACGGCTTCAGTAAATCCCACGTCGATAGCGCCCATGGCTACAAAAAGAAGGGCCATCAAAAAGCTGAATACGGTAGTCATCACCACGGCAACCAGCAGGTCTTTCACCTCGAGGGCAACAATGGCCGAGATTAACAGAAATAGATAAATGACAAGCTCTAATTCCCAGATCATGATGTTTCTCCTCCTTTTTTATCGTCGTGAAGGAGTGGTTTCAGACCTTTTTTAAGCGCAGCTCTTGCAAGTGCGTGAGTACCGATGGGATTGGAGAGTGCAATAAAAAGGACAATTAAAAACAGTTTTCCACTGCTGAGCGTAAACCCCTCATAGATAATGAGTCCTACTATAACGAAGACAACTCCGAGTGTATCACTTTTACTTACAGCATGTGATCGTGAGTAAAAATCGGGTAATCTCAAGATCCCGATACTACCCACCAGCATGAAGATGATACCGAGCGATACAAACAGAATGGTGATAATGGATTGCGCTTCAAGCATTACGTCTTACTTTAGGTGATGATAAATATTTTGCGATGGCCAATACACCAATAAAGCCAAGAATGGCGTAAGCCAGGGTGATATCAATAAACATATCGATACGCCCGAACAGAAAGCCGATCAGGCAGACCAGAACAATGGTTTTTGTGGCAATGGCATTGGTAGCCAAAAGCCGGTCAAATAGGGTTGGCCCCTTCACAACCCTGATCAGCGGAACAGCGATAATAATGGTGAGTACCACAGCACTGTATAGAAAAAAGTTTTCCATTAAGAATTAGTTTTTAGTCGTGATTTCAATATCACTGATTACCTGGCGCTCTTCCGTTTCAAAAAGTTTAAGTACTTCCCGCGGCATTTCGTCCGAAATAATCCCGGAATAAGATGATTCGTCAAGAGCGTGCACCAGAAAGTTGTCTCCGTCAATGTCTACGGTCAGTGTTCCGGGGGTAAGTGTGATGGAGTTGCCTAAGATCATTTTTGCGTGTGCACTCGGGAGATCTACTTTAAACGTAACCACACTCAGTTTTGTAGGAAGTGCGGGATTTGCGATCACTTTAACTACATGAAAACCTGCTACAATGATTTGATAAATCATCCAGAAAAAGTAGTAAACCGCTCTGAAGTAACGCAGTTCTTTCAGGTCGTCCATGTCGTCTTCGAAAAAACGGTGCGTCTTAAGTTTGTAGTTGATAGCCATCACACCGGCTACGGAAAGCACACCCATGGTTAGATGCACTGCATCAAAAAAACCGCTCATAACCACCCAGAACAACATCAAAGAGATGAACGAGAGCGATAAACTATATAGCGAGAGCTTATTCATTAGTTAGCGTTAAAAAATTGATGACGTTTTGTTTTTCGGCCTATAAACTATCAAAAAGGTGATATCAACCGCAATAAAAATCGAACGGTTTAGGATTTGTTTACAAATTTCAAAAAAACCAAGATTCGTTATATCCTTCAGTAAAATGTTTCTTAAATTTAGAGCTGAAATTGAAAAAGCACTTGAACGGGGATGTACAGTTTTCCTTCGTCTGAGGTTTAACTTGGGGAAGAATTTTGTATCTTTGCCACCTGAAAAAGAGGCTGCATTACGGCAGCGAAATAAAAGATTAAGTGCTCAACATTTTAATTAACCTGTTTGAATGGAGTCACCTACAGCGCTTGTAAGTCTTATTGTTGGTTTACCGCTTCTCGGTTTTTTAATAAACGGGATTCTGGGCCTTTCATCAGATTCGTACCGATCTAAAAAAAGTGTAATTGGTACACTTGCCAACTTTGCGGTATTTATCCCTTTTTTAATCACACTCTACCTGTTTTTTAACTTTAATCCGGAAACAGGAGCTCTGAATGCGAAGCTCTTTACCTGGATTGAGGCCGGCAGTTTTAGTGTCGATATTGCTTACCAGATCGATCAGCTCTCGCTGATTATGATGATGGTGGTAACCGGTGTCGGCTCACTGATTCACCTCTACTCGATCGGCTATATGTCGCACGATCCGGGCTTTTGGAAGTTTTTCGCCTATCTGAACCTCTTCATCTTTGCGATGTTGAATCTGGTGATGGCAGACAATCTTCTCCTGCTTTTCCTCGGATGGGAAGGCGTGGGTCTCTGTTCGTATCTGCTCATTGGGTTCTGGTACACCGATATGAGTAAATCGGACGCCGCCAAAAAAGCTTTTCTATATAACAGGGTAGGGGATTTTGCATTTCTGATTGCAATTTTTGCCATTTTTGAAGCTGTAGGTAGTCTGAAGTTTGATGTGATTTTGGCAAACCTCGACGCATTTTCGGCAAGCTGGTCGTTCTGGGTTCCGTTCCTGATGTTCATTGGGGCAACCGGTAAAAGCGCTCAGATTCCGCTATTTGTTTGGCTGCCCGATGCGATGGCCGGCCCGACTTCCGTCTCTGCCCTGATTCACGCGGCAACGATGGTTACATCCGGAATTTATCTGATTACCAGACTCTCACCAATGTATGTGTTGAGCCCTGAAGTGATGATGATTGTGGCTGTGATCGGTGCACTTACAGCTATTGTGGCTGCAACAATAGCCATTACACAAAACGATATTAAAGGGGTTCTGGCCTACTCTACGGTTTCTCAGCTTGGTTTTATGTTCCTGGCACTGGGTTCAGGTGCATTTACTGCTGCGCTTTTTCATGTGGTAACTCATGCATTTTTCAAAGCTTGTCTCTTCCTGGGTTCCGGTTCAGTTATTCACACCATGGAGCATGTGGAGCATAAACTCCACGATGATGGAAAAGATGTTCATTTTGACCCGCAGGATATTCGAAATATGGGTGGTCTTCGAAAATATATGCCATCCACCTACAAAACCTTTTTGATTGCAACGGTAGCCATTGCCGGAATTCCGCCACTGGCCGGATTCTTTTCAAAGGATGAGATCGTAATGCACGCCTTTAATATGGGTTTTGGTGAGTTTGCCGGTGCGATGTACTTCATCCTTTGGGGTGTAGCCACAATTACTGCATTCCTGACCGCATTCTATATGTTCCGTTTAACGCTGACCACATTCCATGGCTCGTTTAAACTTCCGCAAAAAGTGAAAGGTGCAGAAAATGCAGAGTCATATCTGCACGAGAGCCCATCAACTATGACGATTCCGCTTTGGGTTCTTGCAGGGCTTTCCATTGTGGGTGGTTTTATCGGGATCCCGAACTTTATTTCAAAAACGTTCGGCGGCGACGGGCACATCAACTGGCTCCACGACTGGCTTTCGCCCATTGCATCTGATATTCCGCTCACGCTTTCAATTGCGGCGGAATGGGTTCTCATGATCTTTGCCATTGCAGTGGCTGTTGGTTCTGTTATGCTGGCTTTTAAAATGTATGGAAACGATCAGCAGGAGGAGTCGGATGCCAAAATCGCCAACCGGTTTGGTACTCTTTATCAAATCTGGAAGCAGAAGTATAACCTCGACGAAGCATACGAAGGCGCAGTGGTTCATCCCACGGTACGGTTTTCAGACAAAGTGCTGGCTGTATTTGACATGAAAGTTGTTGACGGAATTGTAAATGCAGTAGCCGGAATTGTTCGTCTGATCGGCAGTCTGCTTCGATATATTCAAACCGGAATTACCACCAATTACGCACTCTTTCTACTGCTGGGCGTGATTTTGGTCCTCTCAATGATACTCTTTTAAACGATTTTGTAGATTAGGTAAATATGGAGATCCTACTAAATATTACGATCTATCTTCCGCTATTAGGTATAGCGGCAATACTGTTGATGAAGAACGAATCGGCTGTGAAATGGAGCAGTTTGGTGGTGACTACGGCTACGTTCCTGTTATCCCTTCCACTCTTCTTTAATTTTGATATTGCATCCTCATCCGTACCGCAATATGTGACGGAAGGCGGGGCAATTTTTGCCGGAATGGATGTTAAATATCTTGTCGGTCTTGACGGACTGAGCATGTTGCTGTTTATGCTTACTACGCTCATGGGGCCCATTGTGATACTTTCATCCTGGAACTCCGTTACGAAAAGCCTTAAAGGATACTATGCGATGCTGCTTCTGCTTCAGACGGCATCTCTCGGTGTTTTTGCCGCACTCGACCTGGTTGTGTTCTATGTGTTTTTTGAACTATCGCTGATTCCAATGTACTTCCTGATCGGAATCTGGGGCGGGAGTGACAAAATCCGTGCTACCATCAAATTTTTTATCTACACACTGGTGGGTTCGCTTATCATGCTTGTTGCACTGCTCTATCTTGGCTTTCATGCCGGCGCAGCAATGGGGGGTGTAGACTTCACCGCTGACTGGAGATTTATTTCAAGTCCGGAATACACGATTGGTTTGGTTGAGCAGACATGGCTCTTTCTGGCATTTTCTCTCGCATTCTGTATTAAAGTGCCACTCTTCCCATTTCATACATGGTTGCCATATGCTCACACCGAAGCACCCACTGCCGGTTCTGTCGTACTTGCGGCAATAATGTTGAAGATGGGAACGTACGGTCTGATTCGTGTTGTACTTCCCGCATTCCCGAATGCGTTCATGGAGTTTGCTCCATATATGGCCGTATTGGCTGTCATCGGAATTATTTACGGTGCGCTGGTGGCGATGGTTCAGAAAGATGTGAAGAAATTAGTTGCCTACTCATCAGTAAGTCACATGGGGTTTGTAGTACTTGGAATTTTTGCTCTGAATGACATTGCAATGCAGGGCGCTATCATTCAAATGATTAATCACGGGTTGGCTACCGGAGCTCTTTTCCTGATTGTGGGTATGATTTACGATCGCCGGCACACCCGAATGATTTCAGACTATGGCGGAATAGCAAAGCAGGTACCTGTATTTGCCGTCATGTTTATGATTGCAACTCTTGCATCTATCGGTCTTCCCGGGTTGAACGGATTTATCGGTGAGTTTTTGATTTTGAACGGATCATTTAGCTCGGCACTCTATGCAAATAAAGTGTACGCCATTCTTGCCGCCACGGGTGTGATTCTTGCAGCAGTCTATATGCTCTGGATGTTTCAGCGTGTACTTTTTGGGCCAATCACCAATGAAGAGAATAAAAAGCTGACCGACCTTAATATGCGCGAAATCGGTCTGTTGATTCCTCTTGTACTATTTATGGTGTGGATTGGAATTCGCCCGGTTGATTTTACACAGTATTCTGAAGAGTGGGTAGAAACTTTTATTACAACTTCTGAAGAGAAAAGCATGGCAGTGTTAGATCAGGCCGACATGAATGAGCTTCCAAACTGGACGACTAAAATCTACAATGTGGAAGAGCATCAGTCAGGTTCTCAATTTTTGGTAAATAAAACAGACTAATACTATGGAGCCACTCACAAAAGAAGAGATTGAGTCGCATTTGAAAGAACTGAGTAACTGGTCGTTCAAAGATGATCAGATCGGAAAAGATTTCAGTTTTGACAACTTTAAAGATGCACTCGCTTTTATGGTGAAGGTTGGTTTTGAGGCTGAAGATCTTGGGCATCACCCCAACTGGAGTAATGTTTACAACTCCGTCTCTATTCAGCTTAATACACACGATGCAGACAACAAGGTTACGAAGAAAGATATTCAACTCGCAAAGGCGATAGACAAGATTTACAAAAAGAACTGAAATGAACTATTTGCACGATATTCAATCCTTTTTGCCGGGTATAGTTGTTGCGATAACCGGTTTAACCGCTATTCTTATAACAGCTTTTAAGAAGAGTACCGGCCTGGTTTACAACGTATCATTGGCCGGTCTGGTTGTGGCTACAATATTAGCGATCCAATCACTTTTTGGTGAGGCCGGCACTTCCTTTTCCGGAATGATTGTATATGGAGGGCCTGCTGCATTCGGCGGAGTGATTATAACTCTCGGTACGCTGTTGTCTCTGATCTTATCCCGGGAATATTTACAGTCAAAAGGGCTGGAGTCTGGCGAGGTGTACGGTATGATGCTTTTTGCAACCACCGGTATGCTGGGGCTGGCTGCATCCAACGATTTGATCAGCCTGTTTGTAAGTCTTGAGACCATGTCTATTAGTCTTTATGTACTGGCCGGTTTGTGGTACTCCAAAAACTATGGTGCAGAGTCTGCACTCAAATACTTCTTGCTTGGTGCATTTTCGACCGGATTTTTACTCTACGGAATTGCCTTGATCTACGGAGCAACCGGTCATACCAACTTCATGGAAATTGCTGCTGCCGCAGATACTTCTCTGCTGTTTTTAGGAGGAGTGGGGATGCTATTGGTAGGGTTGTTTTTTAAAATATCTGCAGTTCCATTCCATATGTGGACTCCGGACGTATATCAAGGAACTCCCACCACACTTACCGGATATATGGCAACAGCAGGTAAGGCAGCCGCATTTGTTGCCTTTATCCTCGTTCTGTCCAGAATGCTTTCAGGATCAGAAACAGGCGAATGGAGTCATGTAATTTCCGTTGTGGCTATTCTAACTATGATTGTCGGTAATCTGATTGCTCTTGCGCAGGACAATGTAAAGAGAATGCTTGCATACTCCAGTATTGCTCATGCCGGCTATTTGATGGTTGGCCTTGCGGCAGGTACGGCAGCAGGCTACAGCGGTGTGCTTTACTATCTGTTTGCATACACACTGATGAACATAGGTGCTTTTGGAGTTATTGCGTTTTATGAAAGAAATAAAGAACTCGATTTTACGGAGATCGACAGTTATGCAGGACTGGGATATAAAGTTCCTGCCATGGGTGTAATGCTCTCAATATTTCTCTTCTCTCTGGCCGGAATTCCCCCGTTTGTAGGCTTTGTCGGTAAGTACTATGTGTTTGCTGCCGCAGTTCAGGCAGACATGGTTATGTTGGCAATTGTAGGTGTACTCGCGAGTGCGGCCAGTGTTTACTACTATCTGAGAGTGATGGTATATATGTACTTCAAAGAGGCGCACAAAGAGTACTCTCTCAAATCTCCCGGAATGCTGTTCAAGCTTCTATTGATCCTGCTTGCGGTTCTGACGGTTTATTATGGAGTGGAGCCGGTACTGCCAACGACCGGTCTTTTCGAGCTTCTTACATCTTTTAGCTACGTGTAGCAATAAAATACTTGCTCAGATTTTAAATGGTAAAAAGGCTCTCACTTGAGAGCCTTTTCTGTTTGTGAGGCAGGTGAGAATATCTGAGTGCAATAGATTGTGGATCTCCGTTTCAATCCGTATCTTTATAGGCTCTGTTGTCGGCGTAACGTACGACGACTGTTTTCAAACAGAAAACAACCAAAGATAACCTACATATTATAGAATGAAGAAAGATTTCTACGAACTGACTTACATTCTGAATCCCGTTCTCGACGATGAGAAGTTTTCAGAGCTTGTAAGTTATGTGAACAAACTGATTGAAGATAACGGCGGTGACGTCGTTGAAGTTGATGAGTGGGGTGTTAGAAAGCTCGCCTACGATATCGACAAGAAAAGTTCCGGTTACTACGTGAACATGTACTTCAATGCTCCGGCCGATGCGATTAATGTGGTTGAGCGAAATATGAGAATTCATGATGACATCATGAGGTATCTCACGCTCAAGTACGATCCGAAGATGACTCGTTACTATGAACTCAGAAAGAAAGGCGAAGTGCCAACTATTTTTGAAGAGGTAGAGGAAGAGAACGACGATAACGACGACGAATAAATCAAATTAGGGAATAGATTATGATTAACAATCCATCGCATCCAAAGAAAGGGCACCTTAAAAGTAAAGAGTGCAAGTTTACTAAAGCAGGTATTGAATATATCGACTACAAGCAGACTGATGTTTTAGAGCGCTTTATGAACGATCAGGGCAAAATACTGCCTCGCCGGGTAACGGGTACCAGTGCACGGCATCAGCGAATGCTCTCCAGAGCTGTAAAAAGAGCACGATTTTTGGCTCTGATTCCATATGTAACCGAAAACATGCGATAAGACACAGATATTAGATTATGAAGCTTATTTTAAAAGAAGACGTAGATAAATTAGGTTCTGCCGGTGATCTAGTTGACGTGAAACCCGGTTACGGACGAAATTTTCTGATCCCAAAAGGGAAAGCAGTTCTGGCTACTGAAGGTGCCATTCGACAATATGAGCACCTCAAACGAGAAGCAGCTTTGAGAGCTGAACTTTCTGTAGAAGCAGCCAAAGAATTGGCGCAACAACTCGAGAACACCTCCGTTACAATTCCTGTAACAGTTGGCGAAGACGAAAAAATTCACGGCACGGTTACAAATATCCAGGTTGCAGAGGCTCTTGAAGAGCGGGATATTTTGGTTGACCGACGTAAGATTTCGCTTGATCAGGATATCAAAACATTGGGTGAATACACCGCAACTGTTGAAGTTCTTGGAGAGCTTAAGCCACAAGTTAAGGTTTGGGTTGTTAAAGAGGACTAAGATTGATGTTCTGAGAGTTTAATCTCTTAATTCGATTTATTAAATGAATAAAATTGGATTTTTAATGGGGATCGTCTTTATGGCGTTATCCCCATTTTTTGTATATGGACAACTTCTCGATCCGGTAGATTACCGTATCACAAATTCTCCGGAAACCGCTCAGGCCGGGGAAATTTTTAGCGTTGAGGTCGAGGCAACGATCGAAGGTGACTGGCACCTCTATTCCGTTTTAAATGATCCGGATGCCGGGCCTTATCCAACAACTTTCTCTTCTGGTTCAACCCGAATGGCAGTAGCCGGGCAAGTGGAAGAGAGCGAAGCAGTAATTGCATTCGATCCTAATTTTCAGACAGAACTTGGCTGGCACTCAAACGGAGCCGATTTTAAAATCCCAGTAGCCTTTCGGTCAGAGCTGGAAGGTGAACAAACCATTGTGCTGGAGGTTCTCTACCAGGTATGTGACGATGTCTCCTGTTTACCGCCAAAAACAAAAACGATTGAGGCATCAATCGTTCTGGATGGAGTTGCAGAGAACCCATATACAGATTTTGAAGAGATAGGGGAAACAGAAGAACTTGTTGCATTCGAATTAACCAGTTCAGGCGGCGTCCCTCTGGATGATCTTTGGGGGTATATCTGGATTGCAATTACTGCCGGCCTTGCGGCGCTCTTAACGCCCTGTGTATTTCCATTGATACCTCTTACAGTGTCCTATTTTTCCAACCAGGGCTCAGGACAAAAGGGAGAGAAGAAATCCAATATTGGGCAGGCGTTAATTTTTGGACTCTCCATAATTTTAATATTTACCGGATTGGGAGCTATCCTTTCCGTAATTCTCGGAGTGAGCGGTGTAAGTCAGTTTGCATCTAACCCGTGGGTGAATCTGTTTATCGGCATGCTCTTTATCTTTTTTGGGGTGAGCCTTCTTGGTCTATTTGAACTGAGGCTTCCCTATCAGCTTACCAACTGGCTGAACAGAAAAAGCAACGAGAGCGGTGGTGTGACAGGTACCCTTTTTATGGGCTTTACAATCAGTGCTGTCTCTTTCTCTTGCACAGCACCATTTGTGGGGGCTATTTTAGCCGCAACGGCAGGAGGAGAGTGGTTCTATCCAATTGTGGGGATGCTGGCGTTCTCAACGGCTTTTGCGCTGCCATTTGTACTCCTGGCACTATTCCCGAGCTATTTAGAGTCTCTGCCCAAAAGCGGATCCTGGATGAACGTGGTAAAAGTGATTCTTGGGTTTGTAATTTTAGCAGCATCCATCAAGTTTTTGGCGAATGCCGACATTATTTGGGATTGGGGAATTGTTACGAGGCCGCTGGGTATCGCCGCCTGGATCACATTCTTTCTGCTTGCCGGATTTTACATACTTGGATTTTTTGCACTTCATGGCGAGGAGCGCCCAAAATCAATTACAACCGGTCGTTTACTGCTTGCGATTCCATTTTTGCTCTTTAGCCTTTATTTGACCCCCGGTATGATGGGCGCATCACTTGGAATTTGGGATGCGTGGCTTCCTGCTTCCAAGGCAACGGATGTAAGTGTCGTTCGCTCAATTAGCAGTTCAGGAGGCGGGGCTGCTCAAGAGTCCATCTGGTCGGATGATTACGATGCCTCTGTTGAAAAAGCGATCGCAGAAAACCGCCCGATATTTATCGATTTTACGGGGTATACATGCACCAACTGCCGGGCTATGGAATCTACTGTTTTTCCATTGGAAAATATCCAAGATAGGTTTTCCCAGATGGAAAATGTAAAGCTCTACACGGACGGCGGCTCTAAAGCTGAAGAGAATCAGCAGTTTCAATTCGATCTTACCGGTACCCTTGCTCTTCCCACCTATGTAATTGTAGATCCGCACAGCGGACAAGTACTGGATCAATTGATTGGCTTTACAAGGGCTCCAGATTTTGAAGAATTTCTAAATAGAGGAATTGAGCGATATCGGCAGGTTCGATCGTAAAAGTGAATTCAATGCATCTCTGCACAGAAAAAAGTGGCATTTAAAGTATCTAAACGTTTTTTTACATAAAAACTGACTCACAGATAAAATTTAGCAAAATAAATAGTGATTCAGTTTGGCAGTTAGGGATATGATCTAATATATTCCACGATACGAACATGTAAACACAGTCGAACACAGATTTTTAATATTTATTCAGTATTAAATTAAGGATCTGTCTTTGACATTGAAGTGCAAATGATCTATCATTTTGCTTCAATTTTAGCTCTTAACCAAAACTTAACGCGGAGTAATAGTATGACTTCATCTTTAGCTCTCTTTTTTCTTCAAGCTGGAGCTGATGCTGGCTTTTTTAACGTAATCGTCGAAAAATTTAATGAAGGTGGTGAATTCATGTGGCCTGTATTGATAGCCCTGATTCTTGGATTGGCTATCTTTCTTGAGCGCATCATCACATTGAACCTGGCTGATATCAACACCAGAAAATTTATCCTCGAGGTGCAGGAAGCACTGCAGGAAGGCGGTATTCCAGCTGCACAAGAACTTTGTGCTTCTACAAGAGGTCCAGTTGCATCAGTATTTCAGGCCGGCCTTATGCGTGCGGATGAAGGTGTAGAGGCTGCTGAAAAGGCCATTACAACTTACGGTTCAATTGAAATGAGTTTCCTTGAAAGAGGACTTGTTTGGCTTTCACTCTTTATTTCTATTGGTCCGCTACTCGGATTCCTCGGTACTGTAGTAGGTATGATTGAGGCGTTTGATGCCATTGAAGCAGCAGCGGATATTTCTCCGTCTCTTGTAGCTCGCGGTATTAAAATTGCGCTTTTGACAACTGCAGGTGGTCTGTTGGTAGGTATTATTCTTCAGATCGGGTACAACTACTGTGTATCAAAAATTGACCGAATTATTTCAGACATGGAAGAAGGCTCCATTACTCTGATCGACTCTATTATTCTTCTGAAAGAAGGAAAGCAAATTGTTCCTGACAACGACTCAGACGAAGCCTAAAACAAACCATAACCCAAACAATCAAAGGAAATTATTATGATTGATAATTTAGCTATAGGGTTAGTATTAGGCCTGATTGGTATAGGAGTAGTAGGAATACTGGTTTCCGGAATTCGAAATGTAATTAACGGTAAATCAGACCTGAAGCGAGTAGGTATTATGGGTGTTCCCGTAGCCGTTTTCGCAATCTCCTATGCTTCGCTGGGTACAGCTAACCAGGCGGGTGTTGCCACCATGTTATTTATGATTGGTGTCATGCTTGTCGGTATTGTGATAACAGGAACCCGCGGAACATTTAAATTTTAAATGTATGCTTAATAAAAAGCGAAATAGAGAAAGCGGTGAGATCGACGGTTCATCCCTTGCGGATATCGCCTTTCTTTTGCTCATCTTCTTTCTTGTTGTAACCACTATTGATGTCGATACAGGTATTGGTCTGGTCTTACCTCCCATACCTGACGATATTGAACCCCCACCGGTACGGGAGCGTAACCTGATGAATATTCTGGTTAATGCTCAGGGTATGATTCTGATTGATGAAGAACCTGCTTCAATCGGCGAGGTGCGAGATCGTATCAAGCGCTTTGTTGATAATAATGGAGTAGATCCTGATCTGTCTGAATCTCCGGATGATGCGATTGTTTCTATCAAGACAGACAGAAGAACGCCATACAACATTTATATAGACATGCTTGATGAAGTTATGGGTGCATACGCCGAACTCCGCCATCAGGCATCTATGGACAGATTTGGTGTGCCGTTCACGTCACTTGAACAAAACAGTGAAAGACACACTGAGATACGTGATGCGTATCCTAAGAAAATCTCAATCGCAGAACCTGACGAGGGGTAACGGATATGGCACATTTTAAGAAGAAACAAGCAGGAACTAAGCAGGGTGTACCAACATCTGCAATGCCTGATGTTGTATTTATGCTTCTCATTTTCTTTATGGTAACAACTGTATTGAGAGAAGTTGAGCTGCAGGTGCAGGTAAATTACGCTGCTGCCGAAAACATTGAAAAAATCGAACAGAAGCGTCTTGTGAGTTATATCTACATCGGGCCTGAAAGACTCTCAGGCAACCGGTTAGGTGAAACTCGTGTACAGATTGACGACGCTCTTATTGATGACATGGGTTCCATCAGGACTATTATGTATGACAAACTGATGGAAGAACCCCGATTGATCGTTTCTCTGCGTGTTGATGAAGACTCTGAATTCGGTATTATTACTGATGTCCAGCAGGAACTTCGACATGCCGGTACACTGAGGATAAACTACTCTACCCGACGAGAGATCTAAATCAACATTATTAACTAACATTTTAAAAGGCATTTGCCCTCACTATCGGGTAACTGCCTTTTTTTATTTAATCACCATGGCAAAAAACAAAGAGTTTCAGCAGATACAGGATATCGGTTTTAAATCGATGATTGATAAGTTTAAAGACTACACCGGTAGCAAACGGAGCAAGGTGGTAAAAGGAATTGGGGATGATGCTTCTGTAGTAAGAGAAACCGACGGAAACTTAACATGTACCACCTCTGAGATATTTTTGGAAGGAGTACATTTTGATCTGACCTACACACCGTTTACGCACCTGGGCTATAAAATCGTTACGGCAGCCGTTAGTGATATTTATGCTATGAATGCTGAACCTCTACAGATTCTGATTGATGTAGCTGTACCCAATAAGTACTCTGTCCAGATGATAGAAGAGCTCTACAAAGGGATTGACGCGGCAGCTAAGGATTATAACGTTCAGGTTACAGGCGGGGATACAACGGCATCACATCAGCTTTTGGCAATCTCTGTAACGGCCACAGGTTCTGCTGCGGAAAAGGATATTATTTTTCGGGCGGGTGCTAAACAGGGAGATATTATCTGTGTGACCGGTGAACTTGGAAGTGCCATTGCCGGTTTGAGAATTCTGCTTAGAGAAAAGAAGGCGTGGCAGGAGAATCCTGAGCAGCAGTTCCAGCCCGACTTACAGGCTTATGAACATGTTGTTCAGCGTCAACTTCTCCCAAAAGCCAGAATTGATCTTTATCAAGCTCTTGGAGAGTCTGACATTAAGCCCAACTGCATGATTGATTTGACACAAGGACTTGTGGCAGATCTGACAGAAGTTCTTAGGCAATCGGGGGTAGGTGCAGAGATCTATTCTCCCGCTGTTCCAATCAGTCTCGAAGCGCGAAATGTGGCCGATGAGATGAATGAGGACGTTGATAAGTATGCTTTTTACGGCGGTGAAGATTTTGAGATGCTGTTTACTTTACCTGAACCACTCGTGGAAAAATTCAAAGCTGAGTTTGATGATTTTATTGTAATTGGACGTATTTCAGATAAGGATAAACAACTCACCGTTAATACGGGAGAAGAGCACAATTATCAAATTGATTTGAACTAACCGGGCATGAAAATGAGGTCAATTACGTTGTAACGGGGTGCATGAATCACGTCAGCGTAAAAAAGTGAAACTGCATAATGTTACAGAAAAGAGTTATATTTAATGCTCTTTTAGTTTTACCAAAGAAGATTTAATGGCTAAGAAAAATATATCAAAAAAAAGCTCTAAAGATTCTAAATCTGACGAGTCAAAAAAAGCGCCCAAATTTCCCAACTGGATCTATTTAGTCCTGTTTTTGGTACTGATTGCTTTTAATTTCTATTTCATCCCGGGAGAAAGCTCTGAGCGAATTAAGTACAGCGAATTTCTGGAATATGTTCAGAAAGGGTATGTAGATGAAATTCTGATCACTAATGGAAAAAACATCCAGGGTGAATACTCCGAAAAAGCTTTCGAGGAGGGAATTGCAGAACGACCGGAGCCCTCTGAAAATCGATGGGATCGATCGGAAGGCAGTGGCAGTAAGTTTACAACTACTATGCTTGAGGGAGATGATATCCGCTCTACACTCGATGAACATGGTGTGGTTTATGATGTTCGAATCGAGGAGAATTGGTTTAGCGGAATTCTCATCTGGTTAATACCCATAGCTCTGATCATCGCTTTCTGGGTATTTATTTTCAAACGGATGAATCCGGGTCAGCAGGTTCTGAACATTGGCAAAAATAAAGCTAGTCTTTACGATAAACAGACAGAAAGTAAAGTATCTTTTAAGGATGTAGCAGGGTTACAGGAAGCAAAAGCAGAAGTTGAAGAAGTTGTAGAGTTTCTCAGTAATCCAAAGAAATTCACAAACCTTGGTGGTACGCTTCCAAAGGGCGTTTTGTTGGTAGGCCCTCCGGGAACCGGGAAAACCCTGTTGGCAAAAGCTACAGCCGGTGAAGCGGATGTTCCGTTCTTTTCTCTGAGTGGCTCCGATTTTGTTGAAATGTTTGTAGGTGTTGGTGCAGCCCGGGTTCGGGATCTGTTTAAACAGGCAAAGGAGAAGGCACCATGCATTGTATTTATAGATGAGATCGACTCCATTGGACGTACGCGAGGACGCGGAATGCAGATGAGTTCCAACGATGAACGCGAGAATACACTGAATCAGCTGCTAAGTGAGATGGATGGTTTTAACAGTGACAAAGGTGTGATTATCATGGCGGCTACCAACCGCCCGGATATTCTCGATTCGGCACTCCTGAGGCCTGGGCGATTTGATCGACAGATCATGATTGATAAACCGGATCTGAATGGCCGAATGCAAATTCTGGACGTTCACTCCAAAAAACTGAAGTTATCTGATAAGATTGACATGAAGGTCCTGGCATCTCAAACTCCGGGGTTTGCCGGTGCAGATCTTGCGAATCTCTGTAATGAAGCCGCATTGATGGCCGCTCGCCGAGGAAAGAAGGCTGTGGAAATGATCGATTTCCAGGATGCTATCGAACGTGTGGTTGCCGGCTTAGAGAAGAAAAACAAACTGATCAGCAAGGATGAACGAAAGATTGTTGCATACCATGAAGCCGGACACGCAATCGTTGGCTGGTTCCTAGAACACACTGACCCCGTTTTAAAAGTGAGCATCGTTCCGAGAGGTTTTGCTGCACTTGGATATACGCTTCAAACACCGCTTGAAGATCGATTTTTGATGACAACCGAAGAGCTCGAAGATAAAATCTGTGCACTTTTGGGAGGGCGAGTTGCTGAAGAGATCATATTTGGAAAAATCTCCACCGGAGCTCAAAATGATCTGGAGCGAATTACCAATATGGCGTTTGCAATGGTTGCCGAATATGGGATGAGTGATGAACTTGGCTATATTTCACTGAAAGATTCCAACAGCCCGAACGACAGCTACGGATTTAATAAAAAATATTCCGAAAATACAGCTCAAAAGATAGATGATGCGGTTCGTGCAATCATTCAACGGAATTACACCCGAACCATCGAATTGCTGAATGAGCATAGGGATAAGCTTGAGGAGATGGCCGAAACACTTCTCGATAAAGAAGTTCTGAATCATATAGATCTGAGAGAGATGCTCGGAGATCGACCCAGTGGAAATTACCCTGAGGGGATTTTTGAGAGCGAAGATCAGAAAAAAGCAATTACGAATGGATCGACCTCCTCTGAAGATAGCAACGAGCAACCTGAAGAGGGAGATCGAAAGGAGGAAGTAGATGTAACTGATTCAACATCTGATTCTGATTCGGTAGATGACACCGAGGAATCAGAGAAGTCTTGATTAATGACAGTTAATTGTGTTTAAAGAGCTGCTTGCTGTCGGTAAGCAGCTCTTTTAGTTTGTCATTACCCTGAGAGTGTTACTGCCACTTCTTATTATTTTGATAACATATCAGTAACGAGTTCATAATGTAGCGGGGATAAGTTGTAACTGTTGAAACTCAACAGTAATCAAAAACAACTTTTTCCAAATATTATGGACATCAAAATTTTAGTAAAACCACTTCTTATTGCTTCGCTTGCAATGGGTATCTTCGTTTCATGCGGTGATGATGATAACCCGGTTGGACCGGATCCGGAACCGGAGCCGGAAGAGCAGCACCCTTATGCTGATGATATCGTTGAGAATGGAGTCATAATTTCGGGACCAATTGACGGAGACAGAACATTCAGTGCAGACTCTGTCTATTATCTCGATGGTTATGTTTTCGTAGAAAGCGGTACCCTGACGATTGAGCCCGGAACAGTCGTGATGGCGTTTGAAACTCCATCATCAGTAGCCGAAGGAAACGAAACCTCCCTCATTATTACCCGAAACGCTCAAATCGACGCACAGGGAACGCCTGAAAATCCTATTATATTTACATCGGAATTTGATGAAGAGCCATTAGGAGGAAGCATTACTCTTGATGAAACGAACTCCAAACTTTGGGCCGGAATTATTATGCTGGGTAATGCTCCTGCCTATACCAACGGGAATACAGATTCAATTCAGATTGAAGGAATTGTGGATCCTGACGAAAGATCACAATATGGCGGTGATGAAGAGAATCATAGTTCAGGAATTATGCGCTACGTTTCCATTCGATTTACCGGTGCAGAGATTGGGCCGGGTGATGAGATTCAGGGACTGACCCTGGGGGGTGTTGGTGCCGGAACAACTCTGGAGTATATCGATATTTTTGTCTCAGCAGATGATGGAATTGAGATATTCGGCGGTACGGTTGATATCAGACATATTTCAGTTGCATTCTCTGAAGATGACTCTTTCGATTTTGACTTGGGATGGACCGGAACAGGTCAGTACCTTTTTGCAATGCAAGGCGGTAACGATGCAGACAAAACTGCAGAGTGGGATGGCGCCTCACCTGATAATGCCCCACTCTACTCAAACGCCAGGCTTTATAACATGACCCTTTTGGGTACCGGTTACAACGCTACATTCCCGGGTGACGGTAACCCAACAGTAATTATGAGAGACGGTTCTGCCTACTCCATCTACAACTCTATTATTGCTGAGGCAAATGGATTAGGGATTGAAATTGAGGACAGGGGAGAGTCTGAAGATTCTTTCGATAAAACGGTTCTTGATGTAAATGGTGACGGTGCCGCAGTTGCCGGTAACATCTGGTACACAGGAAATGCAACCAGCATTGAGACGATGATTCATGTGACTGATCATCCGGATGTTCACGATGCTGACGGCTCTCAAATTGCAGCATGGCTTACAAATCTTGGTAATGTGTTTGAAGATCCTGAATTGGGGGGTGTTTGCCGAACTCAAGGCTGTGGAGTGTTAAATCCGGTTCCTGCCTCCGCATCAGCCACAACGATCGCTGCCACCGTAGCAGACTCTAATGTAGATCAAACAACGTATGTTGGTGCGTTTGAACCCGGACAACCACTTTGGATTTCCGGATGGACTACCTTAGCTCGATACGGATATCTTGCTGACTAATCATCCTGAGAACCTCCGTAAAAAGGGAAGCTGATTCAGCTTCCCTTTTTTGTTTACACAAGCTTAACAAAGTGATAACGCTGAGGAAGCATTTGTCAGGTAATTTTAGACAGTTATAAAACCAACCATTATTTGATAATTCGATGAAATACTTTATCACAATTCTATTTAGCATGCTGTTAGCCGTTTCAGCCTATGCTCAAAAAGGAACTCTTACCGGAACGGTAGTGGATGAAGAGACCGGTGAAGAGATGATCGGTGTCAATATTTTTGTCCCAAGCGCATCTGATGGAGGGGTAACAGATGTGACCGGCAAATATAATATCCGGCTTGATCCGGGCAGCTATACTGTAGAGTTTTCCTATATCACCCATCAAAAAAAAATAGTAGAGGATGTTGAAATTCGCTCGGGTGAAGTTACACAGCTCGATATCACATTGGCTCAATCCAGCCAGGAACTGGATGAGGTTGTAGTTTCTGCAAGAAGAATTGATAACAACGAGGTATCACTGCTTCGGCTTCAAAAGCGCTCTCTTCCGGTTCAGGATGGAATTTCATCAGAAGAGATTAACCGAATAGGGTTTAGTAACTCTGCCGAGTCGGTTCGTCAGGTAACAGGAGCTTCAGTTGAAGGCGGTAAATTTATAGTGATGCGTGGATTGGGCGATCGCTACAGTATTTCAAGTATGGATGGGATTGTACTGCCTACTACAAATCCGTATCGAAACAGTGCCAGCCTCGACCTGATACCATCGAGCATGGTGGATAACATTGTAGTGAAGAAGACTTTTTCACCCGATCTTCCAGGTAATTTCACAGGAGGAGCGGTGGATATTACCACAAAATCGCTGCCCGATCGCTACTATCTCAGACTCAACACGTCCATTAGTTTTAATGATCAAACCACGTTTAACAACAACTTTCTGACAGACCCAATTAATAATAGTCTAAGCAGACTGGGGTATGATGACGGTTCCAGAAAACGCAATTCAGATTGGGCAGATAATGAGTACCTAAACCGACTGAATTTTTATTTAATTCAGATACAGAATAACAACCTTTCAGATCAGCAGATTCAGGGGTTCAATTCAACCATGCAGTCATTTTCAGAGAGGCCATTTCATGTCAATCCCCGAACTCCCGGACTGGATCATAGTCTAAACGTATCATTTGGAAACCGGCACTTTTTTGGTGATACACAGCTTGGATACAACGTTGGAATAAATTACAGCAAATCGTATTCACAATACGATGAACGTGAAATTAATAACTACTCTGCACGTATTCCGGATGGTAGCGGCAGCCGGATGCAGGAGTTTCAGTTAAACAGAGGGAGCGAAAGTATAGATGAGGTCAATAACGGGTTGATCGGCTCCGTTACACTTCAACTTAATCCGACAAACGAAATTACAACAACCTCAATCTACAATAACAATGCAACGGAGTCGGTGTTGGATATGCAAAATGGCGCCTATCCCGGTGCACTCTCATCAGGTTCTTATAACAACAGGGTGATCTCATTTGTGCAGAGAGAGCTTTTTAATAATCAATTAAAAGGTCGCCATACCTTTGATAATCTGGAGGTTAAATGGTCGGGTAACTACATTCTTTCCAGTCAGTATGAGCCGAACACGAGATTTATCGGATCTCCGGTTGATACACAAGGGCGATACTTTTATGTACGTGAAGTCCAGCTTCCATTCCACTTTTTCAGAGATTTGAATGACACACAGTATAACGCAAAACTGGATGTGGAGTATAAGTTTTCGAACCGGTTTAGTGTAAAAACCGGTGGGTTCTATACACAGAAAGACCGCGAGTTTAATGAGTATCGATATCAGTTAGAGAATAACGGTACAAACGCCTCAAATCCTGAGTTTTTGAGTTTTGGAGAAGCATCGGGAGATTTTGCGAACTATTTCTCTGCGAATAATACAGGAATTCTGGGGAGGAACAGCGAGGGGGATCTGATTCTTGGATTAACCTACCGGGATCAGACCCGACCGGAAAATAGCTATACGGGAACTGAAGGAATTTCCGCGGGATATTTAATGGGAGTTTGGGATGTAACGGATCGATTGAAACTCTTTGGCGGTGTCCGTATTGAGCATACAGATTTCTCTGTACTCTCGGGATCGAGAAATGAAGCACTTCGGGAAGGCAGTATTAATGAAGTGGATGTACTGCCATCCATGAATCTCATTTTTGCACTGAATGAGGATTCCAATCTCCGGTTGAGTGGAAGTCAGACTCTTGCCCGACCAAATATGAGGGAGCTGGCACCGTTCGCTTCGTTTGATCTTTTAGGAGGTTTCCCGATCGTGGGGAATCCCAACATCGACCGGACAAATGTGATGAACTTTGATGTTCGGTATGAAATTTTTCCGAGTGCGGGCGAACTTTTTGCCTTGAGTGCTTTTTATAAAGACTTTACCAACCCGATTGTAATGGAGCTGGATGTTGCGACAGATCAGCCTCAGTATCAATATATCAACACTAATAATGGACTCCTCTACGGTTTTGAAGTTGAATTCAGAAAACAGCTTGGATTCATTGCCTCTGCACTGGAGAATGTTAAATTCTCGACAAACTTCACCTACACAAACTCGAGAGTGGACCTGAGTGAACGGGAGTTTGAAACACGAGAGTTACTCGATTCATCCATCAAGTCGTACAGGCCGTTTCCATACCAATCCCCGTACCTTATCAACATGATGTTGGTTTATGAAAACAGCGAAACCGGATGGGACGCTGCACTCTATGCAAATATGGCAGGGAAAAGACTGGCGGCCAATGGGGCGGGTGCTGCACCGGATGTGTACGAGGTGAACGGAAAGCTGGATAATAATGGTCGGGTGAAAAGTGAAATCCCGACGCCGGATATGAGTTTCAGGGTTCAAAAAACATTCCTGAACCGATTGTCAGCAGCATTGAGCGTAAGTAACCTCTTGGATTACAGCGTGGTTCAGTATCAGAAAGATGCAGATCAGTACTTCACGAACAGTGCATTAAATCCGGGCAGAACATTTAAGCTGAGTGTTACCTACCGGATAAACTAATCACGAACCTTTATTACTGACTTCGATTTATAGTCAGATTAAGCATTTCCATCCCGGAAGCCCGAACAGAGTTGGTAACTGTTCGGGCTTTTTGATTGTTGGAACGTTTCTGCTCAAATCTTTTATTACATTCTGTCTTTAAACTGGCGGGAACCGTATTCTGTTTGACGGTGTTTCTACAGTTGATCGAAGAGTAAAATAGACGGTAGTCAATGATATCAACCGTTTTCGATTAATTTGAAAAAAGACAAAGATACAGACAGTGATTTACGTAACAAGAAAGGCGCATTTTAACGCATCACACCGGTTGCATAATCCTGAAAAATCCGATGATTGGAATAAGGAGACATTTGGAAAGTGCAATAATCCAAACTGGCATGGCCATAACTATCAGCTGGAAGTAACCGTTGCGGGTGAACCCAACCCGGAAACAGGTTATGTAATCGATCTGGGAAAACTTAAGTCGATTATACACCGGAAAATTTTGGAGCCATGTGATCATAGAAATCTCAACTTGGAAGTGGATTTCTTAAAAGGAATGATTCCCACCTCAGAAAACCTGGTGAAAGCCTTTTTTATGGAGTTACAGGATGAAGTGAATGAAGCCGCGTATGGAGAATCCGGACTCTACTCTGTAAAGCTTTTCGAAACTGAACGAAACATTGCCGAATATTGTCCTAATCGGGCAGTTTAAATTCTGAAACAGACAAACCTATGATTTCAACAAATCTCAAAAGATTTTACGATCCTACATTTGTGGTAACAGATCAGTACAAAGAGAGTTTACCCGATTTGCAAAATGGCCCGGCATCCCTTATCGAGGGTGCAAACGTGCCGATTCAACAGGTAGGTATTTCCAACTTTAAACTACCGTTGAAATATCCAACACCATCCGGTGAACTTCTGACACTCGAAACATCAGTTGATGGATATGTTGGGCTGGATGCCGGTAAAAAAGGGATTAACATGAGCCGTATTATGCGAACGTTTTACAAGTTCCAGCATGATGTTTTTCATCCCGATAAACTAAGAGAAGTACTTGAACAGTACCGGGAAGATCTGGAGAGCCGGTCGGCATTCTTGAAGTTATCATTCAGTTACCCAATGCTTCAGGAAAGTTTGCGGTCAGGGATGAGCGGCTATCAATATTACAATGTGGCTATAGAAGGAAAATTGGATGAGAACGGCGTATTTACGCGATTTGTCCATCTCGATTTTGAATACAGCAGTGCGTGCCCTTGCTCGTTTGAACTGGCTGAGCATGCTCGTGAAACACGCAATGTGGCTGCAATTCCCCACAGCCAGCGGAGTGTTGCAAGTATTACGGTTCAGCTCAACAGTGAAATGATGATTGACGACCTGGTTGAAAGCTGCAGAACTGCTTTAAAAACGGAGACCCAGGTTATGGTGAAACGTGAAGATGAACAGGCTTTTGCTGAATTGAACGGTGCGTACCAGAAGTTTGTGGAGGATGCAGCTCGACTTCTGTATGACGAACTCAATACCGATGAGCGCATTCGCGATTTTGTGGTTCGTTGCGCTCACCTCGAAAGCCTTCACAGTCATGATGCCGTTAGCCGAATTTGTAAAGGTGTTCCAAACGGATTGAGATAGTAAACATTATTTGAAATAGAAACAGTTCAGGCAGGCTTAAATCCCCTCTAAGGTTTTGAGGTTGCTTTCTTGTAATTACTTTTTCGAAGCCAACGCTTTGAGCGGGAAATAAAAAAAGGCGATTGAAATGAATCAATCGCCTTTAATTTTGAACTTTGATTGAGGATTAAACCGACAGAGCCTGGTCCACGAGATTATTTTGTTCAGCTTCGTGAATTTTCTTCTGTCCGGCCGCCGGAGAAGCTGATGCTTGTCTTCCAACATAGCTCAAATTCTGTCCCTTCTTAAGAACTTCCATGAACCTTGGGGCAGCGTAACTCCAGGCACCCATGTTTTTCGGCTCTTCCTGGCACCAGACGATATCCTTCACATGCTTCATCTCGTTCAGGTAGTTCTCAATATCTTTATCCGGGAACGGATAGAGTTGCTCGAGGCGTGTGATCGCCACATTTCCAAGTCCTCGCTCTTCCCGCTCTTTGTATAGATCGTAGTATACTTTTCCTGAGCAGATTACAATGCGGTCGATCGCTTTTGGATCTTCAACTTCCTGATCTCCGATAAAAGGCATAAACTTGCCGTTTGCCAGCTCTTCAACATTAGAAACAGCAAGCGGGTGCCTTAACAGGCTCTTCGGCGACATGATAATCAGAGGTTTCTTCTTCTCCTGAAGCGTCTGCTTTCTTAACGCATGAAAATACTGCGTAGGGGTTGTGAAGTTTGCAATCTGCATATTGTCTTCAGCACAGAGTTGTAGGAAACGCTCAAGGCGGGCAGAAGAGTGCTCCGGCCCCTGTCCTTCATATCCGTGCGGAAGTGTCATAACCAACGCAGAATTTTGACCCCACTTTGCTTCTGAAGAGGATATAAACTGATCGATAATGATTTGAGCACCGTTCACAAAGTCTCCGAACTGTGCTTCCCAAATAACAAGCGCGTCCAGTTTTGCTGCTGAGTAGCCAAACTCAAATCCGAGGGCAGCAAATTCACTCAACAAGCTGTTGTAGGGATAGAAAGGTCCCTGATCCTCAGATAGATTGTTTAATGGAATAAATCGCTGTGCTGTTTCAGTTCCGTGCAGAACTACATGACGATGTGAGAATGTACCTCTCTCCACATCCTGCCCGACTAACCGAATGGTGCGGCCACTTTTCAGAAGTGAGCCGAAGGCGAGTGCTTCAGCAAAGCCCCAGTCTATTTTTTTGTCATTTTTCTGAGCAGCATCAGCACGTTTTGCAAGCTGTCGGAGAAGTTTAGGGTTTGCATCAAAGTTTTTCGGAACCGTGTTCAATTTCACCGCAATCTCTTTCAGTTCCTCCACAGAGTAAGTGGTGTCCGGGAACTCGTCCCGCTCTTTTTGAAGCTCTTCCGAACGGTCAAGCATTTTATCGGTTACCTCAAGGGCCGGTGAGCTCTTGGCATCTTCGAACGCTTTGTTCAGAAGTTCATCAAACTCATCAAAAATAGCCTGAATTTCCTCTTCACTGAACTCGCCTTTACGCAGGAGCTCTTTTACATAAATATCTCGAACCGGATCGTGATTTTCGATCTCTTTGTACATACCGGGCTGAGTAAAAGCGGGTTCGTCACCTTCATTATGCCCGTGTTTTCTATAGCAGATCAGATCAATAACCACATCCTTTCCAAACTTCTGGCGATACTCCAATGCGAGGTTCATTACGTGAACAGCAGCTTCCGGATCATCTCCGTTTACGTGGAAAATGGGAGCCAGTATCATTTTGGCTAAGTCCGAAGCGTATTCAGTTGAACGAGCATCCTCAGGCAGAGTGGTAAATCCAATCTGGTTGTTAATAATCACATGAATGGTTCCGCCGGTTTCATAAGCTCTCAATTGAGACATGTTTAATGTTTCGGCTACCACTCCCTGGCCGGCAAACGCTGCATCACCGTGCATTAAAATTGGAACAATCTTTTTCTTGGCGTTACCTTCACCGTCAAAATGGTCCTGGCTGGCACGTGTAGCACCCTCAACAACCGGATTTACAGCTTCTAAATGACTAGGGTTTGGCAAGAGTTCAAGCTCAATCGATTTACCGCTCTTGGTTTCATAAGCGCCTTTTGAGCCGAGGTGATATTTCACATCACCTGAACCCTGAATACTGTCCGGATCGATGTTGCCTTCAAAATCGGCAAAAACTTTCCGGTACGGCTTATTCATTATGTTAACAAGAATGTTGAGTCGTCCTCTGTGAGCCATCCCGAGGAAAAACTTCTCAATATCTTTCTCACCGGCTTTTTCCATCAAAAAGTGCATCATCGGGATGAGCGTATCGGCCCCCTCGAGTGAAAAACGTTTGTGGCCGATATACTTTTTGTGCAGGAACTGTTCAAAAGCCATCGCCTGATTCAGCTTATGAAGAATATCTTCTTTCTCCTCTTTGGAAAGATTTGGACTGTTTGTGGTCGACTCCATCGATTCACGCAGGAATCGCCGTTCATCAAGATTGAGAAGATGTTTGTACTCTGCACCAATCTTGCCGCAATAAGTACTTCTGAGCAGCTGGATGATATCACGAAGCTTCGCAGTTTTCTTACCTCCCAGGCCATCACAGAAAAATTCACGATCCAGGTCCCACAGTGTGAGTCCGTAATATTCAAGATCGAGCTCGGGGCTCTGTCCCGGGCCTGATCCCAGAGGATCCAGATCGGCCAGAACATGACCTCGCATTCGATACATGTTCATCAGGCGCCAAACAGCAATAGCACGGCGATCTTGCTCCAGTGTATTCGCTTTTCCGCTGAGCTGTCCTTCATACTTATCTTCACCATATGGCAGAGGCTGGTAAGGGATTTCCAGATCACGGAAAATGTTGTCATAAAAATCTTCTTCACCGTTCAACAGGCTGTGAACTTTTTGCAGGAACATGCCTGACTCAGCGCCCTGTATAATTCTGTGATCGTAGGTACAGGTGACGGTCATCACCTTACTCACACCAAGCTGGTTCAGTACATCCTGGGCCATCGACTGAAATTCTGCCGGATAGTTGATGGCACCGGTTGCAATGATGGCACCCTGACCTTGCATCAGACGCGGTACGGATGATACTGTACCAATTGTACCGGGGTTTGTAATACTGATCGTTGTGTTTTGAAAGTCAGATACTTCCAATTTGCCATTACGGGCTTTGTCTATGATCTTAGCATAAGCGTAGAGAAATTCCTTGAAGTTCATCGTATCCACGCCTTTTATGTTGGGTACAACAAGGTTGCGGGATCCGTCCCGGCTTTCAAGGTCAACCGCAATCCCCAGGTTAACCTGCCCCGGTTTTACTTTATAGTGTGTTCCTTCTTGTTGTGTATAAAAAGAGTTGATATTTGGAAACTCTTTCAGTGCGCGAATCACTGCCCATGCAATAAAGTGAGTGAACGACGCCTTCGGTTCACCCCGCTTTAGCAGGTGGGTGTTGACAATAGAACGATCTTCGGTGAGCATTTTTACCGGAAGAACACGCAGTGAAGTGGCCGTAGGCACCTCAATGCTTTCGTCCATGTTATCTACAATTTTGGAGGCAACACCTTTAATTTTTTCAAGCTCGGCACCTTCAGGAATAGATGGAGTATCATCTTTCTGATCCGTTTTCGCTTTTTTAGCAGGGGCCGGCTTGCTCTCTTTCTGTTTCCTCTCTGATGGTGCAGGCTGTTTGGTTTGCTGATCAGGAGCCGGTATTTCATTTCCGTCAATCTGGTCAAAATATTTTCGCCAATGATTGGGTACGGATTCCGGGTTGGTTTGATACTGTTCGTATAGCTCTTCAACAAGAGCAGAATTTGGGCCGAATACAGATTCAAGTGATTTCAAAACGACGTATGGGTCTTTAATTGAATTGGGTTAAATGTATGGTAGATTGCAGTCTCACAATCCTCAATAGATAAAATTTTTTTTTGTTTCGTTTGGTTCAGCCAAACGAAGCTGGGGCTCGTCTGTTTTACCATAATCTAATGTTCGAATGTTTTACCATAATCTAATGTTCGAAACAATCCTGTTGAACATTAAAGGATTAACAAGTCAGTAAATTAACCATTTAACTATTAAAATACGATGAATATCACATACTTTTAATAGCATTTGAAGTTCTGAAATCTGAGTTCATCAAAGGCTTTTCATTCATTATATTCAAACCGATAAGTTTAATTAGTTTCATTTGATTTAAAAGGAGTTTATGAGCGGTAAAAGCAGTGAAAAAACAGGGGCGGAGAATATTACATGGGATCTTTCCGATCTTTATAAATCTCCCGACGACCCAAAGCTGAACAGTGATAAAAAGAGTATTCTCCGGGAGGCTGAGAAGTTTGCAGGAAAATATCATGGTCGAGTCTCATCACTTTCTGCCTCTGATTTTGCCGAAGCTTTGAGAGCATACGAGAAGCTGATCCAAAAGGCAGGAAAAATCGGTTCGTACTCCCACTTGATCTGGTCAACCAACACTGAGGATGCCGCTCTGGGTAAATTGTTACAAGAGGCAAATGAGCTGGGTTCAGAGCTTAGTCAAAAGCTGGTCTTTTTTGATGTGGAGTGGATGAAAGTGGATGATGACCGCGCAGAAGAGTTGATCAACTCTGAAGAGCTGTCAGGGTGGAAGCACTACCTGACCGTATCCCGGCTCTATAAGGATCACACACTATCGGAGGATGCCGAACAGGTGATGAGCGCCAAATCGGTAACCGGCCGCTCTGCCTGGAATCGATACTTCGATGAAACTCTGGGTGCGGCACGGTTTGAACTGGACGGTGAAGAGATGACCGAGCAACAGGTATTGAGCAAACTGCACAGCCCGGACCGTGATCTTCGCAGGAGAGCTCACGCATCATTGACCCAAACATTTAAAAAACTTTCCAGAACGCTCACCTTTATTTTCAATACCCTGCTGGCTGATAAGCACACAAATGATAAACTCCGCGGGTATGAAAGCTGGATAACTTCCAGGAACCTATCTAACCAAACAGACAGTGAAACGGTGGAGGCACTGATTTCTGCCGTAACCGGCCGTTACGAATTGGTGCAGCGTTTCTACAAGTTAAAGCGCCAGTTGCTGGATGTAGATGAGCTGTTTGATTATGACAGATATGCTCCGATCGCAAAAAACCGGGAGACAGTAAAGTGGAAAGAAGCACAGGCAATGGTGCTTGAAGCCTACGGTGATTTTCACCCACAGATGAAATCGATTGCTGCAGAATTTTTCGACAAAAAGTGGATTGATGCGGCCATACGACCCGGAAAGCGGGGAGGTGCCTATTCGGCAAGCACGGTAACCAGTGTTCACCCTTATGTATTTATGAATTTTGACGGACAGCTGCGGGATGTCCAGACATTGGCGCACGAGTTGGGGCACGGAGTGCATCAGTATTTATCACGAAAGCAGGGTGAGCTTCAGTCATCTACTCCGCTTACAACCGCAGAGACGGCATCTGTTTTTGGCGAGATGCTCGTTTTTAACAAACTGATGGAAAAGATAGATGATCCGAGGGAAAAGTTGGCGCTTTTGATCAGCAAGATTGATGATACGATTGCCACTGTTTTTCGTCAGATCTCCATGAATCGATTTGAAGACCGAATTCATACAGAACGTCGAGAAAAAGGTGAATTGACAACGGAACAATTTTCAAAACACTGGTATGAAACCCAGCGCGATCTATACGGTGATTCTATAACCATTACAGATGAATACCGGCTCTGGTGGTGCTATATACCGCACTTCTTACACACACCGGGGTATGTGTATGCTTACGCATTTGGAGAGTTGTTGGTGCTCGCTCTCTATGACTCATATCGTAATCAAAAGAATGGTTTTGCCGATAAGTACATCGAACTGCTGGAGGCCGGCGGGTCGGACTGGCCGCACGAAATTGTTGCCAAATTGGATATTGATATTCGGGATGCTGAGTTTTGGAATCGCGGACTTGATCTATTTGAATCTATGATTGAACAGGCGGAAGAACTTGCAGGTACTCTTTAAAATCACCCCTACACCTTATGGATAAAAAACGTGAAGAAAAGGCGCTATTCGAGTTTAAGCACGCAGTGGACGACATTGTGCAGCTACTCCGGAAATCAACTGAGGCAGATACGGTTTACATGTATTGGGTAAACCGAACCCGCGGGCAGTTTGTGCTGGAAACCAACTCCACAATATTGCCAAACGTGATGTTCAAAGACCGCATCAACTTTGACGAGTTTTTCCTGAATGGTTTTAAAGAGGTTGAACAGGTGATGCAGCTTAAAGTGGATGAAGATCTTGAAGCCGTAGAATTGAGTCACTATCACGATTTTGTTCCTGTTCGTTTTTTAACTCTTGTGCCATTTATAAATAATGGAGAGACGGTTGCCATAACGGTAATAGAGACAGAATTTCAGATCAATCTGACGGATTATGATGATGTGATCTCATCGTACCGGAATGCATTGGTAAACTTATTGAATACCTACCTTGAGCTCACAGATCTTTATGACAAGCAGAAGGAGTGGATTAAATATGACCTCGGGCTGGACAAGATCAATCCCAAAATGCATAAAGCGGAAATTTTAGAACGAACCGCCCTCGAAATGCAAAAACTTGTGCCAAATGGCGGTGTTACGGTTGTTGCACGGGGCATGGAATGCTGGAGCAGTGTTTACCGAACGGTTAACTCTCCTGACCATCCGGCTTTGGGGCTGATGGTTGAGGAAAAGAGCATTGCCTATGATGCTTTACAGAAGGGGAGCGACCAATTTGTCATCCATTTCAATCAGAATCCTAAACGGATTTGCAGTGCAGAGTATAAAACAGATGGCGCAACGTATGCCATTCCTATTTTGATTAACGATCGCCGACATGCTGTTGTGCTTACCTACCATCACAACCCGTTGGTATTTAAAGATTCAGTGAAACATAAGCTGAAGAACCTTGTTCGGGTTGCGTCTCTGAATATTCAAATCAACCAGGGCAGAGTGGATGTGGATCAGGATCTGTTAACCAGCGAATACGGAAGCTTTATTCCTGAACTGTGGGAGCGAAGCCTGAACGTTCAAATTAGGCGATCGGGTATAACGGACGAACGTGCATGGTTCGGGTTTGTGTCGATCAACAATTTGCAGGAGATTCGTTCCAGGCTCCGCCTTGAAGATCTTAAACGACTTCAGAAATCTGTAGTTAACTTGCTCAATCCCGCCCGATATGGACAGAAAGGCCTGATTGGGTTTAATACCGATTACATCTATGCCGTTCTATTATCTGGGAGTGATCCTGAAAGTGAAGCCAAGTGGAAAAATTCCGTGCAGGAACAGCTTAAGGATCCCGTTGAACTGTTGGGCGGACAAAAAGTGCACCTCTCCATGACATTCGGAATGACGGAAGTGGACGTATCTGTGGGGGATGTTTATGAGCATATCAAGCGAGCAAAAAAAGTGCTTTCCGACTCAATGAAAGATCAACAGTCGAGATCTGCCAGTAATTTTTAAATCAATCGGATATTCAGAATGCCAAGATTTTTTACGATCGTCATTGACGGACTCGGAATTGGAGCTCAGGAAGACGCAGCCGACTACGGCGATGAAAATGCCAACACACTGAGGCATGTGTGTGAACAGACAGGGTGCCGGCTTCCAAATTTTGAAAGGTTGGGACTTGGCAACATAGAGCCACTGGGAACTGTAGAGGAGTGTCAGCAGCCGATTGCAGATTTCGGAAAAATGAGAGAAGTATCAGCGGGAAAAGATTCTACAACCGGTCATTGGGAAATTGCGGGAATTCACCTTGAAAAACCGTTCCCCACATATCCCAATGGATTTCCGGAAGAAGTGATTGACGCCTTTTGTAAAAAAACAGGAACAGAGGGTGCTTTGGCAAATGTACCATACTCCGGAACGGATGTGATCCGTGATTTTGGAGAGAAACACCTGAAAACCGGTAACCCCATAGTCTATACTTCGGCAGACAGCGTTTTCCAGGTGGCATGCCATGTAGATGTGGTTCCACTCGAGACACTTTATGACTGGTGTGAATTTGCCCGTAATGAAGTGATGGTCGGAGAGCATAGTGTTGGCCGGGTGATTGCACGCCCTTTTCATGGCGAAACAGGTAAGTTTGAACGATTGTCAGATGATCGGCATGATTTTTCTTTATCACCTCCAATACCAAACCTGCTATCTCTGCTTAAAGAAAATGAGGTTAAAACCTATTCTATTGGAAAGATCATCGATCTGTTTGCTGAAGAGGGATTTGATCAATTTCGCAGAACAAAAAGCAATGCCGAGGGTTTATCGCAAACCCTTAGTCTGATGAGTGCCAACATAGACAATAGTTTTGTGTTCGTAAACCTGATCGATACAGATCAGAAATATGGCCACCGGCAAGATCCGGATGGTTTTGGGCAAGCGCTTGAGGAGATCGATCGGGCGGTTCCGGCTCTGCTCAATAAACTGAATGAGGGAGATGTGTTAATATTTTTGGGCGATCATGGTAATGACCCAACCGATGAAAGTACCGACCATACTCGCGAGTTTGTGCCGCTGATTGTTGTCAGAGGCGGTAAAGAGTCAGGACAGAGTTTAGGAATTCGGAAGACTTTTTCGGATGTATCAGCTTCAGCGCTCGAATTTTTTGAGATTGATAATAATCTGCCCGGTAACTCATTTCTTTGATCCGTGAGATTTGTTATTACCTCGGATGCATTCCATTCGATACATAATTCAGTCCATTATATCACATTGCAGGAGGGAGGTTTTCAGGAGGGAATGTGATCTTTTTGGTGTGGAGGCTGATTTGATGAAATTCATTTCAAAAAAAGTGATTTTGTTTGTATCTTAAACAGTTCGAGTTTCGGCTGAAATAAAACATTCTTCAAACCCGCTCGTTTACTAGTCAGATCACACAGGCGCAAGCACAATTTTTTAATCAAATCTTCTTAAAACGTGGCAAAAAGTTCAGGAATTTCTACCCGCGAATCTGAATCTTTAGATCGATACCTTCACGAAATTGGAAAAGAGAAACTCATTACCCCGGATGATGAAGTCCGTTTGGCAAAAGAGATTCAAAAAGGATCGCAGAGAGCCCTCGAGGAGCTGACCAAGGCGAACCTTCGTTTTGTTGTATCGGTTGCCAAACAGTATCAAAACCAGGGATTGTCGCTGGGTGATTTGATTAACGAGGGGAACCTCGGCCTGATCAAAGCAGCTAAACGGTTTGATGAAACTCGTGGATTTAAGTTTATCTCTTACGCCGTATGGTGGATTCGTCAATCTATTCTTCAGGCACTTGCCGAACAGAGCCGAATTGTTCGACTGCCGCTGAACCGAGTAGGTGCACTCAACAAAATTGGTAAAGAGCTTTCCAAACTGGAACAGGAGTATGAGCGTGTTCCTTCTGCTGCTGAGCTGGCTGAAAGTTTGGACATGACGGTATCTGAAGTAGCGGATACACTCAAAATTTCCGGTCGCCATCTCTCGATGGACGCTCCGTTTGCTCAGGGTGAAGATAACCGATTACTTGACGTTCTCGAAAACGAAGAGATTCCAAATCCTGATAACGACCTGATGGGCGAATCGCTCAAGGTTGAAATTGAACGGGCACTATCCAAACTAACCAAACGAGAAGCGGAAGTTATCCGACTCTACTTTGGAATCGGGCGCGAGCATTCGCTCACGCTTGAAGAGATCGGCGAGCGATTTGACCTTACTCGAGAGCGTGTGCGTCAAATTAAAGAGAAGGCGCTTCGTAAACTGCGACACCATAACAGAAGCGCTGCGCTCAGAGCTTATTTGGGGTAATGACAACGTTCTCGTCTGGAGCTCCGCTCCGAAGACGACCGGCAGCAGCTTTGCAGCATGATCTCTTGGCTCAATCTTGGCGGGTGTTTGTAGATAATATTTAAACCCACTCGCCACTATTCTGTTTTTCATTTAAGCCATTCTCACTATTCGGCGATGATTTTTTGCTCATTTCCATTCGCTACGCATGTGCTGTACCGATGGGACAGGGGAATTAGAATGACGAATATCGATTGATGAATAATTGTCAATCCCTGAATTAGCTTGACCGTTGAAGCCTGTAACCTGCTTCACATGAACATGTGATTTGCAGGTAAGCTCGAAGTTGTTAGCTTTCCTGAATGACTTGGCGATTATTACTTATCACATTTTACCTGTTTCTGACCGTCGGTTTAGAGCCGCTATTTGGCCAGTTGCTTCCATTTCGCACCTACTCCATCGAAAGCGGATTGAGTGAATCCGGAGGCCACGACCTTCTTCAGGACTCTAAGGGCTACGTTTGGGTAGCTACAGGCTATGGTCTGAATCGGTTTGATGGGAAACTGTTCCGGCAGTATTATGAAGATAATGGGCTTGCCAATAATCGGGTTCATGCGTTAATGGAAGATTCCGGGCATAAAGTTTGGGCAGGCACTGAATCCGGCATATCAATTGTTGAGGGGGATACACTCCAAACCCCCGACTATCTACTTGAGCTTTCAGGTAGTTCTATACAGGCACTTTTTGAAGATCGAAATGGTGCAGTTTGGATCGGTACAACTTCGCGGGGTCTTTGGAGGTTAACCAGAAACCGGATCCTTGAAAATATCAGCGAAAAATATTTTCCCGGGATCAGGAATGTTCATGCAATCGGGCAGACAGAAGACGAGGCGATCTGGATAGCATCTACCGAAGGTTTGGTTCGCTTGGAGGCAGACAGTGTACGGATCTTTTCAGAAGAAGACGGGATAGCCGGGTCAGGTTTTCAGGAACTTACAGTAGATCGCTACAATCGAGTGTGGGTTGGTTCATCCGATGGACTGATTCGGTACGATCACGACTCATTCAGGCTATTTGGCCGAGATGCAGGACTGGACAATACGCAAATCACGTCTATTTCAGTACAGGATTACAGAACGATTTGGGTTGGAACGGAAGGCGGCCTCAACCGATTTGACGGCAGCAGATTTACCGGATATACTCGTGATCAGGGTTTACCGGTGACCATCATTCGGTCGTTGATGATTGATCGTGAAGATAATCTTTGGATCGGTACTCTCGGCTCAGGAATTTCGCACTATTCCGGCCCCGTTTTTGAAAGTTTCAATATCGATACCGGTATTCCCAATAATGTGGTAACCGGATTTATTGAAGATGCAGATGGTGCCATTTGGATCGCAACGTACGGCGGCGGAGTGACTCGTTATGACGGCGAGAGGATGACAGTGCTGGACGAATCTGATGGATTGATAAACAACAAGGTCTATACTTTTTATCGGGACAGCAGCGACCGGATCTGGATTGGAACAAGAGAAGGGATCAGCATCTATGAAAATGGTCGTTTTACAACATTTGAAGCTTTTGACATTGAATTCAGGTCTGTTCGAAAAATTTATCTCGATGAAGCGTCCGGAGAGATTTGGATTGCTACCTATAACGCTGGCCTCTACCGGATTGATGATGATGGCTATGATCAGTTTAATACGTCAAATATTTTTCTCAATGATACGGTTATGGACATCAAAAAAGATGAGGATGGAATCTATTGGTTTGCTACCTATGGAGGGGTAGTCCGCTACGATGGAGAAGAGTTTCAATTTATCACCATCGCAGATGATCTTCCAAGTAACGGTGTAATACAGATATTTATTGATGATGAGGGAGAAAAATGGTTTGCCACGTTCAACGGCCCGGCGCGCTACAGAGATGGAAAGGTTGAGAGATTAATACGTACCCGGCAAATTGATACTATATTCTATTTTACCATTCAGGATGGTGATGGCCGTTATTGGTTTGGAACAAACAGAGGCTTAGCCCATCTTCGCAAGGAGGATATTTATGCAGCCCAAACGGAGCTGGATAGAATGACTTCCTACCGATTTTATACTACCAATCAAGGATTGATAGCAAACGAACTGAATGCCGGTGGTTCATACCTTGCATCGGATGGAAGTTTATGGCTCGGTACGGTTGAAGGAGTCAGCCGATTTAACACGTCTCTTTTAAAAACAAATTCTGTAGCACCGGGGCTGGAGTTTGAAGAGATCCTTATCAGTGGTAATCAGGTTGATCCCTTTAGAGAACACACATTTTCGCACGAGCATAATTTTCTTCAGGCAACATTTTCAGGCCTGACGTTTGAAGCACCTGAGCAAATTATCTACGAGTACAGGCTCAGAGGTTTTGATGAGGGGTGGCAGCTGGGCCGGGAAAACTCTGTCAGATATCCCTCACTACCGCCCGGAGAGTATCGGCTGCAGGTAAGGGCGTATAATGCCGATGGAGCGGGCGGAGATAAAACTGCACAATTCGCATTTAACATTTTGCATCCATTTTATCTGCAATGGTGGTTTATTCTCTTTCTGCTGATACTTTTTATTGGTTTTATACTATTTACAATTCGTTACTACCGAATTCGAAAACAGGTGGATATTGAAAAGATGCGGGTCCAAATAGCCAGTGATCTTCATGATGATGTGGGATCTTCATTAACCGAGCTTGCTCTGCAATCAGACTTTTTGCAGGCGTTTGAAATCAGTGACGATATGCGCGGTACTCTTCAGCAGATGGGTGAGCAGAGTCGAAAAATTGTGAGCAGTTTGGATGATATTGTTTGGTCGATTGATTCGAGAAATGATACCGCCGGAGATTTGACTGACAGAATGCAGGATTATGTGAACCAGATGTTCAGTAATGGAAAATGTAAGGTCATATACGATTTTGATGATCTGGATATGGATGAAAAACTGCCGGTTCAGATTAAAGAGAATATCTATCTGATTTTTAAAGAAGCCGTGAACAATATTGTGAAGCATTCAAACGCATCGAGAGCCGATGTTCGTTTTTCGTTTGATGGAAAAGGTTTTGATCTGCTGGTTTCAGATAATGGAACCGGAATAGATAAAAACCGCAAGAGCGGTCAGGGTCTTAACAATATTCAGATGCGAGCTGCTCGGGTAGGTGCGGATGTGGATATTAACTCGAATGATGGATTTTCAATCAGAGTAAAGGGTAAATTGTTATGAATCGAGATGTAAAAAATGGTATGATCGAAGTTGGAATTGTAGAAGATAATACAAAAATTCGGGATCTGATCCAGCGCTACCTGGAGATGCAGGAGGGCATTAGCTGTAAAGTAGCGGTTGAGTCTGTTGAGGATATGCTGGAACATCTAAAAAAAGAGAATAAACCCAATATTATTCTGATGGATATTCAACTTCCGGGAATGTCGGGAATTGAAGGTATCGGTATTATTAAAAAGGATTTTCCTGAGATCGATATTATTATGCTCACTGTTTACCACGACTCTCACAAAATTTTCGATTCTTTGGTTGCAGGTGCATCCGGCTACCTTTTAAAACACACCTCCCTGCCTGAAATCAAAGAAGCGGTGGAGGATCTTGCCAAAGGCGGAGCACCGATGTCGCCACAAATTGCACGGAAAGTGATTCAATACTTCAACAAACCGGCAACAAAGAAAAAGCCCGAGAGTGATTTGACAAATCGGGAGCAGGACATTGTGAATGGCTTGGTTGATGGACTCAGCTATAAAATGATTGCCGATCGATACGATATCTCCATCGATACGGTTCGGGCACATATTCGCAATATCTACAAAAAGCTGCATGTAAACTCCAAGGCTGAAGTGATTGCAAAATCACTGAGAGGAGAAATTTAACGACTGCCGGATTAAGTATTACAAGTCTCTGTTCGTCTAACGCCTGGGTATAAAAGGACCCATTTTACCGATTTATGTTGTCAGATCTCTTTACATAATTTTCATGATAACCTCTCTTTAATCACTGATAAACAGTGTTTATAAAATATAGTGATACATTAGTTATACATTAAAAGTGTGTCGTGAAAATGATTTGGTTCTAACCGGCAAACCGGCTTATATTAGTGGGTGTTACATCATAAAACAGTGGCCAATCTTCAGATGTAACCGTCTCAAACCCTCCAACCCCACTCGAATTATATCTGCTTCATTCCCTTATAGTTCATACATTTGCCCATCTATTTGATTTACAAACATTGAATGAAGGCACAATTCCATGAACTTGATGCAATCCGATTTTCTCCACAGACTCACAAACCTTTTACCTGAACATATGAGAGGGGAGAGTGCAGAGGCAGCACTCGGACTGGCTCTTATTTTTCTGATTGCGTCTCTGGTTCATCTAATTATTCGGGTATGGATTGTTCGTTTATTGACGAAGTTTGATGAAAAAACAGAGACGGAATGGTATGCCATCATTCTGAGGCACAAACTTCCACAGCGGGCACTTTTTATGATCCCGCTGTTGATTATATACAACGGGTTAGAACTTGTGCCGCAGTTTCATGAGGATGTAACGAGTTTCATATTAAGAGTCACCGCAGCCTTGATGATTCTTGTAGGTGCCCGGGTTTTCGATGCATTTCTATCATCCATGCACTCACTGTATCTGCTGCGGCCGGATGCTCACTTGACGCCCATCAAAAGCTACATACAATTAGGAAAAGTAATTGTGTATGTTTTGGCAGGTTTCTTCATCATTTCAAGCCTAGCAGATAAATCTCCCTGGTATTTCCTGAGTGGAATTGGTGCCGTTATGGCGATTATTCTGTTGTTATTCAGAGATACCCTGCTCTCGCTTGTAGCCAGTGTTCAGTTAACAAGTAATGATTTAATACGGGTTGGGGATTGGATAGATATGCCACAATTTGGTGCAGATGGTGATGTGATCGACATTGCGCTGAATACGGTTCGTGTGCAAAACTGGGATAAGACAATTACCGTCATTCCAACTCACAAATTTCTTGAGCACAGTTTCCGTAACTGGCGCGGGATGCAGGAATCAGGTGGACGAAGGGTTATGCGATCTTTAAAAATAGATTTATCCACAGTTCGGTTTCTATCCTTTCGGGAAATAGAAAAGCTCAAGGAATCGCACCTGCTCAAAGAGTACATAGAGGGGAAGATGAAGGAGATTGGAGAGTACAACGAAAAATATTTGAAAGGGCATTCCTCAACACTTACAAATGGCCGGTGGTTGACCAATATTGGAACATTCCGAAGATATGTGATTGAGTATTTGAAAAAACATCCCAATGCGCGTCAGGATATGACGATGCTGGTACGTCAGCTCGAGCCGACTGAAACCGGGTTGCCCCTTCAGATATACTTTTTTGCTGCCACTACTGTTTGGGCAGAATATGAGGGTATTCAGTCTGATGTATTTGATCACCTGTTAGCCATCGCTCCGGAATTTGGGCTGAAAGTATTTCAACAGCCTACTGGTTACGATTTCCGTGAACTGAAGCACCAGAATGGATGAAATCAGCCTTGTTGGGATTTAGATCCCTACTCGATTCATGCGGAAAGTACGAAGACAGAGGTGCTTCCCATAGCAGAGGCTCAGAAACCCTATGCTTCATAAGCAAGATTAGGACTCAGCCACTGCTCTATCTCTTTTACGCTCATTCCTTTCCTTCGTGCATAATTCTCAATCTGATCTTTCTGAACATTTCCCAGGTTGAAATATTTTGCCTCAGGATGAGCGAAATAGAGACCGCTTACAGAAGCTGCAGGGGACATCGCCAGATGTTCGGTAAGGCTGATCCCCGTGGCGTTCTCTACATCTAACAGATTAAACAGAGTTCGCTTTTCGGTGTGGTCGGGCTGAGCCGGATAGCCGGGAGCCGGACGAATACCCCGATACTTTTCACGGATCAACTCATCATTATCAAAGTCTTCTGACGGTGAATATCCCCATAAGTTTCTTCGAACTTCTTCGTGGAGAAACTCGGCAAACGCTTCTGCTAATCGATCGGCGAGTGCTTTGGCCAATATTGCGTTGTAATCATCGTGATCCGCCTGAAATTTCTTTACGAGTTCATTTACTCCGTGCCCGGTTGTAACGGCAAAAGCTCCGAGGTAGTCCGCCCGTCCCAAATCTTTCGGAGCAATGTAATCGGCCAACGCTTTATTCGGTTGTCCGGATCTTTTTTCAGCTTGCTGGCGAAGAGTATGAAATGTAGCGATCACCTCTTTTCTCTGTTGATTTTTGTAAAGCTGAATATCGTCACCAACTGAATTTGCAGGAAATAGTCCAACCACTCCATTCGCCGTATAGAGTTTTTCATCAATGATTTTATCGAGAAGATGATTCGCTTCATCAAACAACTTACGGGCTTGTTCGCCTGATTTTTCATCCTGCAATACATCCGGAAATTTTCCTTTCATCTCCCACGCGATAAAAAACGGTCCCCAATCAATGTAGCGACGAAGCTTTTCAAGGGGAAAATTTTTAAACTCAGTCACCCCGGGCGAGCAGGGCGGAGTGATACTCGTTTTTTTCCAGTCTATGACAGTTCGGTTTTCCCGGGCTTCTTCAATTGAGAGATACGTTTTTTTCTTGTTCCGGCTGGAATACTGTTTTCGTAAGCCTATGTATTCCGATTTTATTTCATCCAGAAATCCTTCTTTCAGCGTTTGAGAAACAAGCCGGTTTACAACCGTAACGCTGCGGGAAGCGTCCAGCACATGAATAACCGGTTCATCATAGTTGGGAGCAATTTTTACAGCTGTGTGCATTCTGGAAGTTGTAGCACCTCCGATTAAAAGCGGCGTTTTAAAGCCGCCGTGATTCATCTCTTTGGCAACGTGAACCATCTCATCGAGTGATGGGGTGATCAGCCCGCTGAGGCCTATCACATCTACAGCATGCTCTTTTGCCACGGCCAATATCTTATCGGCCGGATTCATCACACCAAGGTCAATCACTTCGTAATTGTTACAGCTTAGGACAACAGAGACAATATTTTTTCCGATATCGTGAACGTCTCCTTTTACGGTTGCCAGCAACACTTTTGCCTTCGGCTTACTCTCTTTGTTTTGATCTTTCTCCGCCTCAATATATGGGATCAGTATCGCGACACCTTTCTTCATTACCCGGGCGCTTTTCACAACCTGAGGCAGAAACATTTTGCCGGCGCCGAAAAGATCACCAACCACGTTCATGCCATCCATCATCGGACCTTCAATTACTTCAATCGGATGGTCGTACTTCTGCCGGGCCTCTTCCACATCCTCCTCGATGTAGTCCACAATTCCTTTTACCAGCGCATGCTTGATGCGCTCTTCAACGGGACCATTGCGCCACTCATCCTTTTTCTTTTCTGTTTTCTCTTCACCTTGGTCCTTGATGCGGTCGGCATACTCAATCAGTCGTTCGGTGGCGTCATCGCGGCGGTTCAATAGTACATCTTCTACAAGCTCCTTAAGCTCGGGCTCAATCTCCTCATAAACTTCAAGCTGAGTGGGATTGACAATTGCCATATCCAGTCCGGCCTGGATGGCATGATAGAGAAATGCCGAGTGCATCGCCTCCCGCACGGTGTTGTTACCACGAAATGAGAATGAGATATTGCTCAAACCGCCGCTGGTCTGCGCCTTCGGCAGATTCTGTTTAATCCACCGAATCGTCTCAATAAAATCGACGGCATAGTTGTTGTGCTCTTCAATTCCGGTGGCAACCGTAAGGATATTCGGATCAAGGATAATATCCTGAGGAGCAAACCCTACGTCATCAACCAGAATATCGTACGCTCGCTTACAGATCTCTTTCCTGCGCTCAAGGCTGTCGGCCTGACCCTCCTCATCAAACGCCATCACAACCACGGCAGCACCGAAATCCAGAATTTCTCTTGCCTGCTTTTTAAAGGCCTGTTCACCCTCTTTCAGGCTGATGGAGTTCACCACACTTTTCCCCTGCGTGGTTTTGAGTCCCGCTTTGAGTACACTCCACTTTGAGCTGTCTATCATAAAAGGGATTCGGGCAATATCCGGCTCAGCTGCCATTAGGTTGATAAAATCGGTCATAACCTGCTCGGAGTCGAGCAGGCCTTCATCCATATTTACATCGATGATCTGTGCTCCGCCCTCAACCTGATCGCGCGCAACCGAGAGTGCTTCTTCATACTCCTCATTTTTGATGAGTCGTTTGAATTTGGCCGATCCGGTAACATTTGTTCTCTCACCAATGTTCACAAAATTGGTGTCCGGCCGAACAACCAGAGGTTCAAGACCACTCAGACGAAGGTAGGGCTTGGGCTCAGCTTTTGTTCTCGGCTTGTGGTTGGCAGCCTCCTCGGCAATGGCCCGGATGTGATCGGGGGTGGTTCCGCAGCATCCGCCCACCAGATTCACCAATCCCTCTTTAGCATAGTTTTTCAGCTGCTCAGCCATGTAGTTTGGAGATTCATTATACTCACCCATTTCGTTTGGCAATCCGGCATTAGGGTAGAGGCTGGTGAAACAACTGGCGTGTTTCGATAGCTCCTGAATGTAGGGACGCATCTGGCTGGAGCCGAGGGCACAGTTCAGGCCAATACTCAACAGCGGATTGGCATGTTGAACAGAGTTCCAGAACGCTTCGGTTGTCTGGCCTGAAAGGGTTCGGCCGCTCTGATCGACAATGGTTCCGGAAATCATTATCGGTAGCTGCCGTCCAATTTTTCGCATGTGGCGGTGTGCTGCATAGATAGCCGCTTTGCAGTTCAGCGTATCAAAAACGGTTTCAATAAGAAGAGTGTCCACGCCGCCATCTACCAATCCACGGATCTGTTCTTCGTAGGCATCTGCAAGTGTATCGAACGTGATGGCCCGATAGCCGGGATTTTCAACATCGGGGGAGAGGGAAAGGGTTTTGTTGGTGGGTCCGACCGCTCCGGCGACGAATCTTGGTTTGTCAGGATTCTTTTTGGTGAAGGCATCGGCCGCTTCCCGGGCCACCCGCGCCGAAGCAAGGTTTAATTCATAAGCCATATCCTGAAGCAGGTAATCTTCCTGCGAAATGGGATTGGCATTAAAGGTGTTGGTCTCGATCATATCCGCACCGGCATTTAGAAACTGAGAGTGGATCTCTCGGATAATATCGGGTTGTGTTATGCTCAACAGATCGTTATTCCCTTTGAGTTCATTTTCGGCAGGCTTGAATTTTTCACCACGGAAATCCTCTTCCGTAAGCTTATAGCCCTGTATCATGGTTCCCATTGCGCCGTCGAGAATGAGAATGCGCTTATTGAGTATAGAGAAGAGCGGATGAGCGGAACGAGACATAGATTATTTTCTTTATTTACTGCTAAATTTACTGCTAAACGAATGAGTGTGAAAAATCTGCATTTTTAGCCTTAAAAGCATGTTTTGATTTCGTAAGTTTGAAACTTAGAATTGATATAAGATTTTAGACGGTAGATCACCAATGAAAGTAAGTGAACATTACGACAGAGCAACGGAACCACTCATTTCGTTCGAAATTATCCCTCCCAGAAGAGGCGGCGGAATTAAAACCATTTTCGAATCACTTGATCAAATCGTGGAGAAAGTGAGCCCGCCATTTATTGACGTTACCTATCACGCTGCTGAATCGCACGTTGAGGAGCAGCCGGATGGAACATTAAAAAGAGTTGTCCGAAGGAAACGCCCCGGTACCATTGGGTTGTGTGCCGCAATTCTTCACAGGTACAATATCGATCCGGTACCTCACCTTATTTGCGAAGGTTTTACCAAAGAGGAGAGTGAAGACGCCCTTATTGAGCTTAATTACCTGGGGATACATAATGTACTTGCCGTGCGGGGTGATAATACAGGAACGCAAGTACCGATGCATACCAACGGAACAGCAAATAAGTATGCAATTGATCTCGTGAAGCAGATTCAAAACATGAATAGTGGTGAATACCTGGAAGAGCTGGTGAATGCAGAACCGTCAGATTTTTGTGTGGGTGTGGCCGGATATCCGGAAAAACATTTTGAAGCTCCAAATCTTGACTGGGATATACAGCGCCTTAAGGAGAAAGTAGATGCCGGCGCGGATTATGTTGTTACCCAGATGTTTTTTGATAATGATGTCTATTTTAAATTTGTGGAGAAGTGCAGGGCAAATGGAATAGATGTGCCAATTGTGCCCGGTTTGAAAATATTGAGAACGATCAATCACCTGAAAACACTGCCTCGCCATTTTCATCTAAACATCCCTGATGAACTGACCGAAGAGGTCGATGCGAATCCGGGCCGCGTAGAGGAGATAGGCGTGAAGTGGGCACAAAAACAATCGCTTGAACTGATGGAACATGGCGCCCCCGGTATTCACTATTACATCATGGGAAATCCAAAATCGGCCCTCGATGTAATCGATTACATTCAGAATAAATAATAAAGATAATTTTAATTCATGCAGCAGAAGATTCTGATTGCGGACAGCGGCGCTACCAAAACCGATTGGCTTTTTTTTGAAGGCGAGATTCAAAAATTATATCGTACCGGCGGTTTACACCCGGCATATATAGATCCGGTTGCTGATGCCAATGAGCTGCGATCTGAACTGCCGGATATTCAGCCTGACAGGATCTATTTTTATGGTACCGGATTAGGAAATCAAGTTTCAGATGAAAAGATCCATGCTTTTTTGCGTGATGTATTTCCCACTGCGAATAAGATCGTTGTGAAAAGTGATCTTGAGGGCTCAGGGCACGCTTTTTTTGGGGACGAGGATGGTGTAGTAGCCGTTTTGGGAACCGGCTCGGTTTGTGCCAGGATTGAATCGGGCAAGCCGGTTCAGAAATCTGCTGCTTTGGGATATGCCATTGGTGATGAAGGGAGTGCAGCAGATTTAGGCCGGAGAATTTTACGAGGCTATTTCAGAGAGCAGTTTTCAGAAGAGACACTTCATTTTTTGAAGCAGAAGTTAAATCCGTCGGATTACGGCAGTATGATGGCGCGAGTCTATCAAGCCGAAAAGCCCAATCGCGAGCTTGCATCACTTGCAGGTGAAGTGTTGAGCGGATCGTTACCCGAAGAGCTGAACAGTTTAATAGCTCTGGCTTTTGAAGAGTTCATTCATCAACAACTATCGATGTTGAACTTGAACGGCAGTGAAAACATTATTTTTACCGGTAAAGTAGCGGATTCGCACAAAGAAAAACTGCTAAATGTGATGGAAAAATCCGGCTTTTCCAATGTTGAAGTGCGATATCCCGTCATTGAATCATTTCTGGAAAGAGTGAAAAGTCGTTCGATCAAAATCTGGTAAGTTAGAATCACAAATTAATACAATTTCTTTTGATACTCACAGATACCCACTGTCATCTCTACCTCGAACAGTTTAATGAAGATATTGAGGAAGTCTATCGCCGATCGGTAGAAGCGGGAGTTACTCACATATTCCTTCCTGCAATTGATTGGAAATCGTTTGAAAAGATGGATGATCTGTATCATCCGGAGATCACGTTTTACAAAATGGCGGGAATCCATCCTTGCAGCGTGGAAGATGTATGGCCGTTTGAGGAACAGAAGCTGGCTGATCTTTGTGAACGGGATGATGTGGTAGCTATTGGCGAAACCGGACTGGATTACTACTGGAGTACCGATTTTGTGGACCAGCAGAAAGCCAGCTTACGTATGCACTGCAACATAGCCAAAGCTACCGGAAAACCTATTGTACTGCACAATCGAGATAGCACAACCGACCTGCTCGACATGATTGAAGAAGAACAAGATGGAACTCTTACCGGGGTGTGGCACTGCTTCACCGGTACGGTTGCTGAAGGTAAACGGGCTATAGATTTGGGGCTTCATCTTGGAATTGGCGGGGTGTCTACATTCAAAAATGCGGGTGTTAACAAAACCGTATCGCAGCTTCCGCTTGAAAAAATGATACTCGAAACAGACGCACCCTACTTAACACCGGCGCCACATCGCGGTAAGCGGAATGAACCCTCTTACATTAAATTGATTGCGGAAAATCTGGCCGAGTTGCACGATCGATCTTTAGAAGAGATTGCAGAGATTACGACAGAGAATGCATTCAGGCTTTTTGGTGTGAAATAAGGATCATTATCGTCTTTCGAATCCCGAAGAGTTTTTATATCGGTTTGCCCGATGAGTCATAGATTGCAGGTCTCAAGTGACAAGCTCACAAACATATTCAACATTCATTATTCAAAATTTCCTTCTCCTCCCAATGTTTTGCATCGGCAATGATAACCTCACAACTCTGTGACAAAATAGATGATCTATTTGGTAAAACTGCCTCATCAGATCTTTCTATCAATAAAATCTGTAGCTTCAATCGGAAAACCCGTAATTTGTAAGCTTAATTAAAATTATACTACATCGATCTGCAAAACGATCACATTAACAGACATTCCCTGATGACTTACTTTGCATTCGTCCGTAAGGAGAGGCGGCTTCTGACCTTTGCAATATCTTTCACATTTTTTTCGAGTTTTGGCCAAACGTTTCTGCTCTCGCTGTTTGTACCCTATTTTCTGACGACCTTTGAGCTGAGTAACGCTTCTTTTGGTACCCTGTATTCCTTAGCTACACTAACCGGCGCGATCGCTCTTCCCTACCTTGGGCAGTACATCGATCGAATTCCATTGCGAAACTACAGCATGTACGTGGCCGGAGGGCTTTTTCTTGCAGCCGTAATGATGGCGATCTCTTGGCACGTTGCCATCCTATTTATTGCCTTAATCTTCTTGCGATTGGCCGGACAGGGGCTGAGCGGCCATACCGCGCAGGCAACAATGGCTCGCATTTATGATAAAAACAGAGGAAAAGCACTTAGCATTTCAGCAATTGGTTATCCGATAGGGGAAGCGATCCTTCCATCTTTGATCGCTTTTATGATGGTGTATATGCACTGGAGAACCGTCTGGGGGTTTGTAGCGGGATTGATTGCACTTTTCTTCATCCCATTTTTATGGGCACTCATCAAAAATGAGAGTACCACGGTTGAGGGCAGTGAAGAAGAGGTTGGAAGCACTAAAGAAAACTACTCCAAAATTTTTCATGACTACCGTACCTATTACACCATACCGGCAATTTTAATCCCTCCGTTTTGGGTAACCGGTCTTTTTCTATACCAGGTTTCGGCAGCAGACGATATGGGGTGGACAGCCGCAATAGTTGCATCGGCATTTGTGGCATTTGCAGTCAGCCGAATTGTTGCCGGTCTCATCTCCGGTCCGATGATCGATCGTTTTTCTGCTCAAAGCCTATTCCCATTTCTGTTGCTGCCAATGGTCATTGGATTAGCCATAGCTATTTTCTTCTCAGGCACCTGGACCGCGTTTGTTTACATGGGATTTGTTGGCGTTACTCTCGGTTTAAGCAGCACCTTTAAATCCTCATTATGGGCAGAGCTTTACGGAACTCGGATGATCGGAACGGTGCAAAGCCTGTTTGCCTTCATCATGGTATTCAGTACGGCCATGAGTCCATTTTTGATGGGCTGGATGCTTGATAACAATTTTACACTGACATCCATTTTTGTGATTGCTCTCTCTACCGGACTGTTCTCTACTCTGCTTTCGTGCCGTCTTTTGTTTAAGAGTAAAGAATTCCCGTTTTTACATAAAAGCTTATAAACTGAACCGGACGGAAATCATCCTGATTTGAAAGATTGACGGAATGACATTTGAGATTCTATTTGTAATTGTACTGCTAATTGTTGCCGTATTTCTGTTCGTTACAGACTATGTAACGTTCGATGTTGCCGCGATTATCATCATGGTGAGTTTAATGATTTCCGGAATTCTCAGTCCGGCAGAGGGATTATCTGGATTCAGCAACCCGGCTACCATTACGGTCGCTGCCATGTGTATTTTAACTGAGGGAGTGAGACGAACGGGAATTCTCTCACAGGTGGGCGATTTCTTTTCCGGTAAAATTCAGCAGAATTTTAAGGTCTGGTTCTTCACACTTTTACTATTTATTGCTGTGATTTCCGCCTTCATCAACAACACGGCGGCCGTGGCAATCTTTATTCCGGTTATCATGAGTATCGCATCAAAAGCCGGAGTGAGTCCCTCTAAAATGCTCATGCCCCTCTCTTTTGCAGGAATGATAGGCGGGGTAACAACCCTGATCGGAACATCTACAAATATTCTGGTCAGCTCTATAGCTGAGGAGCGGGGACTGGGTGCCATTGCCATGTTTGATCTCACCCCGATGGGACTCATCTTTATGGCCGCCGGATTCATTTTCCTGTTCACCGTTGGTATCAAAATGATTCCTGAAAGAAGAGAAGAGGCGGAGTTGACGAAGCAGTTTGAGCTTCAAAGCTATCTGACAGACATAATCATCAATGACTCTTCGGAACTGGTTGGGAAACTTCTTAATCATAAAAAGTTAACGGAAGCTCTCGATATTGATGTGCTCCGCGTGTTTAAAGACGAAATGGACTCTTCGGCACAGCGGAATGAGGTTTTGATTGAGGCGGGTGATGTTTTGAGAATTCGAGGGAATCCGGAAGAGATTAAAAAACTATTGGATAGAGAGGATATAACGATCAAACCGTCAAAAGAGTGGGTAGACCGGGATTTGGAGCATGGACAGGATTGTGTGGTGGAGGCAGTGGTGACCCCGGAATCATCGTTAGACAGAATGGTTTTAGGCAATTATCCATTCTTTGAACGTCATGGAGCTGTTCCGCTTGCTGTTCGTCACAAGGGAGATTTGAAGCATGAAAATATGAGTCGTGTGAAATTATCCGGCGGGGATACAATTCTGCTCAGTATGAGCAAAGACAGGGTTTCTGAATTGGAACAGGATCCATCATTTTTAGTAGTATCCCGGTTCGATTCAACTTCTCACAGGAGAAAGAAAACGCCGATTGCTCTGGCAATTTTGGCAGGAGTTGTTGCAGTAGCCGCATTTGGGTTAACCTCGATTGTGGTGAGTGCAGTTACCGGGGTAGTTTTAATGATTCTTACAGGATGCCTGAGAACTGAGGAAGCTTACAATTCAATCAACTGGAAGGTGATAATGCTGCTGGCCGGTGTTTTACCCCTGGGAACAGCCATGGATAATACCGGAGCTGCTGAAATGTTAGCCGGTTCAATGGTAGATGTTCTGGCCGGTTATGGTCCTACTGTGTTGATGTCGGGATTTTTTCTGTTGACTCTGATCATTACAGCGGTGATGTCGAACAATGCGTCGGCGGCACTTTTAGCCCCGATTGCCATTGAGGCGGCTTCATCAGTTGGGGTGGCTCATGAACCGTTTTTATATGCCGTTACTTTTGCCGCCTCGTTGAGCCTGATTACACCATTTGGCTACCAGACCAATATCATGATTTACGGGCCGGGCCAGTATGAAGTTGCCGACTTTTTTAAAGTGGGAACGCTGCTCAACGTGATCTTCTGGATTTTAGCTACTCTCTTTATCCCTGTGATTTGGCCTTTTTAGCAGGAATGGAGATCAAACCATTTTTTCAATCCACTTCGGTGTGCTCTTGACAAAACGGTCAATGAGCAGGTACCAGGGAAATCCTATGAGTATCAGCTGCATCACAAATGCATCAAATCGAATATTCATGGTAAGTGTGATTCCGACATGCATGCCAATAAGCATCATTGTGGTGTATGGCCGGATTTTTTTCCACCACATTGTAAAACCAATCAACTCTGTTAACCAGCCGATGAGTAGTATAAGGGATGCTACAGGAAGATGGTTGAGCGCGAGTTCCTGCAGAAAATTTGGTTCGTAATAACCAATGGTAGAGTACACATCGATACTCTTTTCACTGATCCAGAGCCAAAGGTGTCGCCCATCAAACCAGTTTATTCCGGTACCGATCAGTTTCGCAAAAAAAGCAGAGGTGTATCCTAAACCGATGAAAAAGATGGTTGACCCGATGACAAAGCGCGGCATCTGTTTCTTATCGGGGAACCAGATGGAACCGATTGCAAAACAGAGAACAGACATTCCAATCAGGTTCATGCTGTGGGGTATTTCACCCTGCGAAAACCTGGCAACATATTGAATGTGCAGAAGTACCATTACTGCCATGTAAAACCAGTTTAAACCCATGCGGGCAAATGCAATAACGGATAGGAGAGTAATTACAGCCGCATTGATTAAGGCTAAGTTCCAGTCAAAAAAGATGGAGATATCGATATAGTTTGCAATGCCAAGAGGGAGCACTACTTCTGTATTTCGAAGTTCTGTATAAATACCCCATTCCCAGGCGTACTTGATGGTATAGATTAACACAAATAGCTCAAAAATTTTAAAGAAGATCAACTCGCCGGGGGATTGATCTCGGTTTGGTTCAAAGAGTTGATGGCCAATTTTCTCATACCAATTCATCTATCGCCTCCTTTCATATATTCAGCGGCGTTGATGTTGGGATTCAGTTCAGTTCCATCTTTCGTTAGCAGAATCCAGGGAATAATATCAACTGCAACTGAATCTTTGCCGGCAAGATGCCCGTGAGCTTTGACAACCAGCCATTTGTTCTCTTCAAAATTCTGGAGTCCAAACATAATCCGAAGAGCTTCCCTGCGGTTATCCGTCCAGTTCTCAGTTTTGGATACATAGTTGGCAAAATCAATTTCATCTACGCCGTACTCTCTCACGGCGATGGGATCCCCTATAAAATCTTCATTGGTTCGCTGCTGCCAGATCTCTTCGGTGTCGTAACCCGTAACATCCAATACCATTGCGCGTGTCCATGGATTTCCGGCCTGTGAAAACATCGGATAGATACTGAACGGCCAGAATTCCCCTTCATGAGGTGCCACCAGAAGTGCCATGATGAGCAGTGTCACACCAAGTACCTTCATTCCGCGCTTAGACTCATTTTCTGTCATACAGAATTGTGTTTATTGTATTTATCTATAAATGTACAATAGACTGATTCAAAAGAAAAGGCGCAAAACATTAATTCTGCGCCTCTGTAAGTTACGTAGTTATACTAGAAAAACTTCCTACCTTCTGAAGTCCTTCTCCTCTTCAGGTTTGTTGTCCAGAATTGTTTCGATTTCGTTCAGTACATCGTCAGTTAACTTATCCAGCTTGTCGATAGTTTGCATATTCTGCTTAACCTGTTCAGGTTTGGATGCACCTGTAATTACTGTACTCACATGCTCATTTCTCAGGCACCAGGCAAGAGCCATCTCAGGCATAGTAAGACCTGCTTTATCCGCTACGTTTGCCAGTTTACCTACTTTTTTAAGCTTTTGTTTACCCGATTCAGTTTCGAGCAGATTTTCACGCAGCCATTTGTATTTTTCCAGAGAGAGACGGCTGTCATCAGGCACACCGTCATTATATTTTCCGGTTAACAGTCCACTGGCTAAAGGACTCCAGATGGTGGTTCCCAATCCAATCTCATCATAAAGACGTGCATACTCTTTTTCTACCCGGTCGCGATGAAACATGTTGTACTGCGGCTGCTCCATGAGTGGCGGGCGCAAATTCTCTCTTCGTGCAATTTGGTACGCTTCACGGATTTGTTCGGATGACCATTCACTGGTGCCCCAGTAGAAGGCTTTTCCCTGCTGAATCACCTGGTTCATCGCCCATACCGTTTCTTCAATCGGGGTGAACTTGTCGGGCCTGTGACAAAAGATCAGGTCTACATAATCCGTTTGCATCCGTTTGAGAGCAGCATTTGTTCCTTCGATGATGTGCTTGTAGGAAAGTCCTGAATCGTTTGGACCTTCACCGCCCCAAAATATCTTAGTGGAGAGTACAAGATCTGTACGTTTCCATCCTGCTTTCTTTATGATGTTTCCCATCATTTTTTCAGACTGTCCCTCGGAATAAGCTTCTGCATTGTCAAAGAAGTTAACGCCTGCATCGTATGCCTCTTTCATACAGTTGTAGGCGATATCTTCATCAATCTGATCTCCAAATGTAACCCATGAACCAAAGGAGAGTGCTGATACTTTTAAACCCGAGCGGCCGAGAAATCGATATTCCATGATCTAAGTTTGATTTGATTTGCATTTAGCTGTTTCAACAATGTATGAAACTGTAACGTTCTGAGCTTCAGTGAAATTCAGATAGCGTATTCGTTCGGTCAAAAAGTATTCCCATGGTATGACAGTACGCTGTCACCGTCGGGCCTTAATTTAGGAATGGCACGGATACACGGAACAAAACAACGTGCTAAAACTTAAATATTCAACGATCAAGAGAGGAGAACACATGTAGCCGAAGCGGCTCCCACTGCTTCGGCTATTTTTTTATGATCCTTCCGGATCAAAATTAAATTGTAATAATTTTGACAGCCAAATGTTTTAGACGAACAGTTGGCCCGGCATTTAGCATGAGATGATTCTGCATTGCCCAACAGTTATAAAAACAAACCTTACATTGTAGCCGGATCAAGTTGCCATTTATGTTAAAACCATCAGCCAATAAGAACATTCAGGCAGGAAAGGTGTAGAATCGTACTGAATGATCTGATTACTAAAATGATTCAAATTTTATGTAATTTACCCACTTAAAATTTTTCTGACCGCAAACTGATCTGATGTCTAAAATTATTCGATTTTTCTTACCGGTGGTAGATTTAAGCAATCGCCGGCCATATACGGTTATAGTCACTGCACTCCTTTTAGCAATTTTATCAGGCTTTTTTGCATCCAAACTTACGATTGATACGGATATCGCCAACCTTCTGCCTCCATCAAACGAAAATGTCCAGGCATTAGAAAGGTTGAAAGAGACGGCAGGCGGAGAAACAGAGATGCAGGTTGCCATTAAATCACCCGATTTTGATGCAAACATTGCTCTTGCGGAGTTGCTGGCCGAGCGGAGTCTGGAGCTCTACTATCCCCGTTACGAAGACAGCTTTTTTAGCCGCGCTGAGCTGCGAAGAGATACCGAAACCTTACAGGATAACGCTCTTTATCTGGCAACGGTTACGGAGTTGATTGAAATCAAAGAGTACCTCCAGGATGAAATTGACCGGGCAAGGGAAGAGGCGAACCCTTTCTTTATCGATTTTTCTGATGAGTTTGATGATGAGGAGGAAGAGGATAGCTCCGACATCAGCAGATTTCGTGACAGTTATGATAAATTGATTCCACCCGAGTACGCAACCAATGCCGACAGTTCTGTGGTGATTCTTACTCTCTACCCGAATGGTCCGCAAAGTGATATTCGCTACCTGGAAGATATGTTTGAAGAGTATCAACGGATGCTCGACGGGATTGATATTGCAGCATTTCATCCCGAAATGGAGGTTCAGTTTGGAGGCCGTCTGAAACGCCATCTCAATGAATTTGAGTCGATCATGAACGACGTTTTTAACAGCTTCTCATTGGGAATAAGCAGCGTGATTCTGCTCGTGATGTTCTACTTCTTCATTAAAAAATATATTCACTACCGAAAAGGGTCTAAGCTGGGGCAGAGGCACTCATTCTGGTCCCATTTTGTCAGAATGCCGGTTCCCGTTCTGGTGATCGGAATCCCGCTGCTTATCAGTTTGATGTGGACATTTGGGATTACTTATCTGCACATCGAGGTTTTGAACACGATGACCTCAGTACTTTTTGTAATTCTTTTCGGTCTCGGAATCGATTACGGCATCCACTACTATGCTCGATATATTGAGTATCGGTCGATGGGAAGATCGGTTGAAAATAGCGTTTTGCTTGCGTACGATAAAACCGGCGCTGCAATTATTGTAAGTGCATTAACAACGGCATCTGCGCTGTTTGTGTTGATGTTCGCAGACTTTAGAGGTTTTTCTGAATTTGGATTTATTGCGGGTTTGGGTATTCTCTTTGCGCTTACGGCAATGCTGTTTGTTCTGCCTGCGCTGCTTGTCATATTCGAACGTTGGAACTGGATACTGACCAACCGTATTGATGACGATTTTGAGCGATCGAAAGCAATTCATCGCTACCCATATGCTCGCTCAATTGTTTCAGCTGGTCTTTTAATCTCTATCGTTGTACTGATTTTTTCCGGAAGTTTAAGGTTCGAATATGAATTCGGAAATCTTGAACCTACGTTTGAGGAGTATGAGCAGTTCAAAGAGTTTACATCCGGGGTAGATGAAAACGGTCGCCGAAATCCGGCATACATCATTGCAGATACAGATGATGATGTGTTTGAAATTCTGGATACCCTGCGAACTCGCCGCGATCAAAATCCGGAAACGATTATTCGTGATGTAGAGGCATTACAAGAGCGTTTTCCCCCTGATGTGGAGATGGCGAATGAAAAGTTACAGCACATAGCCGAAATCCGTGAGCTGCTTCAAAACAGTTTTATTCGCGACCAGGAGGATGAAAACCTGGATCTGCTTCGGAGAGGCTCTCAAACTCGCGAACCTCTTGATGAAGAGATTATTCCTGATTTTCTGAAAAATCGTTTCATGACACAGGATGGAGAGATTGGACGGTTTGTCATTATCTACCCCGACAGTGGACTCTCTGATGGTTTACGTTCCATCGCTTTCAAAAATGAAGTTGGAGAAGTGGAGCTTGCCAGCGGAAAAAAATATTACTCTGCAAGCACATCTATTGTTGCTGCCACAATGTTAGACCTGATGCGAACCGAGAGTCCCTACATGGTTTCGGCTACATTTCTCATCGTATTTCTGTTTATCTGGTTCAGCTTTAAAAATCTTCGCTGGGCACTGATTGCACTGATCCCGTTAATTATCGGCCTGCTCTGGCTTTTTGGTATCATGATGTTATTTGGACTGAAATTCAACTTTTACAACCTTGTTGTACTTCCCGCCGTACTTGGTATTGGCTGCGACAATGGGGTTCACCTGGCTCACCGTTATCGTGATGAAGGCCAGAAAAGCATGTGGGAAGTGCTTTCGAGTACAGGACAACATATCACCGTAGGATCATTTACAACCATGATGGGTTTTGCAGGTTTGCTCTTTACAAATCATCCGGGGCTTCAGTCCATCGGAATCATGGCTGTTGTGGGTATCGGGATGACCCTGTTATCAGCACTTACGTTCCTGCCGGCAATGGTTCAGTTTTTGGAAGACAGAGGCTGGATACATTAGTTTTCCGGATTGATTTGGTATTTTACGCAGAATTAAAATTTTTGCTCGATGATAACGAAATCAGAAGCCATCGTTTTGCGCACGGTTGAGTACCAGGAGTCGAGCATCATAGCCACACTTTTTACCCGTAAACACGGCAAAATTGCCGTCATTGCGAAAGGGGCTCGTAAACCGAAAAGTAAATTTTCAGCCTACCTGGTTCCCGGTCAAATTTTAGAAGTGGTTTATTACATGAAGCAAACCCGGCAGGTTCAAACCCTTTCAGATGCTTCCTATGCCCAAAAGTTAGATAATCTTCGCTTCGATCTGGAGAAGATGGCACTTGCAACGGTTACGCTCGAACTGGCATCACAACTTTTGCACGACAATGAAGTTAATGATCCGCTATTTGAGTTTCTTTCTGTGATGCTGCCCTGGATGAACCATCAAGAAAAAGTATCCCGAATCATGTTTCCCTATATCCAGATTCGGCTAACCCAGCTGCTGGGAATTGGGATACAGAATATCACCGAGGAACATCAGCAGATTAAAGAGGGTTATATCAATATTCAATCCGGAACGTTGACAGGAGATTCGGTTGAGGGAGAGTCGGTACGCCTTACACCAAAACAGTTTCTGTTTGTAAGCGAGTCGCTCCGCTCTATGAAATCAACCATTTTTGATATAAGTTTATCAAAGAGTGAATTAAACGCGCTTATAGATCATTTGGATAAATATTTTCGTTATCATATTGAAGGGGTAAAACCGAGAAAATCGGATGCCATTTTTGAGCAACTACTTGCAGATTAATCCATGAAAACCCGAGATAAATTTCTTACCGGAATACTTTTAGTACTCATTGGGGTATTGCTCGGGATGATTTTGACTTTTTTCCGTGATGGAGCGATCTCAATTGATCTTGCCGAAGTACGGGTTACGGATATTAATCGCAGTGATCAGCCATTTTTAACCACCGAAGATCTCGAAAAAATTGACGACCGGTTTCTTTTTAGATCCGTTGCCCGTTCTGTAACTCCTACGGTTGTCTATATTGAAACGGTTGTTACCACTCGCAATCGACGGGCAAGAAACGAAGAGGGGGAAGAGGAGAATCGATTCTGGGAGCGATTTGTACCACCGCGGATTCAAACCGTGGGTTCCGGAGTTTTGATATCTTCCGATGGATATATTCTCACCAATAACCATGTTATTGAGGATGCCATCAGGAATGGAATAACGGTAACCCTTGACGACAAACGAACGTTTGATGCACGGGTTGTGGGAGGAGATCCAAGCACAGACCTGGCAGTTTTAAAAATTGACGGTGACAATCTGCCCGCGGCAACCATCGGGAATTCAGATCGGTTAGAAGTTGGCGAATGGGTGTTGGCGGTTGGGAATCCTTTCCGGCTCCGATCAACTGTAACAGCGGGGATCATCAGCGCGCTGAGCCGTGATGTTCAGATCATCGAGAATGCCAGACGAATTGAGAGTTTCATTCAGACAGACGCCGCAATAAACCGTGGAAATAGCGGAGGTGCGCTTGTCAATACCAGCGGTGAAGTAATTGGAATTAATACAGCTATTGCCACTCAGAATGGCAATTACCAGGGGTATGGCTTTGCTGTTCCGAGTAACCTTGCCCTGAAAGTATCCCGCGATCTAATTGAGTTTGGCGAAGTAAAACGCGGTAAGCTGGGTGTGAGTATTCAGTCCGTTAACGACCGAATGGCCCGGAGAGCAGGTCTGGAAAATATATCCGGTGTGATGGTGATGAGTATTGAACGAGAGAGTGCTGCAGACAAGGCAGGGCTTCGGCAAAATGACATCGTTCTTGAAGTGAATGGCGAAATGGTAAACGAGTCGAATCAGCTGCAGGAGAAAGTGGCCATGTACAGGCCGAATGAAGAAGTTTCACTTACCATTTGGAGGAATAATGAAATCATTCAAAAAAGCGTTCTGTTGGACGAAATGGAGCAGCCTGAACCTCCACGATCTACGTTCGACCCCGATGAAAATGAGCTTGATGAGTGGGATGAAATTCCCGAAGGCGGAAGGGAACGTGGGGTTGAGCAGCAGCGGTTTGAGTCGCTTGGAATGACGCTCAGGGCACTGGCAACACCGGAAGACCCCGGTCAGTTTAATATTTACATTCACCGGGTGGTTCCCGGATCAGAGGCCTGGAACCGTGGTTTGAAAGAAGGATTTGAAATTATTGAAATTGATGGAGAGCCGGTTTCAGATTTACAGGTTGTGGAACAAAAGATTACCAATTCTATAAAAAACAACCGATCTTTAACGCTTAAAATTTTGACATCCGAAAGGGCTACCGGCTACTTTCAAATAAACTAATTCTGATGAAATATTTACTTCTGCTTGTAATCTCAGCAGTACTGCTCACCAACTGTTCAACAACTGAAAACGCTACACAACAGTCCGACTCTGTACCTGATGCACCACCGGTTGAAGAGGCGGATCGTTTCCATCCGGAGTGGTACAACGGGGCGGTGAAGTCTGAATCTGACTCCCTGCATTTTGTTGGATATGCACACGCTGTGGATGATACAGAGGCGAAGGCGATGGAACTGGCCAAAAATTCAGCAAAAGCTAACTTGATCTTTGAAGTGGATAGATTTGCAGAAAACGTGAGGGTCAATTTGGCCGAACAACAAGGTCAGTCATCCTATGCGGCTCCACAATATATTGTCAACTTACGGAATGCCGTGCAAAATCTGGATCTTTCTGAAGCCGATATTCAGCATGAGGTGAAAACAAAAGAGGGTTTGCAGCATGTTTTTATACAGATGAAAATTTCAAGAAATAACATTTCTGAGCAACTATCCGACTACATTTCTGAATCGGAATTTGCAACACTTTGACAAGATCTTATTAACTAAACGTATTAATTGAAAAGGGAAAGAAGTTTCATGCCAGAAGCAATTATTAAGACAGAAAAAGGGGATATGAACGTGGAGTTTTTCCAGGATGATGCTCCCGGAACGGTCGAAAATTTTGTTAACCTTTCGAAAGATGGGTTTTATGACGGGTTAACATTTCACAGGGTAATCCCCGATTTTGTTATTCAGGGTGGGTGCCCGAAAGGTGACGGCACCGGAGGCCCAGGTTACACAATCGACTGCGAACTGGATGGTGATAATCAGTATCATGACCGAGGTGTTCTATCCATGGCGCATGCAGGTAGAGATACCGGAGGGTCACAATTCTTTATCTGCCACAGCCGTAAAAACACGGCGCACCTTGATAGAAATCATACAGTGTTTGGCAAAGTGGTGGAAGGGCTGGATGTGATTGATGACATACGCCAGGGCGATAAAATCCAATCCATCGAAATTATTGAAGAGTAATATTCATTTATGAGTTTGAAGGCCGGCAGTAAAATGACCGGCCTTTTTTATATTTTAAATTTTACAATAACGAAATCTCGAACTCTGAATAATTTCAGAGACTTAACCAAGAGAATGTAAACCAGGTAATCACTACATCGATGAAAAATCTTGACGAAACCGTACAAAAAAAGATAAATAGCTGGCTTGAAGGGGATTACGACGAAGAGACAAAATCTAAACTTCGTAAAATGATTGATGAAGGTCAGTCGGATGAACTAACCGATGCTTTCTACAAAGATCTGGAGTTTGGAACCGGAGGACTTCGGGGGATCATGGGAGTCGGTTCAAACCGTGTGAATAAGTACACATTAGGTAAAGCTACACAGGGTCTCAGTAACTATCTCAAGAAAACCTACACTGACGAGCAGATAAAAGTTGTAATTGCTCACGACAGCAGAAACAACGCAGAAGAGTTCGCATCCATTGTGGCAGATGTGTTTAGCGCCAATGGAATCAAGGTTTACTATTTTGAGTCGCTTCGTCCCACACCGGAACTCTCATTTGCCATTCGGGAATTGGACTGCCACAGCGGGGTGATGCTGACGGCATCGCACAATCCTAAAGAGTACAGTGGCTATAAAGCATACTGGAGTGACGGTTGCCAGGTGATCAAACCTCACGACAAAAATATCATAGCAGAAGTAAACAGAATCGAATCGGTTGAGCAAATAAACTTTAACCGAAACGATGAGCTTGTGAAGGTGATCGGCGCAGAGATGGATGAGATGTATATCGATCGCGTGGTTTCTGAGTCAGTTTACCCGGAAGCTGTGAAGGCTCAGCATGATCTGAAAATTGTCTTTTCACCCATTCATGGAACGGCCGTGGACATTGTACCTAAGGCACTAAAAAGACTTGGTTTTACGAATGTGAACCTGGTGGAAGAGCAGTGCACACCGGATGGAAATTTCCCGACCGTAGTCTATCCAAATCCCGAAGAGAAGGAAGCCCTTTCCATGGCATTACAAAAAGCTGAAGATCTGGATGCAGATCTTGTGATGGCTACCGATCCGGATGCTGATCGTGTGGGTATTGCCGTGAAAAATGAAGCCGGAGAGTTTGAACTTTTAAATGGAAATCAGACCGGGGTATTGTTGTTTAACTATCTGCTCTCTGCTTGGGAAGAAAAAGGCATTTTGCAGGGAAATGAGTATGTGGTTAAAACCATCGTCACATCCTATTTGATGGATAAAATTGCGCGTTCAAAAGGGGTTAACTGTTACAATACACTTACCGGATTCAAATACATCGGTTCACTGATGACAGAGCTTCAGGGACGGGAAAAGTTTATTGTTGGCGGTGAAGAGAGTTATGGCTACTTGATCGGTGATCATGTACGGGATAAGGATGCTGTTGTTTCCTGCACAATGATTGCTGAAATGACTGCCTACTACAAAAATGAGGGGCTTTCACTTTATGATGTATTGCTGGACATTTATGAAAAATATGGTCTGTACAAAGAGGAGTTGATCTCGGTGAAAAAAGAAGGAAAGAGCGGTGCTGAAGAGATTCAGAAAATAATGGATGGTCTTCGCCATCAGGCACCGGAGTCGTTTGCAGGCCGGAACGTAGTAACTGTAAAAGACTACATGCATTTAACTGAAACAGACGTGGAGAGCGGCAGGGTCAATAGTCTCGATTTTCCGGCATCGAATGTTCTTCAGTTCATCACGGAAGGAGATTATATCATCTCTGCACGTCCTTCCGGTACGGAGCCGAAAATTAAGTTCTACATAAGTGTGAATGGGCAATTATCTGATGAGTCGGAATACAGACAAACGTCTGCCGAATTGGATGAAGTGATCGGCAAAATTAAAAGTGAGCTGGATTTTTAATCCCTTCGTCTTTTCAACCATATAATACCCAATCCGCCTGCCGTGGATAGCAACATAAGATAACTGAACCAATCCCCATATTTCGTATAGAATGTGGGGATTTTCCGGTCGTAAATGGTAAACGTGAATGCGTCTTCGGTCCAGTATTCCGTTTCTACCTGCACCTTGCCATCGGGCGAAATTATTCCTGAAATACCGTTATTGGCCGATCTGGCAACCCATTTTCGATGTTCGATGGCTCGCAATCTGGCGTAGGCAAAATGCTGAATGTGGCCGCCGGAATCCCCCCACCAGCCATCGTTGGTAATGATCGTCAAAAAGCCGGCCCCTCCCTGTGCAAACTGATTGACCCAGCTTGGGAATACCGAGTCATAACAGATCAGAGCCGGTGTTGCTGAACCGTTTACGTTAAAATTATTGGCTTCAACCCCGAGTCCGTAACCTACAATTCCACCCCAGTCTACCCATCCAAAAATGTCGATCGCCTGAAAAAACTCCACAAACGGGAAACGCTCAACAATGGGAACAAGCCGGCCTTTCCGGTAAATATTCGCTGAACTACCGGGTTGAAAGTGGAATGCAGCATTGTAAACATCATAAACCCGACCCGTTTGAGAGACTCTAGCCACCTTCGGTCTGTTTGATTCATCATAAAACTCCACATATCCCGATCCGGTAATCAGGGTGGTGTTCCACTGTTCGAGGGAGTCTTCGATGGCGGTAAAATAGCGGTTGTTGATAGGCAGTGCAGAATCTATGGCATTTTCCGGCCAGATCAGTACATCTGTGTTCTCAGTCACCGTTTCACCGGACATTCTCAAGAGTTTGGCAAGCAGGTCTTCCAGGGAATCCATTCCGCCGTAATCCTGGTAGGAATCTGAGTTTGGCTGAATAATGGCTACTTCAACCGGCTCACCCTGCTCTTGTGTCTGCATAATCATGGAAAAAATAGAGAGAACTGGAAATGCCAGAAAGATGGTGATGGCTGCATATAATATGGGTTTCGACGGTTCAGCGATATATCGGTAGAGCAGGGCTGATGTGAAAACGACCCAAAAAGAGATGCCAAAGACTCCGGTCGTTGAGATGTACTGTATGATGTTGACCAGGTTTGACCATCCATTACCAAGTGTGAGCCACGGCCAGGCAAGGTCCCAGTGATGGTGGAGAAATTCGTAACTCACCCAGAATGTAGCTGCAAAAAATGATGCGCCAATCGGGTTGAAATCTGTTTCAAAAAGTTTTCTGATGAGGAGTAGTGGAATCAGCATGATGGCAGCATTTGCGAGAATGGCAGCCATTCCCCCGGCAAAAGTTGCCATCATCAGCCAGTAGGTAACAAAGAGATTCCACAAAACAAACGCCGGATAAGTATAGAGAATCGTCTCGCGGGCAGTTTGACTGATTGCCGCAATTCGAAATAACATGATAAATGCCGGAATCTGAAGTATGGCCAGATCAAATGGAGGAAATGAGAGGCTTAACAGAATTGCAGAGGTAACGGAGAGGATCCAGGGGGAGTTCCAAAAACGTCTGTTCTTCATTATTCGCTATAACTTTTTCCGGCAATGACGATTGCAATTTCGCCTTTAATGGAGTCTTTGTTGCGCCATCTTTTTAAAAGTTCACCCAATTGAGCCCGGTCTGTTTCTTCAAATTTTTTCGTCAATTCTCTGGTGATGCATACCCAACGGTCGTCTCCGGCAAATTCGTGTAATTTTTCTAAAAAACGTACCAGTTTGTGAGGACTCTCATACACAACGGATGTAATATCACTGTCTGCAATTTCTTGAATTCGAGTCTGCCGGCCCTTTTTGGGTGGGAGGAAACCTTCGAAAGTAAATCGATCGCTTGGTAAACCGCTAACTGCCAAGGCCGTGGTTACGGCATTGGGCCCGGGAATGGCGATAACGCTGTGTCCGTTTTGATGAGCAGCGCGTGTAGCTAAAAATCCCGGATCGGAGATTGCCGGCATTCCCGCATCACTGATCAGAGCGATATTTTGTCCGCCATCCAGCAGATTGATCAAATGCTTAACTTTTTGGTGTTCATTGTGCTGATGAAACGAAAATGTCGGTTTATTGATTTGAAAGTGCTGCAACAACACGCCGGACGTTCGGGTGTCTTCACACGCAATCTGATCAACAGACTGAAGCGTAGAAACAGCACGAGCAGAAAAATCCTCCAGATTTCCGATAGGTGTTGCAACAAGATAAAGAGTTGCCAATAGACTGTGGTTGATTAAAAATTCGGTTCAAAATATAACCGAAAAACCGTTAGTTTGTCGGGTGCGTTTAAACTAATAAAAGAAAGTGAAAAACTATGGACTTTAAACCCTCCGGAATTAATCATATTACCATTCGTGTGAATGAAATTGAACGAGCCGAAGAGTTTTACGGAGAAATTCTCGGTTTTGAACTGGTACGAAAAATGGGCCAGAGTATGGCCGTGTATAAGATCGGGAAGGAAGACACGTTGGTAATCGTGGAAGCGGAGACAAGTTACGATCCCAACTCAAGAGATTTCCGTGTCGATCATATCGGCTTTTACCTGAATTCTGCAGAAGAGGTGGATGAAATGGCACAATATCTTCGTGATAAAGAAGTAACTATTTTAAGTGGCCCCGCTAATCGCAAAAAAGGTCGATTTGTTTTTGCTTCCGATCCGGACGGGAATATGATCGAATTTTTCTTCGAAGGGGAGTAGTCGAAACGGCAGGGTTTTGAGTGATCTGTGACGAACTGTTAGAGTTCGCTTTGATGGCATGCTATTTGCACATCATTGCTCGAAACATAGATAATATAATTTGATTCAAAGGATCGAAATCTAACGAATAGAATTCAATGAGTAGCAAAGAAGATAAAATGGACACTGCTGAGCATCAGCAGACAGTTGATAAAGAAATGGAAGCTGAAAAAACAGCTGCAGACTCTTCAGAGAATGAAAACAGTTTGGATGAACTGATTGAAGAGCAGCAGAAAAGAATTAACGAGCTGGAAGAGGAGCTTCAGCAGACGAAAGATCATCATCTGCGAAAGATGGCAGAGATGGAGAATTTTAAAAAGCGCCTGCAGCGGGAACGAGACCTGGTGTTTCAAAAGTCCAAAGAGACGGCTGTTGATGCATTTCTGCCTGTATATGACGATTTACAGAGAACACTGGAAGCTCTTCAGCAATCAAAGGTTGATCCATCCTTTATCGATGGAGTTAAACTTGTATCCGATAAGTTTCAGGACGTGTTAAACCGTTACGATGTAGAGCGAATTGATGAAACAGGTGTCCCTTTTGATGTTGATCTGCACGATGCAATGATGCGCAAACAGGCGGATGATGACTCCATAGAAAGTGGAACGGTTCTTCAGGTGCTTGAAAGCGGATATAAAATGGGTGATAAAACACTCCGGCACGCAAAAGTAATTGTAAGCGAGTAATCACAATTCATGTCAAAACGAGATTATTACGAAGTACTTGGTGTAGATAAGAATGCGGGTGAAGCGGAGCTGAAAAAAGCCTACCGTAAATTGGCGATGAAGTATCACCCTGATCGGAATAAAGGGGATGACAAAGCGGAGATAAAATTTAAAGAAGCATCCGAAGCGTATGAGGTGCTTCGGGATCCGCAAAAACGTCAGCGCTACGACCAATTTGGTCATTCCGGAATGAACGGTGGTGGATTTGGCGGAGCATCTGACTTTACCAACGCTGATTTTGAAGATATCTTCAGCCGGTTCAGCGATATTTTTGGTGGGGATATATTTGGAGGCGGCGGACGCCGACAGAGCAGAAGCAGAAGAGGAACCGGCAGGCCCGGCAGCGATATGAAACTTCGGGTGGAATTGACACTCGAGGAAATTGCCGAAGGTGTTGAGAAAACCCTGAAAGTAAAAAAACAGGTGAAGTGCGACTCTTGTAACGGTACCGGCGCAGAAACAGAATCCGATTTTGAGACATGCAGTACCTGTAATGGTGTTGGCGAAGTACGCCAGGTATCTCGAACCATGTTTGGACAGTTTGTAAATGTTCAGCCATGCCCGTCATGCAGCGGGGAAGGGCAGATTATTAAGAATAAGTGTTCTGATTGCGGTGGTGAAGGCCGTAAGCGAAGTGAAGAGAACATTAAAGTGAATATCCCATCCGGTGTTTCGAAAGGAAATTACATCACGTTGAGACGACAGGGGAATGCAGGAGTTCGTGGCGGAGAACCCGGTGATCTCATCGTTCTGATTGAGGAAAAGGAGCACGAAAACTTTGAACGAGACGGGAATGATATCTATTACGATCTGCATCTGAGTATTCCGGATGCGATCCTGGGTACCGAAGTTCAAGTGCCAACATTGAAAGGGAAAGCGAAAGTGAAAGTGGAACCCGGAACTCAGCCCGGAAAACTACTCAGAATGCGCGAGCGTGGTATTAAAGGTCTGAATAACAGCGGAACCGGTGATCAATTCATCAAAGTGCATGTTTATGTACCAAAAGATCTTACGGATGAAGAACGGAAGCACGTGGAAGCTCTGCGCGGTGAACAGCATTTTGACCCTTCTGATGCTGAAGAGCGCGAAAAAGGCTTCTTTTCAAAAATTAAGGATGTCTTCAGTTGACGTTCAGGTTGCTGACATTTAGTTAAAAACATTCCGGAAGGGTGACAGGTTCTGTCACCCTTTTCTTTTATCTTCAGGTAAATCGATTATTAAAACAAAGGTTTATGGGACTTACTGAACTGATTATTGCATTTGTTTTTGGAGCTATTGGATTTGTACTTGCCTGGTTTATAGCCCGGCCAAAACTGTCGCAACTCGAAGAGCGAAACAGAAATCTGGAACAGGCTCGAGATGAAGCATTGTCAAAGCTCGAAACCGAGACCAAACGTGCAAATGGGGCAGAGAATGATCTTGCAACCGTAAAAGCGAATTTCCAGAATCTGCAGGTGAGGCTGAAAGAGCAGAAGGAGGATTTTGAAAAACTGGAGGAGAAATTCAGAAATGAGTTTAAGAATCTGGCCAATGAAATTCTGGAAGAGAAAACGAAAAAATTTACGCAGCAGAACAGAGAGAACCTGGATACACTCCTGAAACCGCTTGGGGAGAAGATCACCGAATTTCAGAAGCGCGTAGAAGAAACACATAAAGAGGATCTTAAAGGCCGTGCCTCACTCGATCAGCATCTTAAGATGCTTCATAGCTTAAACCAGGAGATGACGGATGAAGCAAGGAACCTCACGAAAGCATTAAAGGGGGATAACAAAAAGCAGGGCAACTGGGGAGAAGTTGTGCTTCAGCGAATTCTGGAGAAATCGGGATTGACGAAAGATCGGGAGTACGAGATACAGTCCAGTACAACCACGGAAGACGGCCGGCGCCTTCAACCCGACGTTGTCGTTCATCTGCCGGATGATAAAAAGCTGATAATCGACTCAAAAGTGACCCTGACGGCTTACGAAAAATTTACCTCTGCAGAGAGTGATGAAGAGCAGCAGGATGCACTAAAACAGCATATTAACTCGCTGAAAGCCCACGTGAAAGGATTGAGCGGAAAAAATTATCAGCAAATTCATGGTTTTAACAGCCCCGATTTTGTGCTAATGTTCATTCCAATTGAGCCTGCATTTGGATTGGCAATGCAGCACGCTCCGGATCTCTATAATGAAGCGTTCGATCGAAATATTATTATAGTAAGTCCAACCACTTTATTGGCAACACTTGCCACTATCGATAATGTGTGGAAGCAGGAATATCAAAACCAAAACGCGAGAGATATTGCAAAACGGGGCGGGCTGCTGTACGATAAATTTGTTGGGTTTATTGAGGATATGAAAGATATTGGGACCAGAATTCGTCAAACTCAAGACAGTTACGACAACGCGATGGGTAAGCTCAGTGATGGAAGGGGGAATCTTGTCCGTCAGGCTGAAATGCTGAGAGAATTGGGGGCAAATTCATCTAAAAAACTTCCGTCGGAGTATCAACAGGATGATACGGTTCTGCCTGAACCGGAGAACGGGGAGGGTTAATCCCGATTCAGGGGGCCAACGATCGCAGCTAAATCGTGACCATTATGATTTGATACTGCGCTGTACCAATTATTATCCCACAGCCAGGAGACCACATGTGTACCGTTGATATCATTGACGAAATAATCAGTTTGAGTGGTACAGGATTTTGCGGCATTCTCATCACGGATCATGTTACCTGATTGGTTCAAGCGTTTCAGATCTACTGCAAATATGTAGATATGTTCATCGATACTGTCCTGAATGTATTGCAGAAGGGGCAACTCCATGCCATCGTGGAAATCAGCCAGTACGATTCCTGCAAATCTGGCTCCCTCCAGGTCGGGAATTTTTAGGTTAAACCCATAGTGTTGTGCAAGGTAAGATTCTGCCTCAGCTGGAGATTCCGTAGCAAAATCGGGATCAATCAGGCCTCCGTCAAAATTTGTAAAGTGCTGCGCTGTGATGTTTTCCATCACAAAAATATTAGTGTTCACCGATCCGGTTGATCGTTCAAGCAGTTGAACAACCATTAGCGTAAGCAGCAAGATGATTGACGCTGCAGCAATATATCTTAATCCGGAATAGAGAACTGAACTCCATGTGGACTGAAGCTTTAAGGGAGTGCCAATTTGATTGAGTGGAGTACCGGGCTTTCGAAGTTTTTCGGATTCAATTTCCTCATGCAGTTGTTGCATGATTCGATCTTTCAGGTAATCAGGTGCAGGTTTTTTGGGCAGATGTTGCGAAAGCAGCCGTTTAACCTGAAGCATTGCGTAAAACTCTCGTTCAACATCCGGGTCGTGTTTGATGTATTCATAAAATGCAGCTCTTTCCTGTTCCGTAACCTCATTATCAATTACGGCCGGCAGAAGTAATAGTGCCTGTTGTTTGTTCAACCTGTTCATAACTGCATTACAGAATTTGCGAGAGGTGGAGTGGATTTTTTCCAATGCAATAACAGAACATCGACTCAGATTCAATCATTCAAAACAGAATGAAGGTATTTTATCATCTTTAAACTGTGGTAAAACATCGGTTACGAACAAGTTAGGAGTGTTTGGAAAAGTTAAATGGGCTCCAGGGAAAATTTTCAGGTGGTTTTGCACTGAAAATCTGCTCCTTTTTGAGCGTGGGATGATTTAACTGAAAGCTGAAAGCGTGAAGAGCAATGTTTCCTTTTTTTGTCTTTCCATATTTTTGATCGCCCCAAATTGGATACCCCTCGGCAGCAAGCTGAACCCGAATTTGGTGGGCGCGCCCCGTTATTAATGTAACCTGCAACAGAGAGAGCCCTTTTTGTTCGTCTAGTTTCTCAAACATCAATTTTGCCTCTTTTGCATCACGACTGTTTGGTTTAGCCGTTTCTACCCTATTTGAAGCTGAGTTCTTCTTTAGAAAATGTGTGAGAAATGCATTAGGCGGAGCAGAACCTTCCACAACAACCAGGTATCTTTTTTTAACACTTCTTTTTCGAATTTGCTCACTGATTCTGGAAGCGGCCTTGGAAGTTTTTGCCAGCACCATAACACCGCTTACCGGACGGTCGAGACGGTGTAAAAGCCCGAGAAAGGCATCCCCGGGCTTGTTGTACTCTTTCTTTAGATATTTTTTGCAGAGTGTGAGAATATCCGGCTTGCCGGTGTGATCTTCTTGCGAGAGAACACCGCTTGGCTTGTTTACTACTAGTAAATGATTGTCCTCAAATATGATTTCAATATCAGGATTTGTCTGGATTGTTTTCATAGGGTAAACATCGGCATTTTTCATGGCAAATTTAAACGTTTCAATCGGCTTGATCGTTTTTGTATTTTGGGTGTGAAGAGTATACATACATGTCCATATCCTTAGAAGAAAAAATTGCACATCTGCCGCTCAGTCCCGGTGTCTATCAATTCAAAGATAGCCGGGGGAATCACCTCTATGTAGGCAAGGCTAAGAAACTTCGTAACCGGGTTCGATCCTATTTCCAAGACTCGAGATATCATGATGGAAGAATCCGAGTGATGGTATCGAAAATTGATGATGTGGAGGTGATCGTTACCGATTCTGAGGCGGAAGCCCTGATACTTGAAAACAATCTGATCAAGAAACACCAGCCCCGCTACAACATCATGTACAGGGATGACAAGTCGTATCCCTATATCTGCATTACAATAGGACGCAAACCCCGTGTTTACCCTACACGTACGGTGATACGGGATGGAAGTAAATATTTTGGACCTTACGACCATGTTGGCCACATGCGGCGGATGCTGGAGACGATCCGAAAAGCGTTTGACTTATGTACTTGTGCTGTCTCTCCGAAATTGGTAAACAAATCACGCGGAGCTCCAAAATGGCACTCCTGTTTTGATGATTACCTGCAAAACTGCTCGGGTGATTGGGATGATGATGTTTATCAGACCACAATTGAGAAAGTGGAAAGGTTGCTATCCGGTAAAATTGGCGAACTGATTAAAGATGTGAAAGAGGAGATGGAGATCGCTTCGCAGGCGCTGGAATTTGAGCGAGCCGCAAAGTTGCGCGACAGTATGCAGTCGCTGGAAAAGTACAATCAGAAAATGAAGATTGTGGCCAATCAAAAAGTACACAGAGATGTGTTTGCCATAGAAGTAGATGAAGAGGTAGGTGAAGCGTGCGGCGTTCTGTTTAAAATTCGGGAAGGTAAACTGATCGGGAAATTTCATCGGTTTTTGAAGAATATTGAGGATAAACCCCGAAGTGTGATGATGCAATCATTTGTGGAGGATTACTATACGGGGCAAATTGTAGGCACAATGCCGGATGAGGTTTACATCAGCGACCCGATGGAGGATGATGATCCGCTGCTGGAATATCTTTGGGAACAGCGTGGAAAGAAGGTGCCGATTCATGTGCCGCAAATTGGGGAGAAGAAGCATTTGATTGATATGGCGATTACCAATGCCAAACTCAATTTAAGTGAACGAAAACTGGAGAAGCAGAAAGCAGAACGCGACAGAATTCCGCAGGCGGTAAAGGATCTGAAAGAGTATCTCGGGCTGCAGCGACTGCCGCGTCGTATTGAGTGTTTTGACAATTCAAACATCCAGGGAAGTGATCCGGTTGCTTCAATGGTCAGTTTTGTTGATGCCCAGCCCAGAAAAAGTGAATATAAGCGGTTTAAAATCAAAACTGTAGAAGGTCCCGACGATTTCGCTTCAATGAAAGAGATAGTTAAACGGCGGTATTCAAGAATGAAAAAGGAGAAACTTCAGCCGCCCGATTTGATTTTAATTGATGGCGGAAAAGGACAGCTGAATGCGGCATTGGAAGCGCTGGATGAGATTGGCTATCGGGATCATGTAGAAGTTGCGGGATTGGCAAAGCGGTTGGAGGAGGTTTTTCTGCCACATAAAGCGGATCCGATTATGATCCCCAAAACGTCATCGGCGTTAAAGCTTTTACAGCGGGCACGGGACGAAGCTCATCGATTTGCGATTACCTATCACCGGCAGAAACGTTCAGAACGAACTCTTAAAACCGGCTTGACAGATATAGAGGGAATAGGAGAGAAGACTGCTCAAAAACTTCTCAAAGAGTTTGGCTCGGTTGATCAGATTAAGAAATTGGAATTGAATGAGCTTCAGAATTATTTAGGTACAAAAACCGGCAAAAAGGTATTTCAAGCACTTCAGAAAAAGTAGTGTTCACATGAAGATGCGATTGTTTTGAAAGTGTGTATGTGTCAAATTATGTTTACAGCGTGCCTAAAGACGTATTGACAGAATTTACGTACGCATTGAAACATTGGCACAGTCTGTGCAGTAGATATAGAAAGCACACTTGATGAATGGAAAATCAGAAAAAACTGTTTTTGAAAGTGTGAAGCAACACTCTAAATTACGCACTGATATGAGACTCAACAATTCAGACCACATACCGCGCCGATACGAGCAGATGGAAGACAAGGAGTTGGTTCATCTGTTTCGCAAGAAAGATGATCAACTGGCCTTTCAGGAGCTTATGAATCGTCACCAGGCGAAAATCTATTCGTACATATACAGTATGATTCAGAATAGAGAAACGGCCAATGATATCTTCCAGGAAACTTTTACAAAGGTGATTACCAAGATGGATGACACCTACAATGAACAGGGTAAGTGGATCGCCTGGGTGATGAGAATTGCGCACAATGCAACAATTGATCATATCAGAAAACAAAAACGGTTTGTCGACGTTAGCAGTTCGTACGACAAAGAGTCGAAGACCGATTTTTATGACAGATTGCCGGATGAGGATACTCCCGGACAGCATGATCAGATGGAGCTGGATGAGTCAACCTCACGGCTGCTGAAGCATATAGGAAATCTGCCTGAAGAACAGCGTACAGTTGTCATGTTGCGACACTACTATGAAATGCCGTTCAAAGAAATTGCAGAGTTGACTGGTGTATCAATAAATACTGCACTGGGCAGAATGAGATATGCTTTGATTAATCTTCGTAAAATGTTTGATGAGGAACATGAGAAGGAATCAAATAACGTATGAGTATAAAGAAAACAGACAGTATATCTTATCTGTATAACGAGATGGATCCGTCGGAGCAGGTTGAGTTTGAACGCCTGCTTGAAAAGAACGAAAATCTGCTAATCGAAGTTGAGTCTCTTCGGAATGTTAGCAGCAAGCTAGAGAAGCTTCCGGAACTTTCTGCCCCCCAGGGAGTAATCCAATCTGTATGTGAGGAAGCTTCACATAAAACTGCATCCTCGAAACGGATGGTAAAAAAACCTATCTATTTTGCAACTGCAGCTCTACTTACAATCGGTTTTATGGCCGGTGCGTTGATTTATGAATCGAACGAGAGTACAGGTAATGTCGGAGCGGCTGTTATTGGCAGTTCCGGTAGCACAGAGTCAGTTCAGAATCAAGTTCACACCCCTCAAAACAGCAGTAGAGAGATAACCCCATGGGTAGACCGAAATGACGTGTTACATTTTTCCGGCTTAGATAATGAGCGTTCGGATTCCCTTCTTCAAAATAGTTACCAGCGTCTAACGAGGGTTAACAACCCATCACAAAACAGCATTTATCAGCGTAACTTACAACTCACCGGCAGTCGTCAATAGCTCTGAAAGAAGCATGTTTTTTGTGTTTATTGATATCTGTAAAGATAATTTAATTAAAGACTTGTAAGCTCATTGAACGAAGTTATCCACGATTTTATGTGTATAACTTCGTTTGGTTAGGTACCCTCTGAGGGTTATATTCATTTACAAAATTCATCCTAAGTTACCTTGAATACGAATGGGTAAAATTATCTCTATTGCTAATCAGAAAGGTGGTGTTGGTAAAACCACAACGGCTGTAAACTTGGCTGCAAGTCTTGCCGCCATCGAGCACCCAACCCTGATTATTGACATTGATCCACAAAGTAACTCTACCAGCGGGTTGGGAATAGAATCGAAAACAGTATCCAACTCTGTGTATGAAGTAATGGTTGGTGGTGTGGATGTGAACGATTCCATACGAGAAACAGAGTTACCCTATCTGGACTTAATTCCCTCTCACATCAATCTTGTCGGTGCAGAAATTGAAATGGTTGACCGAAATGAGCGGGAACGGATACTATCCAAAGCTATCGAAGGGGTGGCCGATAAGTATGATTTTGTAATTATTGATTGTCCTCCGTCTCTTGGGCTGTTGACGATAAATGCACTAACGGCATCTGATTCGGTATTGATACCGGTTCAGTGTGAATATTTTGCACTGGAAGGACTTGGCCAGCTTTTAAATACCATCAAAATTGTAAGGCAGCACCTGAATCCTGAGCTCGAAATTGAGGGTGTTCTGCTGACGATGTATGACAATCGGACACGTCTATCAAATCAGGTTGCAGATGAGGTGAAGCGCTATTTTGATGATCGGGTTTTTTCTTCGGTCATTTCCAGAAATGTACGACTGGCAGAGGCACCAAGTTTTGGCAAGCCGGCCATTCTCTATGATGCAACAAGTGTAGGTGCTAAGAACTACCTTGCTCTTGGCCGTGAAATCATTCAGAGAAATAAAAAAATGTTTAAGAACAGTCCCGTTCTTTCAAAGTAAAAGGGAGGCAGTATGTCCAAAAAAGTTTTAGGTAGAGGCTTGGGAGCATTTTTCCCGGAATATGAAGAGGAAGGTAAGGAAGCAACCAGCGAGGGGGGGCAAAAAAAGTCGCCTAAAACAAAAACTGCTGTTCCGATAGAACCTGCAGAGCGAGTAAATGTAGTTCTGAATATTCCGGTTGATCATATCCGGCCCAATCCTCATCAGCCGAGAAAAGATTTTAATGAAGAGGCCTTGGATGAGCTATCCTCCTCCATCAAAAAGCATGGACTGATTCAACCGATTACCGTTCGGTACCTTGGTGAAAAAAGGTTTGAATTGATTAGCGGTGAGCGAAGACTGCGGGCTACAAAACTGGCAGGTTTGGATGAGATTCCGGCCTACATCCGGGAAGCTAATGATGAACAGTTGATCGCTTTTGCCCTGATCGAAAACATTCAGCGGGAGCAACTGAACCCGCTCGAAATATCGATGGGTTACAAACGCCTGATCGACGAATGTGACTATACCCAAAGTGAAGTTGCTGAACGAGTGGGTAAAAACCGTTCTACAGTTACCAACATGTTAAGGTTGCTTCAACTGCCGGATTTCATTCAGGCCGCACTTCGGGATGAGAGCATATCCACAGGTCATGCCCGCGCACTTATTAACTTGAAGAGTGAAGATGATCAGAAAAAAGCTCTCAAAAAAATAGTTAAGAACTCACTTTCCGTTCGACAAACAGAAGATCTGGTTCGCTCGTTAGATAAAAAAAGTGAACAAAAATCGAAAAAACCGGAGAAGAAGGCATCTAATCCCTTTTTGGATGAATTCTCTAAAAGACTTCGTCAAAACCTAAGTACGAAAGTGGATATAAAACAAAAAGCAAAAGGCGGTGAAATTCGGATTGAGTACTATTCCGATGATGATTTAGAACGATTGATGCAACTTTTTGATGAAATGGGTTAGTCTCATATTCATATTTCTGATGCTGGTTTTTCAGGATCTGACGGCTCAAAACAGATCGATTACACATACGGATCGGTTTTTTCTTCTTGAACAGCGACTGGGTTACTCAACTTTGAATGAACAAGCACTCCAGAATAATACAGAAAAAGAGGAGTTTCCCGACCCAAAGTCTGTTATGTATAAGTCGATAATGATACCCGGATGGGGTCAGATTGTGAATAAACAGGCATGGAAAGTCCCGATAATTTACGGACTGTTTGCCGGTATCGGATACTATACACATCACCTGCACACTCAATACACTGATTACAGAGCGGCTTATTACAACAGTTTTTCCGAAAATGATGATTTTCGATTTGGTCCGACTCCGGATTATCTGGAGGGAGTAAATGCCAATCAATTACAGTCGAACAGGAACAGTTTGCGAAATCGGCGAGATTTCATGTATGTAGTACTTGGATTGGCATATGGGTTAAATATTGTAGACTCTTATGTGTTTGCCCATATGCGTAGTTTTGATGTCTCGGATGATCTTTCAGCACGAACTATATTAGGCCCCGGTTTGATGGCTGATGGAAGTCCGGGTATTTCACTGATCTTCACTCTTCAAACAAGATAATAGCCAATGGAAGCTTCAAATTTTTTCAAATTCAATAAACAGCAAGATCAATTCGAAGGCGACAGCAGTAAAGACCTTTGGAGTATATTTAAAATCATGGGGGAGTTTGTAGAAGGGTATGATAAACTTTTTCGTGTGGGGCCGTGTATCTCTGTCTATGGGTCCGCAAGATTGAAGCCGGGCAGTAAATATTATGAAATGGCCGTAGAAACTGCTGAGTTAATAACAGAGAGCGGTTTTGGCGTGATTACCGGCGGAGGGCCCGGAATTATGGAAGCCGGAAACCGTGGTGCTCATAATAAAGATGGAAAGTCTGTAGGGTTGGGAATTGAGCTGCCGTTTGAGCAAGGAGTGAATGACTATGTTCACCCAAAGTATGAAATTAACTTTAAGTATTTCTTTGTTCGGAAAGTGATGTTTGTTAAATATGCACAGGCATTTATCGTTTTTCCCGGTGGCTTTGGCACGTTAGATGAACTTTTTGAAACCCTTACGCTCATTCAAACTGAAAAGATTAAAAAAATACCTATCGTATTGATCGGGTCGGAATACTGGGGTGGTTTAACCGACTGGATTACAAATCAATTGGTAGAAGGGGGATTTATCAACCCGGATGACACCGAGCTGTTTTACCTGACGGATGACCACGTTGATGCGGTTAATTATGTGTGTGACTTCTATAAAAAACAGAAACCGGAACCAAATTTTGACTACTAAGAAACTTTTTTTAATGCTTTGGGTTTGAAATAATGAGGTTTAGTGATTTTCTTTACAAAATTTCATTAAGTTAAGCCCGTTTAATCGGACAGAATCATAAACAATCAGAAACCCATGAAATCATTGAAATCCACATTACTATTGATTGCTGCATTCTCAGTGACGTTGTTTGCAGTTGAACAATCACATGCTCAAGATGCCAGAAATCAGGCAATCGAGCTTTACAACCAAGCTCAGGAGTTGGCCGGTTCAGGTGACTTTACGAACTCTATTGACGTGTACAGAGATGCACTTGAAATTGCACGGGCAAACGATTTAAATGATATCACCGAATTAATTGTGGAGCGAATTCCACGAGTGGCTTCAAGCCGGGCATCAAATGCTTACCGTGGATATCAGAACGAACGAACCATAGAATCTGTTAACCGTGCTCTTCAGGCATTTCAAGAAGCAAAAGACATTGCCGAAGAATTTAATAATGCTCAAGTACGTCAGCAGGCAGAAGCAGCAATTCCTCAGCTCTATTACATCCGATCAGTACTACATTTCAGAGCTGATAATTTCGATTCTGCATTGGAAGATCTTGATACAGCAATCGATTTGAATCCAAACTACGCTGTTGCTTACTATCAAAAAGCTTTAGTTACAAAAAATCAGATTCCTTCTGAAGTAGAAACATGGTTAGGACTCTACGATGAAGCTATTGAAGTTGCAGAAAGAGTAAATGATAACCGAACGTTGCAAAACGCACGGCAAAGTGCCGCTGAAGAACTTATTTATAGAGCTGTTAATCTCGCAGAAGAACGTCAATATAATCGTGCCATTGAACTGCTTCAAAGAGTTGAGCAGTATGATGGTCAATCAGCTGATGCTCATTATAGATTGGCAGAGATTTATAACGAAAGAGGCAGATGGGATCAGGCACTTCAGCATGCAACCAAAGCCCTCGAGTTTGAAAGCGGCGGTGTGAACGACAGAGCTAAGATTTACTTTGAGCTCGGTACCGCCTATAAAGGCCAAGGACAGGTTGATAATGCATGCGAAGCTTTTGAAAATGCTCGCTACGGTGAATTTACTGAGCCTGCAAACCACGAGCTTCAATTTGAACTGAAATGTGAAGGACACACACCGACCGGTCGGTAATATTATCCTTCACTGATTATGACTTTAAAAAGCCCTCAAAAATTGAGGGCTTTTTTTATATCTAAAATAATCTGAAAACATTGAATAGGGGACAACACAGTCTAATCCCATATTTTATGGTGGCCGGAGCAGCCGCACTTTGGGGAGCTATAGGCCTTTTTGTTGATAAATTGTATCAGACCGATTTTACTTCGGTTGATATCGTTGCATTCAGGGTTTCAGTTTCTGCAATATTGTTGTGGATTTATCTGAAGTTGATTAATCCGGATTTATTAAAAGTGTCGTGGAGAGATGCATACCTGTTCTTTGGTACAGGTGTGTTGAGTATTGTATTCTTTAACTGGAGTTACTTTACAGCTATGAGAGAGACATCCTTATCAGTAGCCGTAGTTCTGTTATATACGGGGCCGACTTTTGTGGTAATCATGTCCCGTATATTTTTTGGTGAAAGGATTACAAAAAACAAACAGGCTGCTCTTCTGTTTACCTTGATTGGAGTTGTTCTGGTATCAGAGTTATACCCCGAAAGCGGAGAGATCTCAATGTATGGACTGGCCGTTGGAGTGGGGGCAGGTTTTGGATATGCTCTTTACAGCATATTTAGTAAAATAGCCCTGAAAAAATATCGACCTCTTACAATTCTCTTCTATACATTTCTTGTAGCTTCTCTCTTTATTCTGCCCATAAGTGATATAGCTACTCCCGAAGCTGCTGAAAAACTAATGAATCCTGTAAACTTAGTTACAGTCATTGGTTTGGCAATATTCCCAACAGTACTCGCTTATCTGTTATACACCGAGGGGTTGAAAAAGATTGAAGCCGGTAAAGCATCCATTACTGCTATGACCGAGCCGGTGGCTGCTACGTTTATCGGTATTTTTATGTTTGGTGAAACGCTTTCATCACTTCAGATTGCGGGGATTGTTCTGGTAATGCTTTCAGTGTTGTTGATTCAGCAAAAGCGTCTGAGATAACTTTTCCTTCATGATTGAGTCGGTTCATTAGAGGTTGGAATATCCGGGAAGATTTCTTTTTTCCTTGTTCTGAACTTGGGTATCTTTTGAGCCCATAACAAGCACTCAAATTTACCCTTAAATTCTATCATGTCTGATCAACTCGCTCAGCGTTGCGTTAATACACTTCGAACCCTTTCTATGGACGCCGTACAGAAAGCAAACTCCGGTCATCCGGGAATGCCAATGGGAATGGCTGATGCTGCGTATGTACTCTGGACCAAGTTTTTAAAACATAACCCTAAAAACCCACGCTGGTCAGATCGAGACCGATTCATTTTGTCTGCAGGTCACGGTTCGATGTTGCTCTATTCACTTCTTCACCTTACCGGTTACGAGGTTTCCCTCGATGAGATCAAGAATTTTCGGCAGTTGGGAAGTATCACTCCCGGGCACCCGGAATTTGGCATGACACCGGGTGTAGAAACAACAACCGGTCCACTTGGGCAAGGATTCGCCACCGGTGTAGGAATGGCCATGGCAGAAGCGTATCTGGGGGATAAATTCAACAAGAAAGATCACACAATTGTAGATCACTTCACGTACGCTATTGTAAGTGATGGCGATTTGATGGAGGGGATTTCTCATGAAGCGGCTAGTCTTGCCGGGCATTTGAAATTGAATAAGATGATATATCTGTACGATTCGAATAGAATTTCCATTGATGGATCTACAGATCTGGCTTTTACGGATGACACACGAAAACGGTTTGAGTCGTACGGGTGGGATGTTCAGACGGTTGACGGACACAACCGAAACGAGATTGAAAAAGCTATCCTTGCGGCTCAAAAAACAGACACTCCTTCACTGATTGAGTGTAAGACGCATATCGGTTTTGGCAGTCCGAATAAACAAGATACGGCTGATTCACACGGTGCCCCTTTGGGGGAGGATGAGATTCGCCTGACAAAGGAAAAGCTTGGTATGGATCCGGATCAAACATTTCAGATCGATGATGATGTGCTCCGGGAGTTTAGAAAAGCTGTAAAACAGGGTGAAAAATTTGAGGAAGAGTGGAAAGGCCGTCTAAAAGAGTATGAGAAGGTTTATCCGGTAGACGGGGTTAGTTTTAAAGAACATCTGTCCAGAACGTTACCGGATAATTGGGATGAAATACTTCCAAACTTTGAAGCAGATGAAAAAGGAATGGCAACCCGAAAGGCGTCCGGATTGATTCTGAATGAGATGGCAGACCATCTATTTAGCCTGATTGGCGGTTCAGCCGACTTAACCGGCAGTAACAAAACCGATATGGATGGCAAGGGAATATATTCTGCAGATAACTACAGTGGCAGAAATATTCATTATGGCGTTCGGGAGCATGCAATGGGAGCTGCAATGAATGGAATGGCACTACACGGCGGTTTGATTCCGTTTGGAGGCACATTCCTGGTATTTTCAGACTATAATAAACCAGCAATTCGTATTGCAGGATTGTCCAAAATTCCAACTATATTTGTCTTTACACACGACAGTATTGGTCTTGGGGAAGATGGACCTACGCACCAGCCGATTGAGCATCTTGCATCCATGCGGGCTACACCTAATGTGAATGTGATTCGTCCGGCTGATGCCAATGAAACGTCGGTTGCATGGAAGAGTGCTATTCAGAAAGATGACGGGCCAACGCTTCTCGTATTAACCCGGCAAAACCTGCCAACTATAGACAGATCGAAGTATACTCCGGTAAAAGAAGCTGAAAAAGGAGCATACATTCTGAAAAAGGAGGAGGGTGAGTTTCCGGATCTTATCTTGATGGCTACCGGTTCCGAAGTTCAACTGGCTCTGGATGCTGCAGAAAAACTGGAAGCTGAGGGAGAATCCGTACGAGTTGTAAGTATGCCGTGCTGGGAGATTTTTGAAAGTCAGCCAAAAGCTTATCGGGATAAAGTTCTGCCACCTCAAGTGATTAAGCGCATCTCCATTGAGGCAGGATCTACAATGGGGTGGCACAAATGGGCTGGAACCGAAGGTGTTGTGATGGGTATTGACCGATATGGTGAATCTGCCCCATATGAAGAGGTGTACGAACACCTCGGACTCACGGTTGATAAGATTGTTGAGAATGCTAAAACTCTGCTTCAGTAATTACAGGTAGAAAAAACAGATCAATTCACCCGTTCAAATTCAGTTTTGAACGGGTTTTTTTATGAATGTCTTCAACAAATAATGGTGATTGTTTAATCAGCCCGATTTATTTTTGGCTCGTTTTTGTGGATTGTTGTAAAGGTAATGTCGTCCAGCGGTTTTTCATCACCGATGAACTGCTCAATGGAGGACTGAACTTTCTGTGTAATCGATTTGGCGTGGAGTGATCCATAAATGGACATGAGTCCGTCCAGGCGATCCTCACCATACTCTTCCCCCTGTCTGTTCCGTGCTTCAATCAATCCGTCTGTGTAGAGGAGCAGACTGTCACCGGGTTCAAACTGAAACTTTTTTTCTTCAAGCGTACTCTTGAGCATTTGAGAGGAAGTCATCCCAAGTGCAAAACCTTCGGTATGGAGCTTAAAAGTGCTGTCGCGACGGTTATTAAATACAATCGGTATATTGTGGCCTGCCCTGGAAAAGATGAAGTGGTCTTCACCTTTTGGAAAAAAAGCAGCACACGCTGTGACGAACGTTTTGTCTGTTTTATTCGATTTCACATAATCATTCAGCTCAAGGAAAAGTTCTTTGGGGCCCGGGCTCTGTTTTTTGATTATCATGTGAACCAGTGCTTGTATCCGAACCATATAGAGTGCCGCACTAACACCTTTTCCGGAAACGTCTGCAATGATCACGTAAGTTCCTTTCTCCGATTTGATGATATCTACATAGTCTCCACCCACTTCGCTGGCCGTAGCCGCAAATGAATGGGCTTCAAGTTGGTCCCAATGCATAGAAGAAGGAGGCAATAGACTGAGCTGAATATCACGGGCAAAGTCGAGCTCTTTCTGTACATCTGACTTTTCAAGCAGTTCAATAAGTAGAATGAAGAGAATTCCCAGAAATGCTACCGGAAGCAGCAGCGGCTGGATCGGGAAAATATAGAAACCAAGAAAATTTAGGAGAAAGTGTAGTACAAAGCTCACCAACGATACTCCAAAAACCAACCTTCTGACTGGATTGAGTCGTTTGGTTAGAGCGGAAAGCAGACTCAGAAATTTCTGCATGAACGGAATTTTCTGAGGCGGCATATCAGGATTGGTTTCCCGGAGTGCATCAAAATAGAGAGATTTAAGCCGCTCGGAATCGGACTGGAACTCCTTGCCAAGTTGCCGCGAATTCATCCCGCTGACGTACTCTTTGTAGAACTGTTTGGTATCGTAAGTTGATTTAGTTTCGTTCTTTAGTCCCATCTACACCGGTTTGGTAAATTTTGAGTACAATACGGATAATCTCTGAAAAAGTTATAGCATCCACTATACGTCAAAGGAATCGGATGTTCGATACACAGTAGCTTTCATGACTGCAACTAATTTTTCGTTTTGTTCATGTACTTTTACTTCAAATAAGCCTGTTTTATGAGTTAAATGAATACATCTCGATTCAGCCGTAATCTCATCACCCTCAACCGATTTTTTGGTAAATGAGATGGAATTCTCAATGGCCAATGAAATACGCCCGTACGTTGCGGCAGAGAAGGCGAGTGCACTGTCGGCCAGCGAGAAAACGATTCCACCATGTGTTACAGAAAATCCATTCAGCATCTCTTTTCTGATGGGGCAGGTGACTTTACAATATCCTTCGTCAACTTTCAGAACTTTAACACCCATCCAGCGGCTGAATTCATCTTTTTCCATCATGCGGGCTACAATTCTCTCCGCCTTTTTTTGATCAAATGGATCCATAAAATGTTTCCCCGTTCTTGTATTTCCGTTTCAACAGTGGATTGGGCCGATAGCGATCTTCACGATATTCAACCTGAAGTGTATTCATCCAGTGATAGACTGTTTCAATTCCAATTTCATCCGCCCATTTCAATAACCCCTTAGGATAGTTCACTCCGTTGGTCATTGCCTGATCTACATCCTCAACGGATGCCACATTCATAAAAACGGCATCGGCTGCTTCGTTGATCAGCATAGCCAGAATCCGGTTCAGGATATTTTCACCGAGCTCCTTATCTCGGCTAGGTTCAGCTTTTGGGGCGTCTTCCCGGTAGTCGTAAAACCCGATGCCGGTTTTTCTGCCCAATCGTCCGGCTTCTACCAATCGTTTCTGAGCAAATGAGGGTTTGAACCGCGGATCGTAATAAAACTCTTTGAAGACCGATTCGGTTACTTTGTAGTTCACATCGTGACCGATCAAATCCATCAGCTCAAAGGGTCCCATTTTAAAACCGCCAAGTTCTTTCATTGCCCAGTCGATTGTAGCATGATCGGCAACTCCCTCTTCATATATTCGAAGGGCTTCTCCATAAAAAGGGCGGGCTACACGATTTACAATAAAGCCGGGAGTATCTTTGGCCTGAACGGTTGTTTTTCCCCACGCATCGATTAAGGAGCGGGCAGCGTAAGTTGTGTCTGATGAAGTTGATATTCCGGGTATGATCTCAACAAGTTTCATTAGTGGAGCAGGATTGAAAAAGTGAATCCCTAAAAATCGTTCCGGATGTTCCAAAGATGATGAAATTGAAGCGATTGAGAGAGAAGAGGTGTTGGATGCAAGAATAGCTTGTTCATCTACTAATTGTTCAATCTTTTGAAATGTATCCTGTTTGATTTCCAGGTTTTCGATGATCGCTTCAATGACAAACTTGGATCCTTCGATCAAGTCCAGATCACCTGTAAAGCTGATATGACTCAAAATTCCATCTACTTCATCTTGAGTCATTCGCTCCTTTTCAACCTGACGATTCAGGATTTTCACCAATCCATCTTCAGACTGTTCAAGCTGATCTTGATTGACATCATAAAGATGAACCCGGTGCCCGAAAGTTGAGGCAATTTGTGCAATTCCGGTTCCCATGGTTCCTGCTCCAATAACGGCTACGGTAGAATGTTTGTCTAAACTCATGAAGAGAATTAATCTGGTTACAATACTCTGAAATTTGATTCAAAAATAAGCAATCAACCGTCAAAACCAAGCGTTTTAGATTTAGCTTAAATGTGATATCATAATGATATCAATCAATCCGGAGGAACGATGCCCGATGTACTGATCAGAAATATTGACGAGAAAACACTCGAAAATCTAAAAAAGAAAGCAGCAGAGAACAATAGGTCGCTAGAAGCAGAGTTGAATAAAGCAGAATTCTATTTCCCTTTATACTCCGGTTTTCTCTTCTCTAAAAAAGCCTCGACTCCCTCTTTATAGTCGTCCGTATTTCCTGCTTCGGTTTGGAGGTTGGCCTCCAGTTCCAGCTGTTGATCGAGATTATTGCTGAAGGTCTCATTCATCGCACGTTTGTATATACCAAAACCTTTCGTTGGCATTTTTGAGAGCTTTTGCGCGATTGTGTTGATTTCATTTTCAAGCTGTTCATCATCTACAGCTCTGTAGATCAATCCAAGCTCAACGGCTTGTTCTGCAGAGATCTTTTCATCCAGCAGATACATGGCATTAGTTCGTGCAAGGCCAACCAGTCGAGGTAGGAACCAGGTTCCACCGCTGTCAGGGATCAATCCGATTTTACTGAATGCCTGTACAAACTGAGCACTTTTTCCCGCAACTACGATATCACAAGCAAACGCGATATTTGCTCCGGCTCCGGCTGCCATTCCCTGAACTGTACAAACTACAGGCTTTTCCAGTTTTCGGATAGCCCGGATAATTGGATTGTATGTAGTTCGAACCGTATCGGCCAATTCATAGCTTGAGTCTTTGGCTCTCTCAACTACTTCCGGCAGGTCTTGTCCGGCACAGAATGCTTTACCGTTCGCTTTCAGGATTACACATCTTATATCCTCCAATTCTGCTTTTTTTAGTGCGTCTTGAAGCTCCAACGCCATCGGTTCGGTAAAGCTGTTATACTTTTCCGGACGGTTCAGGGTAATGGTCAAGATGTTCTGATCGAGGGATAATTGTATGAATGACATGAAATTGGCGATAGAGTTTAAGCCGAATAAATCAGTTATAATTTCGTGAAGTGTAATACAAAATTACCATCTGAACGGTGGTAAAGACCTTCTTTGCTGGCTAGTCGGTTCAGCCATGAAAAACTGCTGCCTGATTTGCCTGTTGTAATCTGAAACCGTAAACGGCGTAAAGGAACCGGAGCTTTGTAAATCATTTTTATTTGCTAATAAAGACCTGCCTAAAACTAGAGAAAGTTTGGTGATCCTATTATCAAAAATAGGTGCTAATTCCTGATTTGTTTTCCCTGCTGTTGGCAAAGAGTTGAAATTAAACTGCGGCGATGCATCAAAAAACATTTCTGGCGTAAGAAGTGTGGTCCTTTGAATGGTAGAATCTTCAGGTGGATTTATCATACTTTTGAGCTGTCCAAAAGCAGTACCGATAGAAAGAAACAGAGAAAAAGTGATTGTCAGGCTTAAAGTTCTCATGATCAGATGCATTTAAAGTGTTCAAAGGGTTGGTGGCACTCATTGCAATAGTACTGTGATTTGCATGCTGTGGACCCAAACTCACTCTGCAGTTTCGTATCTATCGAATCACAATAGGGGCAAGGTACTATTTTTTGTGATCCTTTCAGCGAGGTGAGGAAATCGGAGTCATCGCCGGTTTTTTCAGGCGGTGCAATACCGTACTCTTTCAGTTTTTTTTTGGCGTGATCTGTCATCCAGTTTGTGGTCCAACTCTCTTTGAAATCTGTTACCACTTTGAATGACTCGATACCTTTTTCTCGTAATTTCTCGTGAATAGCCATCTCTATTGCATTCATTGCTGGACAACCGGAGTAGGTGGGAGTGATTTTTACAACAACTTGATCCTCATCAAACACAACATTCCGCACAATCCCCATCTCCACTACATTAAGCACAGGAATTTCCGGATCGATAACCTCCTCGAGGTACGACCAGAAATCCTGTTTCGATATGGTGTGATCTGTTTTCATATAGTCCTGAGTCTTGAGAATCTTAGGACTCAAGACTCGAATCTCATGTCTAATTACTTCCACTCCGCATCCGGATAGGATCGTCGCAAAAACTGCATTTCTGCTAACAACCTTCCAAGATGCTCGGTGTGTCGTCCCTGTCTCGAACCTGAAAACATATACTGTTCCATATCCGGCACATTCAAAGTGGCTTCTTCTAATGTATCAACGACAAGCTTCTCCCATTCTTCTCTAAAATCCAATGTATCAACAAAAAGATTTTTTTGAATGGCAACTTGATCCACTTCATCCAGGTTAAATAGTTCACCGGTGTACATCCAGATCTCATTAAAGGCGTCCTGAGCTCTTTGATGACTCTCATCTGTACCGTCGCCCAGTCTCAGAACCCACTCCCGGCTGTGGCGCAGATGGTATTTTATTTCCTTGAAGTGCTTTTGCAGCATTCCATTGAACTGTTCATCCTCAACGATATCAATGAGTTTTTGATAGAGAAAGTAACTGAAAGTGCTAAAAAGGAATATTCGTGCAATAGTAAATGCAAAATCTCCTCTTGGTAGCTCACAAAGAGCAATGTTTTTGAAATCGATGTCATCACGAAAGTAGGCGTAATGATCTTCATCCGCTTTTCCTTCCAGTTCTGCTGCATAGGTGTAGAGTGCCGAAGCGTGTCCAATCATATCAAGGGCGATATTTGCCAGTGCAAGATCTTCTTCCAGTTCGGGTCCGTGACCGGCCCACTCAGAAATTCGATGGCCTAAAATCAATCGGTCATCAGCCAGCCGAAGCAGTGTTTCTACCAATGCTTCTTGTTTTGTTTTTGGAATTGTGTCGAATGTACTCATATAGATAGTCTTGAGTCGTGAATCCTGAGTGATGAGATTCTATTATCTCAAGACTCAGGACTCACGACTATTCATTATTTTCTTTTTTTTACGGCGCGTGGAACGCTGTAGAATTGTGGATGGCGATAGGGCTTGTCGTTTGCGGGATCAAAAAACGGTCCTTGATCTTCCGGGGAAGAGGCAACGATCTGGTCACTTGGAACCACCCAAAAGGCAATCCCCTCATTTCTCCGGGCATACGTATCGCGTGCATTTTGTAAGGCCAACTCGGCATCCGGAGCATGAACACTGCCGGCATGTTCAAAGGGTTTCCCGTCTTTCGGCTGATAAAACACTTCCCACAAAGGCCATTCCGTATTTTCTGAAGAATTCTTGGTCATGATTTGAATAGTCTGATTTAATGTATTATAAAAGTAAGCAGCTGATTATAAAGAATTATTCTGTTTCAGCTTCAAGTTAATCAGGATGCTTTTTCGTCTTGTAAACGTTTTTTTCGGGCGTACTCTTTGGCGGCTTCGCGCACCCATTCGCCCTCTTCGTACGCTTTACGTCTTGCTTTCATTCGTTCACGGTTCATGGGACCGTCACCTTTTACAACGCTCCAGAATTCATCCCACGGAATGTCACCGAATTCCCAATGCCCTGTCTCTTCATTGTAGGTCAGGTCCGGATCAGGAAGTTCAATACCGATCGCCTCGGCTTCCATTACCATGCGATCCACAAAATGTTGGCGGAGTTCATCGTTAGTTTTTGTCTTAACACCCCATTTGATGAGCTCGGCACTGTTTGGAGAATCGGTATCGTGTGGGCCGAACATCATTAAAGTTGGCCACCACCAGCGGTTCACGGCATCCTGAGCCATTTTTTGTTGTTCCGGAGTACCGTCAGCCATTTTGGCGAGCATCTCATAGCCTTGCTTTTTATGGAAGCTCTCTTCCTTACAGATTCTCACGTTAGCGCGGGAATAGGGTCCATAAGATGATTTCGCTAGCATCGTTTGATTCACAATTGCAGCCCCGTCAACCAGCCAGCCGATTACACAAATATCTGCATAGGTAAGCGTGGGGTAGTTGAAAATACTTGAGTATTTGGCGTTTCCGTAGAGATAGTCCTCAACCAAATCCTGCCGTTTAACTCCAAGCGTTTCAGTGCCGCTGTAGAGATACAGGCCATGACCGGCTTCGTCCTGAACTTTGGCCAGTAATACCATCTTTCGTTTGAGAGACGGTGCCCGGGTGATCCAATTCCCTTCCGGCAGCATTCCGACAATTTCGGAGTGTGCATGCTGACTCATAATCCGAATCAGTTGCTTCCGGTATCGTTCAGGCATCCAATCCTTTGGCTCAATCTTTTCGCCGTTGTCAATGCGTTGCTGAAATTCTTCAAGTTTCTCAGGACTATCCATGAAAGCGCTTTTTTAGTAGTAAAACGTAATGTTTTTGTGAATTATGATAACGTCAATATAGTAAAATCAGTTCAAAGTAGAGGAGTGGTTTCACAAAAAAATCAATAAATTGCATACACAAGGTTTTGAACAGAGCGTTATACTCTTGATTAATTCCAATCAATTAGATAGTGTTACACAACCATCGTTAAAATCATCGCAGGAGGTTGTCTATGAAAGAGGAGTTTAACCTTTCTATCGATCTGTTCACCAGTGTTCAGGATGATGTTGAAAAACGGCAGTACATTATTCTGGGGGAGCTCAAAAAAGTCTCAGAGCAGTTTAAATTCTATAAAATATATCCTCATTTAAGCCGGATGATAGAACTGCGGAGGGTACTGAAAGACGTTACTGCAAGACTTTCCGATCTTCGGTCAAAATTTCCAAAGCGTATCCGTAAGGTAGATTGGGTAAACCGTACCATTGAACATGAAGTGATATTTACAAGCGGCACAGATATCTCGGCGGTGGAAACCCTGATTGAATGGGCTCTTCCTCATATTGAAAAAGTAATTGAAGAGGGGATGGCCATTCATGAGTTTGTAGAGAGTGAACTTACGGTTGAACAGGTGGGGATTTTGCCGAGCTACAAAGAGGAAGGATATCTGTTTGTACCCGACAATCAGCATAAATCTTTGAATCTTTTTAGGTTTGAGGTATCAATCTTCCAAAGTGCAGAGGACCAATACCGCGCTCTGAAAACCCGATTTTTGAAGCAGATTGAGCAGGCTCGTGCGAAATTGTCTCCGGGTTCGATTAAGCTTGAACTCATCCAGGAAAAGGGTGATTTACCAAACCCTGCAACCTACGCATTTGATACCAGTCTCGATTTTCCTTTTAGAGATACGATTTTTCCGGTTGCCAAACGCCGTCTGATGCATATCCTCAGCGACGAGATGAACAGCTGATCTATCTCCTGGTTTGGATAATGGCAAGCGTACAGCGTGAAATGCAGACCAGCTTTCCCGATTCAGTCTCGATTCGGGTTTCCCAGACTTGAGTTTGGGCTCCTCGATGTATCGGTTTGGCGATGCCAATCACTTTGTTTCCTTTCCGAACTGCTTTGATGTGATTTGCATTGATCTCCAGTCCGACAGCCGTCTTGGAATCATCCTGCAGATTTAACCAGGCACCAACTGAAGCCAGTGTCTCAGCGAGTGCCACAGAAGCCCCGCCGTGCAAAATCCCGAATGGCTGAACGGTATTATCGTTTACCGGCATCTCCGCAATCATCTCGGTTCGGCTCAGTTTTTGAAATTGTATGCCGAGCGCATCGCCCATATTTTTATGATTTCCGTTTAGCATTTGGGAAGCTTTCTCTTTGATGGCCTCTTCAATCTGGATGTCTGTCCTGTCGCTCATTATTCAATTTGTTGAATGCATTTTTAGGGCTTACCCATCAGGGTTCCTATTTAATTACGGCTAATGATCTGAAAATTCTAAATAAATTTTATATCTGATTTTTAAAAGTCGTTTGAAAGTGTAAATTAATAGGGTAACAGTGTTAACCTCCTTTATTTGACTATAAGCCAAGGTTTTGACTATGAAATATTCACCAACCACTTTACCAAAACTTCTCTACAATGGATTGAAAAAATATCCGGATGAGAGATTTTCAGTTACAAAAAGAGACGGGGGGTGGATAAAAACGTCTTTGGGTGAATTTCAGGAGATGGTTCGTCACTTTGCTATGGGGTTATACGAGTTAGGGGTACGGCCCGGTGATAAAGTCTCCATTCACTCAGAAAACAGTTCGGAGTGGCTAATTTGCGATCTGGCAATACTGAGTATTGGCGCTGCGAATGTGCCGATCTACTCTACCCAGCCCGGAGATCAGATCAAATATATTCTGGAGAACTCAGAATCTAAGGTTCATATCGTATCCGACGATGAGATGTTTGCCGAGACAAAATCTCTCATTAAGGAAATTGAATCAGTAAAGGCTGTAATTATACTTACACCATCTAAACATAAAAAACTGAAGCAGTTTGAAGATGTCATTCAATCCGGAAAGGAGTATGAGAAGAAATACCCGGATTTGTTTGAGGAGCTAAAAAACTCTGTAGATCCGGAAGATCTGGCAACCCTGATCTACA
>NZ_MDWE01000013.1 GCF_001715195.1 Rhodohalobacter halophilus
AACAACAGGTGTGCCAAAAGGTGTGATGCTTACTCATAATAATATCGCATCTAATGTACAGAATTCGCTGGATCGGCTCCCTTTTGATGCGAAACGATTTGAGGGAGAACGAGTACTCTCCTATTTACCGCTTTCTCATGTATTTGAACGAATGATTGAATATATGTACATCTGCATGGGGTGCGAAATATTTTTCATTGAAACGATTGATGAGATCAAAGATGATTTTTCATATGTGAAGCCGTTCTTCTTTGCTACCGTACCTCGATTGCTGGAGAAGGTTCAAACCGGCGTAAAGGTTAGAGGGCAAGAGTTTAGCGGTCTGAAAAAGAATCTCTACTATTGGGCGATTTACAGAACGGAGGAGTACGATCCGGAAAATCCACCGAAAGGCCTGGATGCAATCAAACATAAAATTGCTGACAAACTGATTTATAGTAAAATCAGGGAGATGTTTGGTGGCAATTTATCCGGTGTGGTAAGTGGGGGGGCTGCACTTTCTCCGGAAGTTTTTCGGTTTATGAATGCCATTGGAATCATTTGCGTGCAAGGCTATGGTTTGACGGAGACGTCTCCGGTAATCAGTGTGCAAACTCCCGGCAGTATGAGGGTTGGAACATCCGGTAAGCCTCTGGAAGATGTTGAAGTGAAAATTGCCGATGACAAAGAGATCCTGGTTCGTGGACCCAACGTGATGAAAGGGTACTACAAACTACCTGATCAAACTCAGGAAGTTCTTGATGATGAGGGTTGGTTTAAAACCGGTGATGTTGGAAAAGTTGATGATGACGGGTATCTCTACATAACAGACAGGAAAAAGTCGATGTTCAAGCTGTCGACGGGTAAATATGTTGCACCGCAAAATGTGGAGAACAAACTATTGAACAGTGGATTTATCGATCAGGTTGTTGTGATTGGATATCAGAGAAAATTCTGTTCAGCTTTGATAGTTCCGGCGTATGATAATGTGATCAAACGGTTAAAAAGATCCGGTTACACTCCGGATGAACCGTACTCTGAAGATGAAAAAGTAAGAGAGCTCATTCAAAAAGAAGTAGATAAAACAAATGAAACTCTGTCTCCCTGGGAACGCGTGAAAAAATTTGTCCTGCTTGAGGAAGCGCTTTCTATTGACAGCGGTGAATTGACGCCTACTATGAAAGTTAAGCGGAGTGTGGTGAAAGAAAAGTACAGCGAGGAAATTGAATCGATGTATGGCGATGAATAGTCGTGAGTCGTTAGTCCTGAGTCTTGAGGAAGATTTGGGGCTTGTTTGATGACTCATGCTATTGCCTAATTGTAAATTAAATTGAAAACCTCACGACTTAAGACGAACATCTCAAGACTATTCCTATGACTCAAGACTCAAATCTCAAGACTAAAAATATCCAAAATGTTCTCATTCTCGGTTCCGGTGTGATGGGGAGTCAGATCGCTGCCCACTGCGTGAATGCCGGATTGAAGGTAAAGCTGCTTGATTTGAAATCCGACGATCCGGACAGGCCAAATAAAATCGTAGAAGAGAGCATTCAGAAACTGACCAAAATGAATCCGGCGCCTCTGGCCAATCCGGATTGGACGGATCGGATCACCCCCGGAAACTTCGAGGACAACCTGGAGTGGGCAGGCAATGCCGACTGGATCTGTGAGGTGATTGTGGAACGGATGGATATCAAAAAAAAGATGATGGCCAAACTGGAGAACGTGCGAAAGCCGGGCACCATTGTCAGCTCCAACACCTCAGGCCTTCCGATCTCTGATATCAGTGAAGACGTATCGGATGAGTTTAAAGCACATTTTCTGGGAACGCACTTTTTCAATCCGCCCCGCTATATGAAGCTTCTGGAAATCATTCCAACCGAAAGCACGGACGATGCGGTAACGGAATACATGACCAGTTTTTGTGAGAAAATTCTGGGTAAAGGCGTAGTTCAATGCGAAGACACACCGAACTTCATCGCCAACCGGATTGGGGTATTTTCGATGGCATCTATCATGCCGTGGTTTTTTGACGGAACATTCCGTGCTGAAGAGATCGATTTTTTGACCGGAACCCTCACCGGCTACTCTAAAGCGGCTACCTTTCGAACTGCTGATATGGCCGGGCTAGATGTGCTGAATCACGTGGCAGAGAATCTTTACCCCGCTGTACCGGATGATGAACGCCGGGAGCTGTTTAAAGTACCGCATGGTTTCAAAAAGATGGTTGAAGAAGGGGCTCACGGTAACAAGAAGGGGCATGGATTTTATAAAAAAGTGAAAGGGGAAAAGGGAAACGAGTATCACGTTATTGATCCAGAATCGCTTGAGTATGAGCCACAACAGGATGTAGAGTTTGCATCAGCCGAAAAAGCGAAGAAGGAGTTTAAAACGTCCGGTGACCGATTGAAATTTTTGGTGAACCGGGATGATAAGGCTGGAAAATTCTTGTGGGAGATTCATTGTGATCTATTGCTCTATTCCGCTAATCGTATTCCTGAGATCACGGATTCGGTTGAAGCGATTGACCGTGCTATGCAGTGGGGCTTCAACTGGGAGCTCGGGCCATTCCAGCGCTGGGATACGATTGGGGTTGAGGAGTCCGTCAAACGCATGGAACAGGAGGGGCGGGATGTTCCAAAGTCTGTGAAAAAGATGCTTGAAAGCGGAAGAAAGTCATTTTATAAAGATGACGGCACCGTGTACAATCTGGCCACTGGCAAGGCGGAAGAGTTGACACCACCCGCTAAGGGTGCCATCACGGTTGCTGCACTGAAGCGTGACGGCAAAGAGGTGTGGGGCAACAAGAGTGCCGGCCTGTATGATATGGGCGAAGGCGTGGCGCTCTTTGAGTTCCGCACCAAGCAACAGACGCTCGGTTTTGAATTGGTGAAGTCGGTGGACAAAGCCGCCGAAATTGTAAAAGAACAGTTCGACGCAATGGTGATTGGCCACGATCATGAGAATTTCAGCTACGGAGCAAATCTTGGTGAAGCGGGTGAGGCACTACAGAGTGGTGACTTTGACAAAGTGAAAGAGGCTGTGGAAAACTTCCAGCGTGTAGCCGTTGGTTTGAGATATCAGCCGTTTCCGGTGATTGGAGCCGTTTCGGGGCGCTGTTTCGGTGGCGGTGTTGAGTTTATGATGCACTGTGACAAAGTGGTGGCGCACCACGAGCTCTACTGCGGACTTGTGGAGCTTGGCGTAGGGCTGATTCCGGCCGGCGGCGGTACCAAAGAACTGCTGATGAGAGCCATGAACAAGGTGAACGAAGATGAGGATGCAGATCCGCTTCCGTATTTGAAGGATGCATTTAAAACCATCGGAATGGCAAAAGTCTCCGACGGTGCGCCCAAAGCGAAGAAGCTGGGTTATCTCCGCGATATCGATATGATTGTGATGAACCGGGATCTCTTGCTCGCTACCGCTAAACAGCAGGCAAGGGCGATGGCCGATGCAGGATATCGCCCCCCTGCCGAACCGAAGATTAAATTGCTGGGTCAGACAGGCATGAGTTTGCTGGAAGTAACGCTCTACATCATGACCGAAGCCAAATGGGCATCACCCTACGACAAAGTACTGGCCGGAAAGGTGGCCGAAATTATGACCGGTGGAGACCTGAGTGAAGCCCAGGAAGTCCCGGAATCGTATGTGCTAAAATTAGAGCGCGATGCGATCCTTGAGTGTTTCCAGGATGAGCGGACACAAAAACGAATGGAGCATATGTTAAAAACCGGCAAACCACTCAGAAATTGAACTTGAAATTTGAGGGGTTCTCGCAGAGTTACGCGGATGAATCGCTGAGTTTCGCAGAAGATTCTGCGTAAATCTGCGCAAACCTCAGCGCTCATCTGCGAGAAAAACCACACAGAATTTAATTCAAAGACATAATCACAATGAAGAAAGACACCGAAATCGTAATTGTTTCCGCCAAACGAACCGCCTGCGGAAAGGCAAATAAGGGATCTCTGAGGTTTACACGGCCGGACTCGCTTATGGGAGAAATCATCAAAGATCTTTTGAAGGAGGCACCGGCAGTCAAACCCGAGATGGTTGAGGATGTGATTGTAGGATGTGCCTTTCCTGAGGCATCACAGGGGATGAACGTAGCCCGACAGGCCGTATTTCTGGGCGGATTGCCCGATTCAGTTCCCGGAATGACGATCAATCGGTTCTGTTCATCCGGCTTGCAGACAATCGCCATGGCGGCGGAGCGGATTATGGCAGGCGGAGCGGAGATTATGATTGCCGGCGGGGTGGAGAGCATGAGCCAGGTGCCAATGGGCGGCATCTCGTTTCAGCCCAATCCGGAACTCACGAAAAAACGCCCTGAGGTGTACATCAATATGGGGCTGACAGCGGAGAATGTAGCGGACAAATACGGAGTGAGCCGTGAGGATCAGGATCAGTTTGCATTAGAAAGCCATCAAAAAGCGATTAAGGCGTGGGAAGAGGGATATTTTGAGGAGCAGATCACCCCGGTTGATGTGGTCCACAAATACGTCACGGCTGATGGAGAAGTTGCCGAGGAAAAATTTACTTTCAAACAGGATGAAGGACCTAGAAAAGATACAAATCTAGAAGCCCTTGGCGGTTTGCGGCCCGTTTTCAAACAGGGTGGAAGTGTCACGGCAGGAAACTCCTCACAGATGAACGATGCAGCTGCAGGCGTGCTGGTGATGAGCCGCAAAAAAGCTGATGAACTCGGTCTGAAACCGATCGCCAAGTATCACGGATTTGCAGTAGCCGGAGTGGCTCCCGAAATCATGGGCATCGGACCGGTGGAGGCGATTCCGAAAGTATTGAAGCAGACAGGAATTAAGTTGGAAGACATCGACCTGATTGAGCTCAATGAAGCGTTTGCAGCACAATCCCTTGCAGTAATCCGCGAAGCCGGCCTCGATCCTGAAAAGGTTAATATTAATGGAGGTGCAATCGCGATGGGGCACCCGCTTGGCTGCACCGGCGCCAAACTGACCACACAGATTCTCCATGACCTCCACCGACTTGATAAGCAATTTGGAATGGTAACCATGTGTATTGGTGGAGGAATGGGCGCAGCAGGAATTTTTGAGAAGGTTTAGTTGTGGGTCATAAGTCGTTTGTCTTGAATTTGGAAAGGGCATGAATTCTCCCCTCCTCCGCATGGAGGGGCGGGGGTGGTTGAAAATCTTCTGCCTGAAGACGAATAATGGTGATTTGAATAATAAAGTGCTAAACCACCCCTAAATCCCCTCCTTGGAAAGGAGGGGACATTTGGATCACTCTTAAAATTAATTTCAAATCATTTAAACCTAATTTCATGTTCAAAGAAGACACACTTAAAGACGAAGTTATACTGATTACAGGCGGCGGAAGCGGGCTTGGATTCTCCATGGCGAAAAAATTTGCAGAACTGGGAGCCGACATTGCCATCTGTGGTCGGACGGAGAAGAAACTGGAGAAAGCCACCGAAGATTTGAAGGAGTTCGGAACCGATGTGCGATATTACTCCTGCGATGTTCGGGATTATGAAGAGGTGGGAGAGATGTTACGGCAAATCGTTAAAGACTTTGGGAAAATGACCGGACTCGTGAATAATGCTGCGGGCAATTTTTTGAGTGCTTCCGAAGATCTTTCACCCGGGGGATTCAAGGTTATTGTAGATATTGTACTTCATGGTAGTTTTAATTGCACGCACCATTTTGGCAACTACCTGATCGATAACAAGAAAGAGGGTAATATTCTGAACATCGTGACTACCTATGCCGAAGATGCCGGTTCGGCTTTTGTGTTGCCCTCAGCCTGCGGAAAAGCGGGAGTTCTGGCAATGACGCGTTCGCTGGCTTACGAGTGGGGAACCTACGGAATTCGGGTGAACGCCATTGCACCGGGTCCCTTTCCAACCGAAGGCGCATGGACAAGACTTTTTCCAAACAAGAAATTTGAAAAAAAATATCTCGAAAAAATACCGGCGGGGCGCTATGGCGAGCATGAAGAATTGGCTAATCTGGCTTCTTTTTTGATGAGTGATATGGCTCCCTACATTACGGGTGAAACGGTGACCATTGACGGCGGTGAAAAACTTTCAGGGGGCCAGTTTAATTTTATTGATTCGGTGATGTCGAGAGGAAAGCTGAAAATGGCGTTTAAGATGCTGAAGAAAATGAAGTAGATGTACTCCTATTTATCAAGTTGTTTGAAAATCTTGTCAGAAATTAGTGTGGTTTGATATGCATCATAAGCACTGAATGGAGTATCCTTTTTAAGCTGTATAGCCTTGATGAACTGCAGCACAGAGTTTTCAGCTGTTACTTTGGGGTCAAAATCACGCTTTTCTGATTTTATGTTACCGTAGCTGTTTTCCCGGTAAAGCCTGACTTTTTGATGGATTGCATCACAATCGATGGTTATCAACCCATCAGAAATAGTGCGGTGGTGTAAATTCTTTTCCCCCAATGCTGAAAATTGAATTGAAACAATTGACGAATCCTCATATCTCAGTGTAATGCTGACTCCAACTTTAATACTATCTACAGAGAGTTGTTTTGCTTCAATTCGGTGTACGTTCCCTCCAAGCCATTTTATAGCCCATCCAACTTCATCAATCCAGTGGTGATCAATATTCTCCTGCTTTGTACTGTTAGGATATAATTGAAGCTCTTTTCTGATGAGTACGGTAGTGGGTTTTCTCATCTGTTGATGCATCCATATAGATGCCGGCGCAAGTGTTGGCCAGTGGCTGAATTGTACCCGCACATCGGCCTCACGTGATAACAGATAGAGCTTTTCTAGAGCGGGAGCATTGTTGGGAATATGAGAAATAAAATAGGTGTTGATTCCCAGCTTAATCAGCCCTTCAAGTTCGGATAACTCTTTTGCTCCGCTATCTAACAGTATGGCTCCGTCTATATCACCTTTTTTGCGCACATAGGAGGTGAGCACAACTTCCTGAATGGCTGCAAGTTTTCGAAGGTGTTTTTCCCAGGCTTCAGCTCTTGAAGAGTCACCGATAATGGCAATTTTCATAGTACACCACTGTTACAAATTTAATATAAAGATGCTTTGTGGTGCAGAGATTTCCAAAATCTATTTTTAGTCGGGCATTATGAGCGCTAAAATAAAATAGAACAGTACCATGGTTCCTACCGATGAGAATACCAAAATCAGAAAAATGATGCGAACAATGGTGGAGTCCCAGCCGAGGTACTCTGCAATTCCACCGCAAACTCCTGCGATCATTTTATCGGTACGTGATTTTCTTAGTTTAGCCGGCATGATGATCCTACTCAGATTTTAGATAGTCTTTAGTGTTTGCTACGTAATGATAGAGAAAGGGTTTCAAAAAGTTCAGAAATTATTTTTGAGAAAGTTTTAGAATTTAAAGATCAGACCGTCTGTGGGTAAGTTTATAAAAATCATGTCTCTCTAAAAAATACGGGGAGTGTATATTTTACCTTAATCGGCAGTCCATCTATTATGCCGGGAGAAAATTTCATTTCGCCTACAGCCCGAATCGCTTCAAGATCGGCGGTAGTATGAAGAGATTGAACAATTACAGGATCCTCCACTTCCCCTAAACGGGTAACGACTACTTGTACCATAACACGCCCCCCAATTCCGTTCAAGGCATCCGGGTATCTTACCTCAGACATAACGGCTTCTATTCCCCCTAACAGTTCCGGCATTTTATCCTTGTCAGTTTGTGTAGGTTGTGGAGTTTCATAGTCAGTGGCGTGATTTTTGAAATGTTCATGGCCCAGAGCCCATAAAACCCTGTTGTAGGATTGAGGATCATTTTTAATTTCAGCCAGGATTGTTCTCTCTTGTGAAGTTCCAATTTCTTCAATCGATAGAATATCATCCCACTCATGGTTATTTAAACGAGACATTGCAACAGTATACTCCTCAGAGTCTGAGCCTGAAAACCCACTTAGCTGCAACATATAGTTTTCACTTTCAGAATTGGGCTCCTGTACAGTAATATTGAGCTGATTTAAATCGGTATCCGCTGCTGATTGTGAGGATGCACAGGAATGTAAAATAATCATTACAACAAATAATGAGAACAGGACTTGCAAACGAATAGTTGAAAACATGTATGTAATAATTAAAAAAGATTTGATGGAGCAGCAATATAGAAAAACCCAATTAATAAAAAAGCGGAATCCCGGTCAGGATTCCGCTTTTGAAAAGAGTCGAAAACCGACTCTTCAATCCGCACGCTATGGCTCAGCGTGTGATACTCAAGGATGCTTTTTCGTAACCGATATAGGAGAAGATCAACTCAACCTCACCGGAGCCATCAACATCGATAGAAAAATTTCCATCCATATCCGTGGATGCACCCACATTGGACCCTGCCAGATTTATATTCGCACCTGCAAGTGGCTGTCGTGTTTCGCTATCAAGTACTTTACCTGTAAGTTTTCCGTCATTATTTCGAACTTCTACTATCATTCTTTTTTCCACTGCTGCCGGAGATTCTACTTCAGCAGTACCGGTTTGACCCGCTCCCGATTCAACCGCCTCATCATTTGCCAGCCTGAAGAATATAGGTAGTGAGTATTGAACACGTACCGGTCGGCCTCGCTGCATTCCAGGTTTAAATTCTGCCTGACTTACCACCCGAAGGGCCTCTTCATCCGCTCCGCCGCCGATACCCCGAATGATCTGCGGATCCACTACATTTCCGTTTTCATTCACGATAAACTGGACATAAACACGTCCCTCAATTCCGGCACGACGAGCCATTTCGGGATAGCGGATTTTCTGTTGAAGTTCACCAAGCCCGCCAATCAGCTCCGGCATCTCTTCGACAATGACGAAGAAATCATCTTGAGGGGAAGATTCACTGTTTTGAGGAGTTAGTGATTCAGGTGAAACCGGGTTCATACCCAATGCCCTGAGTGTGTTGTTATAGGATTCCGCATCCAGTTTGGTTCGAACCTGGATAACACCTTTTTCTCCGCGCGAGCCAAATCGTTCTTCAGCTTGCTCACCTTTCCAGATCTGAATGGCATCGATATGTTCGGGTTCAAGCATTCGCAGCTGTTCAAGTTTGCTCTCATGGCGGTTCGCCTGTTCTTCTTCACTCATGTAGATGATAATTTCATGGTAACCCTGTTCGCCGGTACGGTCGATATTGGTCATCAGGTCAAGCTCCTCCTCATCAAACACGGTTTGTGTCTGCATGTCGGTGCAGGCCATGGCAAATGCTGTGGTTAAAAAGACAATTCCAAGCAGAAGCAGGCTCGACCACTTCGGAATCTGTTGAGTTTTGGTTTGTTGAGTAATCATTGTGATCCTCTTTTTTAGGTTAGATGATTCCTGAGCCATATTTACGGAAAGATCTTTGTTGAGATTGGGCATCGGTATCAGTTCAAGCAGAAGGGATGCGTACTCCTTTCTGGATATCGATGTTTCACTCAAAACCATATTGTCGCATCTCATTTCACGATAGTCGATCAGTTCACGCTTAAGGATGTGTACCAGTGGATGGAACCAGAAGAACGCCTTGGTGATGATGACCATCATGTGAGAGAAGAAGTCGTGCTGCGAAATGTGTGTAAGCTCGTGACGAATAGCCAGATTCATTTTTTCAGGCTGTTGCTTCAGTGATGCGGGAATCAGAATAACCGGATTTCGGAAACCAAACGTGACCGGGATGATATCTGAGTCTAAAAATGTGATCTGAACATCTTTACCGGTAGCCAGTGCCAAACCAATATTATTCGCGCTCAAATGTTCAAGCTCTTTGATCGGCTTGAATGAACAGCTGCTTCGCAATTTTTTTAAATTGTAGCTGTGCATAAAAATCCGGGAGATGAAGTAGATCATACCCAGTATGAATACTGTAAAAAGTGCAGCCTGAATGATAGAGATGATCGGAAGTCCGGCAGACTCGTCTGGAATAATCGTCATATCAACCGGGCTGGAAAGCATAATCACTTTCAGTGTGGCCTCAGTTGCCGATGTAGAGATCCATTCGGCAATTCTATTAACTGCAACTAAAGCAAAGAGACCGGCGGGAAGCGAAAAGATCAGAGCCATCCTGGTATGGTATTGATACACCGGGTGGATGTTATTCATCAGGCGCAAACCACTCCAGACAACCGTAGTGAGTACGGTCCAAATTATTAGCGGTAGCCAGATTGCATCAAAAATGGATTCAGCCAGATCTGCGATTTGTAGAATCAGGATATCCATGGGTTAGTCCTCAAGCTTGTCGATCATGGCTTTAATTTCCTGCCGCTCTTCGGCCGAGAGATCTTCATTCTGAACCAGTGCCTGTACTAAATCTTTGCTCGACCCTTTAAATACTTTATCAACTATTTCATGAACCAGGTTTCCGCGAACTTCATCCGGGTTGATGGCTGCGCTGTAAATATAGCTCAATCCCTCTTTGCGGTATTTCAAAAACTCCTTGTCGGCCAGATTTTTCATGATGGTCATGACGGTTGTGTAGGCAACCTTGCGGTATTCAAGCATTCTCTCACGCACGTCGGCAACAGAAGCCTCTCCCAATTCCCAGACGTGGTGTAAAATTTCCATTTCAGTTTCTCCAAGGGGTGTCAATGATCTTCGCATATAAGTGGGATTAAGTTCATACGATTACTTCAGTACTAAATAAGTAGTAAAAGTAGAGAATTGCAAGAGGGAAATGATTTTTTAATAAAAATTGTGCTATCAACATTCTGGAATTCAAAAAAACAGTACATATGTCCCGACCTTATCTTCAAAGCATTGACCGGACAATAGATAAGCCCGATTTAAAAGAATTTGACAGTGCGGTATTTATTCTTCACGATCAGCTCAACCTGGATGCCTGGCCTGAATGGGTTAAGAAAAAGAAACCGCTGCTCATTTTTATGGAGAGTGGTGAGAAGGGGAGAGAAGTTCCACATCACAAGAAAAAAGCGGTGTATATACTAAGCAGTATGCGCCATTTTGCATTGGAGTGTGCAGAGAAGGGATTTGATGTGCTTTATCACTCTACACCCGGTTATTTTGATGATGGTCTGAAAAGTATACTATCAGATTTTGATGGAAAATTTACATTCATGACTCCTTCTGAGTGGGATTCCAGGGAGAGAATACGAAAAGTAGCCAGCCAATTTGAAGGCAGGGTGGAGGAGATTCCAAACGGTTTTTTTCTGGCTGATCCTGACGATTGGAAAGAGAATATTGAGCCGGGCTATCGGATGGAGTATTTCTACAGGGAGATGCGCCGCAAGACAGGCTACCTGATGAACGGCGATGAGCCTGAAGGCGGAGAGTGGAATTATGATGATCAGAACCGAGAGAAGCTGCCGAAGAACCACCCCGTACCGGATATCAAACGGTTTGAACCGGATGAAATCACGAAAGAAGTGATCAATATGGTGAATAACTATTTTCCGGACAGTTTTGGGCATACGGATGAATTTGGATATGCCGTAACCCGTGAGCAGGCATTGGAACTGCTGGATCAGTTTATAGAAGAGAGACTGGATAAGTTTGGTCCGTATGAGGATGCCCTGAAATTGGGAAATCACACACTGTTTCATTCACAACTTTCGATCTACATGAATAACGGGCTATTGATGCCCAAAGAAGTTTGTGAAGCAGCGTTGGATCGATATCAGCAAGGTGAAGCTCGCCTGAACTCCGTTGAGGGATTGATACGCCAAATTATCGGGTGGCGGGAATATATTCGCATCTATTACGAAGCGATGATGCCGGATGTGAGGGAAACCAATCATTTTGGTTTTGAAAACAGATTGCCATCCATGTACTGGACCGGAGAAACCAAGATGAAATGCATGGAGGAGAGTCTGACACCGGTGATTGATCAGGCTTATTCTCACCACATTCAAAGGCTGATGATACTGAGTAACTTCAGTAATCTCACTGAAACCGATCCGCGTGAATTGGAGCAGTGGTTTCTGACTGCTTATGCAGCCGCGTATGAGTGGGTGGAACTGCCGAATGTTCTCGGTATGAGTACATTTGCAGATGGTGGAGTTCTGGCATCAAAACCGTATGTATCTAGCGGAAATTATATCAATAAGATGAGTGATTATTGCAAACACTGCGAATATAGCGTGACGAAGAAGACAGGAGAGAAAGCTTGTCCTTTTAACTATCTCTATTGGAATTTTGTGGATAAACAGCGCGACACATTTAACGACAGCGGCCGTGTCAATTTTATGGTCAATATGTTTGATAATAAAAAATCGGATGAACAAAAGAAGGAGATCCGGGAATCGACGGAGAAATTTTTGTTAAGTCTTGAGAGAGGATAAAGTGTAAGTTTATCTGTTTGAGATTGGTTAAAAATGAGATTTTGCTCTCCGCCTCAATTCAGATCAACAGTTCAAACCAATCTCTCTGTTCGGCGGGGATTTGAGGTTCGATGGGTATTTCTACCCATATGTTGTCCCTATGGGACATTTTAAATTTGGACTCAAAAAACATCATGCTATAATTTCTAACAAGAGAAAATTAGCCTTCAAAAACGATCATAAATTGTTAACTTCGCATCATTAAATAATGAATGATTATGAGCAAAACCATTAGCGAAGTATCACTACGGACAAAAGGGATTTTACCCATTCAAAAATTGAAAGTTTTGAAGGAGGCCGGTGTAATATCGGGTGTGGACAACCATCCGATTCAGGGTGATCAGTTTCAGCCCAACTCTATTGATCTTCGATTGGGAGAAAAAGCATACCGGGTAAGAAGCAGTTTTTTGCCTGAAAATGAAACGGTTCAGCAGAAAATTGACAAACTCCATCAATACAGTTTTTCGATTGAAGATGGAGCCGTTTTGGAGCCCAATTGTGTCTACATTATTCCGCTGCTTGAAAAGCTGAAAATGCCTGCTTCACATTTTTCGCCTCAAAAGAAATTATTTAATGGAAATGGCGATCAAACAGTTCGACTGGTTTCTGCAGAAAATTTGACTGCGAAAGCGAATCCCAAAAGCACAACCGGGCGTCTGGATATTTTTACCCGGGTTATTACCGATTACTCACATCGGTTTGAAGAGATAGAGCCCGGTTTTGAAGGAAATCTCTATCTTGAGGTTGTACCTAAATCTTTTCCGATCAAAGTTCGAACGGGACAGCGATTGAACCAGCTTCGAATTCGTCACGGCCATACAGTTTTAACCGATCAGGATCTGCTTCGTGTTCACTCCGGAGATCCGCTTCTGTTTGATGAATCGGGTGAACCGATGCCGTTGGATGATGTGAAAGTCAATAATGGACTCTTTTTAAGTGTTAATCTTAAAGGAGATGAGAGCGACATTTTAGGATATAAAGCGAAAAAGCATCGCGATTTGATCGATCTGGATAAGATCAATCATTACGAAGTTTCAGATTTTTGGGAACCAATCCGTGCAGCGAGTGAAGACCATCTGATTCTGGAACCGGAAGCATTTTACATATTTGCTTCAAAGGAGAGGTGCAGAATTCCGAAGCATCTGGCTGCTGAAATGATTGCCTACGACACTGGTTCCGGAGAGCTTCGAACACATTATGCAGGATTTTTTGATAGTGGCTTTGGCGGATCAGTGGATGATGGCGGGGCTCGTGCAGTATTAGAAGTTCGGTCGCATGATGTTCCATTTTTGATTGAACACGGTCAAACCTTTTGCAGTATGACGTTTGAACCAAACAGTGAACTGCCTGATATTGTATACGGATCTGATATCAAGAGTAATTACCAGGGGCAGGGTTTAAAATTGGGGAAGCATTTCAAACAGTAATAGATCAGGATGGAGCGAGTATGGGAGTTAATCGATGCATTTGTCACAAAATTTCATTTTCAGAAGTGAAAAGAATTGCAGAAGAGCGAAACCTTACCACAGTCGAAGAGATTTCTGATCAAAACATTGCATGCACGAACTGTAAACTGTGTTTACCCTACATTGAACTGATGCTCGAAACCGGCGAAACAGAATTCAGCAGAGGGGCAGTGAGGTTTTCAAAACGATGAATCAGTTCTACACAGATCCCAAAAACATTGTTGGAGACCGTATTCGGTTGGTTGATCAGGAATCGAAACATGCTTCAAAAGTTCTTCGAAAAAATGTGGGGGATATTTTATATGTGACAGATGGAGTCGGTAACCGGTTTCAATGCCAAATTTCAGAAATTACAAAACGTGATGTTGTTTGTACCATTCAGGATCGAGAAACGGAGGTGAGGACGAAACCGCACGTTACACTGATTCTTGGATTAATTAAAAAACGTGACCGATTGGAATTCGCAGTTGAAAAATCAACGGAATTGGGTGTCGATCGAATCATTATTTTCCGGGGAGATTATAGTGAGAAGGGAAATGTGAGGATGGACAGGGTGGAGGCAACGGTTCTATCAGCAATGAAGCAATCACTTCGACTTTTTTTGCCGCAAGTAGACTTTTCAGAAAATCTGGATCAGGCTCTATCCCTTATAGGTGAAGAGTTGACGATTATTTATGCAGATGAGACAAAGGAGGGGACAAAAAAACCATCGAACGATGCAGATAGAACAGATAGAGTTAGCTTGGTTGTGGGGCCTGAGGGTGGATTTTCAAAAAAAGAGAGAGAGTTATTGGCCCGGAAGGGAGGATTTGCTTTTTCATTAGGTAATAAAAGGCTTCGAACGGAAACCGCGGCCATCACGATTGTAGACCGATATAAAAATAGCCTGCAGTAAACTACAGGCTATTGAATATTCATGATAAACAGCAGAAGAAGTTTTACTAAAACCTTGAAGCTTGTTGTGCCGCGAACGATTCAAGCTCTTCCACTTCTCCCCAAAGTTTTACGGCTTCTTTCAGGGTTTCATTGAAATAGTCGTTTACGACAGGATAGAAATATTCATTCCCCCAAATTTGCCGTGCAATTTCTGCTTTCATTCTGCCGTGATTCATCCAGACAAGCTCCTCATACATTTCCTGAGTCATTCTCAGAGTGTTCCCTTCAGCTTCCGGTTTGTCAATGTCTTCTACAATCTCGAGCCCTTCATTTTTCATCATCTCGAAGAACATTTGCTTATCGGATTCACTCCATTCAAAATTCTGACGGAAATCCTGGAAATCATCCTCCCATCTGGCACGGAACTCTTCACCCTTCTCATCAAGAAAATCCCTAACAAAATTGAAGTCAACCCGATTCAGCAGCATAAAGTTAAACAGGTACGGTGAGGATGTAGTGTCTTCTTGAACAACAATGTCCGGAACTATACCTCCGCCGCCAAAGACCGGTCTGCCGGCTCTTGTCGTGTACTTTAGCGAATCCGGAACCTGATCCTTGAACTCTTTTGCATCAACAGCGGCATTGGTTGATCTGTGAACGAACTCAAAAGCGTAATCCTCATTATCTCCATCAAAAGGTTTTTGAATCAGCCTTCCTGAAGGGGTCAAATATCGAGAAATAGTAACTCTGATATTACTTCCGTCAATCAGTTCATACTGCTGCTGAACCAATCCTTTGCCAAATGTTCGTTGTCCTACAACCAATCCGCGATCATGATCCTGGATGGCCCCACTTACAATTTCACTCGCAGATGCGGATCCTTCATTAACCAGTACAATGACCGGCATATCCATCAGCACGCCATTTCGGCTTGAAAACACTTCCTGATTAAACCGGGAGTGCTTGCTGTTTGTGGAGACGAGCTTCGTATTTCTTGGGAAAAACTCTTCTGATATTGCAATAGCCTGGCTCAAATATCCGCCCGGGTTATTTCTCAGATCCAGAATGATTCGATCCATTCCCTCTTTTCGGAGTTGGTCTACAGATGAGAGAAATTCCTCATGAGTGGTAGCTGCAAATCGATTAATCTTCACATAGCCGGTTCGTTCATCCAGCATGTATTCTGTATCAATGGTAGTAAGAGGGATGTCATCTCGTTCAATGGTAAATTTAATCGGACTGGATGTACGCGGCCGCTTAATTTCAACATTTACTTTTGTGCCTTTCTCGCCCCGGAGTTTTCTAAGAACATCTTCGTTTGAATAACCGACCGCGCTTGAATCATCAATGGAGATGATTCTGTCGCCTGACATGATGCCCAGCTGATCACTGGGGCCGCCGGATATTGCTGTAATTACGGTAATGGTATCCTGAATAATATTAAACTGAATTCCGATACCCTGAAACTTCCCTTCAAACTCTTCCTGAATCCGTTCACTGTCATCCCTTTCGATGTATACAGAGTGAGGGTCCAGCGTTTTGAGCATTTCACGAATAGAGCTTTCCGTCAATTTGGACATGTTCTCATCCGGGAAGTTGTTGGCTACATAGAGGTATGCCTCTTCAAAACTGTTGTAAGAGTCGCGAAGATTCTGAATATTCGTGAACTGTGTTGTATCGATCGGGGTGGCGGCAATCTCCAGGGTGCTGTCCTGAATGCCCTTCACCAACCCAACAATGCTCCTCTGGTAGAGATGGTCGATCGAGGTGTCACCGAAATAGTTATCGAGTACCCTGCGCTGTACCTGCAGATACTTATGTAAGTTTTCTTGGTGTTTATCATTCGTTACAACAACCTTATCCACGCCGGCGAGCCAAACTGCAGATAAGATCATCAATAATGCGAGTTGAGGAGCGAGAAACTTCTTCACAGACATCAGTATTTTGTTCAATATTTAAAAATGTAACGGAAAGGTTACCCCAAGAGTATACAGATCCATTCTTTCAGATTCTACACTATATCTAACGTAATTGAGAGTAAAACGTTTCTCCAACTACCAACGTAAATATCATTTTACAAGATATAGTGGCTCAGATCTTTGTCTTTCGCCAGATCCGACAGCTGTTTCTGTACATACTCTCTGTCGATGGTAATCTCACCGGCCTGGATATCATCCGGCACGGCAAAGAGTAGTTCTTCGAGCAGTGACGAGAGAATGGTGTGCAATCTCCGGGCACCGATATTTTCCACCTGTTGGTTAACTTCAGCAGCGATTTTAGCAATTTCCAGGATGGCATCTTCTGTAAAGTTTACTTCAACACCTTCAGATTCCAACATAGCCTGATACTGTTTTGTAAGAGCATTCTTGGGCTGTGTCAAAATTTTGAAGAAATCCTCTTCAGAGAGAGAGTTTAACTCCACACGAATCGGAAAACGACCCTGAAGCTCCGGAATCAGATCGGACGGTTTCGATACATGAAATGCACCCGATCCGATAAACAGTATGTGATCAGTTTTCACAATACCGTGTTTGGTATTTACCGTACTCCCTTCAACAATGGGCAGCAGATCTCGCTGAACCCCCTGGCGACTTACCTCCCCGCTGCCTTTACTGCTTGAGGACGAGTCACTGGCCACCTTGTCAATTTCATCAATAAAAACGATTCCCTGGTTCTGAACTCGTTCCAGAGCTTCCTGAACGGCCGCTTCATGGTCGATCAGCTTTTCCGCTTCCTGCTCGAGTAGGATCTCACGCGCTTCACTAATGGGAACCGTTCGTTTTGTCTTTTTGCGACCGCGGGTCAGATTTCCGAGCATATCTTGAAGATTTACGCCCATCTCTTCCATTCCCTGTGGGCCAAAAACTTGCATCATCGGTGTTTTGGAAGAATCTACTTCGATCTCAATTTCACGATCTTCAAGTTCACCGTTTTTCAGTTTTTCGCGGAATCGCTCCCTGGTTCGTTCATTCAATTCAGCATCGGATGCTTTATCGGGGTTGAATCCAACTTCTCCGGAGTTGCTTGCAGTGGAGGATGTAGGGCTTTTTTTCCGAACAGGCGGAATAAGGATATCGAGAATTTTCTCTTCTACAATTTCAGCGGCTTTTCCTTTTACGCGCTCCTGCATCTCCAGTTTTACCATGTTGATGGCGATGTCGGTCAGATCGCGAATCATCGATTCTACATCGCGGCCAACATATCCTACTTCGGTAAATTTCGAAGCTTCTACTTTTATAAACGGAGCACCGGCCAGTTTTGCCAGTCGACGGGCAATCTCTGTTTTACCAACTCCGGTAGGACCGATCATCAAAATGTTGTTGGGAATAATTTCATCACGAATTTCAGGGTCCGATTTCAGTCGTCGCCACCGGTTTCTGAGGGCGATTGATACGGATCTTTTCGCTTTCTTCTGCCCGATAATATATTTATCGAGCTCGGCAACGATTTGCCGTGGTGTTAAATTCTGTTGTTCAATTAACTTCATGGTACTACTCGTCAATTTCTAAAATGGTCAAATTATGATTCGTATAAATACAGATATCAGCCGCAATGTGAAGAGATTTCTCCACTATTTCACGAGCAGATAAATCCGGCGCATTCTCTTTCATTGCGCGGGCTGCAGCCAGAGCGTACGATCCACCGCTCCCAATAGCCAGTATCTGATCATCCGGTTCAATTACATCACCCTGACCGGAGATAAGCAGCGGTGTATCTTTATCAATTACAACAAGAAGAGCTTCAAGCTTCTGTAAAAATTTATCTTTTCGCCACTCTTTTGCCATTTCAACGGCGGCTCTCTGCAAATTGCCGTTGTAGCTGTTTAGTTTCTCTTCAAATTTTTCAAAAAGAGTAAAAGCGTCTGCGGTGGATCCGGCAAAACCGGCCAAAATAGTTCCTTTTTGAAGTTTTCGAACCTTTTTAACGGTTGATTTCATAACCGTTTTGTCGAGAGTAGCCTGGCCATCGGCGCCGAGTGCTACTTTTCCCTTGTGAATAATTCCAAGTACAGTGGTGGCATGCAAATTTTTCAAATTTGTCATCTTTACGTAATCCTAAAATCTAAAATCTTCAATTAATTACTTTCCGGCGCGGGTCGCTTGGGTCTCTTTGGTTTGCGAGAACTTCCGTTTTTATTTCCCTTGGAGTAGTAGTCTACATTTCGGGTAACGTTTGAACCGCTATCGAGTTCTCTTGCCTGCTGATCTTTAGCAGCAAGAATTTTATCAATTGATTCTCCCTGCAGAACCACGTCTGTAATTTCAAGATCGGACCCGGTGAGAGTTGCTTTAAACTCGTTGAGGGAGATGGTTTCATCTGCAATGAAGGAGATCTTCATCTTATATTTCACCATCCACTTAAACCTCAGGCTAAAGAGTCCGCGTGTGAGGTAAGATCTAAGATATGGGTTAATGTAGATATCTACTGCACGGTACTCTGTGCTATACTTAAATTTGCTGATCCAGCTTTCAATGTCTGTGATAATGGTATCCTGGCTGACAACTGTTCCGGAACCTCCGCAAGTTGGACAAACCTTTGATACAGAATTTACCACGCTTGGGCGTATTCGCTGGCGAGTAATCTGAACCAGGCCGAAGTCACTCATGCCAATCACGTTGGTCTTAGCGCGGTCTTTTTTAAACTCTTTTTTCAGTTCATCGTAAATCTTCTTACGATTTTTGTCATCCCGCAGATCAATAAAGTCCACTACGATGATTCCGCCTATATCTCGCAGTCGAAGCTGTTTTGCGATTTCGCGTGCGGCCTCGAGGTTTGTTTTCAGGGAGTTGTCTTCTTGTTTCTCCTTGGCAGCGTATGGTCCGGAGTTTACATCCACAACATACATCGCTTCCGTCTGCTCAAAAATGAGATAGCCGCCGGATGGCATTCGTACTCTCGGGCTGAAAATGGAGTTTACGTCGTGCGCAATATTCACGTGGTCAAAAATATGATCTTTCCCCTTGTAAAGCTGAACACTTGGCAGCATTTTCGGTGCTATCTGCGAAACATAGCTTTTGATGGACTTGTATAGCTGGTAATCGTCGATCAGTACGCGGTCGTACTGTTTGGCAAAAAGGTCTCGAATGAGGCTCTCGGTGATATCAAGATCTTTGTAAAGAAGTGTTGGCGGTTTTGCATTTTCAAGTTTGTTGAGAATACGCTCCCATTTCTTCAAGACTGTGCGCATATCGTCCTCAAGCGCTTCCTTATCCTGGTTTTGTGCCACCGTACGGATGATAACACCGAAGCCGTCAGGCAGCATGTCGCCGGCAATTTTCTTAAGCCGTCGGCGCTCGCGGCCATTATTTATTTTCTTTGAGATAGCGATATAATCGCCCATTGGAATCAAAACGAGGAAACGCCCGGCAATGGTAATATCGGAAGAAACACGCGGGCCTTTAGAACCGATAGGTTCTTTTACGATCTGGACCAGAATTCGTTGATTGTTTTGAAGGATCTTACCGGCCAGGATCTGCTTGTCGTTATTGGAAAGCTTATCAAACTTCTTGAGCTCTTTATCGGCATCCTTTGAGATACTCTTGGGGCCGTTCATCATTTTGATATAGTCGCCGAGATGATCACCGGCATCAGAGAAGTGGAGGAAAGCGTCTTTTTCCATACCAACATCGATAAATGCAGCACGGATACCGCTCATTACTTTATGTACACGAGCGAGATAGATGTCGCCAACGGTACGTTGATTCTCTTCAGATTCTATAAAAAGTTGTGCCAGTTCTCCATTTTCCAGCAGTGCTACACGGGTTTGTTTCCCCGATGAGTGTATAATGATCTGGTTCTTCATGTAAGCGATAAAATTTCATCAGCAAGTCGCTAAGCTTACACTTCACAATCAAAAAGATCTGGTTGGTCTTTAAAAACAGTACACTATTCTCCAGATGGTCATTTGTACGAGTTAAAGCAGAGCGAGTTGCTAAACTGTTAGAATTCTTGTTAGAAATAGGTGAGGGCGATTTTTTTTGCCCGGAAATACCAAAATCTGAGAACGCCACGATGCGGCAGACCGCTTCGGAGCGAAAAATCAAATAGAGGGTAATATGTTGTAAAGCTCTAAAAATCAAAGAAATAGTTAATCTAGTTCGCAGAATAGTATTCGAACTAATCCAATGTTAGAATATAGCAGAAAGTTAGCTAATAATTAAATATTGAATGAAAGTCGTCTATGATTTTACAATCTCTACTCCTGCACTCTCTTGATGGAGGCACCGGCGGCATTCAGTTTATCCTCGAGGTTCTCATATCCTCGGTCGAGATGATAAATTCGCAGAACTTCCGTAGTGCCTTTTGCGGCCATTCCTGCCATCACCAGGCTAACGCTTGCCCGGAGATCTGTACTCATTACTGAGGCACCGGTCAGTTCGGTTTTTCCATTGATGGTAACCCGATTCTTCTCAACCTTGAGATCAGCTCCTAATCGGTTCAGTTCAGGAACGTAACTAAAGCGATCAAAATAGATGGTGTCGGTTACTTTTGATTCCCCGTCAGCCTGGGTCATCAAGGTTGCCCACTGTGCCTGCAGGTCAGTTGGGAAACCGGGGTAGATTTCAGTCTTAACCGAAACAGGGTTTACACTGTTTTTTGATTGAATGCGAATGGTAGAACCGTTGATAGTCAGATCCACACCCAGCTTCTTAAAATGTTTTGGGAAGGTGCCTAAATCCTCCGGTTTGCATCCGGTCAGCGTCAAGTCCGATTCCGGATGCATGGCCGCGGCAATCATAAAGGTGCCGGTTTCAATCCGATCGGGATCGTTCGACATTTCAACTCCTTTCAGGATTTCTGCCTTTCGTATTGTGAGGGTATCTGTGCCAATTCCTTGAATATCAGCGCCCATTTTTACAAGCATGTTGCAGAGGAGCACAACATCGGGCTCTTTTGCAGCATTACGAATAATAAACTTTTTTGCTCGTTTGGCTGCCGCAAGAACCAGGTTGATAGTAGCGCCTACACTGCTTGGGTCGAGTGTGTACTCTCCGCCTTCCACTTCTTCGCCGTCGATGGAGGCTACCACATAACCGCCATCCAGATCGATATCTACTCCCATTGCTTCCATTCCCTTCAGGTGAAGGTCAACCGGACGAGGCCCCCAGGCACAACCTCCGGGAAGAGAAACGCGTGCTTTACCCATTTTTCCAATCAGTGCACCCAGCATATAAAATGATGCTCTCATTTTACGAACCAGGTCGTATGGAGCTTCTGTGTGGCTGAGATTTGTCGGGTCTATCACAAGCCTGTTTTCATCTTCCTGAAAATCGACCTTCGTACCTGTTACGCGAATCACATTGTTGAACGTATAGATATCCCGCAGTTTGGGGATCAGATCCAGGGTAGAGGGAGAGTCTCCCAGGATGGATGCTGCCATAAGAGGTAATGCTGCATTTTTTGATCCGCTGATTGCAATTTCACCTTGTAACGGGGTAGGGCCTTCAATAATAAATTTATCCACGTGGTTCGATTTCTAAAATGGTTTGACTTTTTTCTACACTGTCATTTTCAGACACGGAAACAGACGCTACAACACCGGATGTGGGAGCTTTTAACTCATTCTCCATCTTCATCGCTTCCAGAATTACAACCGGTTCACCCTCTTCCACTTCGTCGCCTTCTTTCACAAGCAGCTCCAGAATTTTACCCGGCATGGGTGCTTCGAGCAGTCCGGCCGATGCGAGTTCATCGGTGGAGAATCCAAGTTTTTCGAGAAGAAGCTCCTGTTCATCCTTTACGGTTGTTTCAACATACTTTCCATCAAAAGAGAAGGAGACCGTCTGTTTATCTACTTTTATGTTATCGATGATGTGCAACTTAGTTCCGAAACGAATCAAAAGACGCCCGGTATTGGGCTGTTCAAGCAGTTCATACTGCATTCTGTTTCCGTTTACGGTGGCAACGGATTGTTCGCGATCAATTTCCACCTCAAAGGGGGTTTCATCTACGGTTGATTCAAATTGCATGATTCTGAATTTGTTTTAGTCCTGTTTTTGTGGCTTTGAAGCTGAACTGCTGAAGGTTATCTGAATCGTAAAAGGGGGAAACGGAACGCTGTGAATCGGTATCGATCACTTCAATATACCCGTGATTGATCAGGTTAATGAGATCGTCCCGAATAGTTCCCGGTGCAAAGCCGGTTTCGTCCAGAATGTGTTTGAACGTCTCCGGGAAAATGAGTTCCCGAACAATAGTGCGTTCCGATGGCGTAAGTTTCTCCTTTGGCATAGTGGATGAAGATAGAGCCTGAAGGGCTGAATGACAATCCGGATTTACGGGTTATTCCACCCGCACATCTCCATAGGTGATGATGTTTTCATTAGCATCCAGGATGATGATACGGTACGTACCCTGCGGATCTTCCCTGAAACGGGCAATGTCTAATGCAGATAAAGGAATAGAGGTAAGCCCCGGAGGGAGAGGTCTGCGCTGATCGTTATAAACATTTCTGATGTTGTTGTCACCGTAGTATGTATATGCGATTAACCCGGAGACAGACTCAACACCGGTAACAATAACATCGATAGAAATTTGGCCTGTGGACTGCACAGGATTAGGATAGGCCGGGTCAACCTCAACCATTCCCTGAAAAAATGGAGCAATTCGCCAATCATCCGGATCACTGTTTAAAATTTCCCCATGGCCGTCAGTCTCAGTAATTCCTTCCGGCAGGCTGAATGCTTCTCGTTCAAAATCGCGCTGGTCATTTGCCCGGTTGCAGCTTGTGAGCAGGATCAGGGGTAGAGATGTAAGGATGAATAGATATTTAACAGATAAATTCACAATTCTTGATTAATTGAAATGGAGGTTTAAGCAAATCAGTTACATCTTGTAAATGAGACGATATCGTCATGAAAATGTCGTATTTTTAAGCAAAACAAACAGAAAATAACTGACTAAGAATAATGATACAGGTTTACGGAATCAAAAACTGTAACAAAATGCGTGATACATTCAAGTGGCTGAAGGATCACAATGTGGAATATGAATTTGTAAACATCAAAAAAGAGCCGCTGACGAGAGACGAACTACAATCGTTTGTGAACCAGATTGGTCTGGATGTGCTGATAAACCGGCGCGGAATGAAGTGGCGCCAACTTGGCCTGAAGGATAAAAATTTGAGTGATGAAGAACTTTTCGATCAGCTGCTTGAACATCAGGTGATGATCAAACGCCCCGTACTGGTCCAGGGTGAGGCAATATTGGTTGGATATGATGAGGACGCTTTTGAAGCATTTGTGGATTAACTTTTTTTGGCTGTTACTCACACCGGCACTTTTCGCACAGTCCGGCCTGACATTTGAAAATGATCGGGAAACTGTTCCGGATATGCAGACGCTGCTCGATGCGCGGGAAGTGTTTGAATATGAGGTTCGATATGGATTTTTTACCCTTGGCTGGGTGGATGTGGAGCTTCTTCCGGACACCACCTGGAATGGCGAAAAAGCGTTTCATTTACGAACCACCATGCGCTCTAACCGGCGTGTACCGTTTATGGGTACCCGTATTGTGAACTATGAAAATATTTTTCAGTTCAACAGTCAGTGGCCCTACAGTCATGTTTTCTGGCGTGATGACATTCACGACGAGGAGTACGACCGTGTACGAATCAAATTTGATCGTGAAGAGCGGGAAATACACTTTTTTGAACGGGGAGAACCAACTGACACACTGGCCCTGGTTGAACCCGCGAGCGGGGGGGATATCATTTTTTACTACGCCCGAATGTTTGCCGGTTTGCAGGAGAAATTTGAGATCCCGGTCTACACAGAAGATATGATGGGAATTGTGTCTGCCGAGGGGCTTGAGGAGACCGAAATGCGAGAATATGAGGCGTTCGATGAACCGATTGAAACGTACCGCAGTGACGGAGTAGCCGATATTGAGGGACCGTTCGGTTTTAACGGAAATTTTAAAGCGTGGTTTGCGACAGATGATCTGCGGGTACCGGTTGAAGCACATGTAAAAGTAATTTTTGGTAACGTAAAAGTTCGATTGATTGATTATGAGCGCAGGGGACCCAATTAAAGTCTATTTCAAAAAGTTGGAGCATGGGAAGGATCTCCCGCTTCCAAAGTACGAAAGTGATGAAGCTGCCGGTATGGACATCCGTGCGGCTCTCGATGAACCGCTGGTTTTAAAACCGGGTGAACGTACGCTCATTCCCACCGGTTTGAAAATGGCACTTCCATTTGGATATGAGGCTCAGATTCGTCCACGGAGCGGTTTGGCGTACAAACACGGTATCACGATGCTGAACACACCCGGCACTATCGATTCGGACTACAGGGGAGAGGTAAAAGTACTGGCGATCAATCACGGGACGGAGACGTTTACGGTACAGCACGGCGATCGGGTCGCTCAAATGGTTATAGCACCTGTCTATCAGCCCAGGGTGGTGGAGACGGCTGATTTACCTGAAAGCAACAGAGGAACAGGCGGATTTGGCAGCACGGGAGTAAAGTAATCAACGATTCCATTTTTAACAGTTAGCATCAAATCAGAACAACCCTATCCAGGTGACCGGTAAACTTCAGCCATATATCCAGTTAATAAAAGGAAACCACAACTACAGACGGTTGTGGATCGCTCAGTTGATCTCCAACTTTGGGGATTGGTTTGGCATACTTGCAGTTTACGCGATCATCCAAAAATACAGTGGATCTGAACTTCTGCTCGGTTTGATCATAGTAGTGAAAATGTTGAGTCTCGCCTCATTTTCACCGATTGCGGGCTACATCACTGACCGTTTCAACCGGCGTCAGCTGATGATTTGGTGCGACATCATACGTGGTGTGATTGTACTCGGTTTTATTCTCATTACATCCGAATCTCTGCTCTGGCTCGCCTATGTCTTGATCGCAGTTCAGATGGCGTTTTCGGCCATATTTGAACCCGCTAAAACATCGTCCATCCCAAACGTAACGACACCACAGGAGCTTGTGAATGCCAATATTCTATCGGCGGCATCGTGGAGTATCATTTTTACATCGGGGATGGCCGTCGGCGGATTTGCAACCGAGTGGCTGGGGACGGATCTGGTTTTTCTGATCAACGGAATCAGCTATGTAGGGTCCTCGTGGTTTGTTTACCGGGCTGAGATTCCTCAGAAGATGATGTCGAAAGAGGAGAAGCAGAAAACTCGAAATCCGCTCCATGGCATCAAGGATGGAATGAAATACCTGAAAACCAATAAGAGTGTTCTGCGTCCGACACTTGCCAAGGGAACCTTTACCATGTGCATCGGAGCGCTGGTTTATATGCTCATTATTGTAGCCGAAGATGTGCTGATGATGGGCAGTATTGGTCTGGGTATTCTTTATGCAGCAAGAGGCATTGGTACCGGTATCGGGCCGGTTATTGGCCGGCGAGTGTTCAGAAGTGAAGACCTGTGGGTAAAAGGAATGGGGTTTTTTATGATGATTGCCGGAGCGACCTATTTTGTGGTCAGTCAGTCTGATACGCTTTTCTGGATGGGGCTATTTGTGATGATTGCACACATGGCATCCGGTTCGAATTGGGTAATGAGCACCGTATTGGTTCAGCGGAGGGCGCCGGATCAGTATCGTGGTCGCGTATTTAGCCTGGAATGGCTGCTGTTTACACTGGCACAATCTGTATCGGTTACCATTGCCGCACTCATACTTGAATACGATTTATTAACGTTGAGAGAAACGATGGCGGTTTTTTCTGTGCTATTGGTGGTATCGGGAATTTTCTGGCTTTTTAAAATTGCCCCGGCTGAGGCGCGTCATCATGCGGAGCAGAGCGCTGCTGTTTAGGAGATAAGTGTTCTGCGTGATGAGATGTTCGTCTTCTTCAAGAAGTGTGGTATCTTAGAGATTGTAAATAATTTGTTGAATTATGATTTGGGAAAACAGTTCATATTTGTGGCTTTTGCTGCTACTTCCGCTTATTTACGGAGGGTACTACTGGTTCAGGCTGCAGCAACGTCAAAAACGTAAAAAGCTTTTTGATGATCGACTGATTGGTCAGTTGCGAAAAAATTTCTGGAGTACCGGAGATAGAGTGAGAATGTTCGCCATTCTGATCTCCATGTTCTTTTTTATCGTGGCTCTGGCCGGACCCAAGATTGGTACGGAAGTCCGAGAGATTCAGCGAAGCGGACTGAACATTATGGTAGCGATGGACCTCTCCCGCAGTATGAATGCTGAAGATGTACGTCCAAACCGTTTGGATAAAGCAAAGTTTGAGGTGAACCGCTTAGTCAATCGGCTGCAGGGTGATCGAATCGGGCTCATTGTTTTTTCCGGGGAGGCTTACATCCAGGCTCCCATTACCGCCGATTATTCTGCCCTCCGCCTCTTTCTGGATGTAGCCAATACCGATCAAATGCCTGTTACCGGGACCAATTTCCGATCGGCGATGGAGCGTGCCATCGAGGTGTTCGATTCTGTTGAGCGTCAAAATGCCTCCAATGTACTTCTATTTATAGCAGATGGGGAGAATCACGGTCCCGATTATGATGATACGCTTCGGGAGCTGACTGATCGCGGGGTGACGGTCTTTACCGTAGGAGTAGGGACATCAGAAGGTGGCCCCATTCCAATTTACGACGATCAGGGGCGGTTAACCGGCTATCACCGGGATCAACAGGGAAATACTGTGACCACACGGCTTGAAGAGAACACAATGCGCCGAATAGCTGATGCCGGAGGGGGAGAGTACTATGCACTGCGGTCGGGGAGCGACACAATTGAGCCATTTTTTGCCAGGCTCGATGAGCTGGAACGTGGCGAGTTTGGCAGCCAGGAGTATGCCGATTATGAAAATCAATATCAGATTTTGATGATGATCGGGATGCTCTTTTTTGTGACCGGTCTCTTCTTTCCGGATCATTTGAATAGAAATAGAGAAATTAAAAATAGTTAGGTTAAATGATTAAGCTGTTTGTAACAGATCTGGACGGGTGCATTTCTGAACCGTTCAAAACCCCAAATTGGGATGCGATACATAAAATCAGAGAGCTGAACCTGAAGAGCCGTGAGTCTGAGCTGATACCGCCGCTTACCATCTGTACCGGCCGCCCATTTCCCTATGCCGAAGCTGTGGCGCAGTGGCTGGATGTCCGGCTGCCGTTTGTTTTTGAAAGCGCAGGACTTTTTCATTGGGACGGTCACCGATTTGAAACAGCCATCAACACAGAGAATGGGATGATGGAGCCGATTCGTGCAATGAAACGCTGGCTCACAGAGGAAATTCTCCCACAATACCCGGGTATAAATCTTGAGTTTTCCAAAATGATGGATGCCGGTGTTGTGGGGCAGGACGAGAAGACGATCAATCATCTGCATCTTTTGATTCAGGAAAAAGTGAAGCAAGATTATCCGGAACTGATTGTTCATGCAACGGATGTTTCTGTGAACACGCTGATGCCGGGAAATGATAAACTTCAGGGGTTTAAGCTGTTGAGCCGCGCATTGGGAATCCAGCTTTCTGAAATGGCCTATATTGGAGACAGCAGCGGAGATGTGCCGGCACTGAAAGAGGTGAGGTTGCCATTTGTTCCAATGAATGCAAGAGAGATCGCCAAAGAGCATGGCGAAGTGATTGAAAAACAAACAACAGAGGCAGTGCTGGAAGCGTATAATCGAATTGTAAGTTACAATACTGAATTCGTCAAACAGAGGTAGAGAGAGTCTGTCAGAGGTACTTTCCGCATCCGGTTAAGGTTCGATCAGTATAGTTTACCGTAACATGATGAGTAAAGAGAAATCCGCTCATGCTATCCCTGCAAAATCCGGGTGTGTAGGTAAGGCTGAACTCTTCGCCGCTATACGTTTTGGTTTCGTCCTGAATCTCTTCGGTAAATGATGAGATTGGGTAATGTTTTTCGAGCTCCGGAGTTGAAAAGGTGATCTGCTCTTCATGATCAATTCGCGCACTCCAGAACGGTTCATTACCGCTGGCCAGAAAATCCACGCCTCTCTTTCGAAGTTCACTGTGATGTTTCCTGATTGATTCTTCTTCGCGTGAACGTGAAAGCCGGTAAGAGTCCTCAAGTTCTCCGGAAATTAACTGAAGATCCCTGTCGAGCATGGTAAGTTCATCCTCGGAAAAGAGAAATGCTTTGTGAATATCATCCTCCGTTCGAAAGAGTTTGAGGGTATCACGGTGGATGGTCCAGTTTCCCTCTTGACGGAAAAGGTCATTTCCCCTGTCGATGTAATGACTCCACTCGGTAAACCGGTTCTCTTCCAGAACAAGCGTGTAATCGATACCGGGACAGTCGGCGCAAGGGATTACCCCGGAATAAACCACCGGGAACTCTTCAATGAGTTTTGTTTCCTCACCCTTGTTCATCTGATTGAGTGCTGTATGAACCCTGATTAGGATAAACACGGCTAACAAAACCAGAATCGTGATATTGATGATCTTATTTTTCACCGAATTCAGGTCAGGTTTTTGGTTTTATCCATCGACTCATCGGCTATCTCTGCATGGTATTGCTCCAGCTTCTCAGTAATCGATGGATCATTCATACTGATCATCCGTGCAGCAAGCAATCCGGCATTCCTGGCTTTGCCAATGGCCACGGTTGCCACAGGCACTCCATTTGGCATCTGAACGATGGAGTAGAGGCTGTCGAGTCCTCCAAGCGCAGTTGTTTTAACCGGAACACCAATCACAGGAAGTGTGGTGTAGGCAGCAAGCATACCGGGCAGGTGAGCTGCACCTCCGGCACCGGCAATGATGACCTTCAACCCACGTTCACGGGCCAATGAGCCATATTCTGCCATTACATCGGGTGTGCGGTGAGCAGAAACGACCCGTTTTTCGTAGGGTATTTTAAACTGGTCCAGAATTTCGGTTGCCTCTTTCATCGTGGGCCAGTCGCTGTCGCTGCCCATTACCACGCCTACAATCGGTTCACTGCTCATGTTCAAGTTCGGTCGTTTAATTGAATAAAATTTTATCTGACTAAATGTACGAATTGCTCAGAGGATTTGAGGAAGAAAATTTTAAAGAATCAAAAGTTCTGTTCCTTATGGCAAATTCCTTGATTTAATTT
>NZ_MDWE01000014.1 GCF_001715195.1 Rhodohalobacter halophilus
AATGATAAACTATATAAATACCATTTCGATTAAACGGGACACATTTTATCGATTCCGAGTATACCCACAGTGTTGATTGTTTGAGAATCAGCATTTGAACTAAAACACGAAAAAGAAAGGATTATATATGTCTCATCGAGTGAAATTGCATCACGACGCTCCCCATAAAAAGAAGATTTTTGAACTGACCGATGAGTTGATTGACGGCTCGGTCATGATTATTCCAACCGATAGCCAGTACGCGCTGATATGTGACTACAAAAATAAAAAAGGTCTCGAGCGAATCCGAAAGATCAGGCAGTTGGATAAAAATGATCACTTAACAGTGATGTGCCATAGTCTGGAAAATGTTTCAATTTTTGCTCATCTGAGCGATGATAGCTTTAAACTGATCAAGCGCCTGATTCCGGGGCCGTACACGTTTATTCTGCCTGCAACCCGTGAAGTTCCTCGCCTTCTCACTCACCCCAAAAAGAAAACGGTGGGTATTCGGGTACCGGATCACTCCGTTTCTCTGGAGCTGATTGAGGAGCTTGGTCATCCTGTGGTAGCCATTACGGCAAAACTGCCGGGTGTGGAGTTTGGTAGCCCCGAGGATGGAAATCGTGAAATGTTCCTGAACCGGTTTGACAAAGTAGTGGATGTGGTTGTGGATGATCAGATGGATGAACTTTCTGATGAAGAGACCACCATTGTTGATTTAACCGAAGATATTCCCGTACTACTTAGGGAAGGACTGGGTATGGAACGGTTACGTGAAGCCCTGGCACTGGAAGGCTTTGATCTGAAAGAGCCGGAGACTGTATGAAAATAGCGATCAACACCGGCGGCGGTGATGCTCCCGGACTGAACGCAGCTATTCGATCCGCTACTCTCTCAGCCATACGACGTGGCTGGGAGGTAGTAGGAATTCGGAACGGATACGGCTCACTCTACTCGGATGAGCCGTTCATTCCGCTTACACGGGCCCGGGTTCGTGGAATTACACTGCAGGGCGGAACCATTCTGGGAACAGCCAACCGCGGGAACCCGTTTGAGATGCCCTATAAAAAGGAGGATGGAAGCTGGGAGTTGGTGGATCAATCGGATGAGGCTGTATCACAGTTTAAGAAGCACGGTATTGATGCACTGGTGGCTATAGGCGGCGACGGGTCGATGAGGATTGCCAACAGGCTGTCGCAGAAAGGAGTTCCGGTTGTAGGGGTTCCGAAAACCATCGACAACGATATCTGGGGATGTGAAATCACTCTTGGATTTGATACCGCCGTTACAACCGCCACAGAAGCGATCGATAAGATTACCACAACGGCGGAGTCTCATCGAAGAATTATGGTGATTGAAGTAATGGGAAGATATGCCGGGTGGATTGCACTACACTCCGGGCTCTCTGCATCGGCTGATGTAATTTTGATGCCGGAAATCGATTTTTCGCTTGAATCGGTTGCTCAAAAAATTCTGGAGAAAGAGGAGAAGGGAGAATCATACTCAATTGTTGTTGTGGCCGAAGGAGCTAAGGAGAAAGGAGGCGAACATTTTGTAAAGGGCAAAGTGCCGGGTCAGTCTGAACAACTGGGCGGTGTGGGGGCTTATCTCGAGAGGAGACTTTCTGAAATGACCGGCAAGGAGTCGCGTTCGTTAGTTCTGGGACATCTGCAGCGGGGCGGAACTCCGTCAACATATGATCGCCTGATCTCCCTTCGATTTGGGGCTGCAGCGATCCGTGCAATAGAAAATCGGGATTATAATAAGATGATTGTGATGCAGCAAAACGAAATACGGCGTATTCCGCTGTCTGAAGTGGCTGATAAAATGAAACTGGTGCCGCTGGATGGAGATACGGTTCAAACCGCAAGGGAAATTGGAATCTGTTTGGGGGATTAGAGGATGAGTTTTTTAAGCGGATTGAGAGGAATGATGGGGGGACGTCCCCAACTCTCCGAAGAGTGGAAATTACCCGAGACGTCTGAGGAACTGGATGAACTGTTTGGGAGCGGCACGCACGTGATTTACAAGCACAGTTTTAACTGTGCCGTCTGTATTTTTTCAAAAACGAAAGTAGAGGAGACGATGGAGAGTGCATCGAATGTGGCCGGTTTTTCCTTTATAGATGTGGTTAAACAGAGAGCGCTTTCCAAGGAAATTGCTGCAAAAACAGGTGTCCGTCATGAATCTCCGCAGGTGATTGTGTTAAAAGACGGCAAGGTGTTTTGGCATGCGTCACATTCGGGTATTACCAAAGATTCTCTTCAAAAAGCGATTCAGTAACCTTACGTTTAGACAAACTTTAAAATTAACTCAGCACAAAAATTAATGGACCAAAAAAGAAATAAGAAAAAAGGACAGCAGATAGAAATTGAACTCAAAGATGATGAGGCAACCGGAACATACTCAAACCTGGTAATGATTACGCACTCACCGTCGGAGTTTGTTTTCGACTTTATCTCCATGATGCCTGCCGTACCGAAAGCAAAAGTACTGAAACGCATTGTGATGACTCCGGATCACGCAAAAAGACTGGCAAATGCCCTGAATGAAAATATTCGGAAATACGAAGCGGAGAACGGAACCATTTCAACCTCATCCAAAGAGCGGTTTGATATGCCATTCAACTATCGCGGCCCCAAACCGGAAGCGTAAGCTCTCTATTTTTTTGCAATCAGCAAGGCGAAGATTCCCAGTATAAAAAAGAATACATGCGGAAAGAATGCGGCAAACTCCGGAGTGATCGTTCCGGCTGCTCCAAACGGCTCAATCACCTTCATCATGGTGAGATAGATAAAACTGAATGATAATCCTGCGGCAATGTAGAATCCTTTGCCGCCTTTTCTGCGCTCTGTTGCAATTGCAAACCCGATAAAACAGACGACAACAATTGATATGGGATAGGCCATCCGGCTGAATAACTGAACTTTTGGAAGGGAAATACCGCCGGCACCAATTCTTTCGATCGAGGCAATATATTCCAGCGCTTCGGGATAGGTAAGCTGATAGATATCAGAGGTGCGGCGTGTTAAATCCCGCGGCAGTATGTTCAGTTTGATCTCCTCATCCTCCGTCTCAAACTCTTCATACGCATTTTCGTTAAAAATGCGGTTCTGCGCACGGTTTGTCACCCAGGTGCGGGTGCTGTCTACCCATGTCATACGGTTGGCGGTGATTATTTTACTGATTTTATCCTCTTCAAACTCAAGGAATGTAACCCGATATCCAATATTAGCACTGGCATCATAGAAGTTGATATTCACGACTGTGCTGTCGGAATCCTGCCTGAAAATTCCACCCCGATCGATTCGTTCTCCGCTTTTGGAGAGGTACTGCTGTTCGAAGGCGATCCGTTCGGCATTGGAGTTTGGGATGACGGTTGCATCCAGGTAACTCACAATCGCTGCAACAGTAACTCCGAATATTAGATAGGGAACAATGAGCCTGTAGAGACTGATTCCTGAAGCTTTGATTGCGGTGATCTCCAGTCTTTCGGTCATCTGCCCGGTTAAAATAAGACAGGCAACCAACACGGCAACGGGCGAAACCAGACGGGTCATTTCCGGTATGTAATTCAGGTAGTATCGCCCCCAGATTTCGGCAAGCTCCGCACCTTTGTCTGCAAATTCATCACTGTTTTCCGAAAAGTCGATGAGGATGAAGATGAGAATGAGCAATCCGAGTACGAATAGAGTAATCGCAAAGAGCCGCATCAATATGTAACGATCGAGCTTATTCATCCTTCTGAAACAGATTGGTAATTCGAATGGAAGTGCTGACGTGAAGTGTTAAAATAATTCCGACAATCAGGAAGAAGATATTGATTCCCCACATTCCCCAAAACGGGCTGATGATCATTCGGTCTGCAAGTTTTTCACCCTGTATGATGGCGATGAAATAGATGGTCAACAGTCCGCCGCCAATCAGGGCTGCCACACCGAGATTTCCTTTTCGGGTGAGCATACCGATGGGGGCTCCGAGAAAAACGAATACCACACATGCAAAAGGGATCGAAATCTTTTTATGAACTTCTACCAGGAATTCGGCTACACGAAAATCGCGCCAGGTTACATTCGATTTTAAATTGTCCAGCTCGGAGTTGTAGCGGTCGATGGTATTGATGGCGCGGTTGATGGCCCCAATCTGAGTAGACGGATTGGGCAGATGCTGAAGTGCAATCAGCCCGGAGTGATAAATGTTCAGTGTATCCTGAATGTCGTTCCGTATTAGATTAACGGACCGGCTCGGTTCGCTGTAAAAAGGTTTCTGCTGATTTTGCCCTGTATTCTCCTTGAATTTTTCAATTTCACGCCTCTGTTCGGTACGGATGGTATCAACCACAGCAAGCATCGCCTGTGCACTCATGGTGCGGTCGTTTCGGCTTCGGCGGTCGGGGTTCGATCGTGAAAAGGAGAGGTCGGTCAGGTCGAAGCTCATCCGGTATCGGGAAAAAGCATTTCGCTCCATCGTCTCTTCACTTCGCCGTTCGCCCGGGATGAACCGAAGTGTGGATCCGTTATAGAGATACAGGGATAAGGTGTTTTCGTCCGCGCTCTCAAGCCACCCGCGTTCTGCATTAATGTAGGCGCGTCGTCGGTTATCCGATGCATCCTGAAATACCCGTACATCGTAAAGGGAGTCACTTTCGCTGTCGATCTCTGTGATCAAAAATGTGTAGCCATCCAGATCCTCATAAAATGTACCCGGTTGCAGATCAAAGGCAGGTTTTTGCATTCGGATATCTAAAAAGAGGGAGCGGGCCTTGTGGTTCGATTCCGGCAGGATATAGTTGGAGAAATAGGTCATGGCGCCAAACAGAACGAAACCCGTAAGAATCATCGGGTACATCAGTTTAATGGGGTTAATTCCTGCAGCACGGATAGCAGTCAGCTCGTTCCATTCAGAAAATTTACCATAGGCAATTAACGTTGAGACCAGAACCGCCATCGGCACCGCCAATACCACCATATAGGCAAGGTTGGTGAGGATCAGCTCGGCAACGATAAAAAATGGCAGACCTTTTCCAACCAGTTTATCTACGTGAAGAATCAAAAACTGCATCAGGAGCAGAAACATCACTGTAAAAAAACAAAAAAGAAATGGGCCGATATGTTTTCGGAATAACTCGGTCTGTACGCTGTTAAACATGCCTGAATAGTACAGCTATTTTAACATTCATAAAAAGGAGAATTCTAAATTCAGATCCTTTCAAAAGGTTCTATTTTTAAACATCTTTGCGCAGAGTTTATTATTCTTAGAGAATCTTATTTGAACCCCATAAACCCTCTCTTATCGAGCAAACGTTACGACCCTGATTGACACTTTACTTATCAGCAATACACTCCAATGGCCCTCAGGCGGGCCTGATTATAAATGTATGCACCGGTGCCAATAAAACGTTTTCTATATCTCTTATCGATGGCTGCATGGATCATGCACGTTTTTGCCATGTCGGTGGTATATGCTCAAGAGGCCGAAGAAGAGGCAGAGGAGCAGCAGCCGGAGATCTTCAGGCCAATTCTCGGTGACAAGGTTTCTCCGGTCTATTTCAGACCCATTCCCAAACTTTACTATATCACGCTGCCGTCCGAAGAGCTTCATGTTCAGACACGTGCAGATGGCGGTTTTACCATTGAAAAGCGGATCGGGGGGATAAGATCCGGATTTCCGACATCACTATCGTTCCATGATTATGCATTGAAACAGCGTGAGAGAGCAAAATCGGATAACTGGGGGCAGCTTATTCTGGAAACTTCCCGCAGGGATGAGAGCCGGCGGGGGTTGTTCGATTTTAGCGTGGCGATTCCAGGAGGTCGTGAATCTGCATTTTCAACTATTTTTGGAAGTCCGGAAGTGAACCTTAGGGTGAACGGTGTGGCCAGCATGAACGTGGGTGCATCCATTCAGAAATCGGAAGATCCAAGTCTGCCACCGGATCAGCAAACCAGGATTGATCCAACCTTCGACCAGAGCCTTCAGTTAAACATTCAGGGTAATATCGGGGATAAACTCACCATCGAAACGGATTGGGACACCGAGAGACAATTTGATTATCAAAACCGTCTGAGCATTCGGTATGAGGGGTATGAGGATGAGATTATTAAAAGTATCGAGATGGGTAATGTGAACATGAACACGGGTAACTCCCTGATTCGTGGCAGTGGTGCACTGTTTGGAGTGAAATCGGTGGCTGAACTCGGCTCGTTCCGGCTAACTTCGGTCATCTCTCAACAGGATGGTGAGAGTAACGTAGAGACAATCAGAGGCGGTTCACAAGAGCAGCCGATCAGACTTCGGCCGGCAGACTACAGCGACGACCGCCACTTTTTTATGGATTTTTATACCCGCCAGGAGTTTGAAACGAGCATGGCAAATCCTCAGCAGTTAACTCAAACACTTCAAATTGCCGATGTTGAGGTGTGGGTGCTGCGCGAGAGCATCCAGGCAGATGAGGGAGCGCGGCTGGCTGTGGCGCTGGCTGATATGGGTGTGGTGCAGAATGGTAACGGTTATTTACCCCCCGATAACAATCAGGATGTCTATTCACCGGAACTTCTGGATCAGTTTCGGGATCCCCAAACCGGAGTTTCACCGGAAGATCTTGGTGTTACCGATTCACGAAATTTTGAGGAGGGATACTTCACACCGCTTGATGAGGGGACAGATTACACAATCAATAAAGTTTCAGGTTATCTCTCCCTTCGCAGAAGTCTCGGCTCCAGAGAGGTGTTAGCTGTCTCTTTTACCTATCGGGGTGCAGGGAATGAAATCGTTAATGTGGGCGAACTGAACCGAAGCGGGAATGACCGGATCTTTCTAAAAATGCTGCGACCGCAAAATGTGTCTACCGATAATGAGCTTTTTGCCTTAACGATGAAGAATATCTATTCGCTGGGTGTGAGTAACATTAACCGGGAGACACTGGAATTGGAGCTGGAGTTTACCGAAGAGAATATTGCCAGGGATCGATTGCCGGGGCGGGCTTCAACCCTTTTGCAGGATCTGGGTCTCGACAGGGTAGATTCGCAGGGAGCTCTTGAACCGGACAATCAACTCGATTTCGGAACCGGAACACTCGATCCGCAGAATGGACTTGTGATCTTCCCCTATCTTGAACCGTTTGGCTCGCGTATCAGAAGTGTGCTTGAGGATTCTCCGGCAACAGAGGAGGAGATCGATCGGCTAAGCTATGGTGAGCTCTACACTGAGAGACAACGGAATGCCTCCCAAAGTTCGAAAAACGGATTTTACAGATTCAGCGGTACATCCAGAGGAGGGCTTCAGGAAAATTATAATCTTGGGATGGCACTGGTTGAAGGATCTGTTCGCGTCTACGCAAATGGGAATCAGCTGCAGGAAGATGTGGATTACCAGGTGGATTATTCATTTGGCAGCATAACCATTTTAAATGACCGCTACACGGCCCCCGGGCAGGATATTCGAATCGAGTATGAAAATCAGGCCCTGACCTCCATCGAGCAGAAAACATTTACCGGGCTCCGGGCTGAATACGATATCACAAACAACTTTACGCTTGGCGGTACTTACTTTCGGTTTAATGAGCGTCCGCTGGATGACAAAATTAGAATTGGGGATGAACCGATAAGCAATGCCGTGATCGGGTTGGATGCCAACGCCCGATTTAATACTCCGTTCATCACAAGGGCTGTTGACTGGCTTCCGCTTATTCAAACACGCGAAAATTCTGAGTTCGAATTTAGCGGTGAGTTTGCACAGCTTCGTCCGGGTGTTGCCGAAACCAGGGCTGTTCGTAGGGCAATTCGTAATAATGAACTTTTCGAAGATGAGGAGGATGGTCTCTCGTTTATTGACGATTTTGAAGGGGCAAATATCAAAATCAATTTGCTAAATGCCACCAGATGGAATCTGGCTTCGGCCCCGGCTGCGGTTCCCGGATATGAGCCCGATGAGCCTATATTTGAGGAGGATGACTTTCCGGGTGCTCCGGTTTCTAATCAACAGTCCCGGCTGGACCGATCAGACCTGCGATCCAAATTTTCCTGGTACTCCATTCCGCGAAATATCACCTCTATTCTGGGTAATGTTGAGTTTACCCCGGAATCCCAGCCGGTTCAGGTTACGGATGTTTTTCCGGGAAGGGAGACACAAAATCCGCAGGATGAGATTATTACAACCATGGATCTGTTTTTCGATCCAACATCGCGCGGGCAGTATAACTATAATTCTGAACTGCGAACGCTGCTTGAGGAGGAACCTGAGCGAACCTGGGGCGGTATGACTGCGGTGATCCCGTCGGGGCAGGAGGATTTCTCTCAGAATAACATCGAATTTCTGGAGTTTTGGGTTCAGCCAATTTTGGCAAACGGTCAGCCTGCACCGGCCGGATCAGTTGAAGATTTTGATGGCAAAATTTTTATTGATGTGGGATTGGTCTCCGAAGATGTGATTCCAAACTCCAAATTAAACACAGAGGATGGACTGGCGTTAAATCCCGAAACGTTGATTTTGGACAGCCAGATGAATCCTCGTTCTGCTCTACCCGCAAATCCGCCGCCACCGGAGGGACAGTTTTCAAACGAAAACAGGGAGCTGGAAGATGTTGGCCTAGATGGAATGCCAAATTCCGGCGGGGTTAACGGTTTGAATGAGCAAACCATTTTTCAGGATTTTGTGGATCAGATGAGGGATCAGTGGGGGGCGAGCAGTGATAAATTTCAGCGTATTGAGCAGGACCCTTCAAATGATGACTATCGGTTTTATGGAGAGTCATCAGTCCAAGATCTGCCGCTGCACGAGAGATTTCATCGAATGCTCGGGTTTGGTGACGGCAACACGCCAATTGATCAGAGTGACCGGAGGGCATCCACAAACCGGCCCAATACCGAAGGGTTGGTCAATCCGTCAACGGTGGCCCTCACCAACGCCTACTATCAATATGAAGTTGATCTGAATCCGGCTGATGAAAACCGCCTTGAGATTGGAGCAGAGGGAACCTACATCGTTGACAGGGTTCCGGGATCCCGCCAGCAGGATCGCTGGTATCAGGTTCGCATTCCTCTGGATGAGTTTAAACGAAAAGTGGGTGATATCAATGACTTTCAGAATATCACCTACATTCGAATATGGATGTCCGGATATAAACAGCCGTTCACCTTGCGGTTTGCCACATTGGAGTTTGTAGGCAGCCAGTGGCGGCAAGATGAGAATATCAATAATCAGAGTGATCCGAATGCGGATCTTAGAATCAGTACTATCAACATTGAGGAGAACTCCAATCGCCGCCCGATACCCTACAGACAGCCACGGGGTGCGATTCGGGCACAGAACAGAGGTACACAGCTGCAATCCCTTCAGAACGAACAGTCGATTGTGCTCCAGGCTGAAAATCTGGGTCCGGGTTCACTACAGCTCATAAAAAGAGTATTTCCGGGTGGGTTGAACCTGCTCAACTACTCCAATATGCGAATGTTTGTTCACGGTGAGGGGTTTGAGCAGCGCGGCGATGCTGAGCTGGTGATGCGGTTTGGTAACGATCTGGAGAACAACTATTACGAATATCGTCAGCCGGTAACCCCGTCAAATCCCAACTTTCCATACCAGGAGTTTGATCCGGCAGGAAATCAACTTATTGATGAGGAAGCGGAACAGGTTTGGTTGTATGATGAGAATAGTATGAATATTGTACTTACTGCATTTAATCAGCTCAAGCAGCTTCGGGATCAGGAGGGGGGCGGATCGCTGTCAGAGGTTTATGAACGGGCAGATATTCTTGAAAATAGCGTACCCGGTGCTGTAGTGGCAATTAAGGGAAATCCATCTTTGGGAAGAGTTTCTGAAGTGGGAATGGGAATTCGAAACCCCTTTGATCCGGAGAACCCGGAGGGAGCCGGAACCCCGATATTGGATGCGGAGCTGTGGTTGAATGAATTGAGGGTTTCCGGTTTTGACAATGAGAGCGGATGGGCTGCCAACGCTAAATCTTCGCTTACAATTGCTGATTTTGCCACTGTGAATGCAAATTTAACCCGCCAAACACAAGGTTTCGGGTCGCTCGATTCACGGCTCGGGCAGCGCAGGGTAAGTAATGAAACGGCTTACGATCTCTCCACAACCGTAAACCTGGATAGTTTTATACCGGAGCGGTATGGATGGAATATTCCGGTCAGTCTATCCACCCGGCGGTCCACCTCCGTGCCTAAATATCTGCCCAATCAAGGGGATATTCGTTTTGATGATTTTGAACGTGCGGTTCGTAATCGGTCAGATTTAAATGAAGATCAGCAGGATCGGCTGATTGAACAGCAGGTTCGTGAAGTAGAAACGTATATGGAGAGCTACTCCGTAAACCTGTCCAATTTATCGAAGCGGAATTCACAAAACCGACTGGCCAGATATACCCTCGACAACACAACCATCAACTATGTGTACAATACAACGGATGGTCGCTCACCTGAATATCTGTTTCAAGACAACTGGAACTACAATGCTTCTATCCGTTACAACCACAATTTCAGAACGGCACGCTATGTTCGTCCGGCCGGATTTCTTTCCGGAGTACCGATAATCGGTGCTGTTGGAGGTCTTCAGCTTGGCTACATGCCAACGAATATACAAACCTCATTTAGCACCCGGCGATCGTATGAGGAGAGGAAGAGAAGAGTAGAGCTGGGGCAGGAGTTTCCCCTTCAGCAAACACACAGCTTTACCTATACTACAGACTTCGGTTTCGGTTATAACCTGACCCCCTCTATTTCCACTTCATTTCAGTCGCAGAATATTTACGATCTGGCCCGGATTGCCGTAGAAGATGCAGGGCTTTCCGGGGCAGACAGCACCGCCTACAATCCATTACCGTCATTTGATGTATTTCGGGATCTTCTTTTTGATGATCTTTCTCCGCGCCAAAGCAGTTATACTGAAAACTATACGGCAAGCTGGCAACCCCGCTTGAACCGGATCACGCTGCTGGACTGGATGAATTACAACGCACGATACTCCGGAGGTTTCAGGTGGGAAAATTCCCCGTTTGGATCTAACCAGGGAGCCAGAGTTGCAAACACCTTCAGGCTTGATCACACACTGAGAATTAATACCGAGTCTCTGTTCAACAAAGTTCCGTTTTATGAAAATGCCGTAGAAGCGGACCGCAATGAAGGTAGGGAGAGAGATGCCGGAGGTGCTGAAGAGGGATATACATTCGGTGAGCAGGTCACCTACTACAGCCGCAAAATGTTCCTGGCGGTTTTCAGTATGAGAAGTGCGGACATCAATTACAGTAACTCAAAAACTAGTTCTCAGGCAGGTTATGATGGGGAATCAAGCTTTTTTGATATGTTCGGCGGGGATTCATTCACGCCATCCATTGGTTACCGGCTGGGGATTGAGGAGAGAATCAAACAGGACAGATTGATTTCAAACCCCGATGGTGTTTCATCCATTCAGATACCGGCCAACAATACCTACTCAGATAACATCACCCTGGGCACCAGAATTAACCCGTTTAATAACTTGTCTATCGATCTGAACTGGCAGACGCAGTGGGATGAACGCAGAACGGAATCGATTTCGCTAAGTGCTGATAATGAAATTTCATCTGTGATCACATCTTCAGGGAACATCAGTTCAACAATCTGGGCGTTTGGTCCGGGGTATGAGTCACTCTTCAAAGATCAGCTTCAAACCGCTTTTGATGATATGAGTGCAACAGAGAATATTATTTCATCGTCAGATGGAAGCACGGTGCTAAACAGTGTAGCGCTGCAGCGAGATTTTAGAAAAGCCTATCTGGGGCGCAGCTCCTCAGTAGGAAACAAGAATTTCACTCCAATTCCACTTCCAAACTGGAGGATTAACTGGACCGGTGTGGAAAATCTGATCCCCTGGTTGGGCAGATATATGCAAAGAGCCACCCTTACACATGCGTACAACGGTCTTTATAGAATCGGGTGGAGCTTGAACAATAACGCTGATACACCCTTTACACGGCGGCTCGGTGTTTATCAGGTTGAAGATATTCGACCTGAGTTTGATCCGTCATCCGTTAATATTGAGAAACGTTTCGCCCCGTTAATTCAGCTCAATGTAACGTGGGATAACGGCCTAAGAACTCAGATAGGGTATGAAACAAGCAAGATCACGAGTCTGTCACTTTCTAACACACAGGTTTCTGAGCGTACATCGAAAGGGTTGCGCGTACAGTTTAATTATACACTTCGAAATTTTAAGCTGCCGTTATTAAACCGCTTGTCAAATAATGTGGATTTGAAGTTGAACGGCAACCTGATTGAGGATACGGAACAGAGGTTTTTACTGGATGCCGACCTGGAACGAGCCCTGCAGACGGATGCGAATCAGATTAACCGTGACCCCAATGCCTACGACTTCAACCCAAGGCCGCCAACCGGACAAACACGCATTAACGGATCGGCCGTAGTCGGGTACCGGTTCTCAAACACTCTTCAGGCAAATTTTGAATATGGATATACCCAGATCTTGCCGAAATCTTCCAGAACATTCAAGCGAACCACGCATGATATTCGATTCAATATCCGGATCAATATTCGTTCGTAAATGTGGTAGGTACAAAATTTCAGGAAGGGGAACTCTAATTCAGTGATCTCCAAAGATCTCATCTAAAATCTCAAAGGCGATCTCAGACTTTTTACCGGAAAACTCTTTATGATCATCTTTTCCAAGCAGATGAATTGTGTTGGTGTCACCTGCAAAACCTGAACCCCGGGTATTCAGTGAATTTGCACAGATCCAGTCCAGATTCTTTTTTTCAAGTTTGGACTTCGCGTTTTCGATCAGATTTTCAGTCTCCATGGCAAACCCGATAAAGGTTTGATGCTTTTTCTTGTTTTTTCCAAGATTGGCGAGAATATCGGGTGTGCGTGTGAGTTCAATGGAAGATGACTCGTCGGTTCGATCTTTTTTGATTTTTTGATCTGATCGGGAAATCGGTTTATAGTCGGCAACGGCAGCAGCCATAATCACAACATCAGCATCTGTATAGCTCTTCATCAGTTCAAAAAGATCCTCAGCGGAAGTGAACTCTCGGGTTGGTAATCGATCCGGTATTGGTACAGACACCGGGCCGTGTAGCAGCATTACATCTGCACCCAGTGCACGGGCTGCATCGGCCATAGCCACGCCCATTTTTCCGGAACTGGGATTGGAGATAAATCGCACAGGGTCGATAAATTCGCGGGTGGGACCAGCTGTTACAATTACCTTTTTACCGGTTAAGGGTCCCTGGATCCTGTGGGTTTTAATTATTTCAGCTGATTTTTTAAGAATTGTCTCAGGTTCGGGCAGACGTCCAACTGCCTCAAGTCCACTGGCCAGGTATCCTTCATCCGGTTCAAGCAGATGGTAACCCATCTCCTGAACCGTAGTCAGGTTTTTTGATACGGCGGGACTCTCATACATCTCGCCATCCATGGTAGGGCAGATGAGTACAGGGCATCGCGCAGCGAGCAGGGTGGAGGTGAGCATGTTGTCGGACTGGCCATGCACAATTTTTGAAAGCGTGTTGGCCGTGCAGGGAGCAATCACAAATAGGTCGGCCCATTCGCCCCAGTGGATGTGTTTGGTCCAGTTTTTACCCGGCTTCTCATCGTTGAAAACTTCAACAGCCACTTCACTCCGGCTGAGAGCCGCAAAGGTTTCAGAACCAACAAAGCGGGTGGCCGAGGGGGTCATCGTAACCCGAACTTCAGCTCCCGCTTTTTGAAAATCACGTAAAAGATAAACCGCTTTATAAGCAGCTATACCACCGGTAACGCCCAGTATGATGCGTTTCCCGGCAAGCATCTTTAAATCTCTTTATTTGGGTAACGGTAAGTAACTTTGTCATCCAGCATTTCGCTCACCGCACGCTGCGTAGGGTGTGGCAGTTTTTCGAACGCTTTTGAAATTCTCTCTTGCTCTTCGTTGAATGTGAACTCATCTTCATCTTCAAAGCCTTCAAAATATTTAAGCTTTTCGTCGAGCTCCATTTTTTCCTGAGCAGCAATCTGACGGGCACGCTTAGACATCGCAACAATTTTCTCGTAGCGATTACCTTTTTTGCTACCCATTTCTTCTAAGTTGAGTGTTCGAATCGGCATAATAGTGTGTTATGAATTAATAAAATTTGAAACCGTTTCTTTGATCTGGTTATACGCTGTTTCCAGATCATCATTAACAATAACTGTATCAAAATCGGATGCGTACTCCAGCTCTTTTTCCGCGCGTTCGATACGCGTATTCAGAGTCTCCTCACTTTCGGTTCCGCGAGCAATTAACCGCTCTTTCAGAACTTGCAGGGAGGGAGGCTTGATGAAAAGAGCCAGGGCTTCGTCACCGTAAAGCTCCTTTACATTTTTCGCACCCAATACGTCAATGTCAAGCAAAATAAAATAGCCTTTATTCAACTCATTTTCAACGACAGAGCGTAATGTTCCGTACATGGTACCATTATAAAACTCCTCCCACTCTAAAAAATCTCCGTCGGCCACTTTCTGTTTAAAATTTTCTTTCGTGAGAAAATGGTAGTGAACCCCGTCTTCTTCACCTTTACGGGGAGGGCGTGTTGTGGCGCTTACTGAAAATTTGATCTTGTCAAAATCCCGAAGCAGGCGTTTGGTCATGGTAGATTTGCCGCCACCGCTGGGTGAAACCAAAATTAAAATTTTTCCTCTTTTACTCATTCTATCAGATTACTAAATGCAGTTTTGAGGCGATTATTCAATATTCTGAACCTGTTCGCGGATCTGTTCCAGTTTCTCCTTGCCGAGTACAATGTGATGAGCTACGGTCGAATCGTTGGCTTTGGATCCGATGGTGTTCAGTTCCCGGTTGATCTCCTGGCACAAAAAGTTGAGCCTCCGTCCAACCGGTTCGTCTGCTTCCAAAGCTTCGAGGAAAAATTTGAGGTGAGACTGCAGCCGAATGATCTCCTCGTTGATATCCATTTTATCTACCAGTAGCGCAATCTCCATCTCCATACGATCCGGATCAATCTGCTCCTCAGTGACCATTTTTGTAATACGGGTTTTCAGTTTTTCCCTAACCTCCGGGGCGCGCTTATCCGATAAGATGGTCACCTCATCCAGCAGTTCAGAAATACCGGTAATCAGATTGGATAAATCATCTTTCAACTCCTGGCCTTCATTTCGGCGCATGGTGTTGAGATTTTCGAGAGCCGTAACCAAGGCAGACTTGGTGCACTCCCAGATGATTTTCACCTCCTCTTCATCCTCTTTCTTCGTTTCAAAAATATCATTGAACTGCATGAGATCCTGAACGGTAACCGGCTGATCGATACTCCCGGCACTTCGCAGATCATTGAGAATTGAGCTGTAGCTTTGAGCCAGCTCTTCATTCAGTTTGATATCAATTCCGGCACCTTTGGATTTATCAACGTTGATGTTCACGTTCACTTTCCCGCGGGAAAGGTGTTTTTGTACGCACTCTTTCAACTCAATCTCTTTATCCTGAAGGGTGCCGGGCATTCTGACGGAAACATCGAGGTAGCGGCTGTTGAGAGTTTTAATTTCAACTGTTACCTGGTAGCCGTTCGACGATGATTCGCCCCGGCCAAAACCTGTCATTGAAGTGATCATGTTGTATGTCGTTCTTTATAGAAAGTGAAGTTCAAAAATAGCAAAGCGTTGTGTTGAAAGCACCCATTGTTTTTTGTCTTAAGAGCGAATCACCGATATAATTTTTTCCGCAAGTTCATTTGCTTTCTCTTTCGTCTCTGCTTCACTGTACACCCGTATGATCGGTTCGGTATTTGATTTTCTGAAGTGCACCCAACCCTGTTCAAAATCAATTTTAACGCCGTCAACGGTGTTTGGATTTTGGTCGGCAAATGTTTTTTCTACTTTTGTGAGCAGGTCATCGGCATCCATCCCCAGATCGTTCAGCTCCATTTTCTGCTTGCTCATTTCGTAGTCTGGGAGTGAGTTTCGGTAATCAGACGCTTTGATGTCGCGTTCGGCCAGCAGCTGCAGTATCATCGCGGTTCCAACCAGGGCATCGCGTCCGGGGTGCAGGTCGGCATTAATTACTCCTCCGTTTCCTTCACCGCCTATAACGGCGCCTTGCTTCTGCATCACCTTTACTACATTAATCTCGCCTACAGCAGAACGATGACAGGTTTGTCCATATTTTTTTGTGATGTCATCAGCCGCCCGTGAAGAGGAGAGATTGGTGGCGGTATCGCCAGGCTTTTTTGACAAAAACAGATCAAAAGCTGCCACCTGTGTGTACTCTTCACCAAACAGCCGGCCGTTTTCATCCACTAACGCGAGACGGTCGCCATCGGGATCTGTGACGACCCCCAGGTCGCACTCATTGTTTTTTACGAACTCACAGATCTCCGTCAGGTTTTCAGGCAGCGGCTCCGGATTGTGCGGGAAGATACCGTTCGGTTCACAGTTAATTTTCTTCACATTTACGCCAAGGGCCTCCAGCAGTTGTGGGAGCGCAACCGATCCGGCGCCGTTTACCGCATCCACGGCTACGGTAAAATTCCTCTTTTTGATCAGATCCGCATCGATATAAGGCAGTTTCAGAATCCGGTCAATATGGTCGGTAATTGCGTTCGTATCTTCATTTACGGACCCAATTTGATCGAACGGTTTGTACTCAAACTCTCCCTTGTCGGCGATATCCAGCACCTCTTTACCCTGATCTGCATCCAGAAATTCACTCTTGCTGTTCAGCAGTTTCAGTGCATTCCATTGGGCCGGATTGTGGCTGGCCGTTAAAATAATTCCTCCATCAGCCTGATGTTTCAGAACCCCCATGGCCACGGTGGGAGTGGGAGCAATGCCTACTTTGATGACATCACAACCCACGCTCTGAAGTGTTGCACAGACGATGTCTTCACAAATCTGTCCGGTTACGCGGGAGTCGCGGCCAACAACCACGGTGCCGCTATTGAGCCACATGCCGTAAGCGGAGGTGAAGTTAACAAGGTTTTGGGGTGTCAGATGGGAACCGAATATTCCACGAATTCCGGATACGGAGATCATTAATGCCATAAAGCTTGAAAATTTTTGAATTGTTTGGTTTTAAATTAGATGAGTTTGGGATAAGAATTTGGAAAAAGTCTCTGAAGTTGTTTAATAGCTTAAATAATTCAGACCTTCAATCCCTCTCTATTTGGTAGAGAGGGAAATAGGGTGAGTCTGATAGAAAACCCCAAATTATTTAAGCGGCTTTTAAATGTGTAATACATCTTTAATGTGTAATACATCTTTTTGGACACCCCTCTTAATCTCCCCCTACTAAGGGAGAATTTGTTATCAGTTTTTATATATCAAATTCACTGTAAAACGGTTACTTTTTCCGGGGCGTCCACGGAGTTTCCGGTTCTTTGGCCTGTTTGTTTTCATATCGTGCCAGTACAAAGAGAAGGTCCGACAGCCTGTTCAGGTAGATCACGGTTTCGGCAGAGATTGGATTGTTTTGCTTCAATGCCACGGTATTACGTTCAGCCCGGCGGCAAACGGTTCGCGCCTGATGAATGGCAGCACCGGCCTGTGATCCGCCCGGAAGAATGAAATTTTTGAGAGGAGGGAGCTCTTCTTCCAGCTCATCGATCCAGTTCTCCAGTTTTTCAATATCTCCCGCACCGATTCTTTCGATCTTAGCCTCTTTGGTTTGAAGGGTAGCCAGGTCGGCGCCGAGCACAAAAAGTTGTGACTGAATCGCATTCAGGACCTCCGCACTCTTATCGCTGATGGGATGGGAGAGAGCTACACCGATAACGGAGTTTAGCTCATCAACAGTGCCATACGCGTGAATTCGCAGACTGCTCTTTTCCACGTTTGCCCCGCCAAAGAGGGATGTATAGCCCTGATCGCCTTTCTTCGTATATATCTTCATAAATTTTTGTTTTTAAGGTAACAAGCTGATCACTGATTTTCAGCTTCTAATTTTGTTGATGTGATAAGAATCTCCTCCCTTTTGATAATCTTCAAAAAGATGAATGGAAGATTTGAGCTGTCCTTCAAAACGTTCAGCTTCTTCCTTCGGAATACCCAGCTCAAGTGTTACATTTTCCATGTACTCAGAGTTCAGCTCAATCACCGTAAAATCGTTTTTCAGTTTGTCGATGATCCCCTGGTGTTCATATCCGTGCACAATTTGATAAACCCGGATTGGGATGACCGGATGAAGAGTGGCTTTTTGAATACAGAGTCTGGCCGATTCGCCGTATGCATCAATCAAGCCGGACTTGCCAAGTTTGGTTCCTCCGTAGTAGCGAACCGAAACCATCATGCAGTTTACAAGTTCGGCGGATCGCAGGGCATTTAAAATAGGCATGCCCGCTGTTCCGTTCGGTTCCCCGTCATCCTGCTCAAACTCTTCAATCTGATTGGGATGTATACGCCACGCGTAGCAGTGATGGGTGGCGGTGGGATGCTCATTTTTTACCCAATTTAGAAAAGAATCTGCGTCCTCTTTCTGTTCAATCTGTTGAAGATAGCCCAGGAATTTGGACCCTTTGATACGATAGTCGCTTTGATAAAGTTTTGTAACGGTATACAAGAAGTTGGTTTAGTTAGATGGAGTTTACGGCTGCAATTTAGACTTTTTCTGAATAAGACGAATCCCCGAATCGAAGCGCTTCTACCTTGCCTTTTATATTAAAAGAGACGACTTTTATTAACTGAATAAAGGAACAGAAAAATATTGATGGTTGTTTATCTGAACAATTATAATTCATCTAACTGATCACGTTAATAATAAAATCTACAGTATGCCAAATCTACTACAAGCAGCGACGTCACAGGTTGGGCGAAAATTTTTGACCGGCTTGACCGGTGTTTTCCTCGTCTTGTTCATCATCTTTCACCTTGGCGGAAATCTGGCCATTTTTGGTGAACCTGATGCGATGAACCGGTACTCAATGACACTTCACGAACTGGGTCCACTTCTCTGGTTTGCAAGAATCGGACTTCTGGCCGTCTTTTTAATTCACGCCTGGATCGGGATTTCCATCTGGATCAAGAAGAAAAAAGCGCGCCCAAATAAATATGAAGTGTATAGCAGTAAGGGCGGACCAAGCAAACAGAGTCTGAGCTCCCGCAGTATGGCATTTACGGGAATTGTGCTGCTCATCTTCGTTATTCTCCACGTCAATACGTTTGCCCTGGGCGATACGGGTACCGTAATGATTGACGGTAAGGAGACGCACGATATCAAAACTCTTGTTATTGATACATTTCAAAACAGTGCAGGGTATGCTTTCGGATACGCTTTTGTCATGCTTCTGCTCGGAACCCACCTGGGCCACGGTATCTGGAGTGCATTCACCTCTCTTGGCATGAAGAGTAAGAAACTATCCGCTGCGATGTACACTATCGGCGGAATATTAGCTGTTGTTTTTGCCGTTGGCTTCCTGTTTATCCCTCTCTATATCTATTTTGGAGGCGGTTGCGAAGCAGCTCTCATTCAATGCCAATAATCATTTTGTAAATCTACCTAAACTATTATGAAATTAGATTCAAAAGTACCCTCAGGACCACTTGAAGAGAAGTGGAGTAAGCATTTACAGGATATTAAACTGGTTGCTCCCAACAATAAAAGAAAGCATAACGTCATTGTTGTGGGAACCGGGCTGGCCGGTGCTTCGGCTGCCGCGAGTCTGGCCGAACTCGGCTACAATGTGAAAACTTTCTGTATTCAGGATTCAGCCCGGAGGGCTCACAGTATTGCCGCCCAGGGTGGGATTAACGCTGCCAAAAACTATCAGAACGATGGTGATAGCGTCTGGCGACTCTTTTATGATACCATTAAAGGAGGCGACTACAGAAGCCGTGAAGCAAATGTGTATCGGCTGGCACAGAATTCCAACAATATTATAGATCAGGCGGTAGCGCAGGGCGTTCCGTTTGGCCGTGATTACGGCGGTCTGCTTGACAACCGTTCATTTGGCGGTGCGCAGGTATCACGAACATTCTACTCCCGCGGACAGACCGGTCAGCAGCTGCTGCTCGGTGCCTATCAGGCGATGATGCGTCAGGTACACAAAGGAAAAATCCAAAACTTCCCGCGCCAGGAGATGCTCGACCTGGTTGTGGTTGACGGTAAAGCGCGCGGTATCATTACCCGCGATCTGGTAAATGGAACCGTACAAAAATGGGAAGCTGACGCGGTGGTACTCTGCACTGGCGGTTACGGCAACGTTTTCTACCTCTCCACAAACGCCAAGAACTCAAACGTAACGGCTGCCTGGAGATGCCATAAGCGCGGCGCGGCATTTGCCAATCCCTGCTATGTGCAGATTCACCCGACCTGTATTCCCGTTTCGGGCGACTACCAGTCCAAGCTGACACTGATGAGTGAGAGTTTACGGAACGACGGACGGGTATGGGTTCCCCGCAAGAAAGGAGATAAGCGTCATCCGAATGACATTCCCGAGGATGAGCGGTATTACTACCTTGAAGAGCGCTATCCAAGTTTCGGTAATCTTGTTCCGCGTGATGTAGCGTCCCGAAATGCGAAGATGGTTACAGATGAAGGACTGGGAGTGGGAGAGACCGGCAAAGCGGTTTATCTCGATTTCCGTGATGCCATCAAGCGAGACGGCAAAGAGGCGATAGAAGCCCGCTACGGTAACCTCTTTGACATGTATCAGAATATTACCGATGACAACCCGTACGAAGTGCCGATGAGAATTTTCCCTGCGGTCCACTATACGATGGGTGGTCTTTGGGTAGATTATAATCTGATGAGCAACATCCCGGGACTGTTTGTGGCCGGTGAAGCGAACTTCTCTGATCACGGAGCCAACCGGCTCGGAGCGAGTGCGCTGATGCAGGGACTCTCCGACGGTTATTTCATCATTCCTTACACAGTGGGTAACTATATTGCAGGTGAAGATTTGCAGAAAGTAGATACCGATCATGAAGCCTTCAACGAAGCGGCGAAAGCTTCACAGGATCAACTCGACAGACTGCTGAACGTGAAAGGTGACAAATCCCTGATTGAGTTCCACCGTGAACTGGGCAAGATTATGTGGGACAAAGTGGGAATCTCCCGCAGCAAAGAGGGACTCGAATCTGCCATTGAGGAGATCCGTGAGCTCCGCGAAGATTTCTGGAACAACGTACGCGTTCCCGGCGAATCGAACTACTACAACAAGTACCTGGAATTTGCCGCGAGAATTGCCGATTTCTTTGAATTGGCTGAGCTGATGGCGCTCGACGCGCTGCAGCGAGAAGAGTCGTGCGGATGCCACCTCCGGGAGGAGTATCAGACCGAAGAGGGCGAAGCTCTGCGAAACGATGAGGATTACTCGTATGTAGCTGCCTGGGAGTTTCTGGGTGTAAACGGCAAACTTGAAACAAAACTCCACAAAGAGGATCTGGAGTTCGATTTTGTGGAACTGAAACAAAGAAGTTACAAATAACAGGATTTGATATGAGTACTAGTTTGATGACAATACACCTGAAAATCTGGAGACAGAAAAACGCCGAGGATAAAGGCGGTTTCCATGATTATACACTGGATAATGTAAACGAACACATGTCGTTTCTTGAGATGCTGGACGTGCTGAATGAGAAGCTGATCATGGAGGGTATCGATCCTGTTGAGTTTGATTACGACTGCCGCGAGGGGATTTGCGGTTCGTGTAACCTGGTGATTAACGGTCGTGCGCACGGGCCGAAGCATAAAACGGCGGCCTGCCAGCTCCACATGCGGAATTACAACGACGGGGATACCATCGTGATTGAACCGCCTCGGGCGGCTGCATTCCCGGTCATTAAAGACCTCGTTGTGGACCGCTCTGCGTTTGACCGGATTATTGAAGCCGGCGGATATGTTTCGGTGAACACCGGCCAGGCTCCGGAAGCGAACCTGATTCCCGTTAAGAAGAAGGTTGCGGATGAAGCATTCGACTATGCAACCTGTATTGGGTGCGGTGCCTGTGTGGCGGCCTGCCCGAACTCTTCGGCATCCCTGTTTACCGGCGCCAAGCTGGCTCATCTGAACAGCCTGCCTCAGGGACAGACAGAACGTGAAGAACGGACCCTTGCCATGGTAGAGCAGATGGAGAAGGAAGGTTTTGGAGACTGCTCCAACTTTGCCGAGTGTGAGGCGGTATGTCCGGTAGGGATCAGCATTTCAGCCATTGCACAGATGCGTCGCGACTACATGAAGGCGCTTGTGTGATCAGTTAGAAGCATGCAACATAATTGAAAAGGTGTGGGCAAAAGCTCACACCTTTTTTTGTTTCAGGGAGGCGTGATACAGGAAGTAGGTGATGTCGCAATTTGGACATTACCAGACATTGACAAGCTTTAGGATGTCGTATAAACTCCCAATTAACAGCCTCTAATTGCAACTCACAATAAAATCAGATATTCTGCGACAGGCAGGACAGTCTGAGTTCTGTCGTATAATTATATGTTAACGCACCCTTCTCCAATACACTTCCTTTTTTTCGTTAACTTATTATGTATTAATATTGTACATTAAAGATACGTTTAAAAGAAAACCAAATCGTTATGCCCACAGCGCGAATTGAAATAGACAAAGACATTCAACCGCTTTCCGAATTCCGGAAACACGCAGCGGATTTCATTGACCGAATCAAAAAGCAGAAGCGATCCATTGTTTTAACACAGCACGGAAAAAGTGCGGCTGTTTTAGTGGATGTATCTGAGTATCAGCGTATGGTTGATAAAATCGATTTGATGGAAGAGCTGATTGAAGCGGAACGCCAAATTGCAAGAGGAGAAGTCGTTTCCCATGATGAAGCCAAAAAGCAGATTAAAGAAAACCTTGCCAAGTGGAAATAGTCTGGACCAATCAGGCATTGCACAAGCTAAACAAGTTTGTCGACTACATTGCTAAAGATGATGTAACAACTGCTGAAAAGTGGGTTTTGAAAGTGATCAAAAAAACTGATCAGCTTATTGAGCAACCCGAGTCAGGGCGGATTGTGCCAGAATATAATGAGCCAACTTTGCGTGAATTGATATTCGGAAACTATAGGGTAATATACCGGATACGTAAAGAAGATAATACGATCTATATTCAGACTGTGTGGCATGTTAGGCAGAATCCACCTAAATCAAGTGCGGGGTTGCGTTAACAAGTGTTTCCTGCGGACCGGTTCCGGTTTTTTGTTTGACTTTCAAGTTCATAGCCCGGCCGCAGAAACACCAAACCGTTAAGTGGCTCAATGAATCTTCTTTTCTTTCGTCGAAATGTAATTACATTGTAATTATATTAGATAGTCAATTTTCATAACGAACGAAGCCATGAAAACAAAAATAATCCGTATTGGAAATTCCCAAGGGGTTCGAATTCCAAAACCGTTTATCGAAGAAAGTGGATTAACCGAAGAAATCCGGTCCGAAGATTTGAGGTTCATCTGATTTCGCTTGATTCACCCCGAAGGCTTTCGGGGTCTGAAATCAGGAAAACCCGTCCCTGTGTAATCATTTCTCCCGATGAAATGAATAAGCATATCAGAACCGTAATTATCGCACCGATGACTTCTACAATCAAAAGTTACCCAACCCGGGTCACCACTACATTTCAGGGCAAAAAAGGGCAGGTTGTTTTAGATTAAATTCGTACCGCAGATAAAAGCCGTTTGATCAAAAATCTTGGCTCAATCAGCAGTTCAGCCGAAGAGAAGGTACTCAGTGTGTTGCAGGAAATGGTTGCTCCGTAGATTCGCCCACTTAACCAGAGGCTCAATCGATACTTACCCAATAAGTGTGTCTTGCGGGTAGAATAAAAAAGTCTTCTTGTGTAGGTTTGGCAGCGTCCAAACCAACCAAAACTCAAAACACAAGAAGACCAATGATTGTCTCAAAAGTACTACTCAAAAATCTAATTGCCAACCACCTCCAGCAGGAAAACGGATTGATTGAGGTGCTCGATCTTTTTGAATTAGTGCGGACTGAAATTGCCTTATAGAGGTCTTGTCTCAATTTGGTTTTTGAATGACTGTGTATAAAAAATTTTCTGATGCTGCGCTGTAGTTAGGTTTGTCATTGCTCACATAAACATTTCCTTCATAATTACCCAGAATACTTGGGGCTTCAGTTTTATAAACATTGGTCTCAGTTCTGATCTGTATGTCTGATTCAATATCTGCGATCCAGAGATAATAGAATTTAGGATCCAGACTATCTTTAATAAAACAGATGAAAGTGACTGATTCTCCTGCAATAGCAGGGTTTGGTTCAATCTCTATTCGAAGAATTTCTGTTTCAGAACCATACCATTCCTCCTCATCATCCCAGAAATTATCTCCAAAAATATTTCCACAAGAGACTGTAATTACAGCTATAAAGAGTAATATGAAGAGCCATATGATGTAAATTGTTTTCATGTGACCTCCTTTTTTAAGTATAAAATTAATTTCCAAAGATGTTTGTAAGCGCAGCTCCATATCGGTTGTAATGGATATGCTTAATTCATTGATGACAGTTCTGTTATATGATATTAGGGATTGATTTCTATTGAGATCATTTCGGTCAACAACATTGAGTAACAACAGTTTTTTAAAGATGGAGATTCGCACGAGTTGGATGGATTCGTCCTCTTTTGAGGAGCGGGATATTTCTATGACTCAACATGATCTGCTACTGATATCATCGAAAGGCAGTAATCGAGTGTGCATGTAATTAGCTGAATAGATGATCGGCAAAACGATTAACCACCCGCTCCAATCCTTTTATGAACTAAAGCTTTCTACTATTTGTAAGAAGTTATTGAGCATGTTCATCTATAACTATTGTTTCCGGAAAGTCTGATCTCTTCTCGTAAGCTCTCATCAGGCATAACATGAATCATTTAAATAATATACAGTGTTCTCTAAAATCTCTATTCTGTTCCCAGTTCTATCAGCTCTATTATTCATTTCCTGCACAACCGGTTCAAATGAAACCGTATTTTCTCTGGAGGGAAATATAGCTGACAACAGTGTGGAGAACGCATTACTGTATCAAGCGAAAGGGCTGAATGCCAATGAGTTTGACAATGTGGACACCCTGACAATAGAAGCTGATGGAAGATTTTCAGAATCCTACAGTCTTGAGCCGCATTTCTACCAGTTGAGGATCTTTGGCTATCCGGACGTCTCCTTTGTGGCTGATTCCGGGCAACAGATAACGATTCAAATCACTTCTGAAGAGGATTTTGAAATTTCCGGCTCTCCGGACACGGAGCTTTTTGAAGAGTATGAAGCGTTCCGGATGAAAATTCTGGAAGAATCGGTCTATCTGATTCGGACTGATCTTGAAGATTTACTGGATGAGAACAATCCGGAAAATGCCGAACGAATTGAACGTCTCGGCGACCGTGTGCTTCAAGCTGAGGCAGCCTACCGCGACACCCTTAGATCTGCGGTTGAAAAGATGGGGACATCGATCGCGATCTATCCAACCATGGTGCGATGGGACGGTGACAAGGATATGGAGTTCTACGAGAATCTTTCCGCCGAATTTTCTGAGCGTCACTCGGGGCTGAAGGTGGCTGAGCTCGTCTCGGAAAAAGTGAGAATACTGGAGCAGGTTTCCATTGGGGGAGAAGTGGCGGAAATTGTAGCACCGGATACATCCGGCGTGGAGCAGTCCCTTTATAACAATCTCGGCACATACACGCTGATCGATTTTTTTGGCAGTTGGTGCGGGCCGTGCAGATCAGAAAGCGCTCATTTGGGCAGAATGTACGAACGGTTCAGCGACGAGGGGTTTGAAATTTTTGGATTTGGTATTGAATTTGAGGAGAACAGATGGAAGGACGCAGTCAGGAATGACAACCGAACCTGGACCAATGTCTCAACGGTTGACGGTTACGAAAGCGATACGGCCAGGGAGTATTCCGTTACGGCCCTTCCCAAAAACTTCCTTGTGGATGAAAAAGGAACAATTGTGGCCAAAGATCTTCATGGCCGGGAGCTTGAAGAGAAACTGGAGGAGTTGTTTTCTGAAGAGTAGAAGTTGTCATCTTCTTTGCTATTCGAATTTCTGATCATCAGAGTCAATCAATAAAAATCCATGCAGGAATATTTTATTCGATATCCTCATTGATTTGCTATTTAATCATACAGCTTATTAATTGATGCAGTTTGATGAGGTAAATTTGACAGTATGTATTCAAAACTCAATGCCCCTAAAACGCTGGTAAATGGTAAATAAGATTAAACGCCGTATCGTTGAAAGGTTTAATTTTTTCCTGGAACGACAGTTCATTAAGGGAACACATGTTCAGTTACTGTTTGTCATAGCATTGATTGGGGTTCTTTCTATTGTCGGCGGGTTGATGGTAATGCCGGTTGATGAACCTTCAAACTCTCCCGGCGACACACTTTGGTGGGCCTTTCTAAGACTAACGGATCCCGGCTATCTCGGTGATGACGAGGGAACCTGGATGCGAATTGTTTCTACATTTTTAACGATTGCGGGAAACGTTGTGTTTATCGGTTCACTGGTGGCCATTATTACAACCTGGCTGAACCGAAAAATTCGAAGTCTGGAACAGGGTCTCACAAAAGTATCCGCACGGAATCACATTATTATACTGGGCTGGACGAATCGTACTGTTCACATTGCAGCTGAACTGTTCCAATCGAGCAAAAGAGTTAAAAAATTTCTCAAGAGGCACGGTGCAAGAGCGTTGAAACTCATTGTTCTGTCTGATGATGTGAGCCCCGCGAGACTTCAGGAACTAAAAGATCATCCACGGTTAGGAAAGCGTGCAGGAGAGATTATTTTACGATCCGGTGAGTCGATAGATCGCGAGCATTTACAGCGAGTAGACAGCCGTCACGCTTCTGCGATTATTATACCGAGTCCGTCTATAGCCGGCAAGGAGTTAATTACTCCCGATGTAGAGACCATTAAAACACTTCTTTCATTGAATGCAGAAATGGATTCCCAAAATGGGATTGATACTAAGCCATACGTGGTCGCAGAAATTCTGGATCAAAATAAAGTGAAAGCTGCTCAGCGAGCCTATTCGGGTCCGTTGGAAGTGATTCCAAGTGATGCGATTTTGAGCCGCCTGATCGCGCAAAACATTCACCATAATGGTTTATCGGCAGTTTTTAATGAGATGTTGTCACATAGCCAGAATAACAATTTATATATCCTTGATCTTCCGGATGCAGATGGGAATACGTTGATTCAGCTTAAACAGGCCTTTTCCAAGGCTATAATATTGGGAATACTTCGGGAAGAAAATGGGGAGTTGATACCATTTCTCAATCCGGATTTCAATATGGTTTTTAGGAAAAGTGATAAGTTGGTTGTGCTGGCACGGAAACTTAAAGATGTAGATATTACAGCTGGATCGATCTCAAAAAAGTCAGTAGCCGGCATTCCTGAAAACAAGAAAAAACGGCCGAGAACTGGAAAATATAACGGTTTATCGAATATTCTTGTGTTGGGCTGGAATCATCACATACCAGCACTTATAAAAGAACTTGGAACCTATACAAGAGAGACATTTCAACTTACCTTAGCTTCTGTTCGGCCTTTAGAAAGTCGTAAAAAAGAGATTGATTATATTCTGAAAGAAACCAAAAATGTAGAGTGCCGGCACGAGTTCCTCGACTACATTCGCGAGTCTGAAATGCGTTCACTGAATCCCCATAAGTATGATCACATTCTGATGGTGAGCAGTGACAGACTTCTGGCAGGTGAGGAAGCTGATGCGCGGACGATTGTTGGATATACACTACTTGAAGAGATACTGAAATCGGCGGAGAAACGTCCGCAAATTGTAATGGAGCTGGTAGATCCGGGGAATGAGTTATTAATCAGAAACTTTAGAAGTGAATCGATTATTAGTCCGCTTATACTAAGTAACCTTCTGGCTACCATTGCCATGAGGCGGGAACTGCATGTGGTTTATAATGAGCTTTTTACAGTAAATGGAGCTGAAATAATACTCAGAAATCTGGATGATTACGAGCTTAACCCCGGCCTGATGACTTTTGAAGATCTTGAAAATCATATTGCTGAATACCAGGATACGGCACTCGGCCTGTATTGTAATACGGGAGATGGGAAGATCGATTTGCAGTTAAATCCATCCAGGACGGAAAAATTGAATCTTCAGAATCAGGATCGACTTGTGGTTTTAAGCACCATTGATTCTGATGAAGGAGATGGGAATTAATTGTATAAGAAGGAATATATGTTTGAAGGTCTATCTAATCTGCAAGATCAAATGGCTATCTCTGAGGAGTTACTGACGCTGCTGATTGAGACAGGATTCTTAATTGTAGCTGTAGGCTTAATCCGCGCCATCATTTCGCGTTTCATTAAAAAAAGAGTTCAATCAAAAGAGCTGCAGAGACGCTGGTTGGTACAAACCCGGAATGCATTTATTTTACTGCTTATTCTCGGATTGATTTTTATCTGGGGAGAAGCGCTGAGAACGTTTGCACTATCGATTGTTGCTATTGCGGTAGCATTTGTTGTGGCCACAAAAGAGCTGATCCTCTGTATAACCGGATCGATTTTGAAAACCGGTGCCGGTTCGTTTAATATAGGCGATCGTATTCAGGTAAAAGATTTTCGAGGGGATGTGATTGATCAGAACATTTTGGCAACAACAATACTCGAAGTAGGCCCCGGAAAACTAACTCATCAGCGTACAGGCCGTATGACGGTTATTCCGAATGCCCTTTTTGTATCCGAACCGGTGATCAACGAAAGCTATACGCACGATTATGTACTCCATGTTTTTACGGTTCCGTTTAAACGGGAGGAGAACTGGCGGGCGGCACAGAAGGAGTTTCTGAAAGCGGCAAACAAGTTTTGTAAACCATATCTGAATGAAGCGCGATCTCATATGGAACAGCTTAGCAAGGAGAAGGGGCTGGATGTACCAACCACGGATCCGCGGGTTTCCATTCAGGTACCTGCAGCCGGTGAAATTCATCTGATAGTTCGGGTTCCCGTAAAATCGACTCAACGAAGCTACATAGAACAGTCCATTCTGGCTGAAGTATTTAGTAACAGTGATTTTGTAATGAAGAAAGAAGAACCCAAATAGTGCTTACCGGTTCTTGCCAGAGTACTATTTTATTGCTACTCTTTACGATACATACAGTTGTGGATTTTCAAAATTGTATGGAGTAAAAGTAACAATGAAAGGGATTAAATGGTATGCAACCAACACCGGAGCATAACGAGAGAATGGCAATTCTGACGTTTGCATCTGTTTATCCGCACTATGTCACAAAAGTGGAGAAGAAGGGCAGAACAAAAGAGGAACTGCATCAGGTTATTGAGTGGTTGACCGGTTTTGATGATAACAAGATTCAAGAGCTCATTCATCGTGAGGTTACGTTTAAAGATTTCTTTAACGAGGCTATATTGAATCCGAATGCTCACCTCATCACCGGAGTCATTTGCGGTTACCGGATCGAGGAGATTGAAAATACACTCACAAAACAGGTCAGATACCTGGACAAACTGGTGGATGAGCTGGCAAGGGGTAAAAAGATGGAGAAGATATTGAGGAGCGAGTAAACGCTTCAGGCCTGTTTTCTTTTTATCTTGATTTAAGAGAGCCACTATCAAATCAATTGGAGAGGTTCTATGTTTAAGAGAGAATTTATATACGATTTCGGGTTGGCACAGGATGACGCTAAAAGTGAATTATCAGCCCTCAGTCTGAAAGAGAATGACCGCGTTCTCTGTATTGCCAGTGCCGGGGAAATTCCGTTAGAGCTATTGGTAAACAGCCACGAATCGGTCATGATTGATGCCGTTGACATTGCCGCATCCCAGATTTATCTCTCCCGTCTTAAGTTAAAGGTAGCTCTTCATTTTGAGAGGATTCAGGCGGCTCAATTCCTGGGGTATATGCCTGCTAAAGAAACAGACCGGGCTTTATGGTTTCATCAGATTGCACCTGAACTCACTGAAACGGAACTGAAATTCTGGATGAATCACCTCTCCATTTTGAAATACGGCCCGGTCAATCTGGGGAAATATGAGACCTATATTCGTAGATTTTCTCCTCTGGGCCGCCTGCTGCTGGGTGGAAGAAAAAAACTGAACGGGCTGTTTGAGGCCAGGAGTATAGAGGAACAGAAATCGTACTTTGATGAGATCTTACGAGCGGGATTACTGAAGAACCTGTTCAATGTCATGTTTCACCCGAAGTTGTATAAGCAGCGGGGAATCTCTGAACAAGGATTGATACACTGGAAGGATCAGCATCTGGGGCACAAATTATATAATCAGTTCAGAGATTTCTGTACCAACACCCCGGTGAGGGAAAACTGGATGCTTCAGTTTGTGCTGTTTAACCGGGTGCTCTTTGAAGAGTCCCTGCCCGATTACTTACAGCCTAAGGGAATATCTCGTCTACATGAGGAATCTGAACGGCTCCGTTTTCGTAAGGAGTCAGTAACTGAAAGTATGAACAGGAGGGATGCCGGCTATTACAACAAGTTTGCCCTTTCTAATGTGAGCGACTGGCTGTCAGCAGAGGATTTCACAGAGCTTTTACAGATTATTGCTCAAAAGTCCGGCCCGGATGCGAAAGGATTAATCCGGTACATCCACTCGGCTCGTGTGACAGACCTCAAACTTCCTGAAATTTTAGGGTTTGACGAGAAAGGCGGAGAGAAACTTTTGGCGGAGGATCGCTTCCCATTTTACAAGCTTATTCCGTTTAGCTTCAGGAATCATGACAAAATTTAATAACATAGAGCTTGACCTGTCATGTTATGAGGTAAAAGGCTTACCCGAAAGCTGGAATGATAGATTTCTTGAGATTAGCCGACAATCGCCGGTGAAAACAGATAAGATCAGCATTCATTTCGACCGTTCTCCTGATATTTTTTCCATTCCTAACATGCTGTCGTATAAAGTAGTACCGCTTGGGCTTTTCTGTAGAAAAAAGCTCATTGGGATCGCGATTGCATCCTATCAGAAACGATTCATCCGCGGAGTTATCACAGATGTGATCTACCTGGGGAATATGCATGTTATCCAAAAAGGAACGGGGCATATCTTTCTGAAGAAACTGGGAGAAAGAGTAGCCTACAAAGTTAAAAACCGGCCGGAAGTAAAATATCTGTATGGTTATGTAATGCAGGACAACCGGCCGGGAGAACGGATTGCCAAACTGGGAGAGCTTGAATCAAAATTGTGCGGATCAATCTCTATGTTGACGCTACTAACCCTCAAGCCGATGGCACTGAGCAGTAAATACACAATTCGAAATGCTTCTTTGGCGGATGTTGAACAGATTGTTTCACTGCTTGCCAATGAATTCATGAACCTGTTTCTGGCGCCGGTAATGAACCGGGAAATTTTTCTTAGCAATCTGCAAAACCGGCCGGGAGTTAAGATCGAAGATTATTACCTGGCATTGAAAAACGGAGAGATCGTGGGGGCTTGCCTCGCCTGGGATATGACCACGATCAAAAAGAACAGGATCAAGTTTAGAGGATTTAAAATGAATTTTGTTCACAAAGCTTATAACCTGATAGCCCGGTTCAACGGCAGTGCTAAACTTCCGGAGCCGGGAGAACCGTTCAGAGATGTGACCATTGCTGAATATGCATTGGCTGACCGGGACCCTGAGATCATGGAGGCTCTCCTGAGATCTGTTTATATAGACTATCGGCAGAGGGGATTCCATTCGATTATTTTCGGCTGCAGTTCCGAAAACCCGATCCGTCAGGCCACAAAGCCATTTCTCTCCAGGGAAGTTCGTTCCGGTGTTGTCATCGCACCGATGCAAGAAGATTCTGTTCGAAATTTCGGGAACGTGCCCGGGATCTATGCAGATGCGATTCAGATCTGACGATGAAAGTATAATGGCGAATGTAATGGTAGATCAAGATATTCAATACCTGTTTGATTTTCATTCAGACCGAACCTTGTAACAAAAGGGGATTCGCCTGAATTGATAAGATTGAACAGGGCTACTGTGCCGGCATCGAAGCATGAAACGTTTGCAGAAAATAGTCTGCAGGTAACATTTAAACGATTATATCAACATAGATAGGGTTAAAAATAATTGGCTATGAAAACCGTCAAATGGGGAATTTTAAGCACGGCGAAAATTGGTGTAAAGCATCTCATTCCCGCCATCAAGGAGAGTGAACGAGGGGTGGTTCAGGCGATCGCCTCCAGAAATGCTGAAAAGGCCGCATCTGTGGCCGGAGAATTGAATATTCCGGTCAGTTACGGAAGCTATGAAGAGTTGCTGGCTGATGAATCCGTTGACGTGATTTACAACCCGCTTCCAAATCATCTGCACGTTCCCTGGACGATCCGTGCGATGAAGGCCGGAAAACATGTTTTGTGTGAGAAGCCGATTGCCATGGACAGTGAGGAAGCAGAATTGCTGATGAATAAAACCCGTGAATTTCCGGACCTAAAAGTGATGGAAGCGTTTATGTATCGCTTTCACCCACAGTGGGATGAGGTGAAAACATTGATCAACAAAGGAGAGATCGGCAAACCGGAGACCATACACTCGGTGTTTACCTATTTCAATGATGACCCGAATAACATCCGAAATCAACCCGGCATGGGTGGGGGCGGTTTGATGGATATCGGCTGCTACTGTATTTCCGCGGCACGGTTTCTATTTGAGGAGGAACCGGACACAGCTTTCTGTGATCTGGAGACTGACTCAAAATTTGGTGTTGACACCCGGGCATCCGGAATTCTACGATTCGGAAACAAAACAGCGACTTTTATATGTTCCACCAAAATTGAGAACAGCCAGAGAGTTACTGTTTATGGTTCAGACGGACTAATAGAGGTGGATACTCCTTTTAATCCATCCGGTCATGAGGGCGCCCGTGTACACCTAATCAAAAACGGTGAGCGTAAAACCATTGAAACGGATGCCGTGGATCAGTATCGGCTGCAGGTGGACGCTTTTTGCAACTCCATACGTTACGAAAAACCGGTTCCCACATCGCTTGAGGATGCGGTTGCCAATATGAGAGTGATCGATGCGGTTTTTCGAAGCGCGGATTCCGGAGCAGTGATTGAACTGTGATGTAATTCAGAATGTAGGTCAGACGGTGTCACAAAAAGGCTTCATTTTCCTTTCCAATTCGTTAGCTTTGACATAACCAACAAGCAGTGACAACCACATCAGGTGAAGCAATGAGCCGGCCAACTATCGACGACGCCAAGGGGGCGCTAAAAAAATATTGGGGTTTCGACTCTTTCCGGACCGGGCAGGAGATGGCGATTCAGTCTGTTTTGGATGGTAACGAGACGCTGGTTCTGTTTCCCACGGGCGGCGGGAAGTCTCTCTGTTACCAGGTGCCTGCCATGGTTCTGGATGGGCTTACCATTGTCATCTCCCCGCTCATCGCTTTAATGCAGGATCAGGTAGAACAGCTCCAAAAAGCCGGAATCCGCGCAACATTGATCAACAGCACACTGCCGGGACATGAGGTGGAGCAGCGGCTGGTTAACGCCCGAAATGGAATGTATAAACTACTCTACATCGCCCCGGAACGGCTGGCGTCGGAGAGGTGGCAAATTGAGATTCAAAATCTGAACATTTCTCTTGTGGCGGTGGACGAAGCGCACTGTATTTCGGAATGGGGGCACGATTTTCGGCCAAGCTACAGACACATCCGGGATGAACTCTCACTGTTAGGTGATGAAGTCCGATGGATTGCCCTGACGGCAACGGCCACGCCCGAGGTAAAAAAGGATTTACTTGAAGCGCTGAAATTCAAAGATCCAAAGGTGATAACCGGCGGATTCCAGCGTCCGAATTTGCACTGGTGGGTTAATGAGACCGACCAGAAAAAAGAACTGCTGATGAAGGCGGTCAGGCGTGGAGTGAAAATGGGCAGCGGTATTGTGTATGCCAACACGCGCCGCGATTGTGAGTATTGGTCTAAAGTTTTTAGTCAAAAAGGAATTGAGGCCAAAGCGTACCATGCCGGTTTAAATAACAAGGTGAGGGAGCAGGTTCAAAATGAGTGGATTAACGGTGAATTCCCTTTGGTAGTGGCAACCAACGCATTTGGGATGGGAATCGACAAACCCGACTGCCGGTTTGTGATACACTACTCGATGCCGTTTACACTGGAATCGTACTACCAGGAGGCCGGGCGTGCCGGCCGGGACGGTGAGACAAGCTATCCGCTGCTGATCTACAAGGGCAGTGATACCGATTTGCTGAAGTCCAGGATTTTGCGCTCCTATCCGGAATATGAGGAGTTGAATAAGGTGTATATGGCACTTTGTGATGAAATGAACCTGGCCGTAGGTAGCGAACAGGAGAACTCAGAGGCTGTGGACTATGCAAACGTTGCTAAACGAGCCGGTATATCGGCAAAACAGATCCGGATTGGAATCGAGGTTCTGCACAGGTTAGAAATTCTGGAACTAACGGAGCTGCACAAGCCAAAAACCGGAATTCACTTTCTGGTAAGCCGCGCATACATCCGGGAAAAAGTGGAAGAGCTGGATTCAAAAAAAGGGGAGTTTCTGGATCAGCTGTTCAGAATCTACGGTCCGCCGTCGTTTTCTGATTTCCATTTTATCGATCAAAATTATCTTCTTGAAAAGCTTCAGGTGACTGAAAATCAGCTGCAAAAAGCGCTTAATGTGTTTTCAGAGCACGATCAGATCCTGCGTGTGAAGCAGATCGGGGAGACACCGCTCATTCGGTTAATCAACCCAAGGATGCCGAAGCTGCATATCGATCAGAAGAAAGCGTATCACTACCGGGATGTTTTGCTGAAAAAACTCGAGTATATGGAAGGTTATGCTACAACAAAAGGATGCCGTGAAGTGTACCTGAGAACCTATTTTGGGGAAACCGAAGCGAAGCCGTGCGGTAATTGTGATAACTGCCGTTCAGCGGAATCAGTCGATCATCACCCGGTAACCGATGCAGAGATCAACAAGGTCCGTGAGTTGCTGATGTCCGGTGAAAAGGATATCGATACGATTCAAAGAAGAACCCGGTGGAGACGTGAGAAACTAAAGCAGGTGATTGAATTCATGGAGAGGGAAGAGGTAATCACAAAGGCAGAAGAGGGCAATGAGACCTATCGGTTAACATAAATTTAATAGATCGTGACTTGTCTGTAACTGTCTGAAATAAATTTAGATAAAAATATTATCGGCCAACTTTATCGAGGTGATAGGAAGATTTAATCCTGATTTATTTTACTGTTTGGTCTCAAAATGCTTACATTTGGTCGGTTTTAAAAAGCAGTGCGAAATTCAATGTTTTTAGGGTACATAGTTGTCAAGTATATGTATTGAATAATTTTAAGCTCAATTCCCACCATTACAAATTGGTATGCCTCTGTTTTGATTGACAGAGCTGCCGGTTTTTAACCGACCTTAACATAAACAACTAAAAATTATATCATCTGTATGAAAGAGTTTTTTGCAAATTTCTTTGACAAGTATGGTCTGTCTTTTATTATGGTCGCCAGCTACTTTGGCTCCGGTTCAATATTCATTGCCAGCCAGGCAGGCGTTGAATATGGATACGTTCTGATCTGGGCCGTGATTGGTGCTGTGTTGCTTGGTTTTATGGCACAGGACATGAGCGCTCGTCTTGGTATTTTTGGCGACACCCTGATGACCTTTATCCGAAAGAAACTTGGAAAAAACGGGGCACTTACGATTGCACTATTCTTATCGATCGGGTGTATTGCCTGGACACTTGCACTAACCGCGGCAGTTGGGAAAAGTGTTGAAATTTTATCAGCCGGTGCACTACCCTGGCAGCCTCTCGCTGTAGTCACCGGGGCCTTGGCCATCTTGGTTGGTATTTTGAATTACAACTATGTAGAGAAGGTGATGACCGGAATGATGTTCCTTCTTTTGATTCTATACATTGTTGTAGCAGGTGCCAGTGGCCCGGATATGATGGAAGTAGCCAAAGGATTTGTTCCTGCCATTCCGGATGTGGGGGCAATGCTTTTAGGAGCAGCTATTCTGGGAACTACAGCTCTCTGGCCTAACTTTTTTCTGGAATCCATTCTGGTAAAACGTAAAGGATGGAACAGTTTTAAGCATGTAAAAATGATGCGTACGGACTTGGCAATGGGATACACCGTAGGCGGTTTGATTACACTGGCGATTATCATTGTAGCGGCTGCTGTACTGAGGCCTGCCGGGTACACTGAACTCTCCTCATTTGTGGCACCGGGCGAAGCACTCGAAATTGTTCTGGGCCAATGGGCGATGATCGTATTTCTGATCGGTGTAATTGCCGCCGCTTTTAATAGTATTGTACCGATTATGTGGACGGTTCCTTTTATGATTCTGGAAGCCCTCGATATTGATCATAAAGATGGAAGCAGTAAAGCATTCAAGATGATTTTTGCCGGTGGTATTTTGATCGGTATGTTTTCTCCGTTGGTATCGCACATCACCGGATTGAGTGTCGTTGAGATGGTAACCCTCTTCCCGGCATATAACGGTGTATTTGGTTTACCGATTACTGCAGCACTTCTGTTCTGGGCAGTGAACGATAAGAAGCTGATGGGTGCAGAAACCAACAACTGGAAGCTAAATATTGCCAACAGTGCTTTGGTGATCTTCTCTCTCTATATTGCAATTAACTCCGGAAAAGGTGTGCTCCAAGCCATCTTTGGCGGAATGCTCGCATAAACCATACTGAATGATTTTTTTAAACACGCTGCTGTTTATAAACAACCTTTCAATGAGTCCCGAAATGGCGATCCTGATGTTTGTGATCGCCCTTGTCGGGGGATTCTGTATCACCACAATCGGCCCGGGCGGGATTTTTGTAACCATTGCTCTGTTCGCCCTGCTGCCGCTGGATCCAAGTACGGTAGCCGGCACGGCCAGTGCCACATTTATCGCAACCGGTATAGTGGGAAGTCTTGGGTATTTACGGTCCGGCCAGCTGGGTACCAAAGAAGCGATGAAAGGAGCGTTTATCCTTAGTATTGCTTCTGTCATTGGCGCGTTTGCCGGGTCACAAATAAATACCCTGCTTGATGCGGCTACGTTCGCTGTGCTCTTGGGATTGTTTGTCTTTTTTACCGGGTTGTTGATTCTGTATCGTCAAAAGAACAAACTTGCACCGGAGAAAAAATTACAGATGGATACTCTGAAAGGGATGCTCTATCTGGGGGGCGTTGGGATAGCCGTTGGCCTGCCCGGCGGACTTCTTGGTGTAGGCGGACCTGTGCTGGCTGTACCGATACTGGTTGTTCTCGGTGTTCCAATGCTGTTGTCTGTAGCGCTTGCGCAGGTTCAGTCTATTTTTATTTCAGGCATGGCCACGGCCGGCTATATGATTCACGACGCTGTTGATTGGTGGCTTGCACTGTTTTTAGTGGTGCCGCTGTTAATTGGAACCGTAGGTGGATGGATGGCTGCTCAGAAAATACGCGCAGCCCGGCTGCAGATTTTTCTGGCTATTGTGCTTGTAATACTGGGTGTTTATCTGATGGCAGGCGGGGCGACACCTGGAGCAGCTTAAGTAGATTAGTTTACCCGTCAGACCGATCCAAGCGGTCAGACGGGTTTAGTCGTTTCATATCAAACGCTCGTGGCACGACTTTGAGTCGTGCCACGAATGTTTTGACTCTCCCTTAATCACAAGATACATTCGGGTTGAAAGGTGTAAATGTTCCGTTTGGGTTATCTTTATAGAGCCAAACGTGAAGGCTGTAGTGAGGATCCGGAACAGGTGTACCACCCACATCCAGCGTATAATCACCGAAGTGAGGATGTGGCTGGCCAACATCAATTACAATGTACTCCACTGCAACCAGTTTTGAATTTCCATTCTTGTCTTTTTCATAAACCAGCACTTCCGGAGTTAGCGGATCAAAAACCGGATCAACCAACTCTTCATTCAACCAGTGGTAACCCATGCCGCCCATGTCAGGGTGCGCAACACAGTGAGTGTCTTCCATATATCCGCCCTTCACAGCCTGAGTTGTGGAATTGTAACGGGCAGTGGCTTTCTTTACATCCTGTAAAAGTGCTGACATGTCATTGTGGTGTGATTGAGTTGCAGTTGATTCACTTTTCTGTAAGACCGTCAGTGCATCACTCTCGAATTGATGATCCGTCAAGGCATTGTCACTGCAAGAAACTGCCAGAAGTGCCATACTTAGTAATCCTGTAAAAAGATAGGTGTTCATTTTTAACATGATCCCCTCCATTGTTTGTTTTTGGTTTCGATTGAACGAATGCTTCAACCATTAGCTGTCTAATATGGAAAAAGGGAGGGGAGGGCTCCATACATTTATGGAGGATATGCATGTAAGAATGTCTCAATTAATGAGCGGCAAGAGTGGTAAGTATCCTTGGGTAATTATAATTGAAAAATTTATCCGTCGGACCGGCTTTAGCGGTCTGGCGGAGCCTTAAAGCCTATCTTATCGCGTAATCCGTATTAATCATGAATACCCAATCCATACGGACACAACCAGGGCAATAGAGGAGAGGACAAGCAGCTTCAATATGAGCGGAGCAATGAATTTGAACCAGCGATCATAAGAGATGCCGGCCAGGCCAAGAATTCCCATCAATACCGGATTTGTGGGAACAATCATATTCATCAGGCCATCACCAAATTGGAAAGCTAAAACAGAAATCTGCCGGGAAACGCCAACCAGATCACCGATTGGTGCCATCAGAGGCATGGTTACAAAGGCCTGACCGCTGCCGGATGGAATAAAGAAGTTCAGAATACTCTGGATGAAGAGCATGCCCACAGCCGAAAACTCAGCACCGACAGAAGCCAGCGGAGTTGCAAGAGCATTGACAACCGTGTGAAGCACTTCACCGTCTTCCAGCAGGAGTGCGATGGATCGTGCAAATCCGATCAAAAGGGCGGTTGCGGTTAGTTCGGAAGCTCCCTTCCCGAAGACCTTTGCCGTTTCATTCATACTCAACTTTGATATCAGCCCAACTACTACGGCAAGAGCAAAAAACATGGCGCCAAGCTCAACCAGGTACCAGGCATACTGATAAATCCCGAAGACGAGGAGGATCAAAGCTGCAGACGTAGCAATCAGTACACTTTTATGGCGTTTTGTCATTTCAGGGTAGGTAGTTTGCTCTTTGGATGCCGGCGTTGCAACAGCCCCCACCATCAGACTTTTTGTTGGGTCCAAACGAATTTTACGAGCATAGCTCCAGACGTGATGGAATCCCACGGCCAGAAAAGGAAAAGCTAAAATAGCCCGGTACTCAATGCCTGAAGCAGGCTGAAGTTCGGCCACTTCCTGCGCCACTAAAAGCGTGAACGGATTCATTAAAGCAATTCCGTACCCGATTCCGTACCCAACCACCATTGTACCGATCGCAGTAATTGCATCCAGCCGAAGAGCTACGCAAACCGATATGAGAATGACGGCAAATGGTATATACTCCTCAGCCATACCCAGTGTGGCAGAAGCTGCAGCAAATGCAAACATGGCAAAAAAGAGAAGTAAGAAGGGCCGGTCTCCAAAACGTTTGATTAATTTACCAAGCAATGCGTCGATGGCTCCGGTCTCCCGAACCACAGCCAGTGCTCCGCCAATGATCAAAACAAAAAAGATGATTCCCTGTGCATCGGCCAAGGCCCGCGGAACAACCGTGAATAGTGAAAGGGGTGAGAGTATCACCTTTTCGTCTACTTCAGTAAACGTTCCCGGCATTACAACTTCACGTCCTTGCTCCGTCATTTCGGTTTGAAATTCTCCAGAAGGGATGACCCAGGTCAACACCAGAGAAACAATCATCAAAAAGAAGAGAAGGACAAGAGTGTGCGGGACTTTAAATTTCATAAGCAGGTGCAAATAGTTGATCAAATTTCAAACCATTATACGAAAAGTAGGTTTGAGATGTGATGAATTGGCGGCATAGAAGCGATTATTTGAACATCATGAATGGGCCGATTTTTTCTCGCAGA
>NZ_MDWE01000015.1 GCF_001715195.1 Rhodohalobacter halophilus
TTTTCGCGGATGAATTCGCTTAGATTCGCAGAAATTTTGTCTGTTTCATTGAGAAGGTTCGAGAGAAATGATTCAAAGCAGAAAATAGATGGAATTCAATAATCTCAGTTTTGTACTCTGACTCCTCACTTCACTATCTTCAGACGGAAATTGAAAAACTAAAGAAATCATAAAAAATGAAGTATATCGGAGCGCATGTAAGCGCAGCAGGTGGAGTTGAAAATGTGCCGGGACGAGCGCACGAAATCGGGGCAACCGGGTTTGCACTGTTTACGAAAAATCAGCGACAGTGGAAAGCAAAACCGCTTACTGAAGAGAATATTGAAGGGTTTAAGGCTGAGTGTGAAAAGTACGGATACAGCATGGATGCCGTGATGCCGCACGACAGCTACCTGATTAATCTTGGTCATCCTGAAGAGGCAAAACTTCAGAAGTCACGTGATGCATTTCTGGTTGAACTGCAGCGGTGTGAGCAGCTTGGAATCAAACTTTTGAATTTTCACCCCGGCAGTCATCTGAAAAAGATTTCTGAAAAGGAGTGTTTATCACGCATTGCAGAGTCGATCAATATTGCACTGGATCAGACAGAGTTTACCAAAGCGGTTATTGAAAATACCGCCGGGCAGGGTACCAATATGGGATTCCGATTTGAGCATCTGGCAGAGATTATGGACCAGGTTAAAAATCAGGACCGCGTTGGAGTTTGTATTGATACAGCTCACGCTTTTGCGGGAGGGTACGATATCTCTACTGAGGAGGGTTTTTACGACACCTTTGAACAGTTTGAGAAATATATTGGCTTTGAGAAGCTGCTCGGAATGCACCTGAATGATTCCAAAAAGGAGTTGGGAACCCGGGTTGACCGTCATGACAGCCTTGGCGACGGTTACATCGGCTGGACACCGTTTGAGTTGATTATGAAGGATGACCGGTTTAACAGCATTCCAATGATACTGGAAACTCCCAATACTGAACGCTGGGCGGAAGAGATCGCAAAACTGAAAGAGCTGGCCGGAGAAGGGTAGATTAAATTTCCCCTCTCAGGAGGGGAAATTCTTAAGCCAGTGCCAGACCGATTCTACCGCGCTCAATATCGATATTGGTAATCTCCACATTGATGATGTCGCCCACGGAGACCACATCGTGGGGATCTTCAACGCGTTCGCGTCCCTTGCTCATATTTGAGATGTGAAGCAGTCCGTCCTGTTTTACCCCGATATCAACAAACGCTCCAAAATCGACTACGTTTCTGACGGTGCCTTCCAGCTTCATTCCGGTGGAGAGATCCTCCATCTTCATTACATCCTGACGAAGCAGCGGCTTGGGCAAGGATTCCCTTGGATCGCGTCCAGGCTTCTGAAGGTTTTCGATGATCAGCTCGAGTGTGGGAATGCCAACTCCAATCTGTTCAGCCACTTCCTCTTTATTGATGTTTGACAAAGTAGTCTCGATTTTCTTCTGTTCTTCAGAAAGCTTTTCGATATTGATACCAAACAGATTGCACAGTTTTTCGGTGGCTTCATAACTTTCCGGGTGGATGGCGGTGTTGTCTAACGGATGCTCGCCGTCCGGAATTCTCATAAATCCGGCTGCCTGCTGGAAGCGAAAATCACCCACGCCCGAGATCTTTTTAATCTGTTCGCGGTTTTTGAATTTCCCTTCTTTTTCTCTGAAATCCACAATTCGCTTGGCAACGGCACGGCTCAGTCCGGAAATGTGTGTCAGGAGTGGTGCACTTGCGGTATTCAGATTCACGCCAACTTCATTCACACAGCTCTCAACAACGTCATCCAGTTTCTTGGCTAATTCAGTCTGATTAACATCGTGCTGATATAAGCCAACCCCAATCGATTTTGGATCAATTTTTACCAGCTCAGCCAGCGGATCCTGTGCACGACGGGCGATGGAGATATTTCCGCGCTGAGGTGCATCCAGATCGGGAAACTCCTCACGCGCTACGGTAGACGCCGAGTAAACAGAAGCGCCTGCCTCACTGATAATCAGATAGTTCAGGTTTTCATCTTTGTTCTCCTCCTTTCGCTTCTGAATCACATCAGCGATAAACTGTTCAGTTTCCCGGCTGGCTGTTCCGTTTCCAATGGCGATGAGGGTTACACCATATTTGTTGATCAGCTGATTCACCACTTTGGCTCCCTGTTCAACTTTATTTTGCGGGGGAGTAGGGTAGATGGTTGTTCCTTCCTGGTACTTGCCCAACTCGTCTATCACGGCAACTTTACAGCCGGTGCGGAAAGCGGGGTCGATTCCCATTACCACCTGGTTTTTCAGCGGCGGCTGAAGCAGCAAGTTTTTCAGGTTGGTTGCGAAGGTTTGAATGGCATGTTCATCGGCCTGATCGGTCAACTCATTGCGAAGCTCTCGTTCAAGCGACGGCATCAGAAGCCGTTTGTAGGAGTCTTCAACGGCATCCTGTAAATATGGAGTAAAAATAGAGAGATCATTGGTAATCACCACATCATCAATATTTTCGAGGGTGATGTTATCGTTCAGCTCCAGATTCACAAAGAGCACATTTTCCCTTTCACCACGGTTCAGTGCCAGAATCTGATGCGGTTTCAGATATTGAACCCGGTTTTGATAATCATAGTAATCTTCAAAATTCGTTCGTTTGTCAACCACAGGATTCTTTTCCGACTTGATGATCCCGTGCTTTCGTATGATCGTTCGCAGTTGATCCCGAACCTCTACCGATTCATTAATCCATTCCGCAACAATATCGAGGGAGGTTTGGAGTGCGGTTTCGGCATCGGGCAGTTCATACTCCTCGCTGACATACTCTTTGGCGTACTTAAGTGGATCGCCTTGTGTAATATCCTGCTCCCAGATCAGTCTGGCCAGTGGCTCCAGGCCTTTCTCCTTGGCCATATCGCCGCGCGTTTTCTTCTTCCGTTTATATGGGAGGTAAAGGTCCTCAAGCGTTTTCAGATCCTTACAAGCTACGATCTTCTCTTTTAGCTCATCGGTGAGTTTGTCCTGCTCGTCAATCGCTTTCAGTATGGTCTTTTTTCGATCCTCCAGCGTACGGTGAAATTCAATGGCATCGCGCACAGTACGAAGCTGCTCTTCGTCCAGTCCGCCGGTAGCTTCCTGGCGGTAACGGGCTAAAAACGGGATTGTGGCTCCATCATCTATAAAGCCGGCAACAGTTTTTACCTGTTTCGCTGAAAAGTTATGAGCGGATGCAATGTGGCTAAAAATCTGAGAATCGGTCATGATCGGTTACTGCTAATTTTGTTGTCATAAAAATGAGATTTGAAAGTACGATGAAGCGGGGGAGGAATGCAATGAAAAGAGAAGAGTCGGCAGTTGATTCAAATAAATTTAAAAATAATGAAAGCTTTTCCCTAGTCCTTGCGCATATAATACAAAACGAATAAAACGTATCTGCAAGATTTGGCTAGCTATCTAAAATTCGGACTACTTATTTATTCGATTCTGATATTGTTTATGACTCAGAATCTGTTTGCCCAGGAAAGTTCTTTTCTCAATGAGACGAACCTGAATACCATGCGTGCAGGTGGAAGTATCGGGGTTACCGCCAGTGCATATTCGGTGGACGGTATTGAAAATCGTCGGGCTCCGGGTATGATTCAGACCAATGCAAACATGAATTTTACTCTGTTTGGATTCAGTTCAGGATTAAACCTAAACTACTCCACTGATGATTCAGAGTTCAGACAGAACATGAATTCGCTTAGCTTCAATGCTACCTGGAAGTGGATTAATCTTCAAGCCGGTGATATTAATACCCGCTTTTCCAGCTATGGTTTAAGTGGCGCAACCATCCGGGGCGGTTATCTTCGAATAGATCCAGGTAACTTCCTCCTTGAGATGACAGGAGGCCGATCGAAACGGGCAGTACGTCCCAGTCTTGAGTCCGGTTTCAGGCGGCCGGCATTTGAACAGTGGGGAGGTGCTGCTAAAATCGGGTATGGAAACACATCACGTAACTATATCCATTTGAGCACATTTTATGCACGGGATGATAAATCATCCATTCAGGGTACAAATTTAGAGGTTGACCCAAGAGAGAATTTAACGATTACGCCCGATTTTCAAATTCACCTATTTGACGGCCGGTTTACCATTGGGAGTGAGGTGACGGCGTCCATCTTTACGCAAGATCTGAACAGTGCGGCACTTCCAAAAGATGACATTGCCGTTCCGGCATTCTTTACAAATATCTATACACCAAGGGCAAGCAGTAAAGTGAATTACGCCGGAATGGCTGACGCTTCACTGAATCTTGATATGTTTAACCTTGGCCTGGGCTATGAACGAATTCAGCCCGGGTTCGAATCTTTGGGGCGCGGTACCGTCCGGGACGACCAGGAGAGAATTAAAATCAATCCCGCACTCCGCCTGATGAATAACCGATTGAACATCAGCTCCAACCTTTCACTGGGGCGGGATAACCTTCTGGGCAACCGTGTGCAAACCCAGCAAAACACAAACATCAACAACAGTGTGCAGATGGTGTTTACGGAGGCTTTTTCATTGAACACCACATACGGCCTGATGATCAACAGTATTAAAGCGGAGGAAATTGACGGTGAAGTTTTGGGAAGTAACCAGACACAAACCTCGCACAACGTCATGGTTCAGCCTTCACTGACTCTTCGAGGCGAGGAGTATACTCATAACATCTCTGTGTCTGGCGGGTACATGTTGATCGAGAGCAAGTTTGATGATTCCAATGCCGGCGGGATGGATTACTCGTCAACCTCAATTACATCCATGCTGAATTATGCCATCACGTTACCGGTCGGTTTAACCATAAATTCTGCATTTAACTACATGACCAACAGTTCAGACGGGGTTGAAATTGATAATATGGGATTCAATCTGGGCACGAGCTACGCGCTGTTCAATCGAAAGTTGAACCTGAGTGTGAATGCCGGGATAAATATGAATTCCAACGAAAGGGATGATTTTAACGGTGGAACCGTAACAACCAAATTGCAGCAAATTACCGGAAGTTTAAACTCTTCCTACAATCTTACCGACAAAGACTCATTCAACATCACGTTGAGAACACGAAACAACAGTGTGGTTGAGGGCGCAGGTCAGGAGTTTACAGAACTTGAGGGAAGCTTCAGGTATCAGAGAAGATTTTAAAAGAGACGAAGATTTATCAAATGAAAGATTCAAACAGATTTCTACAGATGAACCGCATGGGTAATTTAAGAGCATTACTTCTTTTTTTCGGGTTGATGTTGCTTGGGAATCAAGCATTGATGGCTCAAAGCTCATCGCAGGTAAATATCGTTGGCATCCCGCCGGTATTGAGCACCCCTCAGGCCAACGCGATTGAGCAGAATTTCAAGAATGGCCAGTATCAGGTCATCTTCAACTACTCCAGTTTTAGCAGCCAACCGGTAGATTTTGTCTTTGATTTCAGGCTGGTGCGAAACAACCGAACCATTTTAGAGCTGGAGTCCCTGCCTCGTGCGTTTACTCCGGGCAGTTACGTTTTTACCTCCTTTTTTGAAGAGGTTGATTTCAGAGAGACCCCAAACGATGTGCTGGACATGATAGGGTCGGATTTACGGAATCAGATTGTACAGTCCGGTTCCATTCCTGAGGGAAATTACTCCATTGAAATTACAGCACGCCCCTTTACAGGGCAAACCGGTATTAACACCATGCCTGGGAGTGCAATATTTTCGGTCCGATACCCGCCGCCGCCGATTCTGGTTTCAGTACCGGATGGAGCCAACGTTCTGGTTGATACCCCTACCTTCTCCTGGACTCCGGTGGTAAGCTCGAATGGAGGGATGTTTGAGTATGAGTTTCTACTGGTAGAAGTATTTCGGGGCCAGACACCACTGCAGGCGATTAACAGTAACCGAGAGCTTGCATTTGAAACGTTAGTGGGTCAGACAACACTTCCATACACCATGCAGTATCTGCCGCTCGAAGAGGGCGCTACCTACGCCTGGCAGGTAAGGGCAAAAGATGTGAACGGACAAGTACCGCTTCAGCAAGGTGGTGAGAGTGAAATTTATACGTTTACGTTTAGGGATCGTAAGATCAGTGATGAAGCGATCGCTTCACTTGATGAGCTGGAAGAGATTAATCTGGTTCCCGGTTTTGCTACTGTCGATAACTTTTCAAGATTAGAAATTGAGGAGACCTCTACGTCGTACATCATCAGCGGGCCTGCCAGGATGAATCTCGATTTTATTACAATTGGAGACATTCAGTTAGAGGCTGTATTAGAAAGGGTCGAGATCCAAAAAGCGCCCTCACTACAGACTCCGATTTTAATGGGTGGTGATATCATAGCAAAAGCGCAAGGAATGAAGGATTTAGCAAGTCCGCTTTCCGATTACGTAGAAATTCCTTCTGTATCATGGAGCTTTACGAGTGGTTTGACCGCAGATTTGAGTATCTCTACTCCTGAACGATCAGGTATGCGTGCAAGCGGAAATATGTCGCTTAACCGGATGGGAATGAGTGGCCGGGCCACAGCAACCGGCTCTCCGTTAATTAGTTTTGGAGAAGGACCGTTAAATGTGGATTTAACAGAATTAACGATCGTCTATCCGGAGGCACAGATACGGGCTAAAACAGAAGCCAGATTTTTGGGTGAAGAACTGTGTGAAATTCCTGAGTTTGCATTATTAAACGAGAATTTCCGAATCAGGCTTAATTGTGAGATCGACAAGGATATTCCTATGGTTGATCAATCTGATCTTCTGGTACTAAACCTCGAAGATGTGAGTGGCGAAATTATAGGATCTCTCGGTAGAGAAGAGTTCGATTTTAATCTTGCCATGCGGTCCAATATTGATTTGCAAATGACAGGCGATAACTATTGTGGAGGCTCTACATTTATCCAGTACTCGTCTGAGGACGGATTGAATGCAGGTCAGTTTACGCCAACCTGTACGCTTCCACGGCCCGAGTTAGATCTCGGTTTTCTAAAGGCATCCGTAAATAATATCGCTCTTGAGGAGCTGATTATCGGTGAAGACGGCAGTGATTTGGAATTTGATGTTCGCTTTGATTCACAACTCTCGTTTCCAAATAATCCGGCTCTGGCACTTCCGGAGATGGAAGATATTCGAATTACCAACACCGGAATTACATTTCCCGATGCACTATTTGAAGGGAATGACATCCCTGTAAATAACTCGTTCGAACTGGGTGATTTTGAACTTCAGCTTGAGAGGTTTGACCTGGGTGCATTCACTTTTCCCTGGTTTGACTGGAATGGCGAAGGGGTAGGGCCGTGGAGCTTCAGTTTTGATGCGGGCATGGAGTTACCAATGATCGCCAATTTGCCGGGATGCTTTTCATCAACTACGCTTGGAATTCAAAACGCATCGGTTTCGTCTGATGGCGATGGGGAGCTTGCGGTGATGGGTACAATTAATGCGGATGATGTTGCCTCATGCAGCTGGGAGATTGGACCCGGATTTTCCCTTGATATTCATAATATTGGAGGGAATGCCGTTTTAAAACGCTCATCAGATGGTTTCAGTGCAAGAGGGGATCTTAACTTTGATGCAGATTTTAATGTAGATGAACCGTTTACCTGTGGGGATCAGTCATCATTTGAATTGAATGATCTGACGGTGAGCCTTGATAAGGGGATGAGTGGTGAGGTGTCTATTCAGGATCCTGATTGCCCGTTGCAAATTGGTCCGTATACGGCTGATATCAATCAGGCAGCATTGAACTTCAGCTATCATGAATCGGATGGCCAGCAGATATCGATGAGCGGTGGAGCAACTCTTGATCTTGGAAACGAACAGAGCGCGGTAGGTTCATTTACATTGGACCTGCGAACCGGACAGTTCAGCGACATCAACTTTGAAATTGATGGTCCGTTTGAATGGGGGATCCCGCGGGAAGAGCCGGTACTTGTTTTTACTATCGATGAGGCTTCTATTTCAAATGAAGGGCTGATGATTGATGGCCGTCAGTCACTTGAGTTGGGTGATTCTGAAGTTGGAACAACATTCGACCAGCTACTCATCAATTGGGATACGTACGAAATTTTAGGAGGCCGCATCATTTTTGATGAAGCTTTTAATCTGGCTGCCGGTGTGGATCTTGAGAGTAACAGCCTGCAGTTTGAGGCCTCTACGGACGACAGCACATCGGTGTTGAGTCCGGGTGTATTGATGGGGCTTGCCGGCACGGTACAAATCGATTCACTCGGTGTCCACTCAACAGGAGCTGCATCTGCCGCATTTAATGTAGACGGATTGGATATCGGGGACCTGGTTGTGGAGTATAGCGATGACTTTGCCTTTGGATTGAACCCATTCGGAATCCGATCCGGGAATGTAGATTTCAATTGGGATGGTCAGCGTGTGGCCTACGCTAACGACGCAGGTTTTTATCCAGATCTTTCATTTTTCTCAAGCGAGTTTTTACCGGATAGAATTCCCCTGCCAAACCATGATGTAGCTTATCTCCGAATTCGTAATGAGGAGACCGGAGATCTGATTATCTCCACTGAACGACAGGAAAATGGCACGTTTTTAATAGAAACTCTCGAGGATCAGGAGCTAATGCTGACTCTTCCGATTCTTCAGAGAGAGGACGAAGCAGTCCCTCCTGCTGTTGCTGTTCAGCTCAATGATCTTGTGATTAATCCATCAAATGGACGGTATGTGAGTGGTTCTGTATATACAACCGTTCAAGACGGAAGCAATCTTGGCAACAGGCCAAACCTGCCGTTTACGCTAAAAGAGATCCAATACTCCAACGGAGAAAATGAGGCCGGAGATGAGTTCCATGCACTTTTCTTATCCGGTTCTCTGCACCTGTTTGATCAGGTACTGGGTGAACAAGACATCACACTTTATGCTGAATCGGACGGATTTATTCGGGGTGGAGTTTCAATGCCAAATCTGGATGCAAGCATTCCGCTCGACGGCCCGGATGGTCATGTAGTGCTAAGCACAGATTCCCTATCAGGTGGATTTGAATGGAATCCTCAAAATATCGCAGCTTCACAGTTTGATATCGACATAAACGGTGGTTTTGAGATACTTGACTTTGAGGGAAATCCGGTAGTGCGATCGCAGGTAAATGTGAACTATGATCAATATGGAGTTAGCCTGAACGACTTCTCATTTGGTGAAGATTTTGATGGTTATGCATTTGATTTCGGGACCCTTGGAATTGAAATACCGGGTATCAATACGCTGAGTCTATCATATAGCGAGATAGACGGCTTTGACTATTATGCCGACCTTGATTTTAATCTGAATTTCGATATCAACGGTCAATCGATTCCCTTTCCGTTAAAAAATGTGGAGATACGCAAAGGACTCGGCTTTGTGATTCCGTCTCAGGATATCCACGATGAAAGCATTCCCGGTTTAAGTCTTCCGTCCATAGAGTTTGGTGCATTTAAACTGGAGCCGCTTGCTCTGCGAATGGATCGCGATACCATTGATGTGAATAACTTTTCAGCCGGTGATCTGCTCAACATCATACCGGATATAGATTTTGATTTTTCAATGCCGGGTTTTGAGGATTCAATTCCTGAGCTTGCCAATCTAAACCTGACTGTTCAGGGGGCTAACTTCACTGATGGTATTTTTAACGGAGATATTCTGCCACTGGAGTTTGATGAAATCCCCCTGTTTCTGCCTTTGGGTTCGGGTGCCGGAATTAATTTAAGTGAAATCGGAGGCTCACTCTTTTCTGAAGGAGAGGGGCAGGGCTTTTCTGTGAATTTGGATGGTGGATTTGTGCTTCCGGATTTCTTCTCGGATGCTGATGATTCTTGCGTCATACCGGATGTATCGCTGGATGTAACCAGCGAAGGGTATTTCACTGGTCAGGTTGCAGACTTTGAACCGTGTGGAGACATTGATCTGGGTGGACTGAAACTCAACTTCGGAGAGACACTGCTTGAGTTTTCCCACGAGGAAGGTGAACAGTTTGCAACTATTGAGGGTGGCGTAACAGTTGAGATTGAAAGCACGGACGGACAGCTTGTTGAAACGACAGGTTTTCTTAAGTACGATCTGATAAACGGCGGAATTCTGGATGGAAGCGTACAGATCGATACCCAGTTTCCATGGCAGTTCCCGAGAAAAGATTCAATTTTTGAGTTTTATGTAAACTCCGCAACTCTTAACTCCAATGGCCTTGTTGTTGACGCTGACGGGAATCTTCAATTAGATGATGATGCGTCTATTGATGTGACTTTTAATAACCTTACACTCGATCTATCCACATTTGAATTAACGGATGGATCCGTTGAGTTTGCCAACTCCTTTGCACTCGATGTTGGATTTGGCCCGAGAACCTGGGGTGTATCCAATCCCGCAACAGATCCGGAATTTAATAACGGGGTGCGAATGACAGTTCCGGGTAATGTGGAAATGTCACATGACGGACTTCTTGTGAGTGGTCAGGCAGCTTCTGCTCTCTATTTTGGGGACGATATTTATGATGCAATCAGCGTTGATTTTGTCGATACACGTTTCCTGTTCTCACCCAATCCGCAAATCAGTGAAGGACGTGCTGATTTTCTCCATCAGGAAGAGGATGATGAAGAACCGGTTCGATTGGCATGGTTCGACAGTGAAGGGTTTCACCCCGATAACCTGGCCGGCGCCGTAACTTTACCCGATACTCTGGGGCTTCCAAATAAAGACATTGCATATATCGTCCTTAGAGATGAGGCCGGACAAAATCTGGTTCAGAGTGAGAATGTTGAAGATGGATTGAAAATATTTACTACCGATCCTGTTGATCTTGTGATTCAATCATTTACTGCAGAAGCGGGTGAGCCATATACAGTGTCTGTAGAATTTGATGATCTTGTAATCAACGCCGCAATGGAAGTTGCCAGTGGAGGAATTGTAGCCGATTTAACAGGTACGCCATTGAGCCTTCAGGATGATTTGCCGCTTCCGTTGGGCATTCAACAGCTTGAGTATAAGAGGCAAAGTGGAGAGCACAAACTGTTTGCTGATGTTAAGGTAGATCTGCCGGGAGAACTCTCACAACTGGCCATGATGGTTGAAGACATACTGCTCACAGAAGATGGATTTGAGGATGTGACGTTTGCCTTTGGACACTACAGTGAATCTTATGATGTTGATGCAGACACAGTTATTGCCTCTGCTGCTTTTGCAGATGACAATTTTGAAGTTGCTGTGCGTGGAGCGGAATTTGGTTTCGGTTCTGATCGGTTTTTCAGGTTTTCAGGGGATGTGAAGAGTCAGCTATTCCGGAATGATGACGGTGAAATGGCTGTCGTGCATCTTGCTGCAGGGTATGGCGACTCTGATTGGAATTTTACCGTAGATACAGCTCATCTTGTTCCGCAGAGATTGCCCATTGCCATGTCTGAGCTGATCTTAGAAGATGTGGGTTTTGAGCAGATAGATGAGCATTTTGCTCTTGTTGTGGACAGTCGCCTTGTGTTACCGGATATACTTGGCGATGAAACGGAAATTGGAATCACCGGCCTTCGTGTAGGGACCAACGGAGTGAGCCTGGAAGGGGTAGATACGGAAACCTTCTCGGGACAAAAACTGACGTTATTTGGTCAGCAGGATATATTGACTATTGAAGCACTCGGTATTGAAGTTACGGACGATCTCCATCTGATTGCTGCTTTGGACGGTTCTTTAGACTTTCTTGGGCGAAGTTTTGAAGTAGATGATTTGAAGATTGGTACGGATGGAACGTTCTCTATGGGTGAAGGCGGAATAAATCTTATTGCCGATGGCCCTGTCAGTCTGCTTGGAGAAAATCTTGTATTAACAACTCTTGAGATCGGGATGGTGGAGAGTGTAGCAACCCTTACGGCATTGGCAGACCTGGAGCTTCCCGAACCGGTTGAGACCAGCTCTGTTGTTGGGTTTAGTGTGAACCAATATGGGCAAATTGATGTACAGCAACCCGATATTAACTTTAGCGGTGTATCCAAAGAGATTCCCGGATTTGCAACCATTTCACTCGATGATGCAGGATTTGAACTGAACAACCTGGATGAGCTGGATTTCGGTTTTTATGCCATGGCAAGTGTAGAGGCCGGAGGCGAAACCATTCGGTTTGGCGATGCCGGAAATCCTGAAAACTGGGGAATACGTTACGCGTATGGCGAGAGTCTGGAGTGGAGAATTACAAACAGTCCGTCATTTGTATTTGAGAATGAGATGTTCACCTTCTCTGTAGATGGAGTTCAGGTTGAGACAGATGAGAGCTTTGTTCTGGAGATGAGCGTGGGCGCTGAATTGAGGCTGTCCGGTGTCTCTGGGTCTATTGCATTTGACGGAATGAAAATTGATGCAGGTGGGGAGTTCGATTTAGGTACATTTTCAGAAACTTCATTGGATATTGGTCCGGTAAAAGTAGAGTTAACTTCACTGGATTATAAGCCACGAAATGAAGACGGAAGCTTCCATGATCTTACAATCGATCAGGCAACCGGAGATCCTGGCAGCGATAACTCGGAAGTGAAGTCAGAACCAATTGATGATGTCATTGAGTACCTCTCCTTTGGAGGTGAAATGACCATACCGGGAGGTTTTGATGGCAGTGTTGAAGAAATTTTATTTTATCGCACTCCTTCAGAGGTGCTATTCAGGGTAAAGAATTTCCATGCTGAATTGAATGATTTAGCATCTATTACTGCTTCGCTGGAATATCATTCAGTTGGCAGTGAATTTGAGTTAATGGTTGCAGGTGCTGCACAGTTTACCCCACCTGAAGGTGATCCTGTTGGACTTGCTGCCATGGGACGAATGGGGAATATTGGTGGAGAGTTCAGTTTTGGAATCTTTGTTAAAGCCGATGTAACGGTTCCAATTTTTCCGGGTGCTTTGACGATGACCTCATTTGGTGCCGGATTTTTCTACAATGCGAAAAGCAGTGATTTTGCCCAGATTCTCTCACTAACCGATCACGAAATTACATCGGACAGTCCCCCTTGGGAAGAGGAAGGTGGAGGGTACGATTTTGCCATTGTTGCCTATGCCGGTGTTGGAATTGCCGGTGAAGCAGGAACGTATGCAATAGAGGGTTCTGCAATATTATTGATTACTGAAAAATGGCTGGTGCTGGATGTGGATGGGCAAGTGTTTGACGGTGAGGCCGCTATCGACGTAGGTATGTACTTGAGTGTGCAGTGGAATCCCGGTTTTCGCTTGAATGGGGAGGTAACCGCGAGCATGGAAAATGCAGTTGCAGATGCAAATTTTGGCATGTCTATATCTGTCTTTAAAAGTGGTGATGATATCGTCTGGGCGATGGATGGAAATCTGGATGTAGTGGTACTGAATACACTCACTTTTGACGGTACTATTATTGCCGGTGTGAATGGTTTTTATTTGGACCTGGGACTCGACTATCAAATAAGTATTTCCATCATTGATGCATCGGTAAGTTTTGATTTAGCTGTGTGGTGGGTTAAAGGAGAACAGTTTGGTGCATATATTGAATTTAACGCAATGGCATCCGCATTGGGTTTGGAAGGTGAAGCACAGTTTAAAGGTGGCTTGATCATTGATAACAGCTACCTGATCTATGCTTATGGGAAAGTTTCAGGTGATGTACCTCTTTTGGGTGAAGGGTCGATAGATTTATATGTAGCTATTGACGGTAGTGGTATTAGTGGCGGACTTGGTTATGACGAAGAATATGAGCGTGCATTGGCGGATGCGAGAGCTGAAGCTCAGGAGATGAATTCTGCACTGACAGAGGCGCTTGAAGCAGCCAACGACCTGGATCAGGTTATTAATGATCACAGTCAATCGGTAGAAACGCTAGCCGAGGCAGGAGAAAACATCCTGGGAAGCAGTAACTTTACAAGAACATTTTTGTTTGGAGCAATGCTCAGTATTGAAGGGCGGCTAGCCAATGAGCCCCCCCCGGTGTATGACGCTATTTTCCAGATGATTAAAGACGTAGAAAGTTTACCTGATAAAAATAGTTATGATCTGGCCGGTTTGAGACAGAATGTGGAAGATGCAACGGATATACTATCGGCATCGTTGGATCAAATCAATTCGGAACTGGCCAATCTTGAAGCTGAAGTGATTGACTACCAGGAACAAGCCGATCGTGCCCTGGAAGATATCATTACATCACCGGTACAAAATCTGTCGTTAACTTGGGAGGGAGACCGGCCTCCGGAGTTTGACATTGACTCTTCAACGGATTCCGCAAACCGGGGAGCACTTGAAGAGTATAAAGAAGACATGGACGCACTGGAACAACAGTTCGAAGACGCAATTGCCAGTATCCAAACCAATATCTCAATTCTGGAAGGTGTGCTCTTCTCCGATGAGGCTGGCATTAACAAGGTGGCCGGAGAGTATCACGAAGTAACCAAAAGTATAGATAAACTCTACACAAACATGGCTGCGCATCAATGGGATATACACCGATGGGCAGAAGTTCACAAAAATCTATTTCTTGAAGTGGATGGAGACTTGGAATCAGCCGTTGTTGAGCAGTCAGAAGCGATGTTAAGCTGGGAAGGTATTGAATATGATTTTGAGGCGAAGGATTTAAGCAGTTCTGATTCTGGCGCAAATTATGATCAGCTTGCAGAGATTGCCGCAATCAGACATTCCATTATAATTAACAATACGGCTGATGGCAGTGACTATATGAGCGATATGAGTTCAGTTAAGTCAGATTTGCTGGACGATGTGTCAAATGGGTATATAGCCGATTTTTCAGAATACTTTGTTACACGCGGTAAAGAATTCTGGTATGATGTGCCTCTACTTGGCTATGAGTCGCTTGCAGAGAATGCCGCAGCAGAGGCTGAAGCTGTAAATGATGCCTACGAAGAAATACTTGAACCGATTCTAGAAAATTACATCCAGTTTACACAGAGAATTGACGACTTATATGCTAACAAACACTCTATTCACTCCACCTATGATAATATTTTGAATCAGTATATAAGCTGGAGGAATGATGTATTCAATGGTGAGGGAGTTGATCAAATACAACAGATCAGAGATGAAAACCTTCAATACTCTAAATCTCCTGATATTACATCACTCTCTGCTAGTAGAACACAAGATGGATTTGAAAATAAATTAACCGTCGATTGGAGTGTGTCCCATTCATCAGGTATTAATCCTGAAAATAGTTACTATATATCTGACGATAGTAATTCAGATATTTTTACAGAAAACTATTTGTCGGTTGGTTCGAGCAAACAGGTTGAACGATATCTTTTTAAACGTGATGTGGATGAGAGAAGCCGATCCTTGGCGGTTCGAGTCCGGGCAAAAGGGCCAACCGGACTATCAAGAACAAAAACCTATAGTTTAAGCCCGAATCTTAATCCTCCGATGCCTGTAACGGGAGATCGAACCTGGCTAAAGAGTATTGATTTAAATCTTAAATTCAATGCAACATTGGTTCCACTTAACCAAGATCATCAGCCGGAAAAACCTTCACTTTCAGTGCCTTATCCGCAAAATGAGTATAGTTACTATACACAAGTACCCAGTTATACAGGCTCCGGTACATATCTCATTTCGGTAGATGCCTCAAGATATTGGACAAACAGAAGTGACAGAATAGAGTTTTCTGCATCTTCTTATGACGACTTGTATGACATTGCAGGGTTTGAATTTATGGTAGGAACCAGTCCGAATGATTCAACCATTACTGGCTGGACCGAGCAAGTGGGAACTCCTGTGAATGGTAGTGCATCCAATCACCAGGCTTATGAGTTTTACAATATCAACCTGGTGGAGGGAGAAGAGTATTATGTAACCGTGCGGGCAATCAATGGTGAGGGGGTTAAAAGTGAACCTGAATCTATCGGGCCAATTATGCTGGATACTACGGTACCTACTCAACCAAGTTCAGTTACAAACTCTTTTAACCATCCTGCCGTAGAAACGCTGAGTTCTACCGTTGCAAGATCAACACCAAAAGAAGATGCTGTTATTGAGCTGCAATGGTCTGCATCGAGTGTATCATCCGGTTCCGATATCTACCGTTACAAGGTTCTTGTTTCAACAGACAACAACCATGAAACGGCTGAATTTTCAGGGTTGGAATTCTTTACGGAAGGAAATACAACATCTTTAGAGATTGTATCAGACCAGCTGGAGTTTGATGAGGAGTACTATTTTTATGTTATGGCTGAAGACTTTGCAGGCAATCTAAGTGAACCGTTAGTGCTTGGTCCTGAAATGATTGTGGACCCAACTTCTCCAACAACGCTCGATTTCAATGTTAGAATTGAAAATGGTATTGTCGGTATTAACCTGACGAAAGGAGCTTCTGATCCGGAGAGTGGAGTAGATTATTATGAGTATGGATTCTTCCATGCTTCTAACGGACAGCAGATTTACGGTGCCGGTGGAACGTTTGACCCATCGTCCGGTCAATCAACCGGGACCGGTAACAGGCGCGGCAGTTCAGGAAGTGATATGTTTTCCGGGTTGGGTGGTTCATCCGGCTCCGATACTTCATTTATACCGTTGAGCATGAGTAATCTGCCGGAAGGTGTGCCATTAAATGTTGCAGTAAGAGCTGTGAATGGACAGGGAGTACCGTCAGAAACCGTACAGGAAGGAGCTGTAGTTTATGACTCATCCAAACCAGAAATTTCAAATTTTGCAGTATTGGATGATGATGGACAGATTAAGATAAATCTTAATGGAGCTGAAGATCCGCAAAGTGGAATTAAGTCTGTGAAGTACAAAATCAAAAAAGGATCTCAGACAGTGAGAAACTGGACTACTTTGCGAAACTTTATGTCTCCTTCGTTTGGGGTAGTGACAGGTTCTGCAACGTTTAATTTGAATGGAAACTCAGCTTCTGAATATAAAGTGTACATTCAGGTTGAAAATGGGAATGGCATGGTGCAAACAGATGACAAAGTGCCATCTGTACCAATACAGGTACAGGTTCAGTTTGTACCTGTTAACCAATACAATTTAATACTCGCTAATTGAGGTAGCGCTGAATTAATTAAATCAGAAATTATTTATGAGATTTTTAATGAAAGGTGTTTTTAGTTTATTTCTGTTTTTGATGTTTTATCCAGGTCTGTTGGCAGCTCAGGCGGATGAGTCGGTTCAGCTGGCTGTTTATGACGGAGATGTCTATCTGTATGTGCTCGATTCGCCCAGGGGACAGTTCGCATATAATTTTTATCGGAAATTGCCGGGTGAATCTGACTTTACACAAATTAACGCCTTTCCGGTTCAATCCATTGCCACAGGGGAACAGCTCAGGGGTGTGCTTGGCAATCAATACGACCGGATTCGAAGAAGCGCTGATGTTTCATCTGCCGCAGCTTTGTTGGCAATGGCTCAGCGTAACAGCCGGGAAGCGAAAATACTAAGTCTGGCTTACCCTCAATTGGCACAAGCCGTTAATAAACTGTACGTAGATGAAGACGTTCCGGAAGGTGTAAGGGCAGAGTATAGAGTAGAGATCCTAAACCAAAGAGAGGAGTCGACGGGGGAATTTCTGGAAAACTCCATTCAGGTCGAAAATCCGGAGTACGGTGTAACTGAAATTACGGATGTTTATAATGAGGGGAACCGCGTTACGGTTAAATGGACCTATTCTCCGGTTGATGATAATGACAATGTTTTCCGGTTTGATGTATACGCTGGCAAAACCGAATCGGATAGAGTTAACCGGGTAAATACTGGTATTGTGCTTCGCGACTTGAGCCGCGACACCCTGCGATATTCTTTCAGCACACAGAACGTTGGTGATGAAATGGTTATTCGGGTTGGCAGTGTAAATATTACGGCAGAGCAAGGACCATTGAGTGAACCGGTTACATTAGTAGTTGAGGATAATGTGGCACCCTCTGTTGTTCAAAACCTTAGCACATCGTTAAGGCAGGACTCCGTGCAAGTTCAATGGCGAGTGAGCCGTGAGCTGGATGCCGCTGGGTATAATGTATACAGGGGAACAGAATCGGACGGAGAGTTTCAGCAACTGAACAGTGAACTTATTCCTGTGCAGCAGCCGTATTTTTTTGACGGAGAGATCGTTCAGGGCAGAAGGTATCTCTATCGGGTTACGGCCGTTGATGAATCAGGTAATGAAAGTGAGAGAAGCATTGCCGTACCAAGGATCGTACCGGATAATACCCCGCCACCCACGCCGGTAAATGTATCTGCACGTTTAAATACCGATCAAAATATGGTAGTGCTGAATTGGAACATGCCGGAAATGCCGGACGACTTTAGAAACTACATCGTCCTTCGCAGAGTGATGGAAGGTCGATCACCATCCGCAAACTTCAGCCAGCTTACAGATAGAGATTTGCGTGATAACAATTTTACAGATCGAGGAGGAGAGGCGGCACAGTTTGAAGAGGGAGCACTTTACAGATATGGGGTTGTTGCCGCCGACAGTTCCCGGAATTTTAGCGATACAACCTTTGTGGATATCCGGATTCCAAATATTACTCCACCTGAACCGCCCAATGTGGTACGTGCACAAAACCGGGACGGAATTCGGGTTAATATCAATTGGAGCGGGAGCCTCTCAAGGGATGTAGGAAGCTATAATCTGTACAGAAAGTCGGGTGAAGGTGAGTTCGTGCTTTCAACAGAGCTCGGCGCGGATGCAAGAATGTTCAGGGACGAGGAAGTGAATATTGGCGATACGTATGTATATGCGATCAGCGCTGTCGATACCACAGGAAATGAGAGCGAAAGGGTTGAAACATCATCAGTTTTGATTAAACGATCTAACCCACCGAGAAGAGTCAGAAATGTTCGGGCTGTTCAAACATCCGAAGGGGCTCGGATTCGGTGGGAACCGGTGGCATCCGAACATCTTGCCGGGTACAGGGTATACGCTGCTAATCGATCAACCGGAAACTTTGAACCCGTTCATGAAGAGTTGTTATCCGAAACAACACTAACCACAAATGTTGGTTCAGAAATGATCTGGTTCAGGGTAACTGCACTCGATAATACCGGAAATGAGAGCCGTCCAAGCGAGCCTGTCCGATTGATTGTGCCGTAAGATCTGTATAGTTTCAATCTCTTTATTTGTGATTTAATCGACTTGGCAGTTTTATGAAAAAATTGATTGTATTATCACTTGCAGTTTTGATACCGCTCGCGGTGAATGCGCAAACGTCAGATTTTGAAAGAGGCATTTCGAGTTATCAAAATGGGCAATATGATTTGGCGATCAACTATTTTGAAGCTGCCAAAAGAAACAATCCGGCTCACATGGAGAGTTATCTTCTGCTGGCAATCTCATACCTGGAGGAGGAGTTTCCCATTTTAGCTGAAACAACCGCACTGGAAGCCTATGAGCGTTTTGACAGTGAAGGCGGATTTTTATGGGTTGCAGGGGAGGCTTTATTGATGCAGAATCAGCCTGAAAGTGCATCGGAATATTTCCGGCAATTATTCAGGTATTATGAAGATTATAAATTTTCTGATGCATTGAACATTACCGAATTGAAGATTAGAGACCGCTGGATTGATACAGAACTGTATAAAAGTTCACTTGCCTATCAAAATAGAGATTTCCAGCGTGCGGTTGAATCACTTGATACGGTTCTACGCTTACGACCCGATCACACCGATGCTCTAAAGAACAGAATTTACATCTATATGGAGCAAGAGGAGTGGGAGAGAGCACTGGCACTTGTTGAAGAGGCTGAAGAGAGAGTTGCAGATGATCCGGACTTGATCCGAATGAAAGCAAATATTTATTATCGGTTGGAAAACCTGGACGGTTTGTTACAAGAGTACCGTCAGCTGTATAATCAAAATCCGAACAATAAAGAGACTGCATTTACCTACGCGGATATTTTGATTGCTAATCAAAGAGGCAGTGAGGCGGAACTGGTTATAGCTGAATTGATTGAGCAGTTTTCTCAAGATCGGGATGTGTATTGGAAACTTGTAAATGTGCAGGAGCAGAGAATGTACATTCAGGAAAAGGCGGGGGCACTTAAATGGCTTCTTGAAAATTTTCCGGGTGATCGTGAAGCATTGGATGAACTGGCTTCCACCTATAAAATTCTGGAGGAGTACAGTGATGAAAGAGAGGTTTTAAACGAGCTGTTGAATGTAACTGACGATCAACTTTCTGTCCATATTGCGATTACGGAATCCTATCTGGCCGAAGGAAATATCTCATCAGCAGAGAATCAATTACAGAACATACGGTCGGATTATCCGGGGAATGAGAAACTGCTTGAATTATTGGGTGATATTCTTCAAATGCAGAATAAGTGGGATGAGAGCATAATTGCATTTGAAGAGATTGAATCTGAACAGATGCTGAGGATAGCAGGAACCCGAATAGGCCATGCGTATTATCAATTGGGTGAAAAGAAGAATGCTAAAGAGTTGCTTTCCGAAGTCATTGACAGTGGAATTGATGAATCATTAGCCTGGTTGTTGATGGCAGATCTTGAATTGGATGAGAATTTGGAACAGGCTCATGAATATGCTCTGAGAGCATTGGAGAGAGGTATTTTGGAGATAGCAGAAATTCGGCAGGGGACAATGGAACAGCTGAATAACGAGGGTATTTATGCTGATATTGATGAGCGAGAGGAGGAGTATGAACATTATGAAGACACTGTTCAACGCAGTTTTCAGTTTTTAAATCAACACTATCCTCAGGAAAGTGTAGAGCAGAATTTACTTGAAATGGTAGAAGCATATGAGAATTCTGCAACACTTCACTTTTTTCTGGCAGAAATGTTTTATGAATCCGGAAGTTTGAGTTTAGCTGAAAAACACATATCCAGGGCTATTTCTATATTTACTCAGTACTATGAAGCTCATATTTTGTTTGGAAAAATTCAGCGAATGAAGGGAGATTTTCGTTCAGCATCTCTATCGTTTGAACGGGCACGAAGCATCAGACCGGAAAAAGCAATTGCTTACAGAGAGCTTGTTGATCTCTATAACAAAGAGGGTAGTTTACAAGAACTTATCAATCGCTGGGAGATTCAATATAGAGGAGAGCGAAGTAATGAGACATTTAAAGAGTTTTTGATTGAGGTGTTCCACCGAACAGATCAGTTTGAGAAAGCAAGGGCACTCTTAAGTGATTGAAAAGTGGTACAGCTTTTTCAGTTTCAAACAAAAACAGTATTGTCTATAGAGTGAAAAATTGTTATCTAATGAGCAAAAGAATTTAAGATAAATTCATTAGGTGTCATCTACATGTCGGAAAAGGAAGACGTTACTCAACTCTTGAAAAGAGTAGGGGAAGAGGAAGACGTATACGATCAGATCTATCCATTGGTGTACCAGCAGTTGCGCAAAATTGCCAGTGCAAAAATGAACCGGGAAGGAGGAGAGCATACCTATACCAAAACGGAATTGGTGCATGAAACCTATCTGAAAATGATCAATCAGGCTGAGGTAGATTACCAGAACCGAAGTCATTTTATGGCCATTTGTTCCAAATGTATGCGTCAGATTTTGATCGACTATGCCCGCAGAAAGAATGCCGTAAAGAGAGGACGGGATTTTGATAAACACACCTATGTAGACGGACTGGTGCAGTCGGAAAAACAAGATTTGCAGGAGCTGATCGACATTGACGATGCAATGAAACGCCTGGAAAAACTCAATCCCCGACTAAGCCAAATTGTTGAGATGAAATTCTTTGGCGAGATGAAAATCAAAGACATTGCGGATGTTCTTGAAATATCTGAGAGTACAGTTCACAGAGATTGGCTAAAAGCTCGCGGCTGGCTCTACAAAGAACTAAAAGGGTTAGAGGATGAGTAAATTGAAGCGATCTTACCGAACTCTGCCCGCCTAATTCAGTTTTTTCGTTTCCAAAAATCAGGAGTTACACATTATCTGACGTGTAGGTTTTAGAAGATATGAAGGGATCAGTTATTCCGGAAAACAAGAGACAAGTATTGAGTAGTCACATCTTTGCTGTGAGTTCATAAAAATTTGGTGATTTGATGACAGTTTAGCGAACCCTTTTACGCTATTACAAATAAAGACTGTCTTCTCATGCTGTAAATGCGTGAAAATTAAATCACTACAGAATGAATATTTTTAAAAACCTGCTGCACTTAAGCTGGCTTTTACTTCTTGTCCTGTCTCTTCCCAAATTTGCTACGGCGCAAATATCCTGTGATGTTGTAGCTTCAGTAAGTGATAACCTTTCAGATGTAATTGCCGGTGCAGTTGACGGTGAATCGATCTGTCTGGAACCCGGAGAGCATACTGCAGGGTTTTTCATTCGAAGGGGGGATGTTACAATAACATCACAAGCCCCTGATAATCCTGCTGTAGTTACCGGCGGTTCGTATGTCTTTAACGTGCTTTCAGGGAATAATAATATTGTTTTTGATAATCTTATCCTGGACGGCTACTCGGCCGAAGCTTTATACATCAGAGGGGATGGCCATCGTATCATCAACAACGAGTTTAGAGGGGAGAGTCTTGATATTGAACTCAACAATGCTACAAACATCGCCATCCTCGACAATTTGTTGTCTGGCGGTGTAGGTTTTAATACGACAAATGTGAGTACGGCAGTCTCAAGGTTTACACATAATATAGAGGGTAATATTTTTGCAGACGGGAAAGTGCTCTTCTACACTACGGATGAAGATAATCCGCAAATTCCGGAAGATGCAGGGCAGGTTATCATCAACAACTCTACAAATGTGAATGTGTCCGGGTTCTCTTTTTTCGATGTATCTGTTCCTGTTCAGGTTTCTCACTCTCCGGGAGCGGTGATTGATAATAATGATGTCAGGAATTTAAAAAACAGCCCCTTGTCTACTCTGTCGAGTGGAGCAATATCTGTATGGGAGTCTGAAGGGGCTATCATATCCAATAATACCATTGATGGGGTAGATGCACGTGCAATATTTATTGATAACAGCCCGATATCGGTTATTCGTGAAAACAGTTCAATCTCAAATTTAGAAGGAGTCATTGTACGCTCTTCTGATAATGCACAGGTTATTTTAAATCAAATTGACGGTACAACAAATACCGGGACAAGAAACGGGAATGGCATCAACATCGTCAGTTCGGAGAGTGTGGAAATTCTCGACAATGACATCACCAACAACGAGGGATACGGAATTTTTGATTCAAGAGGCGGTGCAAGTGAGTTTGCAGTTATCAGAGGGAATACCATTTCCGGAAATAACAGTGATGGGATTAGTTGGAGGGATGTTAGCCGTGTGACAATCGACAACAACAGAGTGATAAACAATCGAGGTACGGGTATCATTGGGTCAAGATTTTCTACCATCTCCAATAATATTGTTACGGATAATACTTCCTATGGAATAGATAATGGCGGAGATTCTGAGGTCTACGGAAACGAAATCAGAAGGAATAACTCGGGAGTTAGTACCACATTCAGAACTGAATATTATGATAATATCATATCAGACAACGAGTATGCTGGAATCTATGTGGGGAATGTAAGTGACGATATTACAATACGGGAGAACACCTTCAGCGGGAATAAAGTGGATGTCCGGTTCAACAGTACGAAAGAGGTGATTCTTCGAGACAACACAATGGAGACCGGTATATTTTTGTACTCATCGGCAAATGAATACAGCGAGTACGATCATATTATTGAAAGAAATACGGTGGCGGGGCAACCGCTTGTCTACATCAAAGGGGAGATGAATCCCATAATCGATCCAAATGCGGGGCAAATTATTCTGTTTGATGTTTCGGATGCTACAATTGAAAATTACTCAATGAGTAATATTTTTGTTGGTGTTCATGTTTTACACAGCCAAAATGTATTGATAGATGATATTACGGTAGAGGGAGTCGGTGATATCCAGGATCAGAATACCGGGCTTATTGAAATTATGAACTCTGTAGATGTGACGGTTCAAAATAGTACGTTTTCGAATGCTCGGAAAGGATTTGAAATTAGCAGGAGTGAAGATGTTGCCATTGTGAATAATACGATTAACCGCACGGAAGGAGTGAACATTTTTCGCGGTGCTTTTGCAAAGCTATCACCACGGTTGGTATTCAGAGAGAACACAATTAATGCGCTAAGAAATGGCTATGGAATCGACATTGATCAAAACAGTCATAACAGCATTATTACAGACAATCAGATTTATGAAGCCGGTAACGATGCTATCCGTATCAGCCGCAGTGACTCAACTGAAATACTTTCCAATACACTGACCGGAGGGGATTCGAACGGAATCTACTTGAGCAGGGCAAATTCTATTTCCATTATTGAGAATCAAATCAGTGAGTTTCAGATGAATGGAATTGAAACTGTATCCGGTTTTAGTTCCTCTGATGATATTACCCTGACCAATAATGTGATTGTCAGAAATATCGGTACGGGAATAAAATTACAGACTGAAAATGCAGAGTTGGTCGGTAACAGAATTGAAGAAAATAGTATAGGAGCCGAACTGAACAGTTACTTTGTAGCTGATTCTAATGCTGTTCGCAATAATACAAACGAAGGGTTCTTGATTACAGGCGGCGTAAATGACAGCAGCTTGTTTGAGAACATCATTACCGGCAACGGAAGCGGTGTTGTGAATAACGGGTCTGGGAATTTGATGGCTCCTGGAAATTGGTGGGGAGATGCATCCGGGCCATCCGGCGGAGCAACAGATCCACAAACAGAGGTGATTGCGAATGGTTCGGGCGACTCAGTTTCAGAAAATGTACGGTTCGATCCATGGCTGACGGAGGATCCCAATAGTGGTGATGAGCCTGGTGGACCGGAACCAGGAGAGGCTACCGTTGAGTTCAGGGATCAATCCATCTCATCAGGGGCCATCTTCACGGGCGGGATTGTAAATATACAGGCGGTTGCGGACAATATTGGTGAGATTCCGGGCAGCTATTATGCAACTCTGAGTGTAAATGGTGTAGAAGTGCAACAAGCAGAGGGGTATGTTGAATTTCCCGGCAGTGATGTCATTCAGTTTTTCTACCAGATTAATGAGCCGGGGCAATATTCGGTATCGGTTGAGGGATTGCCTGAGCAAACCGTATCTGTTGAACCCGGTTGGACACAGTATCAATTTAACTCCGATAATACTTCTGCCGCTGATTTTCTGTCCGGCCCTGAAACCGTTGAATTACGAACATTGTGGGAATATGGGGTGGATGCATGGATGGCATCATCACCGGTGGTAGCAGAAAGCGTTGTGTACTTTGGTAGTAACAGTAATAGTATATATGCTGTTAATGAAGAGACTGGGGAGTTAAAATGGGAGTTTCAAACAGACAACAGTGTAAGAACATCCCCTGCACTTTTTGGGGATATATTGATTGCAGGCAATTCGGATGGGATCCTTTTTGGGCTTGACAAAGATACCGGAGAAGAGATTTGGAGGTTTACTACAGAGGGGGAGATTCGTTCAAATCCTACCGTGGCAAATGGAATAGTCTACTTTGGCGTATTTAGTACAACAAATGGGCAGGTATATGCTGTAGATGCCGAAACGGGTAACGATCTCTGGAGCTTTCCAACAGGTTCAAGTATATTCTCATCACCGGCTATTTCGGAAGGAGTTCTATACATCGGAAGCAATGACAACTCACTCTATGCACTTGATATTACCGGCGATGATATGTCGAACGAAGAGAGATTGATTTGGTCATTCGAAGGAGCCAATTCATTCTCTTCAACACCGGTTGTTTACAATGAATTTGTCTATGCAAGTACGGGCGGATTTGGAGAGATGGACTTTTATGCATTTGATAAATCTACCGGTGAAGTACAATGGAGTAAAAAAGTTACAGACAGGGCAACATCCGCAGCCGTTTACAATGATACGCTCTATGTTGGTTCAGGCGGTGATGCAGAACTTTTTGCACTCGCTTATGATACCGGTACAGAATATTGGTCAACTCAATTTACAGCAGACTTTGGTTCAATATCTCTTCCAAACAGTTCTCCGGTTATAGCCGGCGATTTGGTTTATGTGAGTACAAGCGGAACGATAAGCGGAAACAGAAGATTTTTGGGACTTGATAAATCAAGTGGTACGGAACGATTTAGAGTCGACGGGTTTAGCAGTTTAACTTCCCCTGTTGTAATAAATGAAAGAGCTTACCTGGGGGTCAATAATCGGGGTATGATTGCATTCAGGGAAGTTACTGAGGCAGATTTTATTCCCGATGCAGAAATTTCTACCGTAAATGTTACTTCACCACATTGGGCTGATGGACAGGATCAGGCTCAGGTTGAAGTTGAAGTCTACAGTTCAAGCTCTGATCCAATTACTGGATTGACAACGGACGACTTTGAAATTTCAGCCGGAAATGCTGGACTTGTGGGGGAAGTTGAGCCTCAGTTTACGGATGGACGATACCGCCTTTATATAGCCAATCATGTTGCTGAAACGGTTCCGGTATCTGTTACGATTAATGGAGTAGAACTTGCACAACAGCCGAACGTGGAGTTTAAATCGGCAGAGAGCAACTGGAATTTGGTGGATGTCGATTTCGGGATGGGGCAATGGAACCAGTATGCAGATGTTCCGGCAGTGCATTTTATAAATGAGAGTACCGGATGGCTGATCTCATCATTTTTTGGGGATGGAGTTGCTGACAATCAAACCGTCATTCTCCGCACGGATGATTCGGGTGAAAACTGGAGCAATCAATATTTCTCAAACGATAACTTTTTGAGTGATATTCACTTCATTGATGAAACCCATGGATGGGCCGTCTCTCCATTTGGAACCGTACTTCGAACCGTTGATGGTGGTGAAAACTGGAAAGAGATTACGGTTAATACCGCTGCTGAAGGATCAATAAACCTGAATAAGATCTATTTTGTGGACGAGAACATCGGGTTTGTCGGTGGAAGCAGTCTGTATAAATCAACCGATGGGGGAGAGAGCTGGTCAGAAGTGGCGGTACAGGAGAATATTTCAATTCAGGATATCGATTTTTACGATCAGAACTACGGTATGATTGCCGTTTACAATCAAACCGAAATGGGAGCGGGACTGTTTATTACTGAGGATGGTGGAATATCCTGGTCATCAGAGTTTAACGGGGCAAGATTTTCGGGGGTTGACATTGTGGATGAGAACCGGGCGTTTGTTGTGGGTTCAAGAGGATTAATTGTAACAACAAATGACGGAGGAAATTCCTGGGAGCAGCAATATTCAATGGTCCAAGCGGACCTAACGAGTGTCAGTTTTGCCGACGATCAAACAGGGTGGGTTGTTGGAAACAACAGCACTATTCTGACGACAAGTGACAGCGGTACAAATTGGACTGTTGAATATCCCGGCTCAAGCGACCGTACGCAGCTTTACGATGTTCAGTTTGTGAATGACCTGTTTGGTTGGGCGTCAGGCAGAGGTGGAACCGTTCTAAAGTATGGCGAAGGAACAACAGAGCCTCCTCTTGCCACAGTTGACGCAGATTCCTCCACCGTAACTGCAACCTCCCCACACCTGGCTGACGGAGAAGACCGATCGATGGTGGTCGTTCAGCTGTCGGATTCACTGGGTAATCCGATCGACCGATTTAATCCGGAAGATCTTCAAATTGAGGTGAGCGGAAGCGCGCAGTTTGTGTCGCCTGATGTGACCGGTAACCCCGGAGAGTATGCGTTTATGGTATCGAATACTGTGGCTGAATCCGTTACTGTATCCGTAACCGTTGATGAGGTTCTGCTTTCTGATCAA